>PLBP01000009.1 GCA_003135415.1 Hyphomicrobiales bacterium
ATCACCTTGCGGAATTTCGGCAGATAATCCTTCCAATTGGCAAGAATCTCCGCCGCCCGCTTTGAGCCGGTGTAGTGCGCGTGTTGCGCGATCAGCCGGTGCAACCGCGCCGCATCGTGGCGCGTCATATCCTTCATGACATCGACACGGCCATGCGCCGCGAGGTCGCGTATGTGGTGATAGACGCGCTCGCTCACGTCTTCCTCATCGAGGATTGGCTCAAGCGCGACCATGGCAAGGTTGCAGCGGCTCTCAAAAGTGCCATCCTCGTCGATGACGTAGGCGATGCCGCCCGACATGCCGGCGGCGAAATTGCGCCCGGTGCGGCCGAGCACCGCGACCACGCCACCCGTCATGTATTCGCAGCAATGATCGCCGGCGCCTTCGATCACGGCGATGGCGCCCGAATTGCGGACCGCGAAGCGCTCGCCGGCGATGCCGCGGAAAAAGCACTCGCCCTCGATCGCGCCATACAGCACGGTGTTGCCGACGATGATCGATTTTTCCGGCACGATGGCGCTTTCCGCCGGCGGCCGGATGATGAGGCGGCCGCCCGAGAGGCCCTTGCCGACATAATCATTGCCTTCGCCGTCGAGTTCGAAGGTGACCCCGCGCGCAAGCCAGGCGCCGAAGCTTTGACCCGCCGTGCCGGTGAGTTTCACGTGGATGGTGTCGTCGGGGAGACCTGCATGGCCGTAGCGCTTGGCAACCTCGCCCGAGAGCATGGCGCCGGCGGTGCGGTCGGTATTCTTGATCGTGGCCGTGAGCTTCACCGGCGCGCCGCGGTCGAGCGCGGCTTGCGCTTCCGCAATCAGCTTGCGGTCGAGAATCTTATGGATCTTGTGATCCTGCGCCTCGCACCGGAAGATATTCACGCCCTTGGGCGCGTTGGGCTTGGTGAAAAGGCGCGAGAAATCGAGGCCTTTCGCCTTGGCCTGCTCGACGACCTTACGCCGGTCGAGCATCTGCATCTGGCCGATCATCTGGTCGAAGCAGCGATAGCCGAGCGAGGCCATCAGCTCGCGAACTTCCTCAGCGACGAAGAAGAAATAGTTGATCACGTGCTCGGGCTGGCCCACGAAACGCTTGCGCAAGACGGGGTCTTGCGTAGCGACGCCGACGGGGCAGGTGTTCAAATGGCACTTGCGCATCATGATGCAGCCGGCGGCGATCAGCGGCGCGGTCGCGAAGCCGAACTCGTCGGCCCCTAACATCGCGCCTACGACCACGTCGCGACCGGTGCGGATACCGCCGTCGACCTGAACCGAAATGCGACCGCGCAGGCGATTGGCGACAAGCGTCTGGTGGGTTTCGGCGAGCCCAATCTCCCACGGCGAGCCCGCATGCTTGATCGAGGTGAGCGGAGAAGCGCCGGTGCCGCCCTCGTAGCCTGCGATGGTCACGTGGTCCGCACGCGCCTTTGATACGCCGGCCGCGACCGTGCCGACGCCGACCTCGGAGACGAGCTTGACCGAAACCCATCCCTCGGGATTGACGTTCTTGAGGTCAAAGATCAGCTGCGCGAGATCCTCGATTGAATAGATGTCGTGATGCGGCGGCGGCGAGATCAGGCCGACGCCGGGCGTCGAATGGCGCACTTTGGCGATGACCTTATCGACCTTGTGACCGGGCAGTTGACCGCCTTCGCCGGGCTTGGCGCCCTGCGCGATCTTGATCTGCATCATGTCGGAGTTGACGAGATATTCGGTCGTCACCCCAAAGCGCGCCGAGGCGACCTGCTTGATTGCCGAGCGCATCGAATCGCCGTTCGGCAGCGGCTTGAAACGGTCGGCTTCCTCGCCGCCTTCGCCGGTGTTCGATTTGCCGCCGATCCGGTTCATGGCGATGGCGAGCGTGGTGTGGGCCTCGCGCGAGATCGAGCCGAAGGACATCGCGCCGGTCGAGAAGCGCTTGACGATGGTCTTCGCGGACTCGACCTCGTCGAGCGGAACGGGCTTGCGGCCGTCTTCTTCCGCGGACTTCAGGCTAAAGAGCCCGCGGATCGTGTAAAGCCGCTCGGACTGCTCGTTGATCGTGTTGGCGAAGTCGCGATATTTTTGCGGGTTGTTGCCGCGCACCGCGTGTTGAAGTGTCGCGACGGTCGTCGCGGTCCAGACATGCTCCTCGCCGCGCAAGCGCACCGCGTATTCGCCGCCGACGTCGAGCATATCGCGATAGATCGGTGCATCGCCGAAAGCGTCGCGATGCCGCTCGACGGATTCGTGCGCGATGCCGTCGAGCCCGACGCCTTCGATGCGCGTCGCGGTACCGGCGAAGAATTCGGCGACAAAATCCGAGGTAAGCCCGACCGCGTCAAAAATCTGCGCGCCGCAATAGGACTGGTAGGTCGAAATGCCCATTTTGGACATGACCTTGAGCAAGCCCTTGTCGATCGACTTGATGTAGCGCTTGACGACTTCTTTCTCGTCAAGCTTTTGCGGCAGTTCGTCCTTGGCCGCGACCAGCGTCTCGAAGGCGAGATAAGGATTGATCGCCTCCGCGCCGTAGCCCGCAAGGCAAGCGAAGTGGTGCACCTCGCGCGCCTCGCCGGTTTCGACCACAAGCCCGACGGAAGTGCGCAGGCCATTGCGAATCAAATGATGATGCACGGCCGCCGTCGCCAACAGCGCCGGGATTGGTACATGCTCAGGCCCAACGTGGCGGTCGGATAGAATAATAATGTTCACGCCGTCGCGAACGGCCTTCTCGGTGCTAGCGCAAAGTGCCGCGAGCGCCTTCTTCATACCGTTCGCGCCGTCCTCGGCGGAATAGGTGATGTCGAGGGTCTTCGACTGGAAATAGGAATCGAGGGCGGCGATCTCGCGAATTTTTTCCAGATCCTCGTCGGTGAGGATCGGCTGGTGAACCTCGAGACGCTTCTTAGTCGCGGCGCCCTCGAGGTCGAAAAGATTCGGTCGCGGCCCGATGATCGAGACGAGGCTCATGACGAGTTCCTCGCGGATCGGGTCGATCGGCGGGTTCGTCACCTGCGCGAAGTTCTGCTTGAAATAGGTGTAGAGGAGCTTCGAGCGGTCCGACAAAGCCGAAATCGGCGTGTCGTTGCCCATCGAGCCGATCGCTTCTTCACCTTGCGTCGCCATCGGCGACATCAAGAGCTTGAGGTCTTCCTGCGTGTAGCCAAAGGCCTGCTGCCGGTCGAGCAGGGCCAGATTCGAGCGCGGCGCGCGCGATTTCGCGGCCGGAAGCTTTTCAAGCATGACCTGCGTGCGATCGAGCCACTCCTGATAGGGATGCAGGCGCGCGAACCTTGCCTTGATCTCCTCGTCGGGAACGAGGCGGCCCTCCACGAGATCGACCAAGAGCATCTTGCCCGGCTGCAATCGCCACTTCTGCACGATGTCCTTCTCGGCGATCGGCAGCACGCCCATCTCCGAGGCCATCACGATGCGGTCGTCGCGGGTGACGAGATAACGTGCGGGACGTAGACCGTTGCGGTCGAGGGTGGCGCCGATCTGGCGGCCATCGGTGAAGGCGATCGCCGCTGGGCCGTCCCACGGCTCCATCAGCGCGGCGTTGTATTCGTAGAAGGCGCGGCGTTCCTCATCCATGAGCGGGTTACCCGCCCAGGCCTCCGGAATCATCATCATCACCGCGTGCGCGAGCGAATAGCCGCCACCGACGAGGAATTCGAGCGCGTTGTCGAAGCAGGCGGTGTCCGACTGGCCTTCGTAGGAGATCGGCCACAGCTTCGAAATATCCTTGCCGAAGAGCGGCGAGTCCGCGGTCGCTTGGCGGGCCGCCATCCAGTTATTATTGCCGCGGAGCGTGTTGATCTCGCCGTTGTGGCAGACCATCCGGTACGGATGCGCGAGCGACCAGGTCGGGAAGGTGTTGGTGGAAAAGCGCTGGTGCACGAGCGCGAGCGCACTCTCGAAATCCGGATCGCGCAGGTCCGGATAGTAGGTGCCGAGCTGGTCGGCGAGAAACATGCCTTTGTAGACGACCGTGCGGCAGGAAATCGAAACCGGGTAATAGCCCGAACCCTTGCGCTCGCGCATTCCGTACAAGATGCCCGATATCGCCTTGCGCAGGATGTAGAGGCGCCGCTCGAATTCATCCTCGTTCTTGATCTTCGCGCCGCGGGCGATGAAGACCTGCTGGTGCCTGGGCTCGGTCGGTTTTACCGATTCACCGAGTGTCGAATTGTCGGTCGGCACGTCGCGCCAGCCGAGCACCTTCATGCCTTCGAGCGCGGCTTGTTCCTCGTAAATCTTCTGAATCTTCTCGCGCCATTCCGTGTCGTTCGGCATGAACAAAAAGCCGACGGCGTATTGACCGCGCTCGGGCAGGGCGAATCCCAATTCCTTCGCGCAGCGGACGAAAAACTTGTGCGGCTTCTGCACCAGAATGCCGGCGCCGTCGCCGGCGCGGGGATCCGCACCGACCGCGCCACGATGTTCGAGATTGAGGAGAATCGTCAGGCCGTCCTTGACGATCTGGTGCGACGGCCGGCCCTTGATGTCGGCGATGAAGCCGACGCCGCAGGAATCCTTCTCTAAGCTCGGGTCGAAAAGACCCGAGGCAATGGCCGAAGCGGGAAGATCAGATTCCGGTGCGAGTCGAGCGGCCTTGTACGCGCGGCCCGCCTTGCCGCTGCGCTTGCCGCCCTGCGCACTCCGACCCCGTGCCATTTTCCTCGCCTCTCAAGCTTACACGCTCCTGCATCTTTTGCGCCATTCGGTGCGAGCCGCGCCCCTTGCAGCCTGCTTGCATGCCCTTCTCGATGAAACGGCGCTTTGTGACCCGATCCGGCCCCACAGGCTCGGCGCGGTCGAACGGCTACCGGCGTTTTCGCCGCTTTACCGGTAGTTGTTGCTCGGGCCGACCGCTTGCCATGCGCCCTTGTCCAATTGGACAGCATCACTGTCATAATGACAGAATTAGTGCTTTTGCACAAGGACAAGGGCCGCGAAATTTTCCACTTGTTGCGGCGGCCACTCCGCTGCCGAAAGAAAACGCATGAGCCGACCAGCCGGAACGCAACGGAGATGCGGCAACGGCTACCGGCGGAACGGTGTCCCGTCCCAAGTAAGCCGCATTCCGATGCGCGACTTCGAACTACGGGGAAGGGCTACTGAGTCCACAGACCGTGGGAGATCATCCATGAATAAGTCGCGTTATGCGCATGCCGCCGAGTATGCGGTTTCGCTTGCAGCCATTTCGCTTGCCTTGGCTTGGTTCGCAGGATCGCCCGCTGTCGCCCAAATGTATCCCTCGCCCGCGCCCTATTATGGCATGGCCCCCGGCCAGGTTCTGGCGCGCGTTCAATCGCTGGGATTGCGTCCGGTCAGCGAGCCATGGCTGCGTGGCCCGGTATGGGTCGTGCGCGCCATTGGGCGCGACGGAACGCTGGTGCGCGTGCTGGTCGACGCGGAATCGGGCCGGGTCGTCAACATGGTCGCGATCGGCCAGCCTTATCCGCCGCGCCTAGCATCAGGTGGACCGGCCGGCGAAGGACCATGGGTGCCGATGCGGGGGCCCGGATACGGAAACGATCTACCGCCGCCTTCGGCCGGCGGCGGATACGGGCCGCCACCCATGGGCGAAGGTTATCCGCGTTCTGGCGCGTACGGGCCGGGGCCGCAGTCGCGCGGGCCGGCAGTCGATCCGCGCGATGTACCGCCCGAATTCAGGAAGGGCGCGCACGGCAATGCCGTTCAGCCTGAAAAGAAAGTTGCTTCTCATCCCGCGACACCGCTGCCGAAGCCGAGACCTGTGGATGCGCCGCAGGATGCGAGCAAGAAAGACGCGCCTACCGTCGCCGTAGCGCCGAAAGAGCCGGAGACGACCGGCTCGGTGCCCGCGGGCGAGAAAAAGGACGGCGTGTCTGCTGCCGCGCCGGCCAAGACCTCGATCCCGGTTTCGCCGCTCGAGTAAATCAAAGGGCGCCGCGATTATCCGGGGCGCCCCTCCTCTTCACACCATCAGCCGGATCGTCAGGCGGCCTTTGCGGGCTTCGCCTCGATCACTTGGCCTTTCACTTGGCCCTTCTCTTGGCCCTTTTCTTGGCCCTTGCCGGTGCCGATCGCGATCTGGCGCGGCTTTTTGCTCTCGGGGATCTCGCGCACGAGATCGACGTGCAGGAGACCGTTCTCGAGGCTCGCGCCCCGCACCTCGACATGCTCGGCGAGCTGGAAGCGGCGCTCGAAGGCACGGGCGGCGATGCCCTGATAGAGCACCTCGTCCTGTTCCTTCTTTTCCGTGACTTCCTTTTCGCCGCGGATCGAGAGCGTATTTTCCTTCACCTCGATGTTCAGTTCCTTCTCGGTGAAGCCGGCCACCGCGACCGAAATACGATACGCGTTCTCGCCGGTGCGCTCGATGTTGTAGGGCGGATAGGCCGGGTTGCCGCCGTCCGCGCCCCCGAACGAGTCGAGAAGCGAGAACAGGTGGTCGAAGCCGACGGTCGAGCGATAGAGGGGAGTAAGATCGAAAGTTCGCATGGCATATCCTCCTTGAAGCGACCTGCGGTTCGAGCCCGCCGGTTGGCCGGACCCGTCTTGTTCGCGCAGCCCAAATAGCCAGCGCAGCGATATGGGTGGGGGTCTTGGGCCCTGCAAGAGACCGGTGAGACCCCTATATGAACCTTCGATGAACGCTCGCTTTTGGCGAGGTTCAGGCCGAGGCCTATAGCTCGAAGGCGGACAGATCTGGACCGCGGCCGCACTTCGCGCCCGCGGACGTTTGGCTTTACGCGGCAGAACGGGTTGATGCGGCAAAAAAGAGGACCAGCGAAATCGAGACGGACAATCGCAACGCTCCTGGTTGCGTTGGCGACGATGCTTGCGGTCGATTTCTCCGCGTCCGTTTCCTTCGGCCAGCACGGGTTTTTTATGCACCGCCGGAGAATCGGCAGGATCGTGATCTTTCCGCGCCGTCCGCCCATGCCCTTCATCCGGCCGGGCATTCCGCTGTTGCCCTACGACTATTACAGCCAGCGAGGCATCGCGCCGGGCGCTCACCGTCCGCTCGGCTCGGGCGAGGTCGTGAGTTCGTTACAGGCGCGCGGCTTCCGTGATATAGCGCCGCCGAAAAATCGAGGTTCCACTTACATCACCGAAGCCACAGGACCCGGCGGCGAGCGCGTACGCCTCATCATCAACGGACAAAGCGGCGGGATTGACGGCGTGCGGGCAATCGACTTTGACGGCCGCCGCTGAACATTGCTCAAAGAAATAGGCCGTTGTAACTGAGTATTGGGCGCGCATTCGCGCGACCGGCAGCGGCAAGGCTCAATGACACTCTACAGCATTCCGGTGAACCCGGTGCCCGAAGGCGCCGTGGCCGGCCACATCGTGACCCCCGATGGATTGAAGCTGCGCTATGCGCGCTGGAATCCGACCGGCCCGCGGCGCGGGACAGTTTGCCTCTTCAGTGGCCGCACCGAAATGATCGAGAAGTATTTCGAGGTCATTCGCGAGCTGCGGGAGCGCGGTCTTGCCGTCGCGGCGATGGATTGGCGCGGGCAGGGCGGCTCCGATCGGCTTCTCGAGGATCCCCGCAAAGGCCATGTCCGCTCATTCGACGATTATCAGACGGACCTCGAAGTTTTCATGCGCGAAATCGTGCTGCCCGATTGTCCCGCGCCGATCTTCGGTCTCGCTCATTCGATGGGGGGAACTATTCTTCTCGAGGCCATTCACTTGGGCCGCCGGTGGTTCGACCGGCTCGTCTTGTCCTCACCGATGATCGATCTTGTCGGTCCGGCCGGCCGGCCGGCGGCGCGCGCCATCGCCAAAATCGGCACGTTACTCGGCTTCGGAAAATCCTACATTCTCGGCGGCCGGCCGGCGGCGATTTCGAGCAGGCCCTTTACCGGCAATCCGCTGACCTCGGATCCCGTGCGCTACGAACGCATCAGGGCATTGGAGGAATTGCCGGGGCTCGGGCTCGGCTCGCCGACCTTCGGCTGGATCAATGCCGCTTTTCGCACGATGGAGCGCTTCAGCGACCCCCTCTATCCGACCACACTCCGGCAGCCGCTATTGATTTTCGCCGCCGGTGAGGACCCGATCGCCTCGACCACGGCGACTGAGCGCTTTTCCGTCAGATTGCGCGCGGGCTCGCATCTGATCATTCCCGGCGCCAAGCACGAAATCATGATGGAGCGCGATATCGTCCGCGAGCAATTCTGGGCGGCTTTCGACGCGTTCGTGCCCGGCTCGCCGCTCTATCGCTGAATTCAGGCTTGCAGGAGCTTGAGCGCCTCGGCGTGTACGCGTTTGTCGCCGGCGGCGATAATTCTTCCGCCGCTCACAGCCGTCTTGCCGGACCAGTCGGTGATGATTCCGCCCGCGCCCTCGACGATCGGAATCAGCGCGACGATATCGTGAGGCTTGAGGCCGGTTTCGACGACGAGATCGACGAAGCCCGCCGCGATCATGCAATAGGCGTAGCAATCGCCGCCATAGCGCGCGAGGCGCACCTTGGCTTGCACCTTCTCGAACGATGCGCGTTCTGGCTTGCTCATCAGGAGCGGGCTTGTGGTGAACAGCGTCGCGTCGGAGAGAGAGGCGCAGGCCCTTGTGTTCAGCCGTCTTTCGCCCGCGGGTCCGCGATAGCGCGCGCTCGCGCTGTCGCCGGTAAAATGCTCGCCGATGAAAGGCTGGTGCATCATGCCGTAAACCGGCACGCCATTTTTCAAGAGGCCGATCAATGTCCCCCAGACGGGCATTCCAGAGATGAAGGACTTCGTGCCGTCGATCGGGTCCAGCACCCAAACATAGGCGGCACCGGGGCTTACGTCGCTGAATTCCTCGCCGACAATGCCGTGTTGAGGAAAGGTCTTTTGGATGAGCGCACGCATTGCCTGTTCGGCGGCGCGGTCCGCGGCGGTGACCGGGTCGAAGACGCCGTCTCTGCCCTTGTTTTCGACGCCCAGCGTCGTGCGGAAGAACGGCCGAATCGCCTCGCCCGCGACGGTCGCGAGTTCATCGACGAAGGCCGCGAAATCGACCGCTCCCATTCGGCTTCTCCTGGACCACTCCTGGGCCACCTTTAGCCGCGGTCGGCGCGTGCGGTCGAGATTGTGGATGACGATATTCGCGGCACGGCACGGAATTGGGATGGTGGATATCGAAGCCCTCAGCTGCGACGAAAAGCGCATTAGGACAGCAATGCAGACCCTTGCGGCCTTCGCACCGCGGTGTATATTGCTGCAGTGCGATAATGCGATGGCGTCGCGTTATTGCCGCCCTCCTTGGGCGTTTCCTCCCTAAACTTGGGCCGCTAGTAACCCTAGCGGCCCTTTTTCTTTCAATGGCTTAGCAGGATTGGCCGCATCTCGGGCCGCTCCACCTCCTCCGCGTAGCCAATCCGGAGTCCAAGCCCGGCGGCCGAGTCGGGCCCTGACGACGCATCATAACAATTACATAGCAGCTATGCGTCTTATGCAACCCGGTGCGCTACTCGGCGGCATCGCGCAGGGGCTCGATGCCACGCGCGGTGACGGAGGCGAGCTTTGCGATGGTGCGGCCGAGATCGGCGCGCACGTACTCGAAGCGGGAAGTCCGCCGGTATTCGCCCTCGTCCATGTAGAGCGAGCGGTTGATCTCGATTTGGGCGGCGTGAAGCCCCGCGGCCGGATCGCCGTAATGCTCGGTGATAAAGCCGCCGGCATAGGGCTTGTTGCGCAAGACGCTGTAGCCGAGACTGCGGAGCGTTTCCTCGATCACATCGGTCACGAGCGTCGCGCAACTGGTGCCGTAACGGTCGCCGAGCACGATGTCGGCGCGCGGCCGCTCATCCCGGCCGCTCGCGCTCGAGGGCATCGAATGGCAATCGAGCAGGATTGCGAGGCCAAAATCCTGCTGCGCCCGCATCAAGAGGCGGCGCAGCTCGCGGTGATAGGGCTTATAATAAAGCTCGATCCGGCCGAGCGCCTCGTCGACCGGCAGCCTGCGGTCGTAAATTTCGCGCGCGTCACCGACCACCCGCGCGATGGTGCCGAGCCCGCCCGCGACGCGGAGCGAGCGCGTATTAGCGAAAGCGGGCAGCCGGCCCTCGAACATGCGGGGGTCGAGCTCGTAGGGTTCGCGGTTGACGTCGAGGAAAGAGCGGGGAAAGTGCGCCCGCATCATCGGCACGCCGAGACGAATCGCTTCGGCGAACAGCTCGTCCACGAAAGTGTCTTCGGAGCGCCGCAATACCGAGAGATCGAGCCTCGTCTGGGCGAGAAACGCCGCCGGATACGAGCGCCCGCTATGGGGCGAGTTGCAGATCACCGGCCCGGACAGTATGGCGGGTTCTGCGACCTCGAAGGGCGGATCGAGTTCGTCGACGATGTGGGCGGTCATCTCTAATCTCTAATTGGGTCTCTTTGGGAATGGATCGAACCGAGTTTACCATCCATTGTGCAAGTTCATCAGGGCGCTTGTGAAGGCCATTGGCATGATTTATCCGCCTTCACCCACCGTTTACCGGCATGGCTGCTTATAGGGGCAATTCAGGTGAGTGCGGGGACCGAATGAGTGAGGAAGCCGAAGTCGCGAGCCCGAAAATCCTGCTCGCCGAAGACGACAACGATATGCGCCGGTTCCTGGCGCGCGCGCTGACCAAGGCGGGCTACGAGGTCGTGTCGTTCGACAATGGCAAGGCTGCCTATGACAGGTTGCGCGAGGAGCCGTTCGAACTGCTCTTGACCGACATCGTGATGCCGGAGATGGACGGCATCGAACTCGCGCGCAAGGCGACCGAACTCGATCCCGAACTCAAAGTCATGTTCATCACCGGCTTTGCTGCGGTCGCGCTCAATCCCGAGAACAACGCTCCCAAGAACGCCAAGGTGCTTTCCAAGCCCTTCCATCTCAAGGATCTCGTCAACGAGGTCGAGCGGATGCTGGCGGCGGCGTAAAGCGCCGAGCTTGCGCCGCTCCGGCGCAGCCGATATAGGAACAGCCTTCAAGCAGCCTTCAAAAAGGGCGCGTAGCTCAGCGGGAGAGCACTACCTTGACATGGTAGGGGTCACAGGTTCGATCCCTGTCGCGCCCACCATTTCGCTTCGAAAGATACGGGACTGAAAATGAAAATCCGCAATTCGCTCCGCTCGCTGCGCAAGCGCCACCGCGACAATCGCCTGGTGCGCAGAAAAGGGCGCGTCTATGTCATCAACAAGACGCAGCGCCGCTTCAAGGCGCGCCAAGGCTGACGTCTCAAGGCTGACGCCTGGGCGTTCCTCCGACGCTTGAGATTTCGCCGCAATTCGGTCCTTTGCTCTTCGGCGGGACTGGCCCTAGAATTTGGCATGGCGCTGCGTCGAATCTTTCAGCTGATCGTGTTGGCGGCAGCGCTGTTCGCAGCGAATGGCGATCGCGCGTTCGCAGAGGCGCAAACTCCGGTGCTGCAAGAAGCGCCGCCGGAAGCGAAAGCGGCTCCTGTCCGCCGCCCGCTCCGCGCCGGTAAGGTCGATCGCGCCGCGCGGCTCGAGACGCTCTACGATGCGCTCGCCAAGGCCCCCAATCAGGCGATCGCCAAGATCGTGGAAGCCAAGATCGAAGCCTTGAATTTTCAATCGGGCAGCGTCACCGCCGACCTTTTGATGGTGCGCGCGCGTTCGATGATCGAGGCGAAGGATAGCAAACTCGCCTTCGAGCTTCTGGACTCGGTCGTCGAAATCGCCCCGAACTTCATCGAAGCGCGGGCGCAGCGCGCGACCCTTTATTACGTGACCAAGAACATTCCCGGCGCGCTCGCGGATCTGCGCGTCGTGATCGCGCGCGAGCCCCGGCATTACGGCGCGCTCACGGGGCTCGGCGTGATCCTGCAAGAGATCGGCGAGGACAAGCGGGCGTTGGAAGCTTTCCGGCGCGCGCTTGCGGTCGATCCCTATCTCGATGCGGTTCCAGACATGGTGAAAAAACTCCAGGTCGAGGTCGAGGGACGCGACATTTAATTCGCGTCGCGGGTTTGCCGTTCAATCGGTCTCGGTCGATTCGCCGCTGACGAAAGCAATCCGCACCATATTGGTCGCGCCCGGTGTGCCGAGAGGAACGCCGGCGACGAGAATCACCCGCTGACCTTCGCGCGCGAAACCTTCGCGATAAGCGATATTGCAGGCACGCGCGACCATGGCGTCGACGTCGCGGGCGTCCTCGGTGACGACGCAATGCGTGCCCCACAAGAGGGCGAGCCGGCGCGCGGTCTCCAATTTCGGCGAGAGCGCGACGATCGGCGGCTTCGGCCGCTCCCGGGCGACGCGGAGAGCGGTGGCGCCCGAGCTCGTGAGGCAAAGGATCGCGGGGAGATCGAGCGTCTCGGCGATCTGGCGCGCCGCGGCCGAGATCGCGTCGGCCCCGGTCGCTTCCGGATTGGGACGATGCGGATCGATCACGGCGTGATAGGTCGAATCGCGTTCGACCTCCTGCCCGATGCGGTCCATAGTTTGCACCGCCTCGATCGGATACTTGCCCGCCGCCGATTCAGCCGAGAGCATGATCGCATCGGCGCCGTCGAAAATCGCGGTCGCCACGTCCGAAACCTCGGCGCGCGTCGGTACCGGGGAAGAGATCATCGATTCGAGCATTTGCGTCGCGACTACGACGGGCTTTCCGGCCTGGCGTGAGTCGTGGGTAATCCGCTTCTGCAGCCCCGGCACGCGCTCGAGCGGCAGCTCCACGCCGAGATCGCCGCGCGCGACCATGAGCGCGTCGGAGAGCTCGATGATTTCGGCGAGCCGGGTGATGGCCTGCGGTTTTTCGATCTTGGACATGATCGCGGCGCGGCCGCGCGCGATTTTTTTCGCTTCGGCGACGTCTTCCGGCCGCTGGATGAACGAGAGCGCAACCCAATCGACGGCCTGTTCGAGCGCGGCCTCTAAATCGGCATGATCCTTGGGGGTGAGCGCCGAGACCGTGACAATGGTGTCGGGGAGACTGACGCCTTTTCGATCCGACACGCGGCCCTCGACCTCGACCCTGGTCACGGCGCGCTTGCGCGACGCCTCGGTGACGACGAGCCGCACCTTGCCGTCGTCGACCAGCAGCCGATGTCCCGGCTGCAAGGACGAAAGAATTTCGGGATGCGGCAAGTAAACGCGCGCGGCATCGCCTGGTTTCGGATCGTCGTCGAGCACGAAGGTGGCACCGGGCGCTAGCATGGCGTTCCCCGCCGCGAAGGTGCCGAGGCGCAATTTCGGGCCCTGCAGGTCGGCCATAATGCCGATCGGGCGGCCGTGTTTCTTTTCGATCCCGCGAATCGCGCTAACGAAAGCGCGCAAGCCTTCGTGCGAGGTGTGGCTCATATTGATGCGAAAAACGTCGGCGCCCTCGATGAAGAGCCGCTCGATCGTATCGGCGTCGGAAGAAGCGGGACCGAGCGTCGCGATGATCTTGGTCCGGCGCTGCCGTCTCATTTGCTTGGCGCGCCTTGCCGGGACTGCGGCGAGACGGGGGCGGTTTGTCCCTGCTCGGTGAGCTGAACGGTCCAGTTTTTTTGCTCGCCGGTATCGATTTCGAAGAAGGCGGTGCGGTCGAAGCCGCGCGCGAGACAGTCCTCGATGCCCTTGATGGTGAATTCCTTTTCGCGCGTGCACATGAGAGCCTGGCCTGCCCACTCGCCGCCCTGATCGTAATCAAGCGCATAGATATAATAAAAACGTGCGACAAGCGGACCGCGCATCAGCGTCTCGCAACTGTTCGCCGCCACGTTCCACCAACCTTCGGTGGTCCAGACGTCGTTGTCCTTGTAGCCGACGGAGACGCCGACGCGGCTTTGCGTGCGGTTGCACAGACGAAAGTCGGCGTGCGCGATTGCGGGCGCCGCAACAGCGGCGATGAAAAGCGCGAGGCAGGCGATCCGGACGCTTTGTCGCATCGGCTGGAAATCCTGACGCCTCGAATCAATCTTGCCGTTCAAATGAATAGGCGCCTTTTCCGCCGCGCTTTTTTAGCTGTCAACGAGGATCGCTCGCAAATCATTGACGTTGGTACAGGTGGGGCCGGGCGCGAGCAGGTCGCCGAGCCGTTGGAAAAAACCGGAGGAGTCATTGTCGGCGAGAAAACGGGCAGGATCGAGGCCGAGCGCGCGTGCGCGCGCGAGCGTGGTGTTGTCGATAAAGGCGCCCGCCGGATCGTCCACGCGTCCCACGCCGCCATCGGTGCCGTCGGTATCGCCGGCCAGTGCCGCGATGCCGGCGGCGCCCTCGAGCGCGAGCGCAAGCGCGAGCGCATATTCTTGGTTCGGGCCGCCGCGGCCTTTGCCTTGTAGCGTGACGGTCAACTCGCCGCCGGAGATGAGCAGCGTGCGCTTGCCTTGGCCCGCAAGCGCTTTTGCCTGCCGCGCGTGGTCGCGGGCCACTTCGCGCGCCTCTCCCTCGACGCGGTCGCCTAGAATGATCGCGGTCAGGCCTTCCTGTTGCGCCGCGCGTGCGGCGGCGGCGAGCGCGTCGGCGGGGCGGGCGACAGTGCGATATTCGCTCCGCGCGAAGACGGCTGAGCCGGACTTCGGTGTCTCGTTCGCGGGCTCGTGCAAGGCGCGCACGATGGCAGGTGGCACTTCCACCCTTCGCAGCCTGAGGATCGCCTCGGCATCGGCGAGCGTGCTGGGATCGGGCACGGTGGGGCCCGAGCCGATCACCGAGGGATCGTCACCGGGCACGTCGGAAATCGCGAGCGTGAGCATGTTCGCGCGGGCGGCGAGTGCCGCAAGGCGGCCGCCCTTGATGCGGGAGAGGTGCTTCCGCACCGTGTTGATCTCGCGGATGTCGGCGCCGGAGGCGAGCAGCGTGCGCGTCAGCGCACGCTTGTCATCGAGCGAAATACCGGCCGCGGGCGCGATCCAGTTCGCCGAGGCGCCGCCCGAGAGCAGCACGAGCACGAGATCGGATTCCATAGCCGATTGCGCCAGCGCAAGCACGCGCAGGGTCGCATCCAAGCCGGCGGCGTCAGGCACGGGATGTGCCGCCTCCATCATCTCGATTCGCCGGGTCGGCCTACCGTAACCATGGCGGGTGACGGCGATTCCCTCGAGCCGCTCCGGCGGGAACCCATGCCCGAAATAATGCCCCTCAGTGACTTCGGACATCGCGCCCGCCGCCTTGCCGGCGGCGAGCACAATGATGCGTCCCTCGGCCGGCGCGCCGGGTAAGGCCGGCGGCAGGCAGGACGCGGGATGGGCTGCGGCCACCGCGGCGTCGAAGATTTTGCCAAGCAGAATTTTGGTTCTTGTACGATCCATCGCGTGTGCTTACTTCGAGGGTGAAATACGTGGAATACGAAAGCGGCGCTCGCGGGCGAGCGTCGGGTGTCATAGAATGGACGAGACCCGCGCACAATCGACCGCGAAAGGATCGGCCGCATGAACAAGATCGACGAGCGCACGCGAACCGAACTCGAGGCCGCGGTCTTCCGGCGGCTGGTGGAGCATTTGCGCAACCGCACCGATGTGCAAAATATCGATCTGATGAATCTCGCGGGCTTCTGCCGCAATTGCCTGTCCAACTGGATGAAGGACGCCGCGGATGAGAGAAGCGTGCCGATGACGAAAGACGAGAGCCGCGAGGCCGTCTACGGCATGCCTTACGAGGAATGGAAACAGCGCCATCAGAAGGAAGCGGGTGGCGAAGCGAAGGCCGTCTTGGAAAAAACTCGCACTCCGCACTAAATCATTTCAACCGGAAGTAAGGAGAGCGCGATGGCGGGGACCGCCAATTTCGCGAAAGGCAAGCTGAAATCCTTCGTCGAGCGCATCGAAAAGGTCGAAGAGGAGAAGAACACGATCTCAGGCGATATCCGCGAGGTCTATGCCGAGGCGAAAGCCGAGGGCTTCGACGTGAAGGCGCTCCGCGCCGTCATCCGGCTTTATCGGCAGGACTCGGCGGAGCGGAGCGAGCACGAAGCGCTCGTCGATCTTTATCGCGATGCGATGGGAATAGGCGGCAGCCGCTAGGGCGCCGATCTCGGTTCAATAGGCGGAGGTGAGCGATCCGGTGACAATTTTCCCGCCGCTCTGATGGGCGAAGTAGCCGGCGGTGGTGGCGGCGGGATCGAGCAAGATCGCCAATCCGGATTGATCCGGATGCCGCAGGTCGGCGGTGAGTTGAACGGGCTGCTTGCTGAGCAGAATCGACGGCGAGTGAGCGGCGTCGCCATATAGGCCGGGCGAGCGGGCCGGCTCTTGCGGGCGGGCCACGGCCACATCCTGAGGCCGCAGGCGAGGCGTAAGCGCGGCCACCTGCTGCGCGACCGGCGCGCTTGCCCGTTGCGGAACGGCGTCGGCCGAGGCGTAGGCGAGGGCAGAGGCCGGCTTTTCCCCGCCGGTGATCGCCAACGGTAGCGAAGTGGTGACGTCGCCGGCCGATGCCACCTTGCGTTCGTTCAGCGGCAGCGAAGCGAGCGTGGCGTTCGAACCGGTATCCATCGGCCGCGCGCGCGGCAACGGAACCGGGGTTCCGGCTGTGGCCGCCACGGGATCGGGTCCCTTGGCCCATTGCAATTGCGGGCCGGCCGGCTGGGTCGTGGGCGAAAGCGAGGCGACCATGACCGGCCGCGCGTTTGTCTCGGCATTGGGCTTGTTGGAGGCGACGCTCGCGACAGGCTGCGTGCGCATCGCGGCAATCTTGCCGGCCTCGTCATCGCCCGCGTTCTTCTTGGTGAAGATCGAGGCGAAGAGCTGCTTCATGCGGCCGCCACTCTTCGCAGCGTCCGAATCGGTTTCCTCGGCGTTGCCGCGCGAGGCGAAGGCGGCCGGCGCTACTTCCTTTCCACGTGCCTGAATCTCGGCAAGCGCGAGCTGGAAGCCCGGCATCGGCCGGCCATCGGCAGGGATGTGAACGGTCTTGCCGTCGGGGAAGAGGCGGGCGAGATAATCGCGCGTGACCGTCGGCCAGTGCCGCACATTGCCGGTGTCGAGATGGACGAAGGGCCAGCCCGACGTCGGATAGAAGCCGACGCCGCCGCGCTGCAGCCGCAGGCCGGCTTCGCGGAGCTGCGTGAGATCAACGCCCGGAATGAAGAAATCCATCGCTTTGCCCAGCATGTGCTGGCTGAACTGGGCGACGCCGCGGCTCGAGGCGCGGAGCATCGCGTTGGTCGAGGGCGAGCGGTAGCCGCAGACGATCTGGATCGCTTCCTTGCCGCCGACTTCCCGGTTCACTTCCCAAAGCAAATCGAACAGATACGGATCCATCTTGATCGGCTGTTCGATACGCCAATCGCGCAGGATCCAATTCAGTTTCTCGAGCGCGGCCTCGTCGAATTTTCCATCGCGCTTGTAGGTGATGACGAGGTCTTCGCCGGTATGCATGTGGTGAAGCGAGATCGTGCGCGTGTCGCCGTTCGCGATCACGCTCTCCAGCGTCTGGGAGCCGAAAAAGAGCAGAAGGGCGGCTAAGCCGATGCGCTGCCCGGCGCGGAAATTGAGGTAGCGGGCCTTGCGCGCGGTTTGATCTGGCACTTGCCCTCTTCCGTTACGAGTTGTGCCTCAGTCAGTCACCGCGCGGCCCGTGGCCGCGAATGGCTAACGCACTGTGATCGTTGTCGGAAAGGGTTAACGGAGTGTTGTCGCCCCCGCGCCATCCGATGCCATCTCCGTAACCTTCGAGTATGGCGAAATCGGGCCAGGCCAAAGCAGACCACCCCCCGCTTGGTTAAGCGGAGGCGGGAACCTTCAAAACTGGCGAAATTTAGCGGAAAAGGCCGAAGAATCCGCCGCGGTAGGTTTCCTGCCGCACTTCGCGGCCCCGGTTCTTACGGTCGCGGGAATCATCGCGTGCCTGGAAACCCTGGAAGAAACCTGCGAACGGGTTTTCGAAGCGCCCGTCGGGAACCGCAAAGCGGAGCGCATCGCGGCTGACATTGGAACTACCGACCCCGTGCTGCTCGACGGCGACGTCAGCAACCTTGCGCTCGTCGGTCTTCAGTGCCTGTAGGATGCGGGCATCGCTGCCGTAGATGTCCTCGCGGATCTCGAGCTTGCCGTTATCACCGACGAACGCCGTCTGGTAGGTGATGTGAACCGGCAAGGGCTTGGGGAAATCGATGTTGATCTCGTTGTTGCCCAACATCTTGCGGATCTTATCCTCCGAGTAGCCGTCCTTGGGCAGCTCGATCGACAATAGCTTCTCGGCATAGGTGATCGGATTTTCCACCCGCATGCAGCCGTGGCTGAAGGCGCGCTTCGATTCGGCGAACAGATTCTTGTCCGGCGTGTCGTGCTGGTAGACGAGGAACTTGTTCGGGAAATTGAAGCGGACGCGGCCAAGCGCGTTCCTCTCTCCCGGCGGCTGAAAGATGCGAACGGTGCCATCCTTGTTGTTTTCCATCTTGAGGCCGATCCGCGACAAGGCGGTCGGATCTTGCCTCAGCACCGGCAGGTACTCGTTGGCGATGATCGAGGGCGGCACGTTCCAGGTCGGGTTGACCGTGATGAACTTCATGTCCGGGCTGATCAACGGCGTCGGCATGCCCGGCTTGCCGGTGACGATCTTGGTCGACCAGTAGGTCGAGCCGTTGTGCACGATCTTCAGCGTGTAGTCGGGGATGTTGACCATCACATAGGCGTCGCCGAACTGGGCATTGCCGAGCGCGTGCGGCAGCCAACGCCAGCGCTCGAGATTGGCGAGGATAATGTCGGCGTCGCGGTCGCGGCGCGGGCCGTTGATGGAATCGATCGTGGCCTGGCCGAAAACGCTGTTGGCGCCGAGTTTTTTCTCGACCTGATACTTCTTCACGGCGTCGGCGAGCGCCTGATTATAGGCGGTGTTGTCTTCGGCCGGCACGCCGAGGCGCTCGCGAATGAGCGGCACGCGCGGATCCTGCATCAATTCCTTCGCGACCTTAAGCGCCTGGCCGTTCGGAATGCGCGTAGGCGCGGTCTCGCCCGTCTTCGCGCGCGCTTCGGCATACTTCGCCTTCAGCGCGTTGTAGGCCGCGTGCTGCGGAAGGTACGACGCAAGCGTGTCCTTGCTGTCGCTGGTGGCGGCGAGCTTCGCCAAAACGTCGGATGGCTCGGGGAACGCGAGATCATAGTAGATGTCGTTGCTAATGCGCGTGAAGGAAACGCGGCCGGTGGCGGCATGGCGGGCATAGGTGAGAGCCGCGACGGTAAGCTTAAGATCGGCGTCGGCGAGCGCATCGGGATCCTGCCCCGCCTTCAACTCGGGCGCGGTGTATTCGGAGGGCTCCAGGCCATCGGCGTCGACGCCCTTGAGATAAGCGAGCGTCGAAGTGGCCCGCGCGTTACCCGCGCCGCTGTCGATCCAGAGCGGGGCGAAGCCGCGATTGCGATAGAAGGCTTCGACCGCGTCGCGCTCGTTCTTGCGATCGAGATAGCGTCCGCTCTTATTGGCGAGGAGATCGCGCAGCTTTTCGGCGATCGCCGCATCCGCGGTGGAAAGCGAAGTCGCGATCGGCGCCTTGACGAGATCCTTGCCGGTATAAACCGGCTGCGGCGCGGCCTGTTGTTCGGGCGGCGTCGGGGTTGCGACCGGCGTCGTGGGCTCGGTCGTTGCGGTGGTGGTGGGCGGAATGGGGTTCGGCGTCGGCGGCACCACCGTCACGGCGGGGGNNGGCGATCGCGATCGGCGCGCGCGCCGAGGGCTCTCCCGGGGCGATGGACTGGGCGGAAACGGTCACCGGCGTCAGCATGGTCGTGGCCGCGAGAAGGGCTAAAAACGTGCCCTCAGCCAATGAGATACCCTGCATTCGCGCCTCCTCGGTTACCCCTGCTTCTGACAGACCCGGCCCGGTCTAATCAAGGCGTAAGCGTTGGATGAGGCCATTCTTCAAGTAGGTGTTACTTCCCCGCCACGCCCGTTTCCTGCATTTCAGCGCCTTCACCGTCGGGGCCGGTGGCAAGGCCCAAATCCTTCAGCTTGCGATAGAGCGTCGAGCGGCCAATCCCCAGGCGTCGGGAAACCTCGGTCATCCGGCCGCGATAATGACCAATGGCGAAGCGAATAGTGGATGCCTCGATCTCCTCCATCGAGCGCGTGTGACCATCGGCGCCCAGAAGCGGAAGCGAATCCCCAGCTGCCGCGGGGGCAGTCTCCGGCGCATCGATCACGAGCGGCGCGGAGGCGGATTCCTGCGCTGGCCTCGGAGCCGGGAGCGGTTGCGGTGCAGCGAAAGCTTCGAAGCCCGGCACCTGCGCCGCGATCTGGGGAAATTCGGCGACGCCGATTTCGTCGGTGTCGGCGAGCACGACCGCGCGGAACACCGCGTTCTCGAGTTGGCGCACATTGCCCGGCCAGCGGTAGCCCGTGAGCATCTTGATTGCCTCGGCCGAAACCGAGCGCACGCGCTTTCCTTCCTCCGCGGCGAAGCGCGTGACGAAACGGCGGATGAGATCGGACACGTCCTCGAGGCGCTCGCGTAAGGGCGGCATGGTGATCGGGAAAATGTGCAGGCGATAGAACAGATCCTCGCGAAAATTTCCGGCCTTCACGAGTTCGAGAAGATTGCTATTGGTCGCCGAGATCAGGCGGAAGTCGACCTTCACCGGCTTGCGGGCGCCGACGGGATCGACCTCGCCTTCCTGCAGCGCGCGCAGGAGCTTTACTTGCGCTTCGGCCGGCAGTTCGCCGATCTCGTCGAGGAAAAGCGTTCCGCCGTCGGCTTCGACGAACTTGCCGAGCTGACGCTCGGAGGCGCCGGTGAAGGCGCCCTTCTCGTGGCCGAACAGGATCGACTCGACAAGGTTGGCCGGGATCGCACCGCAATTGACGGCGACGAAGGGCTTGCTGGCGCGGGCGCCGGCGGCGCGGATCGCGCGGGCGAGCAATTCCTTGCCCACCCCCGACTCGCCTTCGATCAAAACGGGGATTTCGGAAGCCGTCGCCCTTTCGGCGAGCTTGAGCGCGGCCTGCATGCGGGGGCTTGCGGTCGAAAAGTCGGAGAAGGCGACGGTGCCTTCGGCGGCGCGCTGCATGCGGCGCACTTCGCCGGCGAGTGCGGCCTGGGCGAGCGTATTTCGCACCGAGACTTGCAGCCGCTCGGGACCGACTGGCTTGACGATGAAGTCGACGGCGCCCGCGCGCATGGCGGAGACCACCGTGTCGATCGAGCCTTGCGCCGTCAGCACGATCACGGGCGTATCGATGCCGCGCTCGCGCAGCCGGCCGAGAACGCCGAGGCCGTCAAGATCGGGCATGACGAGATCGAGGATCGCGCAGGCGATCCGCGCGCCTTCTGGGCTTTCCAACAGCCGCACCGCCTCTTCGCCCCGCTCCATCACCTCGGGCTCGTAGCCGAAGCGGCGAAGCATGGCGTCGATCAGGCGGCGCTGGACCGGATCGTCGTCGACAACGAGTACGCGCGTGGCCATAACCCCTCCCGGCGGGCGAAGCCCGTCCCGTGGCGGGGACTTTGCGGGAGCGCCGTTAATGGAATCTGAAGGTCGGCCTCTCGATTGCCAAAAACGTGCGCTAACAAGGATTGATCCGTCGTAGTGCGAGCCACATATCCGTGTAATGTGAACAGACAATCAGATTCTTTCGCTCTTGCCCGTCCATAGCTCAGTCCACACCCATGTCCTTGTCCCCATCGACCGTCTTTCACCTATCGGCCGGAGCCGCGCGCGCGCGCGAGGCGAGCAATGCTCTGCCCGAATGGAATCTCGCCGACCTTTATCCCGCGATCGACGCACCCGAGGTGGCGGCGGATCTCGCCCGCGTCGACGCCGAATGCGCCGCCTTCGAGGAAACCTACAAGGGAAAACTCGCCGAGATCGCCCCGTCGCAGGCGGCGGGCGAAAAACTCGGCGCCGCGGTCAAGCGTTTCGAGACGATCGGAGAGTTGCTCGGCAAACTCGGCTCGTTCGCCGGCCTCGTCTATGCCGGCAATACAACCGATCCGAAACGCGCCAAGTTCTTCGGCGACGTGCAGGAAAAAACCACCGCCGCTTCCTCGCATCTTTTGTTTTTTACGCTCGAACTCAACCGCATCGATGACAAGCTGATCGAGAAGGCGTTTGCCGATCCCACTTTCGGCTATTACCGGCCGTGGATCGAGGACGTCCGCAAGGAGAAGCCCTATCAGCTCGATGACCGTCTTGAGCTTCTATTCCACGAGAAGTCGGTGACGGGCGAGGCGGCCTGGAACCGGATGTTCGACGAGACGATCGCCTCGCTCCGCTTCAAGGCCGGCGGCAAGGAATTGACGCTCGAGCCCACGCTCAATCTCTTAATGGAACCGGAGGAAGCCAAGCGCAAAGAGGCGGCGGAAGCGCTCGCCGAGGTCTTCCGCGTGAACTTGCGCACCTTCGCGCGCATCACCAACACGCTCGCCAAGGACAAGGAAATTTCCGACCGCTGGCGCGGCTTCGAGGACATCGCCGACGAACGCAATCTTTCCAACCGTGTCGAGCGCGAGGTGGTGGAGGCGCTGGTATCGTCGGTGCGCGCGGCATTCCCGCGGCTTTCGCACCGCTATTACGCCATGAAAGCAAAGTGGCTCGGCAAGGAGCGGCTCGAATACTGGGACCGCAACGCCCCGCTGCCGAAGGTCGAGCAGCGTCCCGTCAACTGGGACGAGGCGCGCGACACCGTGCTCTCGGCCTATGGCGGCTTCTCGCCGAAAATGGCGGATATCGCGCGCCGCTTTTTTGACGAGCGCTGGATCGACGCGCCGGTGCGGCCCGGCAAGGCGCCGGGCGCTTTCTCGCATCCGTGCGTACCTTCGGTGCATCCCTATGTGCTTCTGAACTACCAGGGCAAGCCGCGCGACGTGATGACGCTCGCGCACGAGCTTGGTCACGGCGTGCATCAGGTATTAGCGGGGAAGCAAGGCGCGCTGATGGCGGCGACGCCGTTGACGCTCGCGGAGACGGCGTCGGTGTTTGGCGAGATGCTGACCTTTCGCGCGCTTTTGGCGAAGACTTCGGATGCGTTCGCGAGAAAAGCGATGCTCGCCCAGAAAGTCGAGGACATGCTCAACACGGTCGTGCGCCAGATCGCCTTCTATACGTTCGAGCGCAAGGTCCACACCGAGCGCAAGCAAGGCGAGCTCACCGCGGAGCGGCTGGGCGAAATCTGGATGGAGGTGCAGGCCGAAAGTCTTGGGCCGGCGATTCATCTCGGGCCCGGTTACGAAACGTTCTGGACCTATGTCGGCCATTTCGTCCACGCGCCGTTCTACGTCTATGCCTATGCATTCGGCGATTGCATGGTGAATTCGCTCTACGCGGTCTACGAGCGCGCCGATAAAGGCTTCGCCGAGCGTTATCTCGACATGCTCGCCGCCGGCGGCAGCAAGCATCATTCCGAACTCCTGAAGCCCTTCGGTCTCAACGCCCGCGATCCGGAATTCTGGCAGAACGGCCTCGGCCTGATCGACCGCATGATCACCGAAATCGAGACGCTCGACGCCAAGGCGTGAAGGCGCGGCAGTCGCGCACCGGGATAGAACCAAACCCATGACCGATCGCGAACGCAATCGTTTCTTCGCTCGCGCTGCGCGCTACGCGCGCGTCGGCACCAATGTCGGCGGGGTCGCGGCGCAAATGCTCGGCTCGCGCGTGTTTGGTTTCGCGCTGGATCGCGGCGCCAATGCCATTGCGCTCGCGGGCGCGCTCGGCAACCTCAAGGGACCGATCATGAAGGTGGCGCAGTTACTTGCCACCATTCCGGACGCGCTGCCGGCCGAATACGCCACGGAGCTGATGAAATTGCAGAGCGAAGCGCCGCCGATGGGCTGGGCCTTCGTGCGCCGCCGCATGGCGGCGGAACTCGGGCCGGACTGGCAGCAAAGGTTCGCCTCCTTCGAGCACACGCCCGCGGCGGCGGCTTCGCTCGGCCAAGTGCATCGCGCGGCTTCGCATGACGGCAAGCCGCTTGCCGCCAAGCTGCAATATCCCGACATGCAGTCGGCGGTCGAAGCGGATCTCGGGCAATTGGAGCTTATCTTCGCCATACGCCGCCGCATGGACCCCGCCATCGACACGCGCGAAATCGCCAAGGAAATCGGCGCGCGCGTGCGCGAGGAACTCGATTATCGCCGCGAGGCGAAACATGTCGCGCTCTATCGCGAGATTCTCGCCGACATTCCCGAAGTACGCGTGCCGAATGCCTGGCCCGCGCTTTCGACGGGGCGATTGCTGGTGCTCGATTGGTTAGAGGGTAAAAAGTTACTCGCCTACAAGGACGCCTCGCCCGAGATTCGCAACCGGCTCGCGACCGCGATGTTCAAGGCCTGGTGGCTGCCGTTTTCCCGCTTCGGCGTCATTCACGGCGATCCACATCTTGGCAACTACACCGCCTTCGAGGAGGCGGCCGAGCCGCGCGGCATCAACCTCCTCGACTATGGCTGCATCCGCATTTTCCCGCCGAAGTTCGTCGGCGGCGTGGTCGATTTGTATCGCGGCCTCAGAAATGGCGAAGAGGCAAGAGTGGTGCACGCCTACGAGACCTGGGGCTTCCAGGGACTCACGCGCGCGCTGATCGATGCGCTCAATATCTGGGCGCGCTTTATCTATGGCCCGTTGATGGACGACCGTGTACGCACCATTGCCGACGGCGTAAAGCCCGCCGAATACGGCCGCCGCGAGGTTCACCGCGCGCATATGGCGCTGAAGGAGCTTGGGCCCGTCACCGTGCCGCGAGAATTTTTGTTGATGGACCGCGCGGCGGTCGGGCTCGGCGCAGTATTCCTGCATCTTCGGGCGGAGTTGAATTTCCACCAGCTGTTCGAGGGCGCAATCGCGAAATTTTCGGTGGCCGAGGTCGGCCGGCGCCAGGCGGGGGTGCTCGGCTCGGCCGGGCTCGACACCGCGGCGTGAAACGGTTGCCGAAAAGAAGCCTTTCGGCTAAGGCTCGGATCAGGGATCTGCAGGCTTACGGGGAACAGCGATGGCCGATCACGGCGCACCAAAATATTCTACGGCTCCGGGCAACGATTACGAACAGCATGAGGGAACCTACGAGGATTTTCTCGCGCTGACCAAATGGGTCGTGATCGCGGTCATCGTCGTTCTCGTCTTTATGTTCGTTTTCCTTACCTGATTTCGCGGCGGTTCCCGCCATGAAGATCGCCATTCCGGCGGAGACCGATCCCGGTGAGCCGCGCGTCGCCGCGACGCCCGATACCGTCAAGCGGATGGTCGGGATTGGCGCCGAAGTTGTGGTGGAAAAGGGCGCCGGCGTAAAGGCGGCCATTCTCGACAAGGATTTCGAAGGCGCGGGCGCGAAGACAGCGAACGCCAAGGACACGGTCGGCGGCGCCGACATCGTGCTGAAAGTGCGCCGGCCATCGAAGGCCGAGCTTCCCGGCTATAAGCCCGGCGCCGTCGTCGTCGCGATCATGGATCCTTTCGGCCACGAAGCGGCGCTCGCCGAGATGGCGGGCGCCAAGGTCTCCGCCTTCGCGATGGAGCTGATGCCGCGCATCACGCGCGCGCAGGTGATGGACGTACTTTCGTCGCAAGCCAATCTCGCGGGCTACCGCGCGGTGATCGACGCCGCCGCCGAATATGGCCGCGCGCTGCCGATGATGATGACGGCGGCGGGCACCGTGCCTGCCGCCCGCGCTTTCGTCATGGGCGCGGGCGTTGCCGGCCTGCAGGCGATCGCGACCGCGCGCCGCCTCGGCGCGGTGGTGACCGCGACCGACGTGCGGCCGGCGGCAAAGGAGCAGGTGGAGTCGCTCGGCGCGAAATTCGTCGCGGTCGAGGACGATGAATTCAAGCAGGCGGAAACCGCCGGCGGTTACGCCAAGGAAATGTCCAAGGACTATCAGGCGAAGCAAGCGGCCCTCGTCGCCGCCCACATTGCCAAGCAAGACATGGTGATTACGACCGCGCTGATTCCCGGGCGCCCCGCCCCGAGGCTCGTCTCCAAGGCGATGGTGGAATCGATGAAGCCGGGCTCGGTCATCGTCGATCTCGCGGTCGAGCGCGGCGGCAATTGCGAACTCGCGGAGCCCGATAAAGTGGTCGTGCATAACGGCGTGAAGATCGTGGGCTTCCTGAACATGCCCGGGCGGCTTGCCGCGACGTCTTCCGCGCTCTACGCGAAAAACCTGCTCAATTTCCTCGACCTCCTCGTCAAGGAAAAGAAATTAAACGTGCCGTGGGACGACGAAATCGTGAAGGCGACGCTGCTCACGCGTGATGGCGCGGTGGTGCATCCGAACTTCAAGCCGAAGGGAGCCGCGTGATGAGCGAAATGGCGGTGGTCGACCCCTTCGTTTTCCGGCTCGCGATTTTCGTGCTTGCCGTCTTCGTCGGCTATTACGTGGTGTGGTCGGTGACGCCGGCGCTGCACACGCCGCTGATGTCGGTGACCAACGCNNGTCAACATCTTCGGCGGCTTCCTTGTTACCCAGCGGATGCTGTCGATGTATCAGAAAAAGAAAAAGTGAGGCGGCGATGAGCGGAAACGTCGTCGCGCTCCTCTACCTTGTGGCGGGGGTTTTGTTCATTCTCGCGCTGCGCGGGCTTTCCAATCCCGAAACCTCGCGCCAGGGCAATCTGTTCGGCATGGCCGGTATGGGTATTGCCATCGTCACGACGCTCGCGGCCTCGCCGCCCGCCGGCGCGATCGGCTGGGCGCTCGTCGTGGGTGGGCTTGCGATCGGCGGCGGCATTGGCGCCGTGATCGCCAGGCGGATCGCGATGACGGCGATGCCGCAACTCGTTGCCGCGTTCCACTCACTCGTGGGCTTAGCTGCGG
>PLBP01000034.1 GCA_003135415.1 Hyphomicrobiales bacterium
TCGGCGAGCGCGGTCGCGACCTTCTTGCCGCGGATGAGACCCGCGACGAGGCCGAGCTTCTGCGGCGAGACGCGCAGCATGCGCGAAATCGCTTTCGCCTCGTTGTCCTTGAGCACGCGTGCTCGCGCGGTCTTGCCCATTTCGAACCTCTAGCTCCCCTTAGCCGGAGCAGCGGCAGCGGCAGGAGCCGCGGCACCCGGCGCCACCCTGGGTGCGCCAGCCTCTTTCTTCGCCGTGCGGTCGCCGACGGCCGAATGACTTTGGAAAATCCGGGTCGGCGAAAACTCGCCGAACTTGTGGCCGACCATGTCCTCGGTGACGTAAACCGGGATGTGCTTCTGGCCGTTGTAGACGCCGAAGGTGAGACCGACGAATTGCGGCAGGATCGTCGAGCGGCGGCTCCAGATCTTGATTACTTCGGAGCGGCCGGACGCGCGTGCGGCATCGGCTTTCTTCAACATATAGCCGTCGACAAACGGGCCTTTCCATACCGAGCGGGGCATCAGTGACTCCTCAATCCTTCTGCTTCTTCGCGTGCCGGCCCGACACGATGAATTTGCTGGTGCGCTTGTTCTTGCGGGTCTTCTTGCCCTTGGTCGGGAAGCCCCAGGGCGAAACCGGATGGCGGCCGCCCGAGGTGCGGCCTTCGCCGCCGCCATGCGGATGATCGACCGGGTTCATCGACACGCCGCGATTGTGCGGCTTCCAGCCGAGCCAGCGGTTGCGGCCGGCCTTGCCGATCGAGATGTTCATGTGATCCGGGTTCGACACCGCGCCGACCGTCGCGAAGCAGCGCCCGTGCACGAGCCGCTGCTCACCGGAATTGAGCCGCATGATGCAATAACCGCGGTCGCGGCCGACGATTTGCGCGTAGGTGCCGGCCGAGCGCGCGAGTTGGCCGCCCTTGCCGATCTTCATCTCGATGTTGTGCACGATCGTGCCGACCGGCATGTTCTCGAGCGGCATCGCATTGCCGGGCTTCACGTCGACGTTCTCGCCCGCAAACAGCACGTCACCGGCCGCAACCCGCTGCGGCGCGAGGATGTAGGACAACTCGCCGTCGGCGTATTTCAACAGCGCGAGGAAACCGGTGCGGTTCGGATCGTATTCGAGCCGCTCGACGGTCGCCGCCATACCGTGCTTGCGGCGCTTGAAATCGACCGTGCGGAGCGCCCGCTTGTGGCCGCCGCCGCGGAAGCGGACGGTGATGCGGCCGTTGACGTTGCGCCCGCCGGTTCCGATCTTGCCTTCGGTAAGCCTCTTGATGGGCTTACCCTTCCACAGGCCCTCGCGATCGATGAGGACGAGCTGGCGAAGGCTCGGGGTCGTCGGTTTATAAGTTTTCAGCGCCATCGCTTATTCCCGCCTCATAGCCCGGTAGTAACGTCGATCGAATGGCCCTCTTCGAGGGTCACGATCGCTTTTTTTACGTCGCTCAGCCGCGCACGCATGCCGCGGAAAATCCTGTGCTTGCCCTTCCGCACCAGCGTGTTGACGCGTTTCACCTTGACGTTGAAGAGCTTCTCGATCGCTTCCTTGATCTCGGGCTTCGTCGCCGTGAGCGCGACCTTGAATACCACCTGATTGTGCTCGGAGGCGGCGGTCGCTTTCTCGGTGATCGCGGGCGAAAGAATCACGTCGTAGTGGCGCGGATCCTGGGGGGCGGTTTTGCTCATTTGAAGCGCGCCTCCAATGCATCGACCGCGGCCCTCGTCAGCACGAGCTTGTTGCGCCGCAGAATGTCGTAGACGTTGATGCCGACGACCGGCAGCACGTCGATATCCGGAATGTTGCGCGCAGCCGAGCCGAAGCTCTTCTCAACTTCGGCGCCGTCGATGACGAGCGCATTCGAAAACCCGAGCTTTTCGAACTGCTTGATCAGCGCGCTCGTCTTCGCGTCCTTCAACTTCAGATCCTCGACCACGATTAGGTCCTCGCTCTTCGCCTTCGCGGAGAGCGCGTGCTTGAGCGCAAGCGCCCGCACCTTCTTCGGAAGCCCGATTTCGTGGCTGCGCACATGCGGGCCGAAAGCGCGGCCGCCGCCGCGAAACTGCGGCACGCGTGCGGAACCATGGCGCGCGTTGCCGGTGCCCTTCTGCGCGTACATCTTCTTGCCGGTGCGCCAGATCTCGGCGCGGTTTTTCACCTTGTGGGTGCCGGCGCGGCGCTTGGCGAGCTGCCAGACGATGCAGCGGTGAATAAGATCGGGGCGCGGCTCTAAACCGAAAATCGCGTCCGAAAGCTTGACGGAGCCCGACTTCTTGCCGTCGAAATTGGTGAGCGGAAGTTCCATTACTTCTTCCCTCCGCTTTTCGGTTTGCTCGCGGCGGGTTTGGCCCCGCCCTTCTTCGCGCCCTTGGCTTCCTTCGGCGTCGCCTCCGCTTTCGGCGGCGCTGCGACCGGCACATGCGCAGGACGCGCCTCGCCCGGCGAGAGGAACTTGCCCGGCTTCGGCGCTTCTTTCGGCAGCGGCCGCTTCACCGCGTCACGAACCGTGATCCAGCCGCCATCGGCGCCGGGCACCGCGCCCTCTATGTGCAGAAGTCCGCGCGAGGGGTCCGTGCGCACGACCTTGAGATTGAGCGTCGTCACTCTCACGTCGCCCATATGGCCGGCCATCTTCTTGTTCTTGAATACCTTGCCGGGGTCCTGGCGGCCGCCGGTCGATCCGTGCGAGCGATGCGAGACCGAGACGCCGTGGGAGGCGCGGAGGCCGCCGAAATTATGCCGCTTCATCGCGCCGGCGAAGCCCTTGCCGATCGATGTGCCGGTGACATCGACGAACTGGCCGACGACGAAATGATCGGCCATCAACTCGGAGCCGATCGGAATCAGCGCGTCGGCGGGCACACGGAATTCGACGATCTTGCGCTTCGGCTCGACTTTGGCGGCGGCGAAATTTCCGCGCATCGCCTGGGAGACGTTCTTCACCTTGCGTGAGCCCGCGCCGAGCTGAAGCGCGACATAGCCGTTCTTCTCCGCGGTGCGGTGGCCGATCACCTGGCAATTGTCGAGCTTGAGCACCGTGACAGGCACGTGGTTGCCCGCATCCGAAAAGACGCGGGTCATGCCAAGCTTTTGTGCGATCACGCCGGAGCGCATTGTCTTTCTCTCTTCTTCCTCAGAGCTTGATTTCAACATCGACGCCGGCAGCGAGATCGAGCTTCATCAGCGCGTCCACCGTTTGCGGCGTCGGATCGACGATATCCAAGAGACGCTTATGCGTGCGCATCTCGAATTGTTCGCGGCTCTTCTTATCGACGTGAGGCGAGCGGTTCACCGTGAACTTCTCGATCCGCGTCGGCAGCGGAATCGGTCCACGCACCTGCGCACCGGTGCGTTTCGCCGTCGCCACGATTTCTTTCGTCGAGGCGTCGAGGATTCGGTGATCGAATGCCTTCAAGCGGATCCGGATATTCTGGCCGTTCATGGTCTTCTCCAGCGGCGCGCGCGGCCGCTAACTCCGGACTACTCGATAATCTTCGCCACTACTCC
>PLBP01000007.1 GCA_003135415.1 Hyphomicrobiales bacterium
ATGTCGAGATCGACGCCCTTCAGATTGTGCTCGCGCGCCCCGCGAATCGAGATGATGCGGTGTTCGGCGGCTTTGGGCTGTCGTCGGCTCATGGGTGCGATGAAAATGCTGGTTCGGCCGGTTCGGGGAGAACCGAACGTAGTGAGAACGGCCGGTTTTTGCCACCTCTAATCGACGATTAATCAACGATTTCCTGCCGAAAATCGCCGCGGTAACCGCCCGGCTTTTGCACCCAGAATTGATACATGCCGATGAAGGCGCGCGGGTTTTCCTGCTCGAAGCGGTCCCAAAGAGCGAGATTCGTCATGGCTTGGTCATCGGAAAACTTCTGCCGGTAGCGCTGGAGAATGTGCGGCGCTTGGTCGAAGCCGAGGAATTGCAGATGGTTATCGGCGAGGAAGCGCGCGATCTGCGGCAGCGTCATCCGATGCTCCTGCACGTGAAACAGAAGGTCGCGCAGGTCGCTCATCGAATAGAAGTCGGCGAGCAGCATGACGTTGCGAAGCGGGCTTTCCGCCGGAAGCCGCTCGAATTCCTCGCGGCAGCGGCGGATATCGCCGGCGACGGGCTTATATCCCTTTTCCGCGAGGAAACGCTGGGCGGCGACGATGTCTTCGCGCGCCTTTTCGCTGTAGAGACCGATATTCATAAAGCCACCGGGTGCCAGAATCTCCAACAGCCCACGCCAGCCGGCGAACGGATCGGCGAGGTGATGCAACACGCCCGAGGCGTAGATCACGTCGAAGCGGCGGCCGAGCGTGCCGAGCTCGACGATGTCGGCTTGGCCGTATTCGATGTTTTTCACCCGTAATTCCTCCGACTTGCGCTTGCCATAGGCCAGCGCCGCACCACTGAGATCGACCGCGAGCACGCGCGCTTCGGGAAACTCCCGGGCGATTTCGACCGCTTGCCGTCCGGTGCCGGCGCCCGCGATCAAGATGTCGATCTTCCCTCCTTTTCCGAGCGCGCGGAGCGGCGCGTGCGGAAACATCGATTGCAGATATTCGTCAATCTGGCTCGGCCTCCCCCAAGCTTCCGTGGTCTCGATCCAGCGCGGATAGGGATTTTCCTCGTATTGGTCCTGCACCAAAAGGGATACGCGATCTTCGATCGGCGTGAGCTTCGGAATCGAATTTTGCAGCTCGCGCTCTTTCAGCGGTTCGCGCACTTGACGGTCCAGGAGGCGCGTAACTGCAACGGGCCATTTCCGCTTGAGTAGTTTCTCGGCGCCGGGCACGGCCACCAGTGGAAAATAAGCAGCGGCCGCAACGAGCAAGTGGGGGGCGATATCCGCATTACTCGACAAGGCGGCGATAAGTTCGCTACGCGCTTTCTCCGCATGCGCGTGTTCTTGCTCGGTCACCGAGCAAACGAATTCCGTGATGAAACACTGGATCGCAATGCTCGCGTAGAACGCCAGAATGTCATCGGAGACGGCGTCCGGCTTGGACGCGCGCTCGAGCATCACGGCGCGCGCGGCGCAGACGAATTTTTCCATCGCCCTGCCGCTGCCGGGCGTGGATTCGAGCAGAGAAAGCAGAAGTGGATTCTTCGCCACCGCGGCGATGCCGTTGCCGTCGAATAATTCCGCTTCCGCCGCCCGATTGGGCCACGCGGCCACCCCCGCCGCGATGCTTTTGCCGACGGCGGGATCGAGTTCGAGTACCTGGCTTCCGAGCGCCATGACGTCATTCGGCCGTAGCCAGCGCTCCCAAATCGCGCGCGCAAGCATTGGCAACAGGCCTTCGACCGATTTCGTTAGCTGGCCCGCTCGCGAACAATAACGGGCATAATCGACGAACAAGCCTTTGCTCTCGTCGGTGACCGCGACTGCGAGCGAGCGAAGGCTGAGCATGAGCGCTTCCGCGGCGTTTCCCTTCTCGAACAGGAGGCGCGAAAGATTGTTCAGCGCCGGCGCGATGGCTGGTTTGATTGCGAGCGCTTGCCGATATGAAGCCTCGGCTTCATCGAATTTTCCGAGCCGAACCAGCACATCGGCGAGGTTGGCGTGTCCCTCGGCGACTTGCGGCGCGAGATGGATGGCCTGGCGATAGGTCTCCGCCGCCTCGTCGAATTTCTCGAGCGAGACAAGCGCTTTCGCGAGATTGAAATAGACCGCGACATAATCTCGTTTGAGCCCAACCGCGCGGCGGTAATGGATGGTGGCCTGTTCGAAGCGCTGCAGCGCGTGATGGGCCGTGCCCAAATTGTAATGATATCCGGCGTTTTCGCTCTCAAGCTTGATCGCCTTAGCGATGAGGACGATCGCGTCCTCATGGCGGCGCTGATGATGGGCAACGACGCCGAGATTGTGCAGCGCCTGCGCGTTGCCGGGCTCGATCGAAAGCACTTGCTCATAAAGCGCCGCCGCTTCCGATAGCCGGCCGGATTGGTGTTGCGCGACGGCCTTCGACAAGAGGTTCGCGGCGGGGCTGGGACGATTCATGGCGGGGCGGCTTTAGGTCGTATCCGGCGGACGATCCGCAAGCCGGACTTATAGCCAATCCTTTGCTCATTTGCCGAGCCGCATGGAACTTCAACGGGCACAAAGCGTTGAGAAATGGGATGAAATGAGGGCTCCATGGCTGCGCGCGCTTATTGGACCGGTAATATCCGCCTCTCGCTCGTTTCGATCCCCGTTCAGGTGATCCCAGCGACCAAGGACTCCACCAAGATTTCCTTCCATCAGGTCCACAAGCCGAGTGGCTCGCGCATCCGCTACCAGAAGGTGGTGCCGGGCATCGGGCCGATCGATACCGACGAAATTGTCAAAGGCTACGAAATCGACAAGGACAAATATGTTCTGCTCGACGATAAGGAAATCGACGACCTCAAGTTAGAGGCGAAGAAAACCATCGATCTCGTGCAGTTCGTCGGCCAGCACGAAATCGATCCGATTTATTTCGAGCGGCCTTTCTTCGTGATTCCGGACGATGAAGAGGACAACGAGGCCTTCATCGTTCTGCGCGATGCGCTCAAAAATACCAAGACGATCGGCCTCGGCCAGATTGTAATCCGCGGCAAAGGCTCGATCGTGGCGCTAAAGCCCTGCGGCAAGGGCCTGTTGCTCGAAACCTTGCGCTATGCCGATGAGATCAAGAAAGCAGGCAGCGCGTTTTCCGGTATCAAGGAAACGAAGCCGGAGGCCGATAAGGTCGAACTCGCCGAGGAATTGATTGGGCGCAAGACCAAACGGTTTCATCCGGAAGATTTCAAGGACTCCTACAATGACGCATTGCGTGAGCTGATCGAGGCCAAAGCCGAGCATCGCAAGGTGCCGCAGATCGAGGCGCCGCGTGGGGGCGCCCAAATCATCGATCTCATGCAAGCGCTGCGCAAGAGCGTCGGCAAGGACGGCAATGACGCGAAAAAAGGCCGGCGGGCGAAGCGCTCCCACGGCTCGCGCAAGAAGGCAGCCTAGGAGCGCGCCGTGCTCGATCGCCTCAAGACTTATCGCGCCAAACGCGATTTCACCCGTACCGCGGAGCCCGCGGGCAAGTCGCTGAAGTCCGGCAAAAAACTTTCCTATTTCATCCAAAAGCATGCGGCGCGGCAGCTGCACTATGACTTCCGCCTAGAATGGAACGGTGCGCTGATGAGTTGGGCGGTACCCAAAGGCCCGAGCGAAAATTTGGGCGACAAGCGGCTTGCCGTCCACGTCGAGGATCATCCGCTTGAGTACGGAACCTTCGAGGGCACGATCCCCAAGGGTGAGTATGGCGGCGGCACGGTGTTGCTGTGGGATCGCGGCACGTGGGAGCCGCACGGCAACGTCGATGAGGCGATGGAGAAGGGTAAGCTCGCTTTCACATTGCACGGCGACCGGTTGAAGGGCGATTGGGCGCTTGTTCGCTTGCGCAGTCGCGACAAGAAGGATCGGGGCCGCGACAATTGGCTTCTGATCAAGGAGCGGGATTCGGTTGCCAAGTCCGGCGGCAAGCTTGCGGTCGAGCGCGAAACGAAAAGCGTAAAAAGCGGGCGCGAGATGGAAGAGATCGCGGAGGGCAAGAAGGTCTGGCACTCCAACCGTAATAAGGCGGAGCAGGAAGCCCCAGCCGGGCGGAAGGCTCAAAAAAAAAGACCGCGCGGCTCCCAGCCTTTATCGCGCCGCAGCTCGCGACACTTGTCGATGAAACGCCGCCGGGCGAGGGCTGGCTCCACGAGATAAAATACGACGGGTATCGGGCGATCGTTTCGATTGGCGGCAGCCGCGTCGTCATCCGCACCCGCAAGGGCCTCGACTGGACCGAGCGGTTTCAATCATTGGTCGGGCCGCTTTCGAACTTGCCGTGCAATTCCGCCGTGCTCGACGGCGAGATCGCGGTTGCCGATAGCGAAGGCCATACCGATTTTGGCGCGCTGCAAGACGCGCTTTCGCAGAACAGTGACGGATTCAGTTTCTATATTTTCGACCTTCTCCAACTCAATGGCGAGGATTTGCGCCGCCGGCCCCAGCGCGAGCGCAAGAAAAAACTGAAAGCGTTGCTCGCTGGCGTCAAGGGTCCGCTTTCCTATTCCGATCATATCGAGGGCGAAGGCGGTCAGGTCTTTGCTCGTGCCTGCGACCTAAAATTAGAGGGCGTCATCTCCAAGCGCGCGGACGATCCCTACATTTCCGGCCGAACCCACAGTTGGCTCAAGAGCAAATGCGGCCAGGAACAGGAGTTCGTCGTTATCGGCTGGCGGCCGTCGGATAAAGCAGGACGCCCCTTCCGGTCGATCCTTCTGGCCGTGCGGGATAAAGGCGCGCTGCGCTACGCCGGCCGCGTCGGCAGTGGCTATACGGGTGCGAGGCTCGAAACGCTTTCCGCTGCGTTCAAGAAACACGCGCGCAAGAGTGCGCCGGTCAACGACATACCGCCTGCCATCGCGCGCCAAGCGCGCTTTCTCGATCCGGTGTTGGTGGCGGAAATCGCCTTTCGTGGTTGGACGCGCGACAATTTGATCCGCCAGGGTTCCTTCAAGGGATTGCGCGGCGATAAGTCCGCGCGCGAGATTGTTCGGGAGAAAGCCATGCCTAAAGCCGCAGCCGCCAGAACAAGCAATGACAGCGACGAAATCGAAGGCGTGCGCGTCACCCATCCCGACCGCGTGTTATTTCCGGAAGACGGCGTCACCAAACGCGACATTGCGGAGTATTACCTCAAGGTCGCCGATCTGATGCTGCCACACATTATCGACCGGCCGCTCGCCCTCGTGCGTTGTCCCCGCGGCAGCGAGCAGAAATGCTTCTTCCAGAAGCACGCCTCGCCCGGCTGGCCCGATCTTTTCAAGAAGGTGCGTATCAAGGAGAAATCCGGCACCGACAATTATCTCTATATCGAGGACGCGGCGGGTCTCGTCGCTGCGGCGCAAATGGACATTTTGGAGCTCCATATCTGGGGCGCGCATGTCGACAAGATCGAGAAGCCCGACCGCCTCGTATTCGATTTCGATCCGGGTGAGGGCGTTGCTTTCGAGCGGGTGAAAGAGGCCGCGCGCGAATTGCGCGAGCGTTTGCAGAAGCTCGGGCTTGAGTCGTTCCCGATGGCCACCGGCGGCAAGGGTATCCATGTGGTGGTGCCGCTTTCGCGCGGACATTCGTGGGACCAGCATCGCGCCTTCGCCGAAGCGATGGCACGCCTGATGGCGGAGGACAGCCCCGCGCGCTACGTCGCCAATATGTCGAAAGCGAAGCGGCCCGGAAAAATCTATGTCGATTTCCTACGCAACCAGCGTGGCGCCACCGCCATCGCGCCCTATTCGACGCGAGCGCGCAAAGGCGCCTATGTCGCGATGCCTCTCTCATGGAATGCACTATCGCGTCTTGAAGACGCGCATCCGGCAAGCGTGAAGGATGCGGCCCGGCTCGCGCGTGCCGGCGATCCGTGGAAAGGCTACGCCAAACTGAAACAGGCGTTGCCGCTATCGAAATTGAAGATCAAATAAGAACGGTTAAGCGCGCTTCTGTACCCAAAACTTGTACATATGCGCGAACACGAAGGGATATTTCTCTTCGAAGACTTGCCAGTGATCGAGATTGGACATGGCCTTGTCGTTGGAAAATTCCTCGCCGTATTTCTTGAGAATACTATCCTCGATATCCCAGCCGATGAATTCGAGGTGGTTCTCGGCGAGGAAGCGCTTGATTTGCGGCAGCGTCAGTCGCAGTTCGTGCTCGTGAAACAAAAGATCGCGGCAATCGCTCAAGCTGTAGAAATCGGGCGATAGCGTTGCCTGCCGGATCGGCGCGTCATTGGGCAGTGCGAAAATATCCTCGCGGCAGCGGCGGATCTCGGCGGCGCCTTTGCCGTAGCCGCGCTCGGCGATGAACTTCCACGCCTCGGACACTTCCTGGCGGGCGATCTCGCTGTAGAGCCCGATATGCATGAATCCGCCGGGTCGCAGGATCGACACCAGCCCGCGCCAGGCAGCGAGCGGGTCCGCCATGTGATGCATCACGCCGGTGGTGCTGATCGCATCGAATTTTCGGCCGATCGTGGGGAGCTTCAGAATATCGGCTTGGGCGTATTCGATGTTGCCGAGGCCAAGCATGTCGCCCATGCGCTTGGCATAGCCGAGCGAAGCGAGGCTGAGGTCGACCGCAAGCACGCGCACGCCCTGAAAGATCTGCGCCATGCCCACAACCAACTGACCGGTGCCACAGCCCGCGATCAGGAGATCGAGGGCGTTCGTCTTGCCGAAGGGCTTGAAGGCGGCATGCGGGAATTTCATCCGCAGATAATCCTCGATCTTCGTCTTCTTCGAGGACGAGGACGTGATTACCCAACGGGGGTAGGGGTTTTCCTCGTACTGGCTCTGCACCTTGAGCGAGACCGCATCGTCGATCTCGGTCAGGCGCGGCAGGCGCTCGCGCAGCTGCCGCTCCTGCAGTGGCTCCTGCACCTGCTGAATGAGGAGCGCCTGAAAGGTCGGCGGCCAGGGCTTTTGCAACAGCGTTTCGGCGGCAGGAAGCGCATTCAGAGGGAAATAAGTGGCAAGCACCGCGAGCAAATGAACGGGTACGGCTGTCCCCGCCGCAAGCGCGGAAGCGACCCGCTCGCGCAAGCTGGCCGCAAGTTTATTCTCGGGCGCGGTTTGCGAGAAAACGTATTCGTTGATGAAGCATTGGCGCGCGAGTGCGCAATAGAACGCAAGCATGGATGGTGAGGGCACTTCGTTCTCTTGATTGACCGCGCGCTCCAGGATCGCGCCGCGTATCCCGGTAAGGAATTGCTCGATTTCCGCATCGCGCAACCGCGATGACCCAAGAAAGAAGAGCAGGAACGAATCCTTGGCGATTTCCGGAATTCCATCCGCGGCGAAGAGCTCGGCGGCGGGCAGACGCCCCGGCCAGGCCCTCTTTGCCTGCTTAGCGAACCGGCCAATGATCGGGTTTCGCTTGATGATTTCCGCCGCGTGGCCCCGTTCCGCCAGCGCAAACAGCGTCTGGGCCAGGCTATTAAATGCTTCGGTGAAATTGGGCCTGAGCGCGAGCGCCCGCTGAAAATGCCCGAGCCCCTCGATCGCCTTGCCTTGCGCCACCAGGACCAGCGCCAATCCGTGCTCGGCGTCGGCGGAGCCCGGTTCGGCCGCGAGCACGGCCAGAAAATTCTGCTCGGCAAGCCGCAATTGTCCCGATTGGTATTGTTGAACCGCTTTCGCGAACAGCTCGGAACTTGAAGCGGACTGTTTCGCTGCGTTCGATTTTTGATTCATGACGCTCACTTCCGCACCTTCTAGCGCGTGTTCGTGACCTTGGCCAAATCGGCGGAGCGCGGACTTTTATGACCGAGATTCATCAGCACGATCAGAGCGCTAGTTGCCGAGGACGGGTCCGAAAAGTTAATAACAGGCACTCAAAGTTCTAGGAACATTGGTAGAACATCCCTACGGCCTCAGCCTTAATCCGTTCCGGCAATTTGCAAGTATATTTTGTAGAAACCCGCTTGCCCGTTGCGTTCAAACCGACTAGAACGGAACAAGAACATTCAAACGGGATTATATCGGTACTATTCTGAACCCCTTGTGGAAAAGTTCTTAACGCCGGACGCGCTGCGGCGTGAAAGGCCTAGGCTGAAACCTAGATCTCGGCGGCGGCCGCGAGCCGGACGGAAATCGCGAAAACGGAGGCAGTGATGGCGGGTAGCGTCAACAAGGTGATTTTGATTGGTAATCTTGGCGCCGACCCGGAAATTCGCCGCACCGGCGATGGCCGGCCGATCGCGAATTTGCGTGTCGCCACCTCCGAGTCCTGGAAGGACAAGGCAACCGGGGAGCGCCGCGAGAAGACCGAATGGCACCGCGTGGTGATTTTCAATGAAGGGCTCTGCCGGATCGCCGAGCAGTACTTAAAGAAAGGCGCGAAGGTTTACCTCGAAGGCCAACTGCAGACTCGCAAATGGCAGGACAAGGAAGGCCAGGACCGCTATTCGACCGAAGTGGTGCTGCAAGGGTTCAATTCGCAATTGACCATGCTCGATAGCCGCGGCGGTGGCGGCGGCGCAGGTGCCCCCGAGGATCAGAGCGGCGAGTTCGGCGCCTCCGGCCCGATGCGCGAGCGCCGTCCGGCGGCAGCGGCCGCCGCGGGCGGCAAGCGCGGCGAGATGGACGACGAGATTCCGTTCTGATTTTGCCAATATCCGCGAAAAGACCGGGGAGGGAATGATGAAAATTGTTTCGCTATCTTTGCAGGCCTCCTTGCTCGCCTGCGCGCTCGCAAGCCCCGCCGCCGCGGAGGGCAAGAAGGTCACGATAACCGGTTGTCCCTATCCGGGCGTGCTCGTCACTTGCATGATGATCAAGGATAAGGACGGCACCGTCTACAACATCACCAGCGCCAATCCGAAGCCCCAGCCCAATGATGTCGCGATCATCCTCACCGGCACGGTCACGGATAAGCTCAGCATCTGCAATCAAGGGAAGGTGCTCGACGACATCAAATGGGACCGCACCAAAATGCGGTGTCCGCAGTAGTGAAGCAGCCGGCACCCTCGCGGGTCGCCGCTTGAAGCGATTTCCGCTCTTGCGAACGGCCTCCTTGCGCTAAGGTCCCGCGCATCATGCGGGTTCTCGTCGTCGGCGCCTATGGTTTCATCGGATCGGCCGTAGTCGCGCGGCTCGCCGCTGATGGCCATGAGGTCGTGGGTGCCGGCCGCCGCATCAAGGCGGCGCGCGAGCGCCGCCCCGACCTGCGCTGGATCAAGATCGATCTCGCCCGCGCCCGCAAGCCCGAGCAATGGACCGCGCATCTCGCGGGCATCGACGCGGTGGTGAATTGCGCCGGCGTCTTGCAAGACGCCCCCGCCGATTCCACCCACAAGGTTCATGTCGAAGGCGCCGGCGCCCTGTTCGCCGCTTGTGCGCGGGCGGGCGTGCGCCGCGCGATCCTGATCTCGGCGGTGGGCGTCGGCTCCGGCGAGGACACGCGCTTCGCCCGCACCAAACATGCCGCCGAGGAGGCGCTGAAGGGCCAGGATCTCGATTGGGTGATCTTGCGGCCCTCGCTCGTGGTCGGACATTCGGTCTATGGCGGCATGGCGCTTATGCGCGCGCTAGCCGCGCTTCCGTTCGTGCTGCCGCTTGCACGCGAAAGCGCGACCTTCCAGCCGGTGCAGGTGGGCGAGGTCGCGGCCGTCGTGAGCTTCTTCCTGCGGCCCGACGCTCCCGTTCGCCGCATCGTTGAAATCGCGGGGCCCCAGCGGCTGACGCTCGCGCATATTATCGCGAGCTATCGCCGCTGGCTCGGCCTGCCGGCGGCGACGCTTATTCGCCTGCCGTTGATCGCGGTTTTACTCATCTCGCGGCTCGGCGATGCGGTGAGCTGGCTCGGCTGGCGGCCGCCCTTGCGCACCACGGCGCTGCGGCAGCTCTCGCGCGCGCTCGCGCGCGATCCCTCCGAATGGACGCGCATCACCGGGATCACGCCATTGCGGTTGGAGACCGCGCTCGCGCTCGATCCCGCCTCTGTGCAGGATCGCTGGTTCGCCCGGCTTTATTTGCTGAAGCCCGTCGTCATCGCGGTCCTGTCGCTGTTCTGGATCGTTAGCGGCGTGATCAGCTTAGGGCCGGCGCGTCTATCGGTTGCCGATCTTTCGATCGAGATCGGATTCGGCGATTGGTCCGGCGTGGCCGCGATCGTCTCGGGCCTCATTCAGCTTCTGTTGGGAATTGGCATCGCCATCCGCGCCAGCGCGGGTGCGGCCTTGCTCGCAAGCCTGCCCATCGCCACCCTCTACATCGCGGCCGGGGGACTGATGCGCATTGGTCTCTGGCTCGATCCGCTCGGCCCGCTCGTCAAGATGTTCCCGATCATTGTGCTTACGATCGTAGCGCTCGCGATCCTCGACGATCGATGAGCTACTATCTCGTCCTGAAATTCCTGCACGTAATCGGAACTACGGTTCTCTTCGGCACTGGCGCGGGGATCGCGTTCTTTTTTCTGCTCGCGCACCGCACGAAGAAGGCCGCGACCGTAGCCGCGGTTGCGCGCATCGTGGTGATCGCCGATTTCGTGTTCACCGCGACCGCGGTCGTCGTGCAGCCGGTGACCGGTGCGCTGCTCGCGATCGAACTCGGCTTTTCGCTCCGCGAAGGCTGGATCGCCTTGTCGATCCTTTTGTATCTCATCACCGGCGCCTTCTGGATTCCGGTCGTGTTCATGCAGATCAAAATGCGCGACCTCGCGGCAGCGGCGGCGAGGCAAGGGCGCGCGCTGCCGGCGGAATACCATCGCCTATTTCGCCGCTGGTTCGCCTTCGGCTTCCCGGCTTTCGGCGCGGTGCTCGCGATTATCTGGCTGATGATCGCCAAGCCCGCGCTGTCCTAAGCAAGCGCCAACCCTTCGGCCGGGCCGAAGTAAAAAGCCCAAGAATAGGGCTGATTCCGCCTATTTATTCGGCTGCCGGCCGCAGCGACTTGAAAGCCGCGGTCGAGATCAACAACACCAGCGAAATCAGCAAATAAGCCGTTGTCGCGCGCGCCGAGTCGAACTCGCTCGCCAAGCCCAAGATCCAAAATGCGACCAATGCCGCGAACACAAACATCCTCGTCGAAATCATCTCACACACTCCGTTAGCCCACGAGCACTGCGTAAATGCAGGAAACGTTCCAAGTGCGGCGAATGCGTGTCGAGCGGGAAATCGGGCAGCCGCAGCCGTGGATTTTCAGCGCGGCGAGTCATCCCGCGATCTGGCAAGAAACGATCGCGATGACAACGAGTAAACCGCGGGTTGGTTCCGCTTTTTTGCCGCGCTTGATCTCGAATTTCATGCTTCCTGCCGCACCAGGTGCGTGGCAGATTTCATATCAAATAAATGAAAAGTGGAGGAATGCCGTGTTCAGGAACTGGATCAGCGCCATCGCCGCCGTTTCGCTTCTCACGCTCGCGCCGGTTTTGGCCCGCGCGCAAACGAGCGATCTCATCGTCGAGAAGAAAAGCTTCGAGATGCCGAGCTATACTACCGTCGCCGGCGAAACCATCAAGAACGTGAAGATCGGCTGGGAAGCGGCGGGCACGCTCAACGCCGATAAATCGAATGCGATCCTGATCACGCATTTTTTCTCCGGCACCAGCCACGCCTTTGGCAAGTACAAGGCCGACGACAAGCTTGCCGGCTACTGGGACGCCATCATCGGCCCAGGCAAGCTGATCGACACCGGAAAATATTACGTCATTTCGTCCGATACGCTCGTCAACCTGAACGTCAATGCGCCGAACGTCTTCACCACCGGCCCCGCCAGCGTCAATCCCGATACCGGCAAGCCTTACGGCATGAGTTTTCCGGTCGTCTCGATCAAGGATTTCGTCAACGTGCAGAAGGCGCTGGTCGAGAGCCTTGGCATCAAGAAACTCAAGATGGTGATGGGCGCCTCGATGGGTGGCCTACAAGCTTATGAGTGGGCCGCGAGCTACCCGCAGATGGTCGACCGCTTCATCGCCGTCATCAGCCATTCGCAGCCCGATCCTTACCTTGCGGCCTGGGTTGATCTCTGGGCGCAGCCGATCCGCCTCGACCCCAAATGGAATGGCGGCGACTACTACGACAAGGAGCCGCCGCGCGAAGGGCTGAAAGCCGCGCTCAAGCTCCTGACGCTGCACGCCAATCAATGGGAATGGGCGCAGAAAACCTTCGGCATGGCGCCGGCGGAGGAGGGTAAGGATCCGGCGAGGGCGATCAACAACAAGTTCAAGATCGAGGCTTTTCTCGAAACCGCGGCCACCGCGCGCGCCGCCACGGCCGATGCTAACCACTTTATTTATCTTGCGAAGGCGAACCAGCTTGCCTCGGCCGACCCCTCGAAGATCAAGGTGCCGGCGCTGATCATCAATACGCCGACCGATCTCGTTTTCCCCGAGGCGCTGGTCGAGGAAACGGTGAAGGCAATCGCGGCGAACGGCACACCGGTGGAGACCGCCAAGATCATCGGTCCCAACGGCCATCTGAACGGCGTGGCGGCAATCGCGCAGGCGAAGGATAAGATCGCGGCGTTTCTGGCGAAATAGGAGGGGAGACGTGAGCCTCGCGCCACTACTTTCCGCTTCACCCGCGATCCAAGTTCATGCGTTCGCGGCCATGACGGCATTCGCGCTCGGCCTCGTGCAGCTCGCAGCCCCCAAAGGCACGCTGCCGCACCGGATGCTTGGCGGGATCTGGGTGGCGATCATGTTCGTGGTCGCGATCAGCTCGTTTTTCATTCACCAGCTAAAGATTTGGGGCGCGTGAAGCCCGATTCATATGTTGTCGATCTTCACGCTCGTGATGCTGCCGCTCGGCGTCTGACGCGCCCATAACCATCAGGTGCAACGCCATCGCTGGATCATGATTTCCCTGTTCTTCGGCGCGCTGGTGATCGCCGGGCTCTTCACCTTGGTGCCGGGCCGCATCATGCACGCGGTCGTTTTCGCGCAGTAGAGCGCGCGATTTCGCGAGGCGCTTTCCCGCCTTCGTTCAATCGCCAATTCGCTCATCAGAATGCGGTCCTTACTAATTGTTCCATAAGGAGAAAATAACTCGTTATCCGCCCGCATTTATTTGGATTTGAAAGCCGAAATCAGCTATAAAAAACCATTCCTTTTCATGCCGCTTGAGGCCCTTTGTCCGACACCGAAACCCCGCCGCCGGGGCCACCGGCGAGCCCCGCGCCTTCGGATTTCAAGGCCGTTTCGCTCACCGACGAGCTGAAGCGGAGCTATCTCGATTACGCCATGAGCGTGATCGTGGCGCGCGCGCTACCGGACGCGCGCGATGGATTGAAGCCCGTGCACCGGCGCATTCTGTTCTCGATGAACGAGAACGGCTACGAATGGAACAAGCCCTATCGCAAGTCCGCCCGCGTCGTCGGCGACGTCATCGGTAAATATCATCCGCACGGCGACCAGTCGGTCTACGACGCGCTCGTGCGCATGGCGCAGGAATTTTCCATGCGTCTGCCGCTGATCGACGGCCAAGGCAATTTCGGCTCCGTCGACGGCGATCCGCCCGCGGCCATGCGCTACACCGAAGTACGGCTCGAGCGCGTGGCCGAGAACCTGCTCGCCGACATCGACAAGAACACCGTCGATTTCCAGGATAACTACGACAATTCCGAGCGCGAGCCGACCGTGTTGCCGGCGCGCTTCCCCAATCTCTTGGTCAATGGCGGCAGTGGCATTGCCGTCGGCATGGCGACCAATATCCCGCCGCATAATCTCGGCGAGATCATCGACGCGACCGTCGCTTTGATCGACAAGCCCGAGCTCACCGTCGAAGAGATCGCCGCGCTCGTGCCCGGTCCCGATTTTCCCACCGGCGGCATCATTCTCGGCCGTGCCGGCATCCGCGAGGCGTATCTCACCGGCCGGGGCTCGATCATGGTGCGCGGCCGCGTATCGCAGGAAACGCTGCGCGGCGAGCGCGAGGCGCTGATCATCACCGAAATTCCATTTCAGGTGAACAAGGCGTCGATGATCGAAAAGATCGCGGAGCTCGTGCGCGACAAGAAGATCGAAGGCATCGGCGACATCCGCGACGAATCCGACCGCGACGGCATGCGCGTGGTGATCGAGATCAAGCGCGATGCGATGGCCGAGGTGGTGCTGAACCAGCTCTACCGCTTCACGCTCCTGCAAGCGAGCTTCCCCGCGAACATGGTCGCGCTCACCGGCGGCCGCCCGGCGACGATGACGCTGCGCGATTTGCTGGTCGCCTTCATCGCCTTCCGCGAGGAGGTGATCGGGCGGCGCACCAAATTCCTGCTGAAAAAAGCGCGCGACCGCGCCCACGTTCTCGTCGGTCTTGCCGTCGCGGTCGCCAATATCGAAGAGGTGATCAAGCTCATTCGCGGTGCCAAGGACCCGCAGGCCGCGCGCGACGCCTTGATGGGGCGCGACTGGAAAGCCTCGGACGTGAAGGACCTGATCGATCTGATCGACGACCCGCGCCACAAGCTGTCTTCCTCCAGCGGCACCATCCGGCTCTCGGAGGAGCAGGCCAAGGCCATCCTCGATCTCCGCCTGCAGCGGCTGACCGCGCTTGGGCGGGACGAAATCAAGGCCGAGCTCGACCAGCTCGGCAAGGAAATCACCGATTACCTCGATATCCTCAGGAGTCGCGCGCGCATCCGCTCGATCGTCAAGGGCGAACTCACCACGATCAAGAACGAGTTCAGCACACCCCGCCGCACCGAAATCGCCGGCGCGGAAGTCGAGGTCGAGGAAGAGGACCTCATCCAGCGGGAAGAGATGGTCGTCACGGTCTCGCACGCCGGCTACGTCAAGCGCGTACCGCTCTCGACCTATCGCGCGCAGCGCCGCGGCGGCAAGGGCCGCGCCGGCATGCAGACGCGCGAAGAGGATTTCGTCAGCCGCCTGTTCGTGGCTTCGACCCACGACGAGGTGCTGTTCTTCTCCTCCAAGGGCAAAGCCTACACGCAGAAAGTCTACCGGCTTCCGCTCGCGGCGCCGCAAGCGCGCGGCAAGGCGATGGTCAACATCATTCCAATCGAGGCGGACGAGGGTATCACCTCGATCATCACGCTGCCCGAGGACGAGGCGGCGCGCGCGAAGATGAATATCATGTTCGCCACCACCGGCGGTACCGTGCGCCGCAATGCGCTTTCCGATTTCGTCGACATTCGCCGCTCCGGTATCATTGCGATGAAACTCGAGGCGGGCGACTCGATCGCCCATGTCGCGCTCTGCACCGAGCAAGACGACGTGCTGCTATCGACCGTCGAAGGCCAGTGCATCCGCTTCCCGGTCAGCGACGTGCGCGTGTTCACGGGCCGCAATTCCATCGGCGTGCGCGGCATCCGATTGGAGAAGAAGGACAAGCTGATTTCGATGGCGATCATCCGCCATGTCGAGGCGACGAGCGAAGAACGCGTGGCCTATCTGAAAATGGCGAACGCGGTGCGCCGCGGCGGCGAGGAAGGCGAGGTCGACGAAGAAGAAAAGGTGAAGGCGATCGAGCTTTCGCAGAAACGCTACGCCGCCATGAGCGCGGCCGAGCAATTCATCCTCACGTTGACCGAGCTCGGATACGGCAAGCGCACCTCGTCCTTCGAGTACCGCATCACCGGCCGCGGCGGCAAAGGCATCGTCGCGATGTCGATCGGCAAGAAGAACGGCAAGATCGTCGGCTCCTTCCCGGTCGAGGACGCGGACCAGATCATGCTCGTCACCGACAAGGGCAAGCTCATCCGCTGCCCGGTCGACGGCATTCGCATCGCCGGCCGCTCGACGCAAGGCGTGATCGTGTTCGACACTGCCGAGGGCGAGCGCGTGGTCTCGGTCGAGCGCATCAGCGAAGAGGCGGGTGAGGGCGGGGAGTAATCGTCATGCCCGCAACAAGTCCGGCCATGACGGAAGAAAGATTGGCCGGTCCCATTTGCCGGGCATGACGAGCCAGGTTCATCGGAATACGCTAGCGCCATGAACTGGGAACTGTTTGCGGCCTTTCTGCTCATCACCGCCGTGCTCTTTCTCACGCCCGGGCCGATGGTCACGCTCGTCGTCGCGACCGGTGCTGCTTACGGCGTCCGTGCCGCGCTCGTCACCGTCGCCGGTGCGACCCTCGGCCTCAGCCTGTTATTGCTGGCGATCGCATTCGGCTTGAGCTGGATCTTGCAGAACGCAGCCGGGCTGTTCGAAATCCTGCGCTGGCTCGGCGTCGCCTATCTGCTCTGGCTCTGCATCCAGGCCTGGCGCGGCGCGGGTCGTGATGTCGGCGCAGCACCACGCGATCGCGTGTTGTTTTGGCGCGGTGTTGTCGGAGCGCTGACCAATCCGAAAACAATCGCCTTCTTCACGGCCTTCCTGCCGCAGTTCGTCGATCCGTCGCTGCCTGCCGACCGGCAACTGGCGGTCATGTGCGCGGCCTCCGTACTGATGGCATGGGTGTCCGATTCCGGCTGGGCCGTAACTGCCGGGCTCGGCCGCGGCTATTTGCTGAAGCCCTCTCGCGCGCCAGGATTCTCGGCCGCTTGTCGGGCCTTGCCTTGATCGGCGGCGGAATTTGGCTGTCGCTGGCTCGCCGGCCGAGCTAATCGAGAATGATCGTCCAGGCCTGCCTCAACGGCGCCCGCGCGGTCTCGTTCCATCCGGCGCTGCCGGTCACTCCTGACGCTATCGCCCGCGACGCGGTCGCTGCCGTAGCGGCGGGCGCCGCCGAGCTACACATTCACGTTCGCGACGAAGACAGCCGCGAGACATTACGCCCCGAGTTTGTCGACATCACCGTCGAGAAGTTGCGACGCGCCTGTCCCGGCACGCCGGTCGGCATCAGCACCGGCGAGTGGATCGAGAAGGATGACGGCCGCCGTCGCGATTTCATCCGCAACTGGTCGGTGCTGCCGGATTACGCCTCGGTGAATCTGGTCGAGACCGATTGCGCCGCTGTGATCGAAAATCTCAAGAGTTGGGGTATTGGAATCGAGGCCGGCATTTGGACCGCGCGCGACGCCGCGCGTTGCCTCGAATTGAATCTCGCCAGGGATTCCTTGCGGCTTCTCTTCGAAATCAACCAACAAGATAAGACTGAAGCCCTTTCCGAGCTCGCGGCCATCGAAAAAACGCTGGTGAAGGCGGCACGGCTTAAGCCCGTGCTTTTGCATGGCGTCGATGCCACCGTCTGGATGTTCATAGAGGCGGCCTTCGCACGCGGCTATTCGACGAGGGTTGGCCTTGAGGACGGCCGTGAATTGCCCGACGGCCGGATTGCGCCGTCAAATGCGGCGCTCGTCGGCGCCGCCATCGAGCTAAAACGAAAGGTGGCGAAAAGTGGTGTCTAAACAAACCGCGAGCCCTGCCGCCGTCTTGTCTCCCGCGCGATAGCCCGCTAACCCTTCCGCCCATGCCCCGCACCGCCCTCTATGCCGGCTCCTTCGATCCCGTCACAAACGGCCACCTCGACGTGGTCAAGGGCGCCTGCCGGCTCGCCGACAAGCTCGTGCTCGCGATCGGCGTGCATCCGGGCAAGGCGCCGCTGTTCTCCGCCGAGGAGCGACTCGCGATGCTGAAGGAAGTGTGCGGGCCGATCGCGGCCGCGGAAAAATGCACGCTTGAATGCATCACCTTTGGCGACCTCGTGGTCGAAACCGCCAAGCGCGTCGGCGCGACATTGCTCATCCGGGGCCTCCGCGATGGCACCGATCTCGACTATGAAATGCAGATGGCGGGCATGAACGGCTCGATGGCGCCCGCGATCCAGACCGTATTCCTGCCGGCCTCTCCGATGGTGCGCCCGATCACCGCCACATTGGTGCGCCAGATCGCCGCCATGGGCGGTGACATTTCCGCGTTCGTGCCGAAAGAAGTCGTGGCGCGGCTTGCCGCGAAGTTTCCGCGCAAGAAATAAATCCGGCAGGAGTCCCCCGATGAAACGTCTCGCCGCGCTTGTCCTTCTTTCGCTTTTCGCCTTCGCGCCTCTCGCCTCCGCCCAGCTATTCGGAGAGAAGCCGAAGAGCGATCCGCAGAACACGCTGGTAGTGGAGACCACCAAGGGCCGCGTCGTGATCAAGCTCCGCAACGATCTCGCGCCCAAACATGCCGAGCGCCTGAAGCAGCTCGCGCGCGACGGCTATTACAACAACGCGCCCTTCCACCGCGTGATCCTCGGCTTCATGGCGCAGACCGGCGACGGCGAGCGCGGCGATGGCACCGGCAAGTCGCGCTATCCGGATCTCCCCGCCGAGTTCTCGACCGTGCCGTTCGTCCGCGGCGTCGTCGGCATGGCGCGGAGCCAAAGCCGGGACTCGGCGAACAGCCAGTTCTTCATCATGTACGACAACACGTCGAGCCTGAACGGCCAGTACACGGTCGTCGGCGAGGTTCTCTCCGGCATGGAAGCGATCGACGACCTGACCAAGGGTCCGAGCTCGCTCAATGGCCGCGTCACCAATCCCGATCGCATCATCACCGTGCGCGTCGCCGCCGACATCAAGCAGCAATAGGAGTAATCATGGCCGATCCCGAAAACACGCTGATTTTGGAGACCACCAAGGGTGCGGTCACGATCGAAATGAAGCCCGCGCAGGCGCCGAACCATGTCGCGCGCATCAAGGAGCTGGTGCGCAAGGGCTTCTACAACGGCGTTCCGTTTCATCGCGTCATCGACGGCTTCATGGCGCAGACCGGCTGCCCGCGCGGCGACGGCACCGGCGGCTCCGGGCAGAAGCTGAAGGCCGAGTTCAACGCGACCAAACACGGCCGCGGCACGGTATCGATGGCGCGCGCGGCGAGCCCCGATTCCGGCGACAGCCAGTTCTTCATTTGCTTCAACGAGGCGCCCTGGCTTGACCGGCAATATACCGCCTGGGGCGAGGTCACGTCCGGCATGGACAATGTCGACAAGATCAAGCGCGGCGAACCGGTGAGCGAGCCCGACAAGATCGTGAAGGCGAAGATCGCGGCGGACGCTTAGATCAAGGTCATTGCTTTCGTCGTCATGGCCGGGTCAAGCCCGGCCATGACACTGTGTATTTCGGCCTCACTTGGCCGCCATGCATTCATGCACGAATTTCCGGCGCCCGAGCCAGCCGAGCTTGTTTTCTTTTGCTTGTTTTCTGCACTCGGCACGTTTCTCGGCATGTTCCGCGACCGCCTTCTCCTTGGCCATTATTTGTTGTGGCGTTAGAGAAGAGGAGAACGGCTGTTCCTCGGCGAGAACCCGGCCAGCAGCCAAGCCAACGATAAGAATGAGCAGGAGAAAATATCCAATCCGCAACATGCCGCGCCTCTTCATCAGTTTGCCACATGACGCTTCTGGATCAGTTTCACTACGGAAATATGACAATTGCGCACCGATCTCTTCGACTATGAGCTACCGCCCGAGCGGATTGCGCTCCGCCCCGCTAGTCCGCGCGACGCCGCGCGTCTCCTCGTGGTGCGGCCCGGTGTCGCGCCGGAGTTGAAGGATCGGTCAATTGGAGACTTGCCAGCGTTGTTGCAGCCGGGCGACGCGCTCGTGGTCAATGACAGCAAGGTGATTCCGGCGCGCTTGATCGGCGAGCGCGTGCGCGGCGCGGCACGGGCAAAGATCGAAACGACCTTGATCCGCCGCGAGGGCGCCGAGCGCTGGCGCGCGCTCGCGAAGCCTCTAAAGCGGTTTAAGCCCGGCGACCGCATCCGTTTCGGCCACGAGAGCCGCGTGTGCCTCCTCGGTGCGCTTGATGCCACGGTTGAGGAGATCGGCGAGGGCGAAGTGCTGCTCCTCTTCGATTTTCATGGCCCCGTACTCGAGGAAGCGATCGAGGCGCTCGGCCACGTGCCGCTGCCGCCCTATATCGCCGCGCGGCGCGAGGATGACGAGCGGGACCGCATCGATTACCAGACCATTTTCGCCAAGCACCAAGGCTCGGTCGCGGCGCCCACCGCCGGATTGCATTTCACCAACGAGTTGCTTGCCGCGCTCGATGCGCGCGGCATCGCGCTCCATCGCGTGACATTGCATGTCGGCACCGGCACGTTCTTGCCGGTGAAAGCCGAGGACACTGCAGCTCATCGCATGCACGCCGAGAGGGGAGAGGTTTCCGCCGCCACTGCCAACGCGCTCAACGCGGCGCGCGCGGCCGGCGGACGGATTGTCGCTTCCGGCACCACGGCGCTGCGTCTCCTGGAGAGTGCCGCGGGCGAAGACGGAAAGCTGCAGGCGTTTTCAGGCGAGACTTCGATCTTCATTACGCCGGGCTACCGTTTTCGCGCCGCCGATCTGTTGATGACCAATTTTCACTTGCCGCGTTCGACCCTGTTCATGCTGGTCGCTGCCTTCTCCGGTCTCGATCGCATGCAGCGCGCCTATCGGCACGCGATTGAGCACGGCTATCGCTTTTATTCGTATGGCGATGCATGTCTCCTCTATCCGGAGACGAATCCTTGATCCCGCAATTCCTGTTTTCGGTGCTTGCGACCGATGGCGCCGCGCGGCGCGGCGAAATCGTGACCCCGCACGGCGCGATCCGTACGCCCGCCTTCATGCCGGTCGGCACCGCCGCGACCGTGAAGGCGATGTTCCTCGACGACGTTTGCGCGGCCGGCAGCGATATCGTGCTCGCCAACACCTATCACCTGATGCTGCGCCCCGGCGCCGAGCGCATCGCACGGCTCGGCGGCCTGCATCAATTCATGCGCTGGCCGCATCCGATCCTCACCGATTCCGGCGGCTATCAGGTGATGTCGCTGGCAGCATTGCGGAAGGTGAGCGAACAGGGCGTCACCTTCCGCTCGCATCTCGACGGCACCATGTGCGAGCTTACGCCCGAGCGCGCTGTCGAAATTCAGAATCTCCTCGGCGCCGACATCTCGATGCAACTCGATGAGTGCGTAAAACTGCCCGCACCCGGGGTGGAAGTTGAGCGCGCGATGCGCCTGTCGTTGCGCTGGGCCGAGCGCTCGAAGCGCGCCTTTGAAGGTGCGCTGCCCGGCCGCGCCTTGTTCGGCATCGTGCAGGGTGGGGTGACGCCGAAGCTGCGCGGCGAATCCGCGCGCGCGCTCGTCGAGATCGGCTTTCACGGCTATGCCATCGGCGGCCTCGCGGTGGGTGAGCCGCAGGACGTGATGCTCGCGACCGTCGAAGAAACCATGATCGAGCTTCCCGCGGAGAGGCCGCGCTATCTGATGGGCGTGGGCCAACCCGATGACATCCTCGCCGCGGTCGCGCGCGGCATCGACACGTTCGATTGCGTTCTGCCGACGCGCGCGGGCCGCCACGCGCTCGCCTATACGCGAAACGGCAAGGTCAATATTCGCAACGCACGCCACGCCGACGACCCGCGCCCGCTCGACCAAGCGAGCTCCTGTCCCGCCGCGCGCGATTACTCGCGTGCCTATCTCCATCACCTCGCCAAGGCGAACGAGATGCTGGGCGCGATGCTGCTCACCTGGGCGAATGTTGCTTATTATCAGGAGCTGATGAGTGGTATCCGCGAGGCGATCGCCGCCCGCCGCTTCACCGATTTCGCCGCCGAGACCCGTGCCCGTTGGACCCAGGAACCGCGATGACCCAACCCATGCTTTTCACACCGATTACGCTCCGCGATCTCACGCTCAAGAACCGCATCGTGGTCTCGCCCATGTGCCAGTATTCGGCCGAGAACGGTTTCGTCACCGATTGGCATTTCGTGCATCTCGGCAAGTTCGCGCAAGGCGGTGCCGGCGCCGTGTTCGTCGAGGCGAGTGCGGTCGAGCCGCACGGCCGCATCACCTATGGCGATGCCGGTATCTGGTCGGATGCCCATGTCGCGCCGCTGAAGCGCATCGCGACTTTCGTCAAGAGCCAGGGCGCGGCGCCGGCGATGCAGCTCGCACATGCCGGTCGCAAGGCGAGCATGCAGCGGCCCTGGCACGGCAACGGGCCGCTCGACGATAGCGATCAAAAACGCGGCGAGACGCCCTGGTCGATCGTGGCGCCGAGCGCGATTCCGATGGACGAAGGCTGGCTTACGCCAAGCGCGCTTTCGACCGATGATCTTACGAAGCTTCGCGAAGCTTGGCGGCTTGCGGTAGCGCGCACGATCGAGGCCGGCTTCGAGATGCTCGAAATTCACAGCGCACACGGTTATCTATTGCATGAGTTTCTTTCGCCGCTCACCAACAAGCGCAACGACGCCTACGGCGGCGACCGCGCCGGCCGCATGCGTTTTCCGCTTGAGGTGATCGAAACCGTCCGCTCCGTCTGGCCGATGAGCAAACCTTTGTTCGTGCGCATCTCCTCGGTAGACGGCCTCGACGGCGGCTGGGACCTCGATGATTCCGTCGCCTATGCGCGCGAGTTGAAGGCACGCGGCGTCGACGTGATCGATTGCTCCTCGGGCGGGCTGATCGGCTCGGCCACCGCCGCGCGAATTCCGCGCGGGCTCGGCTTCCAGGTGCCCTTCGCCGAAAAAATTCGCAAGGAAGCCGGGATTGCGACCATGTCCGTGGGCCTGATTGTCGAGCCGCAACAGGCGGAGGCGGTGTTGGAACGGGGCCACGCTGATCTCGTCGCTATCGGCCGCGAAGCCTTGTTCGATCCGAACTGGCCGCTGCATGCGCGTTACGCGCTGGCGGGTTCCTCCGACGAGGCCTTCGTCGATTGGCCGGAGCAATATGGCTGGTGGCTCACGCGGCGTGAGCCGGGCCTGCGCGCCGCGCGCGAGGCGGCAAAGAAAGCGTGAAGCGGATGCGGCTTTTGCCTTGCATCGCTCTCGTGGCCGCAATCTTCATGGCTTCGGAGCCGCGCGCTGCCGCCGATGGTGGGCCGGATTATTGGGCTGTGACCGGAATCGACGTGGGCTTCGTACTCGACATTTTCGCCGAGCCTTCGACCGATTCACCCAAGCTCGGCGCGATTCCTTCGGACGGCAGGAGATTGGAAAATCTCGGCTGCATCCACGAGCCGACCTACCAGGAATGGCTTGCTATGAGCGAAGAAGAGCGCCTGCAAGCGGCAGAGCGGCGCTGGTGCCGCATCCGCTATCAAGGCGCCACAGGTTGGGTGCGCGGTAAATTCCTGAAGGAAGGTTGAGCCTTACGCGCCGATGTCGGAGCGGATGTGGCTCATCCGGGCAAGCAATTCGATGAGTTTGCTCGCCTCCTGCAGCGGCGTTTCGCTGGCGCCGTAGAGGTGCAGGTCCGGCGCCTCCGGCCTTTCGTAGGGCGCGCCGATGCCGGTGAAATTGTCGAGCTTACAGTCGCGCGCGCGTCGATAGAGTCCCTTCGGATCGCGCTCCGCGCAAATATCGAGCGGCGTATCGACGAACACTTCGTAGAACGGAATCCCCGCCGCGGTCACGCGCGCCGCCGCGCGGTCGCGTGCGAAGGGCGAGATCGCGGCAACGATCACGACGAGGCCGGCATCGGCGAGGATGCGGGCGACTTCGGCAATGCGCCGAATGTTTTCCGTGCGCTCGGCGGCCGAGAAGCCGAGGTCGCGGTTGAGACCGTGACGGACATTATCGCCGTCAAGCACATAGGCGTGGTGGATCGTTGTCTTGGCAGCTTCGTGATCGCGCTCAGAGCTAACCCACGCAAAACTTACACGGGGTTCCTCGATGAGGTTTCTGAACTCGTTCACGCGCGACGTATGGCGATGTAAAAAATATCCCCTGCTGCAGAAACTTCAACAATACGACCGGATTCGCCGTTACAAACGGGAAATTCGAACCCTTCGTAAAAGTACTGACATCTTCATCATCTCCTACCCAAAGGCAGGTCGGACGTGGCACCGTTTCTTGCTCGGCAATTACATTACCAGAACCTTGAAATTGCCGATTACGAAAGCGCAGAAAACGGCAAAGCTCACGAACCACGTGGCCGGCGGGCTCACGCGTTACAATCATAACGCGGCAAACTGCATCGATGCGATTCCGCCGCAACATCCGATCGTGGCGACGCCGGAGCTATGGGCCGGGCGGAAGGTCATCTTTATCGCGCGCGATCCAAGGGACATCATCGCCTCTTGCTGGTTTCACTCCCATTTTCGCGAAAAGAGCTACTGCGGCACGATCCAGGAATTTATCCGCTCCCCCATAGCGGCATCGAGAAGATTCTGGTCGCGCATAACCGGTGGTGGACTAACCGCCATCTCGCTTCCAAATTCATGATCATCTCCTACGAGAAGATGTCCAAGGATATCGCTGGAGTGCTGCGCGATACCTTTCGGTTCAGCGGCAATTGGCCGATCGACGATATGCGTATTTTAAAATCCGTGAGGCGGCGAGTTTTGAAAATATGCGCACCATAGAAGACGAAGGGACTATCCAGCATCATAGTTTGAGGTTGTCCTCGCCCGATTCGCGCGCCCGCAAGATTCGCGAGGGCAAGGTGGGCGGATTTCGAAATCATTTAAGCGATCAAGATATCGCCTATGTCGAACGTTGCATCGAGCGGATCGGAGATCCGTTCGCGGACTACTACAAATCGGGATGATTTTTTCGTCGAGCTCGAAGCGAAACTGTTTTCTCTAGATTGCCTCCGCCACGGCCTTGCCGAGATCCTGCGTCGAGGCCTGTCCGCCGATATCGGGCGTGCGCGGGCCTTCGCCCAGCACCTTTTCGATCGCGCGCACTACGGCATTCGCCGCATCCGAATGGCCGAGATGATCGAGCATCAGCGCGCCCGACCAGATCTGGCCGATGGGATTGGCGATATTCTTGCCGTAGATGTCGGGCGCCGAGCCGTGCACCGGCTCGAACATCGACGGAAATTTTCGCTCCGGATTGAGATTTGACGAGGGTGCGATCCCGATCGTGCCGGTGCAGGCGGGGCCGAGGTCCGAGAGGATGTCGCCGAACAGGTTCGAGCCCACCACCACGTCAAACCAGTCCGGATGCAGCACGAAATGCGCGGTCAAAATGTCGATGTGGAACTGGTCGATACGAATATCCGGATAGTTTTTCGCCATCGCGTGAAAGCGCTCGTCCCAATAAGGCATGGTGATCGAAATGCCGTTCGATTTCGTCGCCGAGGTTACGTGTTTCTTCGGCCGCTTGCGCCCGATCTCGAAGGCGTATTTCAGGATGCGGTCGGTGCCGGTGCGCGTGAAGATCGTTTGCTGGATCGCCATCTCGCGATCGCTGCCGTCGTAAATCCTCCCGCCGATCGAGGAATATTCGCCCTCGGTATTCTCGCGCACCACGATGAAATCGATATCGCCAATCTTGCGCCCCGAAAGCGGCGAGCGGATGCCGGGCATCAGCCGAACCGGCCGGACATTGGCGTATTGGTCGAACTCGCGGCGGATCGGAATCAGGAGTCCCCAGAGCGAGACGTGATCGGGTATCCCAGGAAATCCCACCGCGCCGAGAAAAATCGCGTCGTGTCCGCGGATTTGCGCAAGCCCGTCATCGGGCATCATGCGGCCGTGCTCGGCGTAATATCCGCAGCTCCAGGGATAATGATCCCACTTGAACGCGACGCCGAATTTGCGCCCGGCGGCCTCCAATACCCGCAGCCCTTCCGGCACCACTTCCTTGCCAATGCCGTCGCCGGGGATCACCGCGATCCGGTGGGTTTTCAAGGGTGCCATCGAACCTTGCCGCTTTCTAAAATACCGGCCACGGTAAAATCTCGCAGCCGTCGCTTTCTTATCTTGCCGCGGAACGCTTGTATATTGGCGTTCGCCGCGGTTGGTCGACTCTAAATGCTCGCGTGATATAAGCGCCCCGGTTTTGGGGAGCAGCGCGCATCAAGATGCGGTGGTTCAAGAAGAAGAGCAAAACGCCCGAAGGCGCCCGTAAATTCTGGCCGCGGGAAAGCGAGCCGGGACACCTGCGGACGTTTTACGAGTTCGATGCGTCATTTCACCGCCGCTATGACGCCGCCGTGGCGGCGACGGGGGCATTCGGCGACCCTCCTCTTCGACGCATGCGTTTCTTCGCGCTTGAGCGCGCGGTGCGGCAAGTGCGTTACGTGCCGGGCGATGCTTGCGAGGTCGGCTGTTTTCGCGGGCTCTCCGCCTACCGAGTTCGACTCTTTCGAATTTCACAAGGGCTGGATTCCAGCCCCTTTCAAGAAAATCGAAAACGCGCGCTTCTGCTACACGCATATCGATGTCGACCTTGCCGAGCCCACGCGAGACTCGATCGAATTTCTCTGGCCGCGGCTCAATCCGGGTGGCGTCATGGTGCTCGATGACTATGGCGGGATGGGCTATCCGGGCGCGAAGCGCGCGATCGACGCATTCTTCGAGGGGCGCAGCGACGCCTTCTTCATCGAGCAGCCCGCCGGAGGCGGGATCGTCGTCAAGCTCGCCTGATGCGCGCCGAAGCGTCTTCCGGCTACCAAGGCCAACTGAGTTCGGCGAGCGCGGTGCTTGAAGCGAGTTGGCGAGCCCGGATGGGATCGAACCATCGACCTACTGATTAAAAGTCAGCCGCTCTACCACTGAGCTACGGGCTCTCGCGGGGAAGACGTACGGAGGGCGCAGCCTTGCGTCAATAGTAGGCAAGCAAGGCCTTTCCGTTTGCCGGCGGGCCGCGATAAGCTGCCGCGGAGTGTGCGTCTTTGGAGTCGATCAATGCCCGTTCTCAATCGCATCGCTGACCGCGCCGAGGAAATCGCCGAATGGCGCCGCGATTTCCACCAGCATCCCGAGCTTCTCTATGAAGTTCACCGCACCGCGGCGGAAGTCGCCGATAAGCTGAAAAGCTTCGGCTGCGACGAGGTTGTGCCCGGCATCGGCCGCACCGGCGTCGTCGGTGTCATCCGCGGCAAGAAGGGCGCCAGCGGGAAGGTCGTCGGCATGCGCGCCGACATGGACGCGCTACCGATCGAGGAGGCGACCGGCTTGCCCTACGCCTCGAAGACCCCCGGCAAGATGCATGCCTGCGGCCATGACGGCCATACTTCGATGCTGCTCGGCGCCGCGCGCCACCTTTGCGAGACGCGCAATTTCGACGGCACCGCCGTCGTGATCTTTCAGCCGGCGGAAGAGGGCGGGGCGGGCGCCAAGGCGATGATCGAGGACGGGCTCCTCGACCGCTTCGGCATTCAGGAAGTCTATGGTCTGCACAATTATCCGGGAATGGGCGTCGGCAAATTCGCGATCCGCTCGGGCCCGCTGATGGCCGCGGCCGACCGGCTGCAGATTGAGATCGAGGGTGTCGGTGGCCATGCCGCGCGGCCGCATAAGGCGGTCGATACCGTGCTTGTCGGCTGCGCCATCATCAACGCGTTGCAGCAGGTTGTCTCGCGCAACGTCGACCCACTCGACAGCGCCGTCGTTTCGATTACGTTGTTCCATGCCGGCACTACCGATAACGTGATCCCGCAGACCGCGCTTTTGCGCGGCACCGCCCGCAGCCTGAGCCCGCATGTGCGCGACATTCTGGAAAAGCGCATTGTGGAAATCGGCGAAGGCGTGGCGAAATTGCACGGCGCCAAGGCAAAGGTCAGCTACACGCGCGACTATCCGGTAGTGGTGAATCATCCGGGCAAGACCGAATTTGCCGCTAGAATCGCGGGCGAGGTCGCGGGCGAAGCCAATGTCAATCCGGCGGCGGTGCCGGTCATGGGCGGTGAGGATTTTGCCTTCATGCTCGAAAAGCGTCCCGGCGCCTTCATCTTCATGGGCAACGGCGACACGGCAAACCTTCATCATCCCGCCTATGACTTCAACGACAAGGCGATCCCGTTTGGCGCTTCTTATTGGGTACGCCTGGTCGAGCGCGCGATGCCGGCCTGATCCCCGCTTCAATCAGCCGCACCGCGAAACGCATTGCTGACCGCCCCAGATACAGATTGCCGTAATCATAACGTGGGTTATATTATCAGGCGTTAGGGTATCGCCGGATGAAAACGCCGAACGAACACAATCTGATTTTCCTGCTGCACGAGGTCGCGCATTTGATGCGGACGCTCGCCGACCAGCGCGCGCGCGAGCGCGGCATGACGCGGGCGCAATGGGTGATCCTCAAGCGGCTCTTCCGGACGCCCGGGCTGTCGCAAAACGAACTGGCTACCATCATCGAAGTCGAGCCCATCACCATCGGCCGCCTGATCGACCGGCTGGAGGCGAGGGGGCTGGTGGAGCGCCGGCGCGATCCGAAAGACCGCCGCATCCACCGGCTGCATCTCAAGCCGAAAGCAGCACCCATCATCCGCGAGATCGACCAATGCCTTGCCGAGCTCGAAATGGTCATGATCGAGGGCATCGAACGGCGAACGCTCGACTCCTGCAGCGCTGGCTTGACGCGGATCAAGGCAAACTTGGTGGCCCGCTCCGAAGCATCCGGCAAGGGAGCGAAGTAGCATCATGCTGTTTGTCCCCGAGGAACTGCGCCAATCGCCCGCCGCCAAGGCGCTGCGCAATCAATACATTGGCGTCAAAGGTTATATCGCCGCGCTCCGCCAAGACTCCGGCCGGTTGCGTATTCATTTGATGGTGGGTGGCGTCGCGCTGGTCGCGCTGGTATCGGCCGTAGTTTGGTTCATGGGCGGCCGCTATGTCTCCACCGACAACGCCTACGTCCGCGCAGCGAAGCTGATGGTCTCGACCGACATCTCCGGCATCGTGTCCGAGGTGAACGTCAAGGAAGGGCAGAGCGTAAAGGCCGGGGACGTGCTCTTCCAAGTCGATCCCAAGCCGTTCGGTATCGCGCTCGACAGCGCCAAGGCCTCGCTCGCGCAGACCGCGCTCAATATCGACTCGATGAAGGAGGATTACCGTCGCATCTTAAGCGACATCGCAAGCCAAGAAGCGCAGGTATCGCTGGCGCAGGCGAATTACGACCGCGCCGACGCGCTGGTGAAAACCGGCAGCGGCTCGCGCGCGACTTACGACCAAATGCGTTTCACGCTGGAAACCGCGAAGAAGCAACTGCAGTCGCTGAACGATCAGGCCAAGGTGCAACTCGCCCGCCTTGCCGGAAACGCCGACATTGCGCCGGAAGATCACCCCACCTACCGGCAGATAAAAGCGCAGGTGGACGAGACGCAGCGCCAGTTCGATCACACCACCGTGCGAGCGCCGTTCAACGGCATCGTGACCCAGGTCGCGGCCCTACAGCCCGGAACCTATCTCGTCGCGCAAACCGCCGCACTCACCAACACCGGCGCCGTCGCGCTGATCTCGAACGACGATCTGTGGGTCGATGCCAATATGAAGGAAACCGATCTCACCTATGTGCGGATCGGCAATCAGGTGGACATTTATGTCGACACGTATCCTGACCGCACCTGGTCGGGAACGGTCGAGAGCATCAGCCCCGCGAGCGGTGCCGAGTTCTCGCTGTTGCCGGCGCAGAATTCGAGCGGCAATTGGGTGAAGATCGTGCAACGCATCAGCGTGAGGGTGAAGGTTGAGCGCAAGTCCGATGATCCGCCGCTCCGCTCCGGTATGAGTGTATACGTCGACATCGACACCAAGCACCGGCGCTCGCTCGCCGACCTTTTCTGACGCCATGAGTGCGGCCGCCGTGCCGAAGTCCAAGTCCGGCGACTTCGAAGCGGAAGGTTCGCACCGCTTGATCATCAGCGTATGCGCGATGATCGCGACGCTGATGCAGGCGCTCGATAACACCATCGCCAACGTCGCGCTGCCCTATATGCAGGGCACGCTGTCGACGACCTCGGACCAGATCACCTGGGTGCTAACCTCCTATGTGATCGCGGCGGCGATCATGACGGCGCCGGTCGGCTGGTTCGCCGCGCGCTTCGGCCGCAAGAATTTCTTCGTCGCCTGTCTCGCCGGCTTTACCGTCGCTTCGATTCTGTGCGGGCTCGCGCAGACGCTCACGCAGATAGTGCTGTTTCGGGTGCTGCAGGGCGCATTCGGCGCGGCCCTGGTGCCGATGTCGCAATCGACCATGCTCAACCTGTTTCCCGCCGAGCGGCGCGGCTCCGCCATGGCGGTATGGGGAATGGGCGTGATGGTCGGGCCGATTCTCGGCCCGACGCTCGGCGGCTATCTCACCGACGCCTACAATTGGCGTTGGGTGTTCTACATCAACGTGCCTTTCGGCATTGCCGCGATTGCGGGCCTGTGGTTTTTCCTCAAGGATAATTCGAAGGACCAGGCGCTGCGTTTCGACTGGATCGGTTTCTCGGCGCTGAGCCTCGCACTCGCCGCACTGCAATTATTCCTCGATCGCGGCGAGCAGAAAGATTGGCTCACCTCGACCGAGATCGTCACCTACCTCGTGCTATGCGGGCTCGGCGCGTATCTGTTCGCGGTTCATATGTGGCTCGCGGAGAAACCGTTCCTTCCGCTTGCCCTCTTCCGCGACCGCAATTACGCCACTGCCCTGTTCGTCATGTTCGGGATCGGCGCGATCCTGTTGTCCACCTCGGCGGTGCTCGCGCCCTATCTACAGACGCTCGGTGGCTATTCGGTTGCGAGGGCGGGCTTGCTGATGGCGCCGCGCGGTGTCGGCACCATGGTGGCGATGTTCCTGGCCGGCAATCTATCGATGCGTGTCGATCCGCGTCTTCTTTTGACGCTCGGCACGGTGTTTCTCGCTTTTTCGCTCTGGCAGCAAACCGGATGGACGCCCGATATCGATGCCTGGTCGATTACGCTCAACGGCGCGATTCAGGGTCTTGGATTGGGTTTTCTGTTCATTCCACTCAACGTCATCGGCTTCTCCACGCTGCCCGTTCAATTACGCACCGAGGCGGCCGCCATTCTGAACCTCGTCCGCAATGTCGGAAGTGCGCTCGGGATTTCGATATCTTCGGTCATCCTCGCGCAGCAGACCCAAGTCAATCACGCAGCACTCGCCGAATACGTGACACCGTTCAATCGCATGCTCCAGACGGGCGGTGCGTATCTGTTCTGGAACCTGGCCACCCCGCCGGGAATTACCGCCATCAATGGTGAGATCACGCGCCAGGCGGCGATTATCGCCTACGCCAACGACTTCAAATTCATGCTGATCATCAGCCTGCCGACGGCGCTGTTGGTTTGGCTGATGCGGCGCCCGCCGCGCCTCGCCCAGGCGGCGACGCCCGCCGCCGGGATCGATTGAAGCAGGCTAAGCCGCTGATCTTGCAGAAGCTTTACCGTGCGGGAATGTTTACGGGGTTTCGCTTGTTGTTTTTCGTGCCGGTTCTAGATTTCGATTGAGCGTTGAGTTGCCCGCGGCGGCGCGCCCGCCTGCCGCGATTTCGATCAAACGGAGGGATGTCATGCCCAAGATCAATCGTCGCGCCTTTGTCGCGACCGCCGCTGCCGCGGCAACGCTTGCAACGCCCTATATCCGCGAAGCGCAGGCTCAAACTCCTCCGCCCACGCCGGCTCCGCCCGCGACGGGCCCCTTCAAGCAGCCGCCTTTGCCCTTCGCTGAAACCGCGCTTGCGCCGGTGATCGGCGCCCGCACGGTCGCGCTGCACTATAGCCGCCATCACGCGAGCTATTACACCAATCTCAACAACATCACGAAGGACACGCCCTACGCGTCGATGGCGTTGCCGCAGCTTGTCGTCGAGGCGAACAAGGACAAGGATCGCCGCTTCTTCAACAATGCGGGCCAAGCCTGGAACCATGAGCGCTATTGGGAAATGCTGACGCCCGGCGGCGCCAAGTCGCCGGAGAACCGGCTGCTTGAATTGATCAGCGTCACCTTCGGCTCGCTCGACGAATTGAAGAACAAGATCGTCGCCTCGTCTGGGACCGTGTTCGGCTCGGGCTGGACGTGGCTCGCGCAGGACGGCGGCAAGCTCGAGATCATGAACACTTCGGGCGGCGATGGTCCGCTCACCAGCGGCAAGACGGCGCTCTTCGGCATCGATGTCTGGGAGCACGCCTACTATCTCGATTACGAGAACCGCCGCCCCGATCACGTCAAGGCGGTACTCGACAACATCATCAATTGGAATGTAGTGGCGAGCCGGCTACAGGCGTGAGGTAAATCTCGGTTTATTCCGCGACCGCCGGCGGACTCGCCGGCGGGACGCGGCCGGGAATAAGCGCGGCGATTTTCGCCGCGAGCTTCCGCCAGGTCGCGAAGTCGTTCCACGCCGATCGCTCGATCGCGGCAAGCGCCGCCGCCGACAGGAACGGCAAACTCTGCACCATCAGCACGACGGCGAAGATGTAGATTTCGCGCACCTGGTTCTTGTTGGTCGCGAGCAAAAGGACCGCTCCCAAAATCAACAGCAAGCCGATCGCAGCCTCGAAGATCGCCGGGAAACGCGCCTGCGCGCGGCGGCCGCCCTTGTCGGTGCGCACGAACGGCAAGTGCTCGATGATCAGGCCGTCGGCGACCGCTTTCGCGATCGTGAACTGCAAGCCCATCGCGGCGAAGGCGGCGCCCATCGCCTGGCGCGCGGGGATATCGACGCGTACGAGATAGAGCGCGAGGAAATGCACGATCGTGACGATGAACGTCGCCAGGATCGGCATCGTCAGAATGCGCTCGGGGATCGCGATGCCGGCGAACACGACGATCGGCACCCACAGAATGTTCAGGAGCGCGACGGCAACGCCGAGGCTCTCGGCGCCAAGCCAGCCGGCCCAGCCCACTAAAAACTCCAGCCGCTGTCTTGTGGTGAGCAAGCTGCCGCCGGGAAGGAAACGCCGCCAGTGCTTGCGGATGATCTGAATGCTGCCATAGGCCCAGCGGTGGCGCTGTTTCTTATAGGCCTCGAAGCCATCGGGCAGGAGCCCCCAGCCGTAGCGGCGGTTGGTGTAATGCGCGCGCCAACCGCGCTCGAGCATGGTGAGCCCGAGATCGGTATCCTCGCAGATAGTGTCGCTCGACCAATTGCCGGCGTCCAACAACGCGGCGCGGCGCACGAGGCACATGGTGCCGTGCACGACGATGGCGTTGGCCTCGTTCCGCTGCACCATGCCGATATCGAAGAAGCCGGCATATTCGCCGTTCATCAGTTCCGCGACCACGCTCTTGCCGCCGTCGCGATGATCCTGCGGCGCCTGCACGAGGCCGACCGTGGGATCCTCGAACGCGGGCGCGAGATCCCTCAGCCAGTTGGGTGCCACGGCATAGTCGGCGTCGATCACGCCGATGATCTCGGCGTCTTCGGCGGTGTGCTCGAGCGCGAGCCTGAGCGCGCCCGCCTTGAAGCCCAGGAGCTTGTCGACATTGATGAACTTGAAACGCTCGCCGAGCGTCCGGCAATGCTCTTCCACCGGCTGCCACAGCGCGGGGTCGGGTGTGTTGTTAACGACGACGATGCACTCTAGCGCCGGCCAGTCGAGCGAAGCCACGGAGTCGAGCGTCTGCTTCAGCATTTCCGGCGGCTCGTTGTGGGCCGGGATATGGATTGAAACCTTCGGCATGCGCCCGGACAGCGCATCGGATTTGGCAACGAGCAGCCGCTGCGGCTTAATACCGAAGAGAATTTCGGCAAGCTCCTCGATCCGGCTCAGTGCAATCAAGACGAGCGGCACCAACAGCGCGACGCCAAGACCGAGCGCCACCACCGCGCCGAACACAAAGTAATGCGAAACCCAATAGTCGATCACGATCGCGAACCACGCTCCGACCGCGTGGGCGGCGACGGCGAGCAAGAACGCTTGCGCGGCGGTGACGCCAACGATGGACAGGATCGGAATCGAGATGAGGATGCCGAAGATCAGCGCGAAAGTCATGCGGAGCCGCCAGGTCGGGTCACCGATTTGACCCGAGAGCGGAAATTTCGGATTGCGGTCGGCGTCGAACACGCCCCAGTAGGGGCCGACGCTTCCTTCGAAGCTTTTCCAGGGCTGATCGAACGCCTCGACGATGTTGTACTCGATGCCGAGCTGCTCGGCGCGCGAGACGAAAGCGCGGATGATCTGCGCCTGCACGATCGTGCCGGGGTCGGCTTCCTTGAGATTGTAGCCTGCACTCGGCCAGCCGAATTCCGCGATCACGATGCGCTTGCCGGGATAGGCGAGGCGGAGCCGCTCGTAAATGCGGAGCGCCGCGTCGGCGGCGTTCTCTTCCGGCACGCCTTCCCAATAGGGGAGGATATGGACGGCGATGAAGTCGACCGCAGAGACGAGTTCGGGATGCTCGAGCCAGACATTCCAGATTTCGCCGGTCGTCACCGGCACCGAGACTTCGCGCTTCACCCGCTGGATCAGCTCGATCAATTGGTCGACCTTGATTTCGTCGCGCAGGATCGTTTCGTTGCCGACGACGATGCCGTTGACGTTCCAATTTTGGTGCGCGAGATCGATGACGCTCTTGATCTCGCGCTCGTTGCGATCCGCGTTCTTGTCGACCCAAGCGCCGACCGTGACCTTCATGCCGAATTCGGCTGCGACCGGTGGCACCAGTTCGAGCCCGCCGGTCGCGGCATAGGTGCGGATCGCGCGCGAATAGGGCGCGATTACTTTCAAATCCGCGCGGATTTGTTCTTCGCTCGTCAGTCCGCCGGCGTCGGGCTTGTCGCTCGGATTAAAGGGCGCGAAGGAAAGGCTCGCGAACTGGCCATTGGTGGCGGGAGCGGTGCCGCTCTCGCGAATCAAAAGCCAGATGCCAGCATGCAGGGCAGCGACGAAACCGAGAATCACGGCAGCGACGCGCATTAATTTTTGTCCATCCCCAGCGGAACCCACGGCCGCTTGCCCGTTGCCGCCTTGTGATCGTGCGGCAGGCTTGTCTTCGGACGCAATTCTCCCGTTGAATGACTCGAAAGACGCATTATTGTTCCGCGGGGATCGTGGTCCCCAACGCCCTCATTGAACGAGCGCCGGGGTTAGGGTGTCTGGATTGACCCAGCAGGCGTGCACCCTGGCCGCCAGCTTCTCCGCGCCCTTCTGATCCATCGGTCCTTGCCGCACGACGCAGCGGATGGCGAGCTTGAGATGGTCGGAAGGGCAACTGAAACGATCGTAGAGATCCATGTAGCGCTTGGCGGTATCGACGTCGTTGCGATACAACAAGCTCGCGACGAGGCGACCGGTCCAAAGGCATTCGGGAAGGCCGGCGTTCTTCGGCAGCTTCGCCGCTTCCGCGAATTCGCGCGCTGCTCGCGCGAGCGCTTCCTTGGCCATTTCCTCGGCAGTTTGCGGGTCGACGGGTTTCTGCTCCCCGCCCTGGCTCTGCGAAAAAGCCGGAACCAGGGACGCGAAAAAAAGGCCGCCCGCGAGGGCGACGGCTGCAGCTCTAAGAGCGAACGGCATCTTCTGAAACTCTGGAGGCGATTCCCCTGCCTCAACGACGCATACTTGGCGCTCGATTTTGTCATCATCACGGCGCCATGCAAGAGGTATTGCGAGGGCGGTTAAGAATGCCCGGCGGTTCCGCTTGAGAGGCAACCGGCGGGTGGCTAAGTCGAGGTTCCAGAAGCCGCAGGGTGGGGGGCGACCTTGTTTTCCGCGTTATCTCGACAGCCCGCCCTGCTTTTGGCCGCCGTATCGGCCATGATCGGGCTTACCTGGTACGCCCTCGGCTCGCCCGTCTCCATGCCCCGCTCGCCGCTTGCCCCCGGCGAAAAGCTCGCTTGCGTTTCCTACGCCCCGTTTCGTGGCGGGCAGTCGCCACTCGACCGGAACTTCACGGTCTCCCCCGAACAAATCGAGGCGGATTTGGCCGAGCTTTCCGAGATCACCTCGTGCATTCGGACCTATTCGAGCTCGCAAGGGCTCGATCGGATCGCGGAAATAGCCCGCAAACACGGACTTTCCGTCATTCAAGGCATCTGGCTTAGCCGTGAGGCCGAGCGCAATAAGCTCGAAATCGAGACCGGCATCGCGCTCGCCCGCGAATACAAGGACGTGATCAAGATCGTCGTCGTTGGGAATGAAGTCCTCCTGCGGGGCGAGATGGCGGCCCTCGACCTCAAGGACATCATCGAGCGCGTTCGCCGCGAAACCGGCGTTCCGGTGACCTACGCCGATGTCTGGGAGTTTTGGCTGCGTAGCCGCGAATTGGCGTCAGCCGTCGATTTCGTCACCATCCATATCCTCCCCTATTGGGAGGATTTCCCGGTAGCGGCGGGGCAAGCCGCCCGCCACGTGGTCGAAATCCGGGCCAAGGCGGCGGCGAGCTTTCCGGGCAAGCAAGTGATGATCGGCGAGGTCGGCTGGCCCAGTGCCGGCCGCATGCGCGACGGGGCGCTGCCTTCGCTCTCGAACGAAGCCCGGGTCATGCACGAAGTGATCGCCGCGGCGAAGCGCGGCAACTGGCCGACGAATTTGATCGAGGCCTTCGACCAGCCCTGGAAGCGCAAGCTCGAAGGCACGGTCGGCGCTCACTGGGGGCTATTGGACGGAGAAAAGCGGACGCCCAAATTCGCCTGGGGCGGGAAGGTGAGCGACCATCCGCTCTGTCTTTCACAAGGGCTGCTCGGCATCCTGCTCGCCTTCGTCACCTTCGCAGGCGCCTATCTCGCCGCCCGCAGTCAAGGAGAGGATGCGCCGGAGAAGATCAATTGGTTGCCGATCGCCGGCATGGCGCTCGCGGGGGGCCTATTTTTGGGCTGGGCGCTGGCTCTTGTGCCGCTTGAAAGTTTGACCATAGTCGATTGGATTAGATCAATAATCTTCGTTCTCCTGGCATTCATGACAGCGCCGATAGCCGCCGCTGCTGCCGCCCGCAGAACACCGATCGCGGGCTTTGCCACGGTGCTCGACCCATTGTTCCGGCGGGCGGCCGCACCCCTCGAAAGATTGCTCGCTGGGCTCCTGCTCGTGACCGTCGCGATGGCGATCATCGCTGCACTCGGCCTCGTATTCGACCCACGCTACCGCGATTTCCCCTTCGCGCCGCTCACCGGGCCCGTAGTCGCGCTCTTCATCGCGACTTTTGCCAGTCCCTCGGGGCTCAAGCGCGAGGGCATCGCCGAGCAGATCTCAGCAGCGCTGCTGGCGGGCTCAGCGATCTATATCTTTTTCAACGAGGGCCTTTTGAACTGGCAGGCCCAGTGGTTCGCCGCGCTGCTGCTACTGCTGGCGGTAGTGTGTCTACGATTACGGGTCGCGCGAAGCTGATGACGAGCAACGCGGTCGCGAGCGCCGCAAGGCCGTTATTATAGAGCACGAGACCGAAAGCGGCGGCGACCATGCCGAGGGCAAAGGCGTAAATCTGCGGCCGCAGCAGGTGGCAGACGGCAGCGACGAGGGCAAGAATGCCGAACGCTCGATAACGAAAGAGAAAGATCGCAATCTTCCGCACCATGCAGGCCGATGTCTCAAGCCCGGCTTCGCAGGCAAGCCCCACCGTCGAGTTCTCGATCACGAGATAGCGCAGATAGAGCGCATAGCCGAGCGCGGCCGCACCCAGCGCAATCAATACGTTGGCGGCGCGCGGTGACGGCAGGAACGATCGCGAATGCATGGACGAAACTTGCCATGCCCATAGGGGGCGCGGCAATGCCGCGGCTAGATCAGCGTAAAGAAAGCTTTTGACCGTCGAATTCGGTCGTCCGGCACGCAACGCCTTTGGTCTGCAGGTTGGCGCAAACCTTCGCCGCGTCGCCGGCATTGGAGACCGGACCCGCGATCAACCTGAGTTCGACGGTGCCGGGCTTGGCTCCCTCCTGCACGCTGACGAGCGGCCGCAATCCTTCGAGCGCGGCGCCGTGATTGCCTTTGATGTTGGCCCAGCGCGCGCGCAAGCCGTCGATCGATATGTCGCCGCCGAGATCGATGGCGAACTCGGTTTTATTCGCGCCGGAATCCGCGATCGGCAGGTTCGCAGGCGGCATAATCTGCGCAATCTGCGTCGGTTGGCCTTTCGCCGCGGTGACGGGCGGCGAAACTTGCGGCGGCGGCGGATTCATTTTAACGACCTTCGGCGCGGGTGGAGGCCGCGCCCCGATCTGGCCCGGTCCCGAGGGGCGAAGAAGGGGGGATGGCTTGGCCGGCTCTAATTCCACGGCGGGAGGAGGGGTACCCGGCTGAACCGATGCGGGCGGAGCGGATTGCGCGATAGCACCCCGAGGCGTCGGCGGCGGAGACGGCTGCTCGTTGGGCTCAGCCGTGACCGTGGGGATGGGCGTTGCCGGCGATACGGCCGCGGGCTTCGCCTCGGGCTGGAGATTTGCCGAGGGCGGCACTGTGCGCTCCTTGACCGAATTGACGCTCGCGGTGATGTCGCCGACCGAGCGCTCCAATTGGTCGACCCGTGCCGCCAAGCGCTCACGCTCGGCGGCAAGTGCGCGCAACGCGTCGTTGAGGCGGGCCACTTCGAATTCGGACGCGGCTTGCGGTTTTTGCACGACGGTCGGCGGCGGGCGCACGGGGTCTGCGCCACGCCGAATCCGCCGCGCGAAGCGCCGATCCCGATCGCAATCAAGACCGAGGCCGCGACCACGGCGCAGACAGCGAGCGAGCCCCAAACCAGATAGCTCGCGGCCCCCGAAAGGCGTTTTGCCTTCGGTCGTGGTTGCGGGGTGGGCGGCGCTGCGGCCAGGAAGGATGCCTGCGAGTCTTATCGCGAATAACTTGCCGTCAATTTACCAGAGTCGAAGGCTTGGAAAGCCCGCGCTTTCGGAGGCTCCGGCGTTCGGCTACACCGCTTGCACGCCAGTCGGGGGGAGTTTTCATGGCCGCCAAGACCGCGATCGTTGTGCTCGCCGCGGGCGAGGGAACGCGCATGGTTTCGGCGGTGCCGAAGGTCCTGCACCGGGTCGGCGGCCGGCCGCTGATCGCGCATGTGCTGGAAGCCGCGAAAAGCGCCGGGGCCGACAAGATTGCCGTCGTGATCGGTCCAGGCCGCGACGACGTCGCGGCGGAAGTAAAGCGGATTGCACCCGGCGCGCGGATATTCGTGCAACGGGAGCGGCGCGGCACGGCACATGCGCTACTTGCGGCCCACACCATGCTCACGACTGGCCACGATATCATCGTCATGTTCGGCGACACGCCGCTCGTGCGGGCGGAGACCTTGCGCGCCCTGCGCGACGGATTGAACGAAGCCGCCGTCTCGGTGCTCGGCTTTCGCCCGGCCAATCCGGCGGGCTATGGCCGGCTCGTCATTGCGAACGGCCGGCTCACTGCCATTCGCGAGGAGCGCGAATCGAGCGAGGCCGAGCGCGCCATCACGCTCTGCAACGCCGGCGTGATGGCGCTCTCAGGCAAGCACGCGCTCGACATCGTGCGCGCGATCGGCAACCGGAACACGAAACAGGAATTTTATTTGAGTGACGCGGTCGCGATCGCGGCGGAGAAGGGACTTGCCGCCGCAGCCCGCGAAGCGCCAGAGGAGGAAGTCATGGGCATCAACGACCGCAAGCAACTCGCCGAGGCGGACGCCATTTTGCAAAAACGGCTGCGCGAAAGCGCGATGGCGTCGGGAGCGACGCTGGTCGCGCCGGATACGGTTTATCTTGCCGCCGACACCAAATTCGGCCGCGATGTGACGGTGGAGCCTTACGTCGTCTTCGGTCCCGGCGTCGTGATCGAGGACAAGGCGACAATCCGCTCGTTCTCCCATCTCGAGGGTGCGCATGTCGCGGTGGGCGCGACCGTCGGACCGTTCGCGCGGCTTCGCCCGGGCACCGTGATCGGCGAGGGCGCGCGCGTCGGCAATTTCGTCGAGGTGAAGGCGGCAAAGTTCGGCAAGGGCGCCAAGGCCAATCATCTTGCCTATATCGGCGACGGTAGCGTCGGCGAGGGCGCCAATATCGGCGCCGGCACCATCTTCTGCAATTACGACGGGATCGAAAAACACCGCACCGAAATCGGCAAGGATGCCTTCATCGGCTCGAACTCGTCGCTGGTGGCGCCGGTGAAGATCGGCGAAGGCGCCTATGTCGGCACCGGCTCGGTAATCGTGAAGGACGTGCCAGACGGCGCGCTCGCTGTGGCGCGCACCCGCCAGGTGGTGAAGAAAGGCTGGGTGAAGAAGCTCCGCGCCATCAAAAAGCTGCGCGCGCACAAAGGAAAGAAGGGCTAGTGCCCCGAACCCGAAGTTCGCACACACCATGCCGCAAGCTCGGTTGCGAACTTCGGGTTCAAAGGGGGCACTAGGATCATGGATTTACCAGTGTCCCTTTGATTCCGAAGTTCGTATGAGAGCGTGCAGCGAGGTTTACGAACTTCGGAATCGGGACACTGGCACGCCGACGACTGAGCATCCTGACAATCGGCATTGCAGCTCCCATATAAGGGTCCGCATTTGCCATGCTTGACCCAAAGCCAACCTTCATCCTGGATTCCGGCGAGCCTTCCGAGGCTCGCCCCCTCGAGCCCGAGTCCCTCGACGACGGGGATCTGCTCGACGCCTATTCGCGCGCGGTCGCGGGCGTCGTGGATGAGGTCGGTCCCGCGGTCGTCCGGGTCGAAACCCGCGGCCGCTCCGGGCGCCAAGGCGGCGTCGGCTCGGGCGTGATCATCTCGCCCGATGGGCTCGTGCTCACCAACAGCCATGTCGTCCAGGGTAGCCGCGAAATCCGGCTCGCGACCGCCGACGGTCTTAATCTCGGCGCGCGGCTGATTGGTGAAGACGCCGACACCGATCTCGCGCTTTTGCGCGCGACTTCGCCCCAGCACCTGCCTGCCGCCCGGCTCGGCGATTCCAAGCGGCTGCATCGCGGGCAACTCGTGGTCGCAATCGGCAATCCGCTCGGATTCGAGTCTACGGTGACGGCCGGCGTCATCTCCGCTTTGGGCCGCTCGCTTCGTGGCAGCACCGGAAGACTGATCGAGGACGTGATCCAAACCGACGCCGCGCTCAACCCCGGCAATTCCGGCGGCCCGCTCGTGTTGGCGCGGGGCGAAGTAATTGGCATCAACACCGCGGTCATCCTGGGCGCGCAGGGCATTTGCTTTGCGATCGCGAGCAACACCGCGAAGTTCGTGCTCGGCGAATTGATCCGGCACGGACGCGTTCGCCGCGCCTTCATCGGCGTATCGGCACAAACGATTCCGGTGCCGCGGCGTCTTGCTGTCGCCGCCGGCATCTCGAACAAACTTGGGGCGATGATCACGGCGATCGAGGAGGGCAGCCCCGCCGCGGTGGCGACGCTCATGCCGCGCGACATCGTCGTGAGCCTCGACGGCGAGGCGGTGACCGGTATCGACGATTTAATCCGGCTCCTCAATGGCGAGCGCATCGACCATCCGGTCGCGGTGAGTGCGCTGCGCGGCGCGGAGATTGTGACGTTTCAAGTCACGCCGGTGGAGCGCCGGGATTCTCGTAACAAGAGCTAACGCGAAGTCAGCGCGAGATTTCGGCTTACGCCGTCTTCCAATAAGGCTTTGCCTGCAACCGCTCGAGCCAGGCGGTGATGCCGGGATATTTGCCGAGATCGACGTTCAGCCGCCGCTGGGAAAGCTCGAGGAGCGGGGCGATAGCGAAATCGACGACGCTGAGTTCGCCCATCACGTATTCCTTGCCTGCAAGCTGCTTCTCCAGCACGGGCAAAAAGCGGCCGAGTTGATCGTGCGCTTCGTCGATGATGCTCGGATCGTTACCCGGCTTGCCGAAGAAGGGCTTCAGTATATGCTCATAGATCAGGAGTTCGATCGCGGGCTCCGGCTGGTTTGCCCACCAGATCATCCATTGATCCGCCTGCGCCTGGCCGCGCGCGTCTTTCGGAACGAGCCGCCCCTTCTTGCCCGCGAGGTATTTCAGGATCGCGATCGATTCCCACAGCACGAAGCCGTCATCGTCAATCGTGGGCACTTTGCCGTTCGGATTGAGCGCGAGATATTCCGGCTTTTGTGGATCGCCCTTCTGGAAATCGAGTGGAATTTTCTCGATCGGAATCTCAAGCTCGGCGGCGAGCAGGCGCACCTTGCGGGCATAAGGAGATACCTTGGAGTCGTAGAGCTTGATCGGCATCGGCGCTTCCCCTCGTTCGATTGCCAGGCGTTTAGCATATTCTTTAACGCGAAAACGCCCACAGGGCGTAAGCACTTAACCGCGCTGCAAGGCTGCGCTTGAAATCCGCCGCAATCCGAATTGATTTTCCCTTGGCGGGAACCATCTCTAAAGGGCTGTTTGCTAGGCTACCGGGGCGAGGAATCATTTCATGTGCGGCATTGTCGGCATTCTCGGGCGGGAGCCCGTGGCGGGCGGCATCGTCGATGCGCTCAAGCGCCTCGAATACCGCGGATATGACTCCGCGGGCATCGCTACGTTGGAAGCCGGTCACCTGACGCGTCGCCGCGCCGAAGGCAAGCTGAAGAACCTCGAAAAGCGGCTGATGGAAGAGCCGCTCTTGGGTAAAATCGGCATCGGTCATACGCGTTGGGCGACGCATGGCGTGCCGAACGAAACCAATGCTCATCCGCATGCGACCGACAAACTCGCCGTCGTTCACAACGGCATCATCGAGAATTATCGCGAGCTGCGCGAAGAACTCAGCAAAAAGGGCGCGAAATTTCTGACCGAGACCGACACCGAAGCCGTCGCTCATTTGGTCACGCAGGAAATGAAGTCGGGCAAGAAGCCGCTGCAGGCGGTCATGGCGGCGCTACCGCGCTTGAAAGGCGCTTTCGCGCTCGCTTTCCTGTTCGATGGCGAGGAGAATTTGCTCATCGGCGCACGCAAAGGAAGCCCGCTCGCGATCGGTTACGGCAAGGGCGAAATGTATCTCGGCTCCGACGCGATTGCGCTCGCACCCTTCACCGATAAAATTTCCTATCTCGAAGAGGGTGATCTCGCGGTGCTCGACCGCAACGGCGCCGATGTTCGCAATAGTGAGGGCCATCGCGTGGTGCGGCCGGTGCAAACAAGTGCTGCCGGCGCCTTCCTCGTCGACAAAGGCAACCACCGCCACTTCATGGCGAAGGAAATCCACGAGCAGCCCGAGGTCGTCGGCCACACGCTCGCCTCGATGCTCGACATGACAAACGAGCGCGTACGGCTGCCGGTAAAGCTTCCATTCGATTTCAAGAATCTCGACCGCATCACGATCTCGGCCTGCGGCACCGCGTTCTATGCCGGGCAGATAGCGAAATACTGGTTCGAGCGCTTCGCGCGGTTGTCGGTCGATCTCGATATTGCGTCGGAATTTCGCTACCGCGAGGCGCCGATGGCGAAGAACGGCCTTGCGATCTTCGTCTCGCAATCGGGCGAGACCGCCGACACGCTCGCTTCGCTCCGCTACGCCAAGGAACAGGGCCAGCATACGCTTGCCATCGTCAACGTACCGTCCTCGACGATTGCGCGAGAGAGCGAGATTGTGATCCCGACACTAGCAGGGCCGGAAATCGGCGTTGCCTCCACCAAGGCGTTCACCTGCCAGCTCGCCGCGCTCGCTTGCCTCGCGGTCGCGGCCGGCCGCGCACGCGGCACGCTTTCGCCAGACGACGAGCGCAATCTCGTGCGCGCCTTCATCGAAGTGCCGCGTCATCTCAACGAGGCGCTTACGCTCGAGCCCAAAATCGAGCGGCTCGCGCAGGAATTGGAGAACTGCCGGGACGTCCTTTATCTTGGCCGCGGCACGAGTTATCCACTTGCGCTCGAAGGCGCGCTCAAGTTGAAGGAAATTTCCTACATCCACGCCGAGGGCTACGCCGCGGGCGAACTCAAGCATGGGCCGATCGCGCTGATCGACGAGCATATGCCGGTCGTGGTGATCGCGCCCTACGACAAAGTGTTCGAGAAGACCGCCTCGAATATGCAGGAAGTTCTCGCGCGCAAAGGCAAGGTCATTCTGATCACCGACGCCAAGGGCGCCGCCGCGGCGGGCGACAAGGCGAGCGCGATCCTGACGCTGCCCGAAATGTCCGCGACCGTGACGCCGATCGTCTACGCGGTGCCGGTGCAGTTGCTCGCCTATCACGCCGCCGTGCAACGCGGCACCGACGTCGACCAGCCGAGGAACCTCGCGAAGTCGGTGACGGTGGAATAAAATTATACCTCCCCTAAACGGGAGGGTGGCTGCGAGTGAAACGAGCAGCCGGGTGGGGTGACATGTGCCCCGACCCCACCCCGGCTCGCTACGCTCGCCGACCCTCCCCTAAAGAGGAGGGAGGAATCATCCCGCCTCGATCAGCCGCACCGCTTCTTCACGCTCGAACAAATGCAAGAGCAGGCGCAGTGCCTTGCCGCGCTCCGATGAAAGCGAAGCATCGCGGGTGATGATCAGCGCCGCGTCCTTGCGCGCGGCCTCGAGCAAATCGCGATGCAATTCGGGCCGCGCGATCTTGAAGCCAGGAAGCCCGCTCTGTCGCGTGCCGAGCACCTCGCCTTCACCGCGTAGCGCCAAGTCCTCCTCGGCGATGCGAAAGCCGTCTTCGGTCTCGCGCAAGGTGGAAAGCCTTCGCTTGGCGGCGTCTCCGAGCGGGCCTTTGTAGAGGAGCAAGCAAGTGGATTGTCCGGCGCCGCGCCCGACGCGACCGCGTAGTTGATGCAACTGCGCGAGCCCAAAACGCTCGGCTTGCTCGATCACCATGATGGTCGCTTCCGGCACGTCGACGCCGACCTCGATCACGGTGGTGGCGACAAGGATTTGCGTCTCGCCAGCTGCGAAGCGCTCCATCGCCTCGTCGCGGTCGCGGCCTTTCATGCGTCCATGCACGAGCCCGACGCGCTTGCCGAAGCGCTTGCGGAGGAACTCATAGCGCTCCTCGGCGGCGGCGAGGTCGACAATCTCGGATTCCTCGATCAAGGGGCAGATCCAATAGGCGCGCGCGCCGCTTTCAACCGCGCGTCCCACCGCCTCCACCACTTCCTCGATGCGGCCGAGCGAAATGGTGCGCGTATCGATCGGCTGGCGGCCGGCGGGCTTAGAGCGCAGCTCCGACACTTCCATGTCGCCGAAATAAGTGAGCACGAGCGTGCGCGGAATCGGCGTCGCGGTCATCACCAGAAGATCGGCGGCTTCGCCTTTTTCGGCGAGCGCAAGGCGCTGATGCACGCCGAAGCGATGCTGTTCATCGACGATTGCGAGCGCGAGGTCGTGAAACTCGACATCCTCCTGAAACAGCGCGTGGGTGCCGACGAGAAGGTCGATCTTTCCGTCTTGCAATTCCTCGAGCAGCCGCTCGCGCTCACGGCCTTTGTCGCGGCCGGTCAACAGCGCCAGGCGAATACCCGCCGCCACGGCAAGCGGACTCAAGCGTTCAAAATGCTGGCGCGCGAGGATTTCGGTCGGCGCCATCAATGCGGCTTGCCGGCCCGCTTCGATCACATGGGCCGCCGCCATCAGCGCCACCAGTGTCTTGCCCGCACCGACGTCGCCTTGTAGGAGCCGCAGCATGCGCTGCTCCGAGGAAAGATCGCGGACGATTTCTTCGATCGCGCCGCGCTGCGCGCCGGTGAGCGAGAAGGGAAGGGCCGCCTCGATCTTCTTGCGCAATTCGCCGGTGCCGATGTTGGCGCGGCCCGCCTCGCGGCGAATACGGCCGCGCACGAGCGCCAATGCAAGCTGGTGCGATAGTAATTCATCATAGGCGAGTCGCCCGCGCAGCGGCGACTCGGGCAGAACGTCGCCGGGGTTTTCCGGGGCGTGTATGCGGCGAAGCGCCGTCGAAAAGGACAGGAACTGCCGCTGCGAGAGAAATGCCGCGTCGAGCCATTCGGGGAGCTCCGGCAATTTCGCGAGCGCGCCCGTCACCGCGCGCCGCACGATGCCGGAGGAAATACCTTCGGTGAGCGAATAGACCGGCTCGACCAACGGCAGTTGCGCGAGGCCCCGCTCATCAACCACGCGGTCGGGATGCACCATCTGCAATCGGCCGTCATAGAGATCGACGCGGCCCGAGACATAGCGTGTCTCGTTAAGCGGCAGCATTTTCTCCACCCGCTCACGCGGCAGGTGGAAATAGACGATTTCCAGCGTGCCGGTATCGTCGCTCGCGACGATCTTGTGCGGCGCGCGTCCGCGCCCCGGCTGATGCCGCTCGACTGTGACCTGCACGGTCGCGATTCCGCCGGGGACCACGTCCTTCAGCTTCGGCCGCGCACGGCGGTCGAGCGCCGAGTAGGGCAGGTGGAACAGAAGATCGATCACGCGCGGCGGCGCGTGCTCCAACAGCTGTCCGAACGGCGCCATGAGCTTCGGACCGATGCCGGAAAGCGTATTGAGCGCCGCGAATAGCGGATTGAGAACGATGGGGCGCATGGTTTCGCGAAGGTGGCTGAAGCGTGGATTTCGGGCAAGCGCGCCCCTGACAAAAGCGTTCTCCAACGCTATATCAAGCGCGCCCGGCGCGTCCGGGCTTTTGGCGTTGATCCGACGATGACCGAATCGCGTTCGAACCAAGATCTCGACGTCCGCAGGCGGCGGTTGCGCTTCCGCGCCTGGCATCGCGGTACGCGCGAAATGGATCTGCTCTTGGGCCGCTTCGCCGACGCTGAAGCCGCGAAGTTCGACGAGCAAAGCATGGCCTCGTTCGAGGCCCTGCTCGAAGTTCCAGATCCCGATCTCTACAACTGGATTACCGGCACCGAAGAGACCCCCGCGCTTTACGATACGGCGCTCCTGCGGCGGCTCCGCGACTTCCATCTCGGGAGCGCGCGATGAATAAGCCCTTTGCTCCCGCCGATCGTCTTGTCCCCGGCAAAGCGCTCACCATCGCGAGCGTCCCCGACGGATTTTCAGGGCTCGTTGCCGCCGATCTCACGCGGAGCATCGCCGCGCGCGCAAAGACGGAAACAGAACGCTTGCTCGTCGTCTGCCGCGATGCCGAGCGCATGGCGGCGTTCGAGCGGGCACTTTCCTTCTTCGCCCCCGATCTATCGGTGCTGACGTTCCCGGCCTGGGATTGCTTGCCCTATGATCGGGTATCGCCGAACTCCGCGGTTGCGGCCCGCCGCATGGCGACGCTGACAAAACTTGTTCATGCGAACCAAGATTCCGGCATCGTACTCACCACCATCAACGCGCTTCTGCAGCGCGTGACGCCGCGGGAAGCAGTCGCCGCCCAGTCGCTCGCGATTGCCCCGGGTAACGCGCGGCCAATGAACGAAATCGCGCGCTGGCTGGAGACCAACGGATTTATTCGCGCTTCCACCGTCCGCGACATCGGCGAATATGCCGTGCGCGGCGGCATTCTCGATCTCTACGCGCCGGGGACAAGCGCTCCCGTGCGGCTCGATTTCTTCGGCGACTCGGTGGAATCGATCCGCGCCTTCGATCCCGAGACGCAGCGCACCGCGAGCCGCGTCGAAAAACTGGAGCTCGTCCCCACCAGCGAAGTGCAGCTGAGCGGGGAAACGATCAAGCGCTTTCGCATGGGCTATGTCGCCGAGTTCGGTGGACAAACCAAGGGCGACGCGTTTTTCGAGGCCGTGAGCCAAGGCCGGCGCAATCCGGGCCTCGAACACTGGCTGCCGCTCTTCTTGGAGCGGCTCGAAACCCTGTTCGATTATCTGCCGGGTGCGCCGGTCGTACTGGAGACGCTGATCGAAGAGGCCGCTGGCGAGCGGCTCGAGCAAATCGCCGATTATTACGCCGCGCGGCACGAGGCGATGGAGGCGGGGCAAAGCCCGCTCTACAAGCCGCTGCCGCCGGAGCGGCTTTACCTCACGGTGAAAGAATGGAAAGCGCGGCTTGCAGATTCCGCGCTCGTTCGCCTCACGCCCTTCGCGATGCCCGAGACGCGCGACGTGATCGACGCCGGCGGCAAAGCTGGGCGCACCTTCGCCACCGAGCGCGCCGACGAAAACCGCAATCTCTTCGACGCGGTCGTGGCCCACACGCGCGCGCTGGAAGCCGCGAACAAACGCGTGGTTTTCGCCTTCTGGAGCGAGGGCTCGCGCGAGCGCATGCAGCACGTGCTGTTCGACCACGGGCTTGCCGATCTGCGTCCCGTCGCGAGTTTTCACGAGATGCGGGCGCTGACCAAGGGCGCCTTCGGCCTCGCGGTTCTTGGCCTTGAGACCGGCTTTGAGAGCGCCGACGCCGCGATCATTTCCGAACAAGACATTCTCGGCGATCGGCTTGCGCGCCCGCGCCGCCGCCCGCGCCGCGCCGACGACTTCATTACGGAGCTCACGAGCCTCTCCGCCGGCGATCTCGTCGTCCATATCGACCACGGCATCGGCCGCTTCGCCGGGCTGAAGACGATCGAGGCGCTCGGCGCGCCGCACGATTGCCTGGAGATCCACTATCAAGGCGGCGACCGTCTGTTCCTCCCGGTCGAAAATCTCGAATTGCTCACGCGTTACGGCAACGAGGAAGCAACGGCCGAACTCGACCGCCTCGGCGGCCTCGGCTGGCAATCGCGCAAGGCACGCCTCAAGACCCGCATCCACGAGATGGCGGCGGAGCTTGTGCGCGTTGCCGCCGCGCGGAAACTCCGCGAAGCGCCGAAACTTACCGTCCCCGAGGGCCTCTACGACGAGTTCTGCGCGCGCTTCCCCTACGAGGAAACCGACGATCAGGACACCGCGATCGAGGCGGTGGCCGCTGACCTCGCCGCCGGGCGGCCGATGGATCGGCTGGTCTGCGGCGATGTCGGCTTCGGCAAGACCGAGGTCGCGCTCCGCGCGGCCTTCATTACCGCGCTCTCCGGCAAACAGGTCGCGGTGGTGGTGCCGACGACGCTTTTGGCGCGCCAGCATTTTCTCACCTTCAGCGAGCGCTTTCGCGGCTTTCCGGTGCGCGTCGCGCAAGCGTCACGTCTCGTGACTGCGAGCGAGATGGCGAAAATGCGGGATGGGCTCGCCGAGGGCACAGTCGACATCGTGATCGGCACCCACGCCTTGCTCGCAAAATCCATAAAATTCAAGGATCTCGGTCTCGTCGTCGTCGACGAGGAGCANNTTCGGCAAGACCGAGGTGGCGTTGCGCGCCGCCTTCATCACCGCCTTTGCCGGCGGCCAGGTCGCGGTCATCGTGCCGACGACCCTCTTGGCGCGCCAGCACTACCGCACTTTCAGCGAGCGCTTCGCCGGGCTGCCGGTGCAAATCGCGCAACTATCGCGGCTGGTCGCGCCCAAGGATGCGCGGCAGATCAAGAGCGAAATTGCCGAGGGCAAGATCGAGATCGTGATCGGCACCCACGCCCTCCTCGCCAAGGATGTGCGGTTCGCCCATCTCGCCCTCGTCGTCGTCGACGAGGAGCAGCATTTCGGCGTCGCCCATAAGGAGCGCCTGAAGCAGCTCCGTCACGAAGTCCATGTCTTGACGCTCACCGCGACGCCGATCCCGCGCACGCTCTCGCTCGCGCTCGCGGGCGTGCGGGAGTTGTCGATCATCGCGACGCCGCCGGTCGACCGTCTCGCGGTTCGCACCTTCATCACGCCGTTCGATCCGCTTGTCGTGCGCGAGGCGTTGCTGCGCGAGCGCTACCGTGGAGGGCAAGCGTTTTATGTGTGTCCCCGCATCGAGGACATCGCCGGCATCCGCGAATTTCTCGAAAAGAACGTGCCGGAGGTAAAGGTCGCCGTCGCCCACGGCCGGATGCCGGCGCGCGAACTCGAAGACATTATGGGCGCCTTCTATGAGGGAAAATTCGACGTGCTGTTGTCGACGACCATCATCGAGTCGGGCCTCGATATTCCGACCGCGAATACGTTGATCGTGCATCGCGCCGACCGTTTTGGGCTGGCGCAGCTTTATCAACTGCGCGGACGTGTCGGCCGCTCGAAGACCCGCGCCTATGCGATCCTGACGATGCCGGCCGACAAGCCGGTGACGGCGCAGGCCGAGCGAAGGCTAAAGGTGCTGCAATCGCTCGACAGTCTCGGCGCCGGCTTCGAACTCGCCTCCCACGATCTCGACATTCGAGGCGCCGGAAATCTATTGGGCGAAGAACAGTCCGGCCACATCCGCGAGGTCGGCTACGAACTCTATCAGGAAATGCTGGCCGAAGCGGTCGCCGCACTCGAGGCGGGCATCGATCAACCGGCCGCCGACAAATGGTCGCCGCAGATCGCGGCCGGCATTCCCGTGCTCATTCCCGAGGATTATGTGCCCGATCTTGGAGTGCGGCTCGGGCTTTATCGCCGTCTCGCCGATCTCGAAAGCGACGCCGAGATCGAAGCGGCGGGGGCGGAGCTCGTCGACCGTTTCGGCAAACTGCCGCCGGAGGTCGAGACGCTGCTCAAGGTCGTCGCGATCAAGGCGCTCTGTCGCCGCGCCAACGTCGAGCGAATCGAAGCCGGCGCCAAGGGCGCGGTGATCGCGCTCCGCGACAACAAGTTCGATAATCCGGAAGGACTGATCCGCTGGATCGCGGGCAACGCGCCGATCGCCAAAATCCGCCCCGACCAGAAAATCGTCTGGCTTGAAGACTGGCAGGACGCGGGCGAGCGCCTTGCGGGGGCGCGCGAGCTTCTCGAAAACCTGGTGCGGATCGCGGAGGGCGCGAAGGCTAAAGCATGATCCCGAAAAGTGGGAACCGGTTTTCGGAAAAGATCATGCTTGCGTAAGTCAGGCCGCCTCGGTGAGCGTCTTGTCCATCGCCTCGGTCAGCATATCCGGCGTCTGCGCGCCGGCGACAGCGAAGCGGTTATTGAAGATGAAGAACGGCACGCCGGAAATACCGCGCTCGGCGGCGGAGGTGGCGGATTTTTCGATCGCGGCCACATCGCGCTCGCCCGCGAGATCGCGGCGTACGACTTCGACATCGAGGCCGCCGGCTTGGGCCGCCAGCAGCAACGTCTCGATCTGGGTGAGATCGGCCCCTTCGCTGAAAAACTGCGAAAATATCTTTTCGACGATCGCGCCGGCGCGGCCCGCTTCTTCCGCCCATCCGATCAAGCGGTGCGCATCGAGCGTGTTCGGCTGCCGCGCGATTCGCTCGAAATGGAATTCGATCCCTTCCTCACGGCCGAGCCGCGATAGCCGCTCATGCGCGGGACGGATGCGCTCGTCGCTGCCGAATTTGCGCGATAGGTAATCGACGCGCGCCATACCCTCGCGCGGCACGCGCGGATCGAGAAAATAGGGCTGCCAGTGGATTTCGGTTTCGATATCGGGACGGAGTGCAAGCGCGGCTTCGAGACGATGCTTGCCAACGTAGCACCAGGGGCACACGACGTCGGAAACGACGTCGATCACGACCCGCTTCTTCATGCCGCCTCCATTCGCCTTCGTTCAGCCGGCGCGGCGTTCCGCCGCCCGCGGCCTCACACCCTCGAATATCAGGCGCGATTGGCCCGCCTCGTCAAGTATTTTTCTCGCGGCCGCTGCATCGCTGCTCTCGACCGCGAGCCGCGCGCCGAGAAGTGAATCGCGCTCGACCTCCAGCGTCGACCCCGGAGAAGTCTTCGCGATCCGCATCGTGAGGTCGTCGACGCCGTAACGCAGACCGCCGATCGCGATGATTCCATCGGGCGAGGCTTCGATCGCGAGCCCGCTCGATCCGATGGCGTGACAGCGCAAATTCGTCCGCACGAAGCCGTCGAGGTCGAATTCGATTTGCGACACCTCGCGCGCGGAGTCGGGGAATACCTTGTCCGGCACCATCGCACCGCGCACGGCGAGCGTGCCGTCGGCAAGCCGTTTCGTTTCGATGACGACCGGCGCGTTTGGCGCGTCGGCGGGAGCCCGGGTTTCGCCGATTGGCACCGGCGAAGGCATGATCTTCGCGATCCGCCGCAGCGCCACGAGCCCGATCTCGCCGAACGACTGAACGTCGACGATTGCCTCGCAATTCGTCTGCGAAAGATCGACGCCGAGGCTTTGCGGTTCGCGATGAACGGCGACAGAGGCTGCGAAACTCTCGCCGCTCGCCTCCGCAAGCGCCGGCAAGGCGGTCGCGGGCGCCACGAGATGCGCGCCGGCGCTCGCGGCTTGCGCCAACGAGTGCGGCGAATAGCCGTGCACGAGCGCTAGCGTCCCGCCGGTGAGAAGCCAGGGCACGAAGGCGCTGGCGATTCCGGCGAGCGAAGCGGGCGGCAAGGTCGAGACGATGGTCTCGCCTGGCGCGATCCGCGCTTCCAGCATCACGGCGCATCCCGCCGCGATCCATTGCGTGTGCGAGCGGCCGACCGCGAAAGCGCCGCGCCGCGAGGCGTCGAAGGTCGCAATCGCGACTGCATCCCCCGAAGCCATCCGCGCGGCCGAAAGATCGGCCTTTTGTTGCGGGATCGCGGCGTCTAGATCGAGCGGGATCACGCCGTCCGGCACGGCGTGGCCGAAGGCGCAGGGAAAGCCCAGCGAAAACAATTCGGCCGCCGCCTCGCAGGCGATCTCCGCCGGCCGCTCGCTGCCGATCCGCGTCATGGTGACGATCGCGCGCGCGTTGATTTCGCGGAGCGCCGCCACCAGATCCGCGCGCCGCCACAGCATCGGCACCGGTGCCGCCACCAGCCCCGCGCGCAGAAGTGCTAGGAGCGTGAGCGCTGCCTCGACCGTATTGGGAAGCTGCAGCGCGACCCTCGAGCCTTCGGGCAAGCCGAGCGCGTTCATCTGCGAAGCTAACCGGTTCACCGCGACATCGGCCTCGGCGTAATTCAGCCGGCGCGGCAGACCGTCGGTGAAGGTAGCGCGGTCGGAAGGATCGGAAAGCGCGAGCGCGCCGGGCCGCGTCAACACGTTGCGGCGAAAGACGGCATCGAGCGCGACCTTGGGATCGAGCCCGCCTTTGGCAAAATCTGGCGTCCGTTCGCGCATCAGCGCTTGTCCATGGGTCTCGTTTGCGACGATTCGGGCACTCTCCACCAGCTTTCGATCATCGGCCCGGTAAGCGGCGGCGTGATGGGCCGCCCGATCCACGGCCAGCGCGCAATCCATATTTCCGGCAGGTGAAAGAGCGGAACGACATAGATGCCCGACATCAATATCCGGTCGAGCACGCGCACGGCGGCCACCAACTCATCGCGCGAGCGAGCGGCGATAATCGCCGTGATCATCGCGTCGATCGCTTTCGACTTCGCCCCCATGTAATTACGCGTGCCCGGCACGTCGGCACTGGCGGAGCCGAAATAGAAATTCTGCTCGTTGCCGGGCGAGAGCGACTGCTGCCAAGTATAGGGCATCATGTCGAAGTCATAGGTTTGGCGCCGCCGTTCGAATTGCGTGCCGTCGACGAAGCGCACGCCGGCGGTAATCCCGGCGCGCCGCAGCATCGTGGCAAAGCCGAGCGCGAGCCGCTCTTCGTCACGGCTCGAAACCATGATTTCGAAACGCAGCGGCTCGTTATCCGCGCGCGCGACGAGCGCGCTGTCGCGCAACACCCAGCCCGCTTCAGTGAATAGATCGAGCGCACGCTTGAGCCGCGCCCGGTCGCGGCCCGATCCGTCGGACACCGGCGGCTGGTAGCGGCCCTCCAACACGTCGGGCGCGACCGCATCGGGGAAGGGGACAAGCAGCGCGCGCTCCCGCTCGTCCACCGGCAGGTCACGGGCGGAGAGTTCGGAAGCCTCGAAAAAACTCGCCGTCCGCCGGTAGGCGCCGTAATAGAGTTTGGCGTTCGCCCATTCGAAATCGAACAATTCCACGATCGCCGCCCGCACGCGCGGATCGGAAAAGATCGGACGCCGGGTATTGAAGACAAAGCCGAGCATTGGCCGCGGCTCGCCGCTCACCGCGCTTTCGCGCACGAGCCCAAGCGTGCGCGCGGCGGGAAAGTCGTATTGCGCCGTCCAGCGGCCGGGGTCGGTCTCGAAGCGCACGTCGTAGAGCTGGCGCTTGAAGGCCTCGAACCAGGTGTTGGCGTCGCGATAATAGTCGAGCTTTAGCTCGTCGAAATTATAGAGCCCGCGATTGACCGCGAGATCGCGTCCCCAATAATCGGGGTTACGCTTGAAGGTGACGCTCTCGCCCACTTTCGCCTCGGCGATCCGATAGGGCCCGCTGCCGAGGAGCGGCTTCAGCCCCGTCTCCTCGAAGTGCTCGGCGTCGACCGCATGTGCGGGCAAGATCGGCATCAGGCCGAGGATCAAGGGTAATTCGCGGTCGGCGGTGTCAGCGAATTCAAACCGCACCGCGCGCTCGCCGACTTTTTCCGCGCGCGTCACCTTGCCGTAATAGTAGCGGTGGTTTGGGCGTCCCTTGTCGCGCAAGAGCTGCCAGGAAAACAGCACGTCGTCGGCGCCGACCGGTTTTCCGTCCGAAAAGCGCGCGCGCGGATCGAGATAAAAGGTGACAAAGCTACGCGCATCGTCGGTTTCGACTTTTTCGGCGAGTAGGCCGTAAAGCGTGAAGGGTTCGTCCTGCCCGCGCGCGAGCAGGCTCTCGACCACGTAGTTTCGCACCTGCTGCACGGCCGTGCCGCGCACGATCAAGGGGTTGAGGCTGTCGAAAGAGCCGAGCAGGCCGAGCGTCAGCCGATCGCCCTTAGGCGCATCCGGATTGACGTAGCGGAAATGGTCGAAGCCCGCGGGATAAAGCGGCTCGCCCTGCATCGCCAGCGCGTGCCGGGGCTCGGCGCTACCGCTCGATGGGAGGAAAAGAAAAAAACCGATCGCGGCGAGTGCCGCAGAAATCACACGACGTCCCGGCATGCGGCCAACCGGCACTGGGCTTCCTCCGGTTCAGCGAAATCGACCGATTCGCGGAGGAGGGAACGATACCATAGGCGAACGCGAGACTTTGCTTTGGGCTCGGCCCATGCCACTCTCTTGCCTCAATTGCCGTCGACAGCATCGAATTCCAGCGCGGCCTTCAGGTTCGCGCGAACGACAACCATCCATCACACGGTCGCGGGGCGGCTTGAGCCTAGTCTTAAGGGGAGTCTTGATGAAACTTCGCATGTCCTTCGCACCGAGAGGTGCCGTGCGCCGCGCAGCCGGTCTCGCCGCTCTCTTCGTCTTCGCGTTTTCGGCCGACGCCTTCGCGCAAACGCCGCCGCCCGCTGCGCCCAAGGCTTCACCCCAGCAGACGCAGCCGAAACAGCCGGCGCCCAAGACGCCGGCTCAGGCACAGCCAGCTCCCGCGCAAGGGCAGCCACAGCAAGTGCAATCGCAGCCGGCCGGCAGCATCGCGACGCCCTGGACCAAACGTTGCGCCGACGATCCGCAATCGAAGAAGCAGGTGTGCGAAATCAGTCAGGCGCAGATCGCCGAGACCGGGCAGTTCCTGATGTCGGCGAGTTTCGCCGAGCTTCCCGACAATCCGAACAGAGTTTTCCGCGTCGTGGCGCCGCTCGGCATGCTGATCCAGCCGGGCATCCGGGTGCTGATCGACGGCTCGGCGCTGCAAAGCGAGCTGCCCTACACCGCTTGCGTCGCGCCACCCAATCAGGCACCCGTCTGCATCGTCGAGGTCTCGGTCGACCAGAACTTCATCAATGCGCTGAAGAAGTCGCAGGAGATGTGGGTGCAGGTCATCACGGCGCAGGCGCCGCCGCGTACCATTCACTTTATTTTCCCGACCAAGGAATTCGCCAAGGTCTATGACGGCCCGGCGATGGACCTCAAGGCGATGGAAGATCAACGCAAGAAGATGCAGGAAAAACTGCAAAAAGCCGCCGACGACGCCCGCATCGAGCGCGAGAAGCAGCAAAAGCAGTAATCACTACGGGGCGATCCCGGAATATCGGAACGGCGCGCGGGTCTCGCGCGCCGTTTTATTTTTACTGGTGTCCCGATTCCGAAGTTCGTAAATCCTCGCAGCACACTCTCGTACGAACTTCGGAATCAAAGGGACACTAGCTACTCTATAGCTCTAGTGCCCCCTTTGAACCCGAAGTTCGCAATCGCCCTCGCGGCACGGTGTGTGCGAACTTCGGGTTCGGGGCACTAATGCACTTGCCGGTCGCGCGCCCGGTAGGCGCCGTTGCCGTCGGCGTAGAACCGTTCCTCAAGCTCCGGGTGGCGCAGCGGCTCGCCGGAAGTGTCGGGCAGCAAGTTCTGCTCCGACACATAGGCGATATATTCGCTTTCCGCGTTCTCGGCGAGCAGGTGGTAGAAAGGCTGGTCCTTCGTGGGCCGGATTTCTTCCGGGATCGAAAGATACCACTCCTCGGTATTATTGAACGACGGGTCGATGTCGAAGACCACGCCGCGGAACGGAAACACGCGGTGGCGAACGACCTGCCCGATTCGATATTTTGCGTGGCGGCTTTTGGTGTTCATGGCGCACCCTTACCGCCCCCAATATAGGGGAAAACTCGCCGCCAATCACGGCGGATTTCGGGTTTAAAGCATAATCCCGAAAGGTGGAAACCGGCTTTCGGAAAAGATCATGCTCCTAGAGGCCGTAGAGGTTCTTGCGCGCGGGGTCCTTGGCGGAAACGAGCTTGGCGAGATCGACCATCACCTTCGCCTGCTTCCATGTGGCGTCGTCCTGCATCTTGCCGTCGACCATGCCGACGCCGGTGCCGTCAGACATGGCGGCGAGAATCTTCTTCGCGAATGCGACCTCAGCGGGGTCGGGGCTAAAGACGCGCTTGGCGACCTCGACCTGGTTGGGATGCAGCGACCAAGCGCCGAGACAGCCTTGCAGGAAGGCATTGCGGAACTGCACCTCGCAGCCTTCGAGGTCGGCGATGTCGCCGAACGGGCCGTAGAAGGGTTTGATGCCGTTGGCGGCGCAGGCATCGACCATGCGGCCGATCGAATAGTGCCAGAGATCCTGCTGTGCGCTCGGCCGCGCGCCACCACTGCCAGGATCGGCGATTACCTTGTATTCCGGGTGGCCGCCGCCGACGCGCGTCGTCTTCATGCCGCGCGAAGCGGCAAGATCGGCGGGACCGAAGCTCATGCCGTGCATGCGCGGCGAGGAGGAGGCGATCTGATCGACGTTCATCACGCCTTCGGCGGTCTCCAGGATCGCGTGAATGAGAATCGGCTTTTTAATTCCGCGCTTCGCTTCGAGCTGCGCGAGCAACTGATCTAGATAGTGCACGTCCCACGGACCCTCGACCTTGGGCAGCATGATCACATCGAGCTTGTCGCCGACTTCGCTCACGATCTCGATGATGTCGTCGAGTGCCCAGGGGCTCGCGAGCGAGTTGATGCGCGTCCAGAGGCCCGTGGTGCCGAAGGCGTTCTTCTTCGCCATCTCGATGAAGCCCTTGCGCGCGGCGTCCTTGGCATCGGCCGGAATCGCGTCCTCGAGATTGCCGAGAATGACGTCGACGTCCTTGATGATGTCGCCGACGCGCGCGCGAACTTTTTCGTTATGTGCCGGCACGAAGTGGATCACGCGCTCGAGCCGCACCGACAATTCGCGCATCGGCGCGGGCGCGCCGAGGGCGAGCGGGCGGAAGAAATTACGGGGAAGTTTCATCGGCGAATTCCGGCTTCGGTCGGAAAGGGTTTAACCGAGGCGGGGCGTTTCGCCTAGCCGCGCCTTGGTCGAAGGACCAATCTGCTCACGGATTGACCAATCGAGCGCGCGTCGTTACCAAGCCGCGCTTCGCGAGCCTTTTCATGGTCGATGTTCTCAATCTTGCTTTGCCCTTCTTCGGGCTGATCCTGCTCGGCTTCGGAAGCGGGCGGCTGTTTCCGTTGCCTGAGCGCGAACTCGGCTGGCTCAACTTTTTCATTTTCTATATCGCCTTGCCGCCGCTGTTCTTTCAATTGATCTCTCGCACGCCCTTCGAGCAGCTCGCCAACGGGCGCTTTGTGCTGGCGACCACGACGTCGACGGCACTCACCTTCGCGCTGTCCTTTCTCTTGTGCTTCTGGCTCCGCGGCAAGACATCGGAGGCGACGATCGCCGGCACCGTCGGCGGCTACGCCAATATTGGCTATCTCGGGCCGGGCCTGACGCTTGCAGCGCTCGGATCGCAGCCGACCGTTCCAACCGCGCTTATTTTCACCTTCGATTCCATCTTCCCGTTCTCGGCGGTGCCCTTCCTGATGGTGCTCTCCGGCGTCGAGAAGAAGAGCGCCGCCGAAACCGCGCTCCTCGTGCTTCGCCGCGTCGTAACGCATCCTTTCATTATAGCGACGGCGCTGGGCGTGCTCGCGGCCTGGGCGCATGTGCGGCCGCCGGTGGCACTCGATCGCATGCTGGAAGTCTTGATGAATGCGGCGGCACCTTGCGCGCTATTTACGCTTGGCGTGACGGTGGCACTCCGCCCGCTGAAACGCGTGCCGCCCGACGTGCCCGCCCTCGTCGCGATGAAGCTCATCGTGCATCCCTTGATCGCGTGGACGCTGTTGTCGCTCGCAGGCAATTTCGACCCGGTCTGGGTCTATACGGCGGTGCTGATGGCCTCGCTCCCGACAGCGCTGAACGCCTTCGTGATGGCGAAGCAATATAACGTTTACGTGCAGCAAGCTTCCGCCGGCATTCTGGTAAGCACGCTCGCTTCGTTCGTCACGGTGACGACATTGATGTATCTCGTGCAGCATAAGCTGCTCGCGCCCAACCTCTTTCATTGATAAGAAGTCGCCATGAAACCGCTCGAAGGCGTGCTCGTTGCCGATTTCACCACGCTCTTGCCGGGGCCGCTGGCGACGCTCTTGCTCGCGGAGGCGGGCGCCGAGGTCGTCAAGATCGAGCGTCCCGGCGGTGAGGATGTGCGGCACTTTCCACCATATTGGGCGGGACAGTCGGCGGCCTTCGCCTTTCTCAATCGCGGCAAAAAGAGCCTTGTCGCCGACCTCAAGCAAGATTCCGACAAGTCGCGCGTGCTTGAACTCGTCGATCGTGCCGACGTCTTGGTGGAGCAATTTCGTCCCGGCGTGATGAAGCGGCTCGGCCTCGGCTACGACGCCGTGCGCACGCGTAATCCCAAGATCATCTATTGCTCGATCACCGGCTACGGCCAGGAAGGCCCGCGCCGCGACGAAGCGGGCCACGACATCAACTATATCGGCACCACGGGGCTGCTCTCGCTTTCGCCGGGATCGATGGACCGGCCGACGGTTCCGCCGGCGTTGATTGCCGACATCGGCGGCGGCAGTTTTCCCGCCGTGATGAATATTTTGCTCGCGCTGATCGGGCGCGCAAAAACCGGGAAGGGGGTCTATCTCGACATCGCCATGAGCGACGCGATGTTCACCTTCGCCTGGCTCGCGCTCGCTTCGCGGTTTTCGAGCGGCAAGCCGGTGGAGCCGGAGAAGCTTCGCCACTTCGGCGGCTCGCCCCGCTACCAGCTCTATCCCACGGCCGGCGGCAAGCTCGTCGCCTGCGGAGCGCTGGAGCAAAAGTTTTGGGAATCGTTCTGCGCGACGATCGGGCTTCCCCAGGAGTTCGCCGACGACACGCGTGACCCTCAGGCGACGATCGAGGCCGTGCGCGCAATCATCGCATCGGAAACGGCAGCGCACTGGAAGCCGCTCTTCGCCAAGGCCGATTGCTGTGTGACGATCATGGCCTCGATCGAGGAGGCGATTTCCGATCCGCATTTCGTCAAGCGCGGACTATTCGACCATAAGGTATCCGCGCCCGGCGGGGAGACAATGCCGGCGCTGCCGGTGCCGATCGCGCCGCCGCTTCGGGTCGAGGAAAAGACGCGCGGCTTCCCGCCGCTCGGCGAACTGAAGTAATCAGAGCTGCACGCCTTCGCGCCGCCCGAGTCCTTGCCGCATCAACGCACGGCGGAAGAAGCCGACGCGGGCGGCGAGATGCAGCCCAAGCCCGCGCGCAGCGTGGACCGGAAGAAAATCGGTCATCAAGGACCAGTTGGCGATTTCGACCGCAAGCGCTCGCGATCGCACGTCGGCGCGGCGCCGCGCGTCGTATTGTTCAAGCAGCGCGTCGTCGCCGGGATCGCGGCCGTCACTGCGGGTGGCAGCGACTAATTCGACAAGCGCCGCCGCGTCGCGGATGCCGAGATTGAGGCCCTGCGCGCCGATCGGCGGCAGCACATGCCCGGCCTCGCCGACCAGCGCCACGCGGTTGGCGGCGAAGCGTTCCGCGGTCTCGGCCGTGAGCGGAAAGATCCCACGCGGGCCGTCGATCTCCATCTTGCCGAGGATCGAGTGGGCGCGGCGCTCGATCTCGCGGCCGAGCGCGCGGTCATCGAGAGCATTCAGCCGCTCAGCCTCATCGGGCTCGACGACGCAAACGAGGCTCGAGCGATTGCCCTTGAGTGGCACCAAGGTGAACGGCCCGCTTTCGGTATGGAATTCGGTTGAAATATCGCGATGCGGCCGGCTGTGCCGCAAGTTCAATGCGATCGCCGTCTGCGGCAGAACGCGTGAGCGCATGCCGATGCCGGCGGCGGCGCGGCAGAGCGATTTCCTGCCGTCGGCGGCGATGACGAGGCGCACGCGTTCGTCGCCGTGATCGAGCTTTAGCATCGCGCCGTCCTCATCGAGTTCCAGCGCCGTGACGGCAGCCTCAACGATGAGGAGATTGGTCGCCTTGCGGCAAGCGGCGAGCAATCGCGTGCGGAGCTCGCTATTTTCCACATTATAGCCGAAGGCCTCTAAGCCGAGCTCGGCGGAATCGAACAGGACTTCCGGCGCGCGCAGAATTCTTTGCGTGGCATCGACCAGGCGCAAGCGCTTGAGCGGCGCGGCTTCGCCCGCGAGCGCAGGCCAAACGCCGAGCGCTTTCAGCACCTGCACCGAGCCGTCGAGCAGCGCCGTCGTCCGGCGGTCGGCGGGCGGTGAGGGCGCGATCAGCAGCGTCGCGGCGCCGGTTGCCGCAAGCGCGAGTGCCGCAACAAGGCCAGCAGGGCCGCCGCCCACAACCGCAACTTCGGCGCTGAATGCTTTCGCCATCAGCGCGGTGATAGCGCCATTAGTCATGCAAGGCGAGGGTGGTACCGGCCCGCGCCACGATGCGATAGGCTGAGGTCGGCTGGTTTATGATGTCCGTGTACGAAGATTTCCGTCATCTTTCGCCCGCAGCGGCAATGCTTGCGCGCCATGCCGCTCGGCCGCGGGGCGTCGCGCTCGCCGGCGTGTGCGTGCTCACGGCGCTGGGTGCCGCGATCCTTGGCCTCCTCATGACCCAGAACGGCGCTGGAAGTTTCGCTTTCCTCAAGGCGCTGTGCGGAGCCAACGCAGCCCTCGACATCAATGCGATTGCGTTCGCCCTTTCGTTCGCCGCCTGGGCCGCGATGGCGCTGGTGATGATGCTGCCGGGTGCGGCGCCGATGCTGCTCACCTATGCGGAGATCGCCGAAACCGCGGCGGTGAAGGGCGCCGCGACCGTTTCGCCACTGGTACTCGCTGCCGGCTATCTCGCGGTGTGGATCGCGTTCGCGGGTCTCGCGAGCGGCATCGAGACGGTAATTTCCGCGCAGATCCCCCCTGTTACGGAATGGGCCGTATTCGCCGTGTCTGGGATTATAATCCTTGCTGGCCTTTATCAATTCTCGGCCTTGAAGCACGCATGTTTGTCGCGCTGCCGGCGGCCGTTCGCGTTCTTTTTCGCCAACTGGACCGACCGCGCCGCCGGCGTGTTCCGCCTGGGGCTGCGGCAAGGCCTCTATTGCCTCGGTTGCTGCTGGGCTTTGATGGCGTTGATGCTTTTCGCCGGCGCGATGAATCTGGTTTGGATGGCGGGGTTGGCTGCGATCATGGCGGCGGAGAAGCTCACGCGTTCGCAAATGTTGCCGCGCGTCATCGGGATCGTGTTGATCGCGGCGGGCGCCGTTATCCTCGCGATCAATTCGCCGCTCGCGCGCGCCGCGTTGGGCTAGAAAGAACTTCGGAGGTCGTAGGCCGTGGAACCCTGGAAACTTGAAGGAGAGCTCGTACTGTCCTGTAACTGCACGGTTTTTTGCCCTTGCGTATTGTCGCTCGGCAACGCGCCGCCGACCGAGGGTTATTGCCAGACCTGGGCCGGCATCCGCATCGACAAGGGCCATTTCGACGACGTCGACCTTTCCGGCATCAATGCCGGCCTCGTCATGGAAATTCCCGGCCTGATGTCGCGCGGCAATTGGGAGGCGGGGCTGTTCGTCGACGAGCGCGCGAGCGTTTACGCGGTCAAGGCGCTGACCCGCATCTTCACCGGCCGCGCCGGCGGCTCGACGCATCTCCTCTCGATCCTGGTGGGCAAGTTCCTGGGCGTGCGCCAGGAGCCTATCCATTACCGGGTCGAGAACGGCACCCGCCATTTCCAGATCCCCGGCATCGTCGACGGCGCGGTCACGCCCGTCCGCGGCAAGGAAGGAGGCGAGCAGGTGATGATCCGAAACAGCGAATACTGGATCGCGCCCGACGTGATCGTCTCCCGCGCCGACAAGAGCCGCATGCGCGCCTTCGGCCGCAACTGGAACTTCGCCGGCCGGAGCGCCGAGATCTGCCGCCTCGATTGGGGCAATTGAGCGTGGCGGGAGCGCCGCCGATCCTGCCGAAACACCCGGCGCTTCGAAGCGCACTCGTCTTTCTGGTCCACGTTTTCACCGCCTCGGGCACGGTTTTTTCCCTGCTGGCACTCGTCGCCGCCATCGAAAAACACTGGGCGGAAATGTTCGGCTGGCTCGCGGTCGCCCTTTTCGTCGATGGCATTGACGGAATGCTTGCGCGGAAGCTCCGGGCCGCCGAGACGTGGCCCCGCTTCTCCGGCGAGACCCTCGATCTCGTCGTCGATTATCTCGGCTACGTGCTGGTCCCTGCGCTCGCGATCGCGACCGGCGCCATTGTGCCGCCGGCCTTCGAGCTCGTCGCGGCGGCGGCGATCCTGATTTCGAGCGCGATCTATTTCGCCGACCGCCAGATGAAGACCGAGAACTGGTATTTCCGCGGCTTTCCGGCGGTGTGGAACTTGATCGCCTTTTATCTGTTTCTGCTCCGCCCCGAGCCGCGGCTTGCACTCGCGATCGTCGCCGCCTTCGTCGCACTCACCTTCTTGCCGGTTTTGTTCATCCATCCGCTGCGGGTGAAGCAGTTGCGGCCGCTCAATATCGCACTGACGGCGATTTGGTGCGCGCTCGCGATTCTGACGCTGTGGTTCGACTTTTCGCCGCCCGCCTACGTGACCGCCGTGCTCTGCATCATCGGCGTCTATTTCCTGCTCGCGGGGTTATTGCGTCCGCGCCACGCTCATTAGGCTTTTTCAGTCATGCCCGCACTTGTTGCGGGCATCCACGTCTTAGACGAGCATTAAAGACGTGGATGGCCGGGACGAGCCCGGCCATGACGCGCTTGCGGGAATGTTATGCCCGAGGCAACAGTTGGCGCCATGACCAAAAAAATCCTCCTGGTGACCGGCGCGAGCCGCGGCATTGGCGCGGCGGTCGCGCTTGCGGCGGCGCGCGAAGGCTATCGCGTCGCGATCAATTACGTCAGCGACCACAAGGCTGCGGAAAAAGTCGCGGCCGCGATCGAGAAGGCGGGGAGCCAAGCGCTCATCGTCAAGGCCGACGTTGCGCGCGAAGCCGAAATCAACCGCCTGTTCGAGGAGATCGACAAAAAGCTCGGGCGGCTCACGCATCTCGTGAACAATGCCGGCATCGTCGGGCGCGTCAGCCGCTTAGGAGCCGCCGATCCCGCGATGATCCGGCAGGTAATCGATCTCAACGTCACCGGCGCGATCCTGGTCGCGCGCGAGGCGGTGCGGCGCATGTCGACAGCGCATGGGGGCGAAGGCGGCGCCATCGTCAATCTTTCGTCAGCGGCGGCGACGCTCGGCTCGCCCGGTGAATTCACCTGGTACGCGGCCTCGAAGGGCGCGATCGACAGCTTTACACTTGGGCTTGCGCGCGAACTCGCGAAGGACGGTGTGCGCGTCAACGCCGTCTCGCCCGGCCTGATCGAGACCGACATTCATGCCTCGGGCGGCGAGCCCGACCGCGTCGCGCGCATGGGTCCGCTTATCCCGATGCAGCGAGCGGGAACCGCCGATGAGGTGGCAGAGGCAATCCTGTGGCTCTTGTCGGACAAGGCATCTTACGTCACCGGAGCGAATATCCGCGTCGCCGGCGGGCGGTAGGGTATTTCGGTCAATTGGCCCGCATTTAGTGTGGCTTTCGCGCCACCAATTCTGGGAAAGCCACCGAGATGACAAATTGCCGCAGGGGCAGGGGTGAGGCAAGCTTACACTCCAAGTTGAGGGATTGGAATTTTCGATTCCGAGGGGGCTACCACTGTGAAAAAGTTTCTGATCGCGGGTATCGCTGCCGCCGCGCTTTGCAGCGCGCCCGCAATGGCGGCGCCCCCTGCCGGTATTTTCAATTGGTCAGGGTTCTATATCGGCGGCAACGGTGGCTACGGATTTGGTAGCGACAGGATCAGTCATTCCAACGATTTCTTCGCCATCTCAACCACGGCCATCAACAATACCAAAGGCAGCCTCGGCGGCGGCCAGTTGGATTCCTCGGCCAGCAGGGCCCGGTGGTGTTTGGCCTCGAGGCCGCATTCGACGCCGGCAGCCTGAAAGGCAATGTCGCAAGCCCGGCCTTCCCGGCAACCGATGTCTGGCATTCCAAGATTGACGACCTGATCACTACGACCGCGCATTTTGGATACTCCATGGGCATGTGGCTGCCCTATGTGAAAGCCGGACGGGCATGGGGCCATGTCACCTCGTCGGCTGACTGTCTTACGCCTGGCTGTACACCCTCAGAGCTCTGGAAAAACAGCCAATGGCAGAACGGCGGGACGATCGGCGGCGGGATCGATTTCTTGCTCGCCCCCAACTGGATTATCGGCATCGAGTACGACTACATCGCGCTCGCTTCCAAGAATCATCGTGCCCTGACCAACAACGGCGGTCCCGGCAACGCCAATGTAAGCGCGAACATCAACATGGTCCTCGGTCGCGTGAGCTATAAGTTCGGCAATTAGGCGCCGCGAAAGCACCGCACCAACGATTCCGACGAAGTTCAAAACCCCGGCCTCGCAGCCGGAGTTTTTGTTTGGGCTCCCATGTGCGTGCTTCCGGCGGCCGCTAAGCCGCTTGGCCGCGGGCCCGGGTAGGGCTAGAACCTCGTCCCAAGCATTGGCCCAACAGCAATTCATCACGACGGGAGATTGAACATGGTCGCGGTAGTGCGCGTGCATCAGACCGGCGGTCCGGAAATGCTCCGATACGAGGACATTCCGGCGAAGGAGCCGGGGCAGGGCGAGATCAAGATCAAGCAGACCGCGATCGGCCTCAATTACATCGACACCTATTTCCGGAGCGGGCTGTATCCGGCGCAGCTTCCCTTCGTCGCCGGCAACGAAGGCGCAGGCGTCGTCACGGCTGTTGGGCCCGGCGTGAAAGGAATCAAGAAGGGCGACCGCGTCGCTTACGTCTTCACCCTCGGCGCTTACGCCGCCGAGCGCGTGCTGCCGGCCGAGCGCGCGGTGAAAATTCCGCCGAAGATCGACGACAAGACCGCCGCCGCGATGATGCTGAAGGGCATGACCGCGCAATATCTTCTCCGCCGCACGTACAAGGTGAAGAAGGGCGACACCATTCTCGTCCACGCCGCGGCGGGCGGCGTCGGCCAGATTCTGTGCCAGTGGGGCAAGGCGCTCGGCGCCACCGTCATCGGCACCGTCGGCTCCAAGCAGAAAGCCGACATCGCCAAGAAGAACGGCGCGCACCACACCATTCTCTACAACGAGGAGAACTGGGTCGCGCGCGTCGCGGAAATCACGCACGGTAAGAAATGCGACGTGGTCTATGACGGCGTCGGCAAGACGACCTTCATGGGTTCGCTTGATTGCCTGCGGCCCTTGGGCATGATGGTCATTTACGGCAACGCCTCGGGCCCGGTGGATTCGCTCAATACCGGCATCCTGGCGCAGAAGGGATCGCTGTTCCTGACGCGGCCGACGCTCGCGACCTACACCGCGAGCGCCAAGGATTTGCAGGCGACGGCGAAGGATTTGATCGACGTGATCTTGAAGAAAAAGGTCAAGATCGAGGTCAACCAGACCTACTCGCTCCGCGACGCGCAGCAGGCGCATCGCGACCTCGAATCCCGCAAGACCACCGGGCAGACGGTTTTGATTCCCTGAGCGACTTCGCCGTGCCCGTGCCTGCCTTTAATTGTCATTGCCGGGCTCGCAGCCAACCTTGGGCAGGCTGCGCAAGCTTGCCTGCCCGCAATCCATACGGCCGTGCCACAACGGAAAAGCAACATGGATCACCGGGTCACGCCGCTTGATCGCTTCGCGATCTGCGCGGCGGCCCGGTGATGACAGAAGGGGGAACACGGTCCTGCCCGTCCAACTCGATCCGCCCGCGCTCGGCCGCCGCGCCGAGGCGATGCTGTTCGAGCTCGCGGCGATTTCCGCCGAGCCTGAGCGGCTGGTGCGGCTTTATCTCTCGCCCGAATACCGGCGCGCGGCCGATCTCGTTTCGCTGTGGATGCGGGAGACCGGCCTGGAGGTGTTCGAGGACGCGCTCGGCAATGTGCGCGGGCGCATGGGTGCAGCGCCCCGCCTGCTCATCGCCTCGCACATCGAAACGGTAATCGACGCCGGCCGCTATGACGGCACCATGGGCGTGGTGGCCGCGATCCTCGCTTACGACACGCTCGTCCGCGCCAATGCGAAACCCGCTTTCGGAATCGAGCTTATCGCTTTCGGCGACGAGGAAGCCTCACGCTTTCCGACGACGCTTTCGACTTCGGCGGCGCTCGCGGGCCATTTCGAGCCGAAGACGCTCGCGCTCAAGGACTCCGCCGGCGTCACCTATGCCGAGGCGTTGCGCGCCTACGGCAAGAATCCCGATGAGGTTGCGAGCGTCGCGCTGAAGCCTCACGAAGCTTCGGCTTACGTCGAGCTACACATCGAGCAAGGCCCGGTGCTGGAGGCGAAAAACGAGCCGCTTGGCGTCGTGACCGCCATGATCGGCCAGACCCGGCTCATGATCGAGGTAAAAGGCGAGGCGGGCCACGCCGGTACCGTGCCGATGAATTTGCGCCGCGACGCGCTCGCGGGCGCCGCTGAAATGACGATCGCGGCGGAAAAAACCGGGCACGAAGGCCTGGTAGCGACTGTGGGCACGATCGAAGCAAGACCTGGCGCGGTGAATATCATTCCGGGCTTGGTGCGCTTTACCCTCGATTTGCGGACGGCCTCAGACGAGGCGCGCAAAAAGGCGATCGCCGCCTATCGGCACGAATGCGAAAAGATCGCGGCAAAGCGCAAGCTCGATGTCGCGGTTACAGTCACGCACGAAATTCCGACAACACCATGCGACGCACGATTGCAGGATCAGCTTGCGGCCGCGATCGAAGCGGTCGGCGGCAAGCCGATCCGGCTTCCCTCCGGCGCCGCCCATGACGGCATGTCGATGGCGAAGCTCTGCCCGATCGCGATGCTGTTCGTGCGCTGCAAGCGCGGCGTCAGCCACAACCCGGCGGAATATGCCAGTCCCGGCGACATGGGGCTTGCGATCGCCGCGCTCGTGCGATTTATCGAACGGTTCGAGAAACCGTAGCTTAATTTGTCGCCACAGTCGGACTTGTCCCCAGCTAAACGTCATCCTGAGGTGCGAACGAGCGAAAGCGAGTGAGCCTCGAAGGATGACAGCCAAGAGCAAGGTCTCCATCCTTCGAGGCTCGGCGCTATCGCGCCTCGCACTGAGGATGACGGAAAAGAAGCAGGTTGAGCCGAAGATCCCGACGGAGAGGATTGCCTGATGGACGCCTGGTACCCGCAACTCGTCGCGCTTCTACAGATCGTCATCATCGACGTGGTGCTGGCCGGCGACAACGCGGTGGTCGTCGGCATGGCGGCGGCGCGGCTCGAAGCCGTCCAGCGCAAGAAAGTCATTTTCTGGGGCGTGATCGGCGCCGTCGTGCTGCGTATTGCTTTCGCGATCGTGGCGACAGAATTGCTCGCCATCGTCGGCCTATCGCTCGCGGGCGGAATATTGCTGTTGTGGGTGTGCTGGAAAATGTATCGCGAGATCGTGCGGCCGCAAGCGGCGCGCGGGGCGAGGCAAGGCGGCAAGACCGGGTTCTGGAACGCGCTCACGCAAATCATCGTCGCCGACGTTTCGATGTCGCTCGACAACGTGCTCGCGGTCGCGGGCGCCGCGAAGGGGCATATCCCGGTGCTCGTAATCGGGCTTTCGCTTTCCGTTGTCCTGATGGGCGTGGTGGCGAACTGGATCGCGCGGCTTTTGGAGCGTCACGGCTGGATCGCCTGGATCGGGTTACTCGTGATCCTGCAAGTCGCGCTCGAGATGATCTGGAGCGGCTCGCACGAAGTCGCCTGCGAGTTCGTGCCGAAGACGATCTGCGACGGCGGCTTCATCGCGACGATGAAGGGGCTGATCGGGCTGCGATGATCCGTTACCAGGTAGTCGTCTGAAGAGTGATAGCCTAGCATTGGCGATAGCTGCCAAAAACAGTGAGGCAACGCATGTCCGGCATTTCCTCGAACTCGGGTTTATTCAATACCGCTTTGGCCGCACTTCTCGTCGGCAGCCCGGGCATCGTTATCGGCGGTCTCATTGGCGCGGTCGCATGGCGGAGCCATCGGATCGGGGGCGCGGCGCTCGGCGCGATCTTGGGGTTTGTGCTGTGTCTTTTCGGTTGGCTCTATTTCGGCGATGTCGTCATGAAATGACGCGCCGCTGGCGCTGACCTGACCGAACTTTTTGGGGGCGTGACAAGGAGCCCAAATGACACGATCAAAGATTATATTTGCAGCGCTGCTGATCTTGTGGCCGCTGCATGCATTGGCCGGTCCGGCCGAGGACGCAAGCGCCGTGATCGATCGCTGGGCGGCGGCCTTGAGTGCGAACGACGTGGACGCGGTCGTGAAGCTCTATACGCCCGACGCCCTCTTGTACGGTATCACGAGCTTCAAGCTCGCCGTGGGAACCGAGGCCATTCGCGAATATTTCAAAACCGCGCCCGAAAGCGGCAAAAAGATTGCTATTAGCGAGCGACACATGGTCGTCCTTGCCGATGCCGCCATGATGGGCGTCGGCATCTATCGGTTCGACTTGATCCAGAATGGAGTCCAGGTGCCGAGATCGGCGCGCTTTACCTTCGTCGTCGTCAAGCGCGGAGACGATTGGCTGATCGCGCACCATCATTCCTCGGCACTCCCGCCGGCGCCCTATCAATGACGGGGCGCCGCTATCGGGCTTCCATCGTAGCGTGCTGGAAAATATCGGGATGAAACCGGACCTGCCTCCTTACGGCAACGGCACGCGCTAGCGCCGGGCATTCGCTCGCGCACGATTGCGAACGTCAACGCACTCGACGTGCATATGCTGGAAGCCGGTTACGAGAGCGCAGGAAGGGGAGCCATCCTCCTTCTGCACGGCTTCCCGGAACTCGCCTATAGTTGGCGCAAGATCATGCTGCCATTGGCGGCAGCCGGCTATCACGCGATCGCTCCCGATATGCGGGGCTATGGGCGGACGACCGGCTGGGACGGCTCCTACGACGCCGATCCCGATCCGTTTCGCATGCTGAACATGGTCCGCGATGCGATCGCGCTCGTGTTCGCTCTCGGCTACCGCGAGGTCGCGGCCGTGGTCGGACACGATGCCGGCGCGCCGGTCGCCGCTTGGTGTGCGCTCGTGCGGCCCGATATGTTTTGCAGGGTGGCGATGATGAGTGCGCCGTTCGACGGTGTGCCGAATCTGCCGTTCAATACGGCCAACGGCGCGGCACTTCCGCGTTCGCCTCTCACCGACGATGAGTTCGATGCAGAACTCGCGGCCCTTCCGCGTCCGCGAAAATACTACATGAACTATCAGCGCACGCGTGAGGCCAACGGCAACATGCTGCATACGCCGCAAGGTCTGCACGATTTCTTCCGCGCCTACTACCACTACAAGAGCGCTGACTGGAAAGGGAATAAGCCGCATCCGCTGAAAGCACGCACCGCCGAGGAGCTGGCGCAAATGCCGACTTACTACGTGATGGAGAAGGATAAGGGCATGGCCGAGACGGCGGCGGACGGAATGCCGTCGGCGGCCGAGATAGCGGCCTACAAGTGACTGACCGACGCCGAAATCGACGTCTACGTCACCGAATATTCGCGCACCCAATTCACCGGCGCGCTTCAGGGCTATCGTGTGCGGCGGGGCTCCGATCCGAAGAGCCTCGCCGAAATGCAGACCTTCTCGGGCCGCACCATCGATGTGCCGTCATGCTACATCGCCGGCAAAAGCGACTGGGGCACCTATCAGTTCCCGGGTGCTGCGGAGCGCATGCAAAAGAGCGCCTGCACCCGAATGATCGGCTTTCATCTGGTGGAAGGCGCCGGACACTGGGTTCAGCAGGAGCAACCTGAAGAAGTCAGCGACTTGCTGAAACGGTTTTTGCAGAACCAATCTTAACGCGGCGATCAACAATCAGAAGATCACTGAAATTAATACACGCCGCCCGTGATCTTTGTGACCGCAAACGCGGCGGCGGTAAACAGGGCAGCGATCGTCCACAACACGATCCCGAGATATCCGGTGCCGGGATCGAGCGTGGATTCGGTCGGCACTGCCGGATTGAAAGCGACATCGACCATCGTATTCAACGGAAATCGCGCCACGTATTTCGCGGCCAAGGCCGGCGTGTTGGAACTTACCGCCATGCCGGCATTGTCGCCTTGGTAGGAGTTGCCGCCGACGTCGTATTTGTAGACGACCCGGGACACATACATCGTTTGGGTATAATCGCGCGCCATGCCGGGCCGGTTGTGCTTCTCGACCGTTTCTTCGACGGCGGAATGGACGATCTGGCCCCGGGTCTTCGACCAGCCCCGCATAGCGCGGCCTTTTTGTCCGACCATGCGGGCAAAGATCGCGAGGAAAAACGAGAACAGACCGAGCGCCACAACAAGCGGCGTCAGCTTCGGAATTGCGACCACGCCTCTCACGATCTCGGCCAAACGGCCAACGCCGACAACGCCGCCGACGCACAAAGCGACGAGCACGGCGACGGCAAACCAACCGTTGCGGAGATTCTTCGGATCGTCGCGCTCGAGAATGCATTCATTGGGATTGGTGGGCTTGTAGAAAACCGAAACGATCTTTCCGACTTGATACCGCGCCAAGGTTTCCGCTACCTGGAAATTCCCTGAATCCACGCTGAGATCGATCCTCGATCCCGAGTACGTCTTGCCGGCGACCGAGAATTCGTAATGCACATCGGCAAAGTTTTTCGTTTCGATCGTCTCGGAGGTGATGAAGTCGGTATCGCTGCTTTCGCCCGTCGTGCGGAACTCTTGCTTCCGCACGTCCCGCGCCGCCGATGTCGATGTAACGATGCGACCGCTCGTCTCGACCCATGACCGGATCGGAATATCCTGAACGTAGATCCACACCAGAGCGGCCGCCAACAGACCGGGGATCACGAGCAGCATTAAAAGAACGATCCAATTGATCTCCACGTCAAGCTTCTCCCGTTAGAAGTGTGCCCCTCTCACGGGAGGAAGAAAAAAAATTAAAAACCGACCACCGTGCCATACAAATCGTAGGCGTCGGCGCGCTCGATTTTCACCGTCGCGATTTCGCCGATTTTGAGCGGCCGGTGCGCGCTGACGTGGATGGCGCCGTCGATCTCGGGCGCGTCGCCGCGCGTGCGGCCGATGGCGCGGCCATTCTCGACCTTGTCGATGATCACGGGCTCCCGCCTTCCCACTTTTTTCTTGAGCTTCTTCGCGCTGATTGCTTGCTGCGCCTGCATGAAACGGCGATAGCGATCCGTCTTCACCTCGTCGGGGACGGGGAGGGCGATGTCGTTCGCGGCGGCGCCCCGCACCGGCTCATATTGAAAGCAGCCGACGCGGTCGAGCTCTGCCTCATCAAGAAAGGCGATGAGTTCGGAAAATTCTTCCTCCGTCTCGCCCGGAAAGCCGACGATGAAGGTCGAGCGTAGGGTGAGGTCGGGACAAATCTCGCGCCAGCGTGAAATGCGCGCGAGCGTCTTTTCCTGCGCCGCCGGCCGCTTCATCCGCTTCAACACCGTGGGGCTGCCGTGCTGAAAGGGAATGTCGAGATAGGGGAGGAGCCTGCCCTCGGCCATCAGCGGGATCACGGCATCGACATGCGGATAGGGATAGACGTAGTGCAGCCGCACCCAGACGCCGAGTTCGGCCAGCGCCGCCGCCAGCTCCACGAAGCGCGCGGGAATTTCGCGCCCGCGCCATTCGCTGGCCGCGTATTTTATGTCGACGCCATAGGCCGAAGTGTCCTGCGAGATGACGAGCAACTCCTTCACGCCCGCCTTCACCAGCCGTTCGGCCTCGCGCATCACGTCGGCAAGGGGGCGCGAGACGAGATCGCCCCGCAGCCTCGGGATGATGCAGAACGAGCAGCGGTTGTTGCAGCCCTCGGAAATCTTCAAATAGGAATAGTGCCGGGGCGTCAGCTTGATGCCCTGCTCCGGCACGAGGTCGAGAAACGGATCGTGCTTGGGGGGCACCGCTTCGTGCACCGCCGCCATCACCGCCTCGTATTGCTGCGGGCCGGTAATGGCGAGAACCTTGGGATGCGCGGCGCGGATTTCGTCAGGCTCGGCACCCAAACAACCGGTGACGATCACGCGGCCGTTTTCCGTGAGCGCCGCACCGATCGCGTCGAGGCTCTCGGCCTTGGCGCTGTCGAGAAAGCCGCAGGTGTTGACCACCACGACGTCGGCGCCGGCGTGCTCGCGCGCGAGCTCATAGCCCTCGGCGCGGAGCCGCGTGACGATGCGTTCGGAATCGACCAGCGCCTTCGGGCAACCGAGCGAGACAAAGCCGACCTTGGGCGCGCGTAAATCATTCATGCGAATAACCGGATTGTGGCGGCGTTCTACACTATTGCGCCACAGGCGCGAGTGTCATGCCCGGCTTCATGCCGGGCATCCACGTCTTTGCCGCTAGAAAGACGTGGATGGCCGGGACAGGCCCGGCCATGACAATTGATAGGTTTGATTGAGGCGTGCGCACCCTTCGATTATGGTCAGCACCAACAATAAGGCAGCCGGAAGGAACGCTCATGTTTGTACGACGCTTCGCCGCGTTATTCGCGACCATCGCTCTGTTGGCTTCCGCGCTGCCTGCATCGGCGCAGAATTATCCGTCGCGCTCGATCGCCGTCGTGGTTCCATTCCCCGCCGGCGGCTCGGCCGACACCCTCGCGCGCCTGATCGGGCAGATGCTGAGCGAGCGCCTCGGCCAGGCGGTCATTGTCGAGAACAAGCCCGGCGCCGGCGGCAATCTCGGCACTGATGCGGTCGCCAAGGCCGCGCCCGATGGCTACACGCTTCTACTCACGCCAAGTTCGATCGCGATCGCGCCGGCGCTCTACACCAAACTGCCGTTCGATCCGATCAAGGACTTTGCGCCGGTGACGTTGCTGGGCTCCATTCCGATGGTGGTGGTGGTCTATCCGGAATTCCCGCCGAAGACGCTTGCGGAGTTGATCGCGCTCGCGAAGGCGAAGCCCGGCGAGATCTCTTACGCCTCGGCCGGCAACGGCTCGACCAATCATCTCGCGGTCGAATTGTTCAAGATCAAGACCGGCATCGACATGCTGCACGTTCCCTATCGCGGCAATCCACTCGCGGTCGTCGACGTGATCGCCGGCCGCGTGCCGGTGTTCTTCGACTTCGTACTGACGGGCCTGCCGCATGTGCGCGAAGGCAAGGTGAGGGCGCTCGCCGTCACCGGCGCCCATCGCTCGCAGGTCCTGCCGGACGTCCCCACCGTGGCGGAGGCGGGGGTGCCGGGCTTCGAGGCTTCGACCTGGTTCGCGGTTTATGCCCCCGCCGGCACCAAGCCCGAGATCGTGGAAAAACTGAACACCGAAATCCTCGCCGTGCTCGCCCTGCCCAAAATTCGCGAGCGGCTGACCGCCCTTGGCGTCGATATTCTGGCCGAAGGCCCGCAAGGCCTAGCGGCGCTCACGAAAAGCGACCTCGAAAAATGGGGGCCGATCGTGCAGAAGGCGGGCGTAAAGCTCGATTGAGAGCCGGTCGCCTGACGGAAACGCTTCTTTGCCAAGGCGGATTTTCATCCATTGTGGCCCGAAAGTCACAGCCTTTGTGTCCCCGCCGACATAAACTCGATTCCAAGGCAGCGCCTGCTCGTTCAGGTCATTGCCGGCTTCGGCGGCGCGCTAGTAGGCTACAATCATCAATTCGGCCGTGTTGTGCTCGGCACGGAATTTTCCGCATCGCTCGGCGGCCTTGGCGGTCAGCAAGACTGCTTCGAGACTGCAGCTTTTATCATCGGCGACACCTTCAATTGCCGCGTCAAACAGCAATGGGCCGGCCAGTTTCTCACCCGGCCCGGCTAAGCCTTCGATGATGGCCGCATGCTGCCTTACATCCTCGGCGGCATCTCACTCGCGAAACTCGACGTCACCCACGAAATATCGGACCCGACCCCGGCCTCGGCTTCCTGGAGCGATAGGAGGGTGCATGCCGGCCCCGTGTTCGGCTTCGGCTTCCAATACGCGTTGCAAAACGATCTGTCGCTCGGCGTCGAGTATTTGTACACGCCCTATGGAATGCAGCGTTATGGGTCCGACGTGACGGGGACCTTAGCGCCGGGCTTCGGCTTTCCGTGCGCGTTTATGCAGAATCTCACGACGCAAGCCGTCCGCCTCGTGCTGAATTACAAGTTCGACGGGATGATTTCTGGCCGTTGAAATACCGCGCTTGAATTATTGCGCTTAAATCATTGCGCTTCTTTGGCGGCCTTGGCGCCTTTTTCGGCTGCTGTGCGCGCGGCTGGGGGCGCCGCGCGTTTGCACGGATAAATCGAGCGAAGTGCGGCCGCGATCACGCGTCTCGCCGGTTGACCATGAATGTCGGGGCGGAGGGTCGCCCATTTCCGCACGCGATCGGTCACGGTCGCGAAGTAGAGGTCTGGCGGAATGCAAAGTTCGCTCGCCGATATTTTCTCGCCGATCTCGCGCACCTGATCCATGCAGCGGTCGTATTCGCTGGCGCAGGAGCCTAGAAACTCGATTGTCTTCGGACCCTTTTCGTCACCGGGGAAGGGGGGGATCGCCGCCGAGGGCGCCATCCGGCGGCCGAGCTGGATGTCTCCTTCGTCTTTCGAATCTTGCTTTGCGCCTAACGCTGCGCCCTGCTTCTTCGCCGCCGGCGGCTCCTTGTCGGCGGGTAGTGCCGCGGCTTTTTTCTCCGCCTTTTCTTTTTCCGCTGCTTTTTCCAGAGCCGCCTTTTCGGCGGCGGTTTTCTTCTCCGCGAGCGCCTTGTTGGCGGCGGCTTTTTTTTCGGCGGCTGCTTTTTCGGCGGCTGCCTTTTTCTCGACGGCAATTTCGGCAGCGGATGGAGATTTTGGCAGCGCCGCGGCGGGCTTCTCCGTCACGGCTGGAGCCGGCGGCGGGGCCACGGGCTTGGGAAGGGCGTCGAATTCCGAGTTTTGCGCTTGCGCAAGGGTGATCGTCGCGGCGAGCGCCGCTGACATCATAATCATCCACAGGCGAGCGACCATTCCGTCACCTTGCTTCGCCAATTCCTGGCGGACGGGGTGGGATTCGAACCCACGAAAGGCTTTCACCTTTGGCGGTTTTCAAGACCGCTGCCTTAAACCGCTCGGCCACCCGTCCAAGCCGACCAATGCGAGATCAAGACAGCGAAAGCAAGCTAGGGCGGGGTGTGTGGCCGGGAGCTAACCATTAACCAAGATCGCAGACGAGCCGCATTTCCGCCCTAGTCGAGAGGCGTTTTAGCTCTTGAAATGCGGCAACTCCGGGTCATTCGCCGGGGTCGTTCTCCGTGCAGGGGAAAATTTCACGAGGGGCGCCGGGCGGGCGCTCCCGTGATAGTATTTTCCGCGGAGTGTAAGGCGTCGGGGGTGTGATGGGGCGTCGGGGGAGCGATACAGAGTTTTGCGCGCCGCGCGAAGCCGCGCGCGTCGCCCGCCTTTCATTGGCGGCGCTTGGCTGCCTTTTCCTCGCCAATTGTTCTTCATCCGACCAATTCGCCCGCCAGGTCGACCCCCGTTACGGCGTTTCCTCCAGCCCGCGCGTGGTCGAGGAAGGCCAGGCGATCCCCAAGGGCGGCGGCACCTATCGCGTCGGCAAGCCCTATCAGGTCGCGGGCCGCACATATGTGCCGGAGCACGACGAGAACTATCGCGCCGAGGGCATCGCCTCCTGGTACGGATCGGACTTCCACGGCCGGCTGACCGCGAATGGCGAGGTCTATGACAAGGAAGGGATTTCTGCCGCGCATCCGACCCTGCCGATGCCGTGCTATGCGCGCGTGACCAATCTTGCCAATGGCCGCTCGATCGTCGTCCGCGTCAACGATCGCGGGCCTTACGCCAAGGACCGCGTCATCGATCTTTCGTCGAAAACCGCCGAACTCCTCGGCTACAAGAGTCATGGCGTTGCGCATGTGCGCGTCGAATATGTCGGGCCGGCGCCGTTAGAGGGCACCGACGACCGCAAGCTGTTGGCGACGCTGCGCTATGACGGACAGCCGGCACCGGCGCCTTCCTCGGTCCTCCTGGCGTCGAACTCGCCCTATATGCCGCTGCCGAATGGACAGCGCGCCTACGCGAAACGCGGTGCCTTCGTGCCGGTCCCGCCCGAGCGGCCCTACGAACTCGGCGATCCCGATCCGCGTGCCGTGGCAGATCAGGCAAGCCGGCAATCGGCCGTGCGCAACTCGCCCTGGGCCTCGCCCGGCTTCGTCAGCCCGCCATCCGCCAATGCTTCGAGCTACGCCGCGGGCTTTGCCTCGGGTCGCGGGCTTTACTAAACCTTCGCCCCAATCCTGCCGGGAAAACCGTTGATTGCAGGCAGCCCCCCTTGGTAAGCAGGCGCGGAGTGTGACGCCCAAGGATTGCGCCACGGATTGCGGGACAGGAGTTTTCTTTGCGGATATTTCGCCGTGCCGAGCGCCCGGCAGAGTTTCAGTGGATAGTTGAGCGAATTGCTATAACTACATTGATTCTGCTCCCTAATTTTGCTTTCGCCCAAGGCCATAGCGCGTCGGCGCCGCCGGCGGTTACGGCAAGCCACGCCGTCCTGATCGATTACGAGAACGGCAGCTTCCTCTACGAGAAGGCGGCCGACGCGCCCTATCCGCCCGCGAGCCTCACCAAGCTCATGACCATGGAGCTTGTTTTCCAGGCGCTGGAGGAGCGCCGCCTCAGCCTCGATCAACCGCTTTTGATCACCCCCTATGCCTGGAAGCGCGGAGGGGCCGCCTCCGGCGGCTCGACCATGTTCGCCTCGATCAACAGCAAGGTGAAGGTCGAGGAGTTGATCCAGGGCGTCGTGGTCGTGTCCGGCAACGACGCCGCCATCGCTTTCGCCGAGGCGCTCGACGGCAACGAGATGCTCTTTGCCCAGCATATGACGCAACGCGCCCACGAGCTCGGTCTCAACAGCGCTACCTTCAAGAACGCCACCGGCCTCTACGATCCCGAGCACAAGATTTCGGTACGCGATCTCGCCCGCCTCACGGCCCACCTCATCCGCGAATATCCCGACTATTTTCCCTATTACAGCCAGCACGACTTCACCTGGAACAAGATCAAGCAGCAGAACCGCAATCCGCTCCTCGACATGGGCATCGGCGCCGACGGCATGAAGACCGGCTACGTCAAGGAGTCGGGCTACGGCCTCGTCGGCACCGCGGTCCAAAACGACATCCGGTTGATCGTGGTGGTGAACGGATCGGCGGGGATGAAGGAGCGCGGCGAGGATGCGAAGAAGCTCCTGGAGTGGGGCTACAAGAATTTCGAGCCGCGGCCCTTGGTGAAGGAAGGGTCGGTGGTGGCGGAAGCCTCTGTGTTCGGCGGCGACCATGGCCGCGTCCCGCTCGTCACCAAGCAGGCGCTCCGCGTGTTCCTGCCGAAGGGCGCGAGCGACCGCATGCTGGTGCGGGTGGTCTATACCGGCCCGTTGCGGGCACCCCTTTCCAAGGGAACCGAAGTCGCGCGGCTGAAAGCCTGGCGGGGCGAGCGCCTCGTGCTCGATGCCCCGCTTTATACCGGCGAGGATATCGGGCAAGGCGGCATCTTTCGCCGGGCGATCGATGGGGTCTATGAATTGACGGGGGATCTGGTCCGCACGGCATTTTCCAAGCTCAAGCGGACCTGACATGCGATCCATGACCACGACCGGGCGATTCATCACGTTCGAAGGCGGCGAGGGCGCCGGCAAGACGACGCAGGTGCGCCGGCTCGCCGAGCGGCTGCGCCTCTTGGGCCGCGAGGTGGTGGAGACGCGCGAGCCCGGCGGCTCGCCCGGCGCCGAGGCCATGCGCCACATTTTGCTGAAGGGCATCGCCAAGCCCTTGGGCACCGAGGCGGAAGCGATGCTGTTCGCCGCCGCCCGCGACGATCACATGGTAACGACGATCCGGCCCGCGCTCGCGCGCGGGAGCTGGGTGCTGTGCGATCGTTTCATCGACTCGACCCGCGTCTATCAGGGCGCGCTCGGCAACGTCGATCCGCGCCTGATCCGCGAGCTCGAGCATGTCGTCGTCGGCACCGACATGCCGGACCTCACCCTCGTCTTGGACGTGCCGCCGGAGACAGGACTCGCGCGCGTCCACGCGCGGGGCGAGGCCACCAACCGCTTCGAGGAGGAGAACCTCCAATACCATCGCGAGCTGCGCACGGCTTACCGTGAAATCGCCGAGGGCGAGCCCGAGCGCTGTCTCCTCATCGACGCGAGCCAAAGCCCGGAGGTCGTCGCCGTCCGCATCTGGATGGCGGTGCAGGAGCGCCTGTTGCGTCCGCTGCGCGAGGGGCAAGCGCCGCGAGCGGCCGGGTGAGCGAGCGCGAAGAAGGCGACCGGCTCGCAGGCAGCCCGCATCCACGCGCGCAGACGAAATTCTTCGGCCACGCCGACGCAGAAGCCGAGATCCTCGGCGCCTGGAATGGCGGCCGCATGCCGCACGCGCTTCTCCTCGGCGGCCCCGAAGGCATCGGCAAGGCGACGCTTAGCTATCGTATCGCGCGCTTTTTGCTCTCGAAGCCGAAACTCGGCGCAAAAAGTCTCGCAATTCCCGCCGATCACCCTGCGAGCCGCCAGGTCGCGGCGCTGTCGCATCCCGATCTCGTCGTGCTGCGGCGGATCGCAAGCGAGGAGGACAAAAAGCCGCCGAGCGAAATTTCGGTCAACGAAGTGCGGCGCGCCATTTCGTTTTTCGGCTCGACCGCGGCGATGGGCGGCTGGCGCGTCGCCATCGTCGATTCTGTCGATGAATTGAATACCAACGGAACCAATGCATTGCTCAAGGTGCTCGAAGAGCCGCCACCGCATTCGCTTTTTTTGCTGATCTCGCACATGCCAGGGCGGTTGATCGCGACCATCCGCTCGCGCTGCCAGAAATTGTCGCTCCGTCCACTCGCCGAATCCGATGTGGTGAAGGCGGTCGAATCGATCGCCGATCAAATTCCCGATTTGCCGCGCGCGCAAATCAAGGAGGCGGCGACCGCTTCCGGCGGCAGCGTGCGCCGCGCGCTCTCGCTCCTGCTCGGTGAGGGGCTCGAGGTGCGGGAACTCACCGAAAACATGCTGGCAAAATTACCTGCGGTCGATGGCGAGGCGCTGCATAAGCTCGGCGACAAACTCTATGGCGGCGACGCGATCTACGTCTTCGCGGAGACCGTCGAGGATTGGCTCGCGCAGGCGGCAACGAAAGAGGGTGACGCATCCGCGCGCCTTGCGCGCTTCGCGAAGACATGGGAAAATGTGCGCCGCGCCGCGGCAGAAACCGATATTTACAATCTCGACCGCAAGCCGCTCGTGTTCCAGGTCTTCGCCATGCTTGCCGAGGCGACGCGTTAACAAAACGCGCGGGACGCGCGCCGAAAGGTTCGATCGATGGCGGAGAAGTCCCGCTATTACGTCACCACCGCGATTTCCTACCCGAACGGCGCGCCGCATATCGGCCACGCCTACGAAGCGATCGCAACCGATGCGATCGCGCGTTTCATGCGGCTCGACGGCGATGACGTTTTCTTCCTCACCGGTGTCGACGAGCACGGCCTGAAGATGACGCAGACCGCCGCCAAGGAAGGAATTTCGCCGCGCGCGCTCGCCGATAAGAACGCGCCGCAATTCCGCGCCATGTGCGACCGGCTGAACGTGTCCTACGACCGCTTTATCCGCACCACCGAGCCCGCGCATTACGAATCCTCGCAAGCGATCTGGCGCAAGATGGCGGCGGCCGGCGATATTTACCTCGGCAATTACGAAGGCTGGTATTCGGTGCGTGATGAGGCGTTCTACGGCGAGTCCGAAACGACCGTGGGCGAGGGCGGCGTGCGGCTCGGCCCGCAGGGCACGCCGGTGGAGTGGACCAAGGAAGAGACGTATTTTTTCAAGCTCTCCGCCTATCAGAAAAAGCTCCTCGCTTATTACGACGCGCATCCCGATTTCATCTTGCCGGAGACGCGCCGGAACGAAGTGGTGAGCTTCGTCAAAGCGGGACTGCAGGATTTATCCGTCTCGCGCACTACCTTCACCTGGGGTGTGCGGGTGCCGGATGCGCCAGGCCATGTGATGTATGTCTGGGTCGACGCGCTGACGAATTACATCACTGGCGTCGGCTATCCCGACGAGAAGTCGGCAGCGTTTCGCCGATTCTGGCCCGCCGATCTGCATGTGATCGGCAAGGACATCGTGCGCTTCCATGCGGTCTATTGGCCGGCCTTTTTGATGTCGGCCGGGATCGCACTGCCGAAACGCGTGCACGGCCACGGATTCCTGTTCAATCGCGGAGAGAAGATGTCGAAGTCGGTCGGCAACGTCGTCGATCCCTTCGCGCTCGCCGATGCGTACGGCGTCGATGCGCTCCGCTATTTCTTCATGCGGGAAGTCCCCTTCGGCCAGGACGGCCATTACAGCCACGAGGCGATCGTGGCGCGCACCAACGCGGATCTTGCCAACGACCTCGGCAATCTTGCGCAGCGCTCGCTGTCAATGATCGCGAAGAATTGCGACGGCAAGCTGCCGGTGCCGGGCAAGCTTTCGCCCGCGGACGAAGCGATCCTCGCCGCCGCCGATGGCATGCTCGAGAAGGCGCGCGAGGCGATGAAGATGCAGCAATTGAACCAAGCGCTCGCCGCCGTCTGGGCCGTAGTGGCGGACGCCAACCGCTATTTCGCGGGCGAGGCGCCGTGGGACTTGCGCAAGAAGGATCCTCCTCGCATGGCGACGGTGTTGTGGACGACCGCCGAAGTGACGCGCCAGGTCGCGATCCTGGCGCAGCCCTTCGTGCCAGCGGGGGCGGAAAAGCTCCTCGATATCCTCGCCGTGCCGAAAGAAGCGCGCGACTTTGCCCATCTCGGCAAAGCCGGACGGCTCAAAGCGGGGACTGCGCTGCCGGCGCCGAGTCCGGTATTTCCGCGCTACGTCGAGGCGGAAGAAAAGGCGAGCTGACCATGCTCGTCGACAGCCACTGCCATCTCGATTTTCCGGATTTTGCCACCGAGATTGACGCCGTGGTCGCGCGCGCCCGCGCCGCCGGGGTCACACGCATGGTCACGATCTCGACCTTTGTCGAAAACTTTCCGGCGCTCCGCGCCATCGCCGAGCGCTACGACGAAGTTTATTGCTCGGTCGGCACCCATCCCCATAACGCCGCCAAGGAGCCGAACGTAACCGCGAACGATCTCATCGCCGCGGCCAAGCACCCGAAAGTGGTCGCGATCGGCGAGGCGGGGCTCGACTATCACTACGACAACAGTCCGCGTGACGCGCAGGAGAAGGGCTTCCGCACCCACATTCAGGCGGCGCGCGAAACCAAGCTTCCATTGGTGATCCACGCCCGCGAGGCCGACGACGATATCGCCCGCATTCTCGAAGAGGAAAGCAAGCAAGGCGGATTCCCCTTCGTGCTGCATTGCTTCACCGGCGGCGAGGAGCTCGCGCGCCACGCTGTCGCGCTCGGCGGCTACGTGTCGTTCTCGGGCATTCTTACGTTCAAAAACGGCGAGAGCCTGCGGAAAATCGCCGCTGCTTTGCCCGAGGATCGCATTCTGGTCGAGACCGACGCGCCGTTTCTCGCGCCCAATCCCTATCGGGGAAAACGCAATGAGCCCGCCTATGTCGCCGAGACTGCGCGCGTACTCGCCGAGACACGCGGCGTGAGCTTTGATGCCATCGCGAAAATCACCAGCGCGAATTTCTTCCGCCTCTTTTCCAAGGTCCCCGTTACCTGATGCCGCTCTCCTTCACGATCCTCGGCTGCGGCTCCTCCGGCGGCGTTCCGCGCGTGGGGCAGGGCTGGGGCGCGTGCGATCCGAAAAACCCAAAAAACCGCCGCCGCCGCTGCTCGCTTCTGGTCGAGAAAACCGCAGGCGCGCGCCGCACTTTGGTGCTCGTCGACACCTCACCGGATCTGCGCGAGCAGTTGCTCGGCGCCGAAATCTCGCGTCTCGACGGCGTGATCTTCACCCACGAGCACGCTGACCACACCCACGGCATCGACGATTTGCGGCCGCTCGCGATCGTGCAGCGCCAGCGCATCGACACCTTTCTCGACGCCCGCACCTCGGAATTTCTGCACCGGCGTTTCGGCTATTGCTTCAAGACGCCGGAGGGAAGCGACTATCCGCCGATCCTGCACGAGCATCGGATCGAAGCGGGTAAGCCCGTGAAGATCGACGGTGAGGGCGGTGCGATCGAAGTGTTGCCGATCGAGCATACCCACGGCAATGCATCCGCGCTGGGTCTTCGTTTCGGCGGGCTCGCCTATTCGCCCGATGCGAGCGGTTTCCCCGATAACAGCCTCGAAGCGCTACAGAGCCTCGATGTGTGGATCATTGACGCGTTGCGCCTGCGCCCGCATCCGAGCCACTTCACCGTCGAGGAGGCGCTGGCCTGGATCGCGCGCTTGCGTCCGCGCCGGGCGGTGCTAACCAATTTGCATACCGATCTCGACTACGAAATGCTGCGCCGCGCGCTACCGCCGCATGTCGAGCCCGCCTATGACGGGATGAGTATCGAAGTGAATGAATAGGCTATCCGTGAATAGCGATCTCGGATATTTAAAATGTGTCGATATTCCTAATAGGACTATTGTCCAACATGCGCGCGGCAACACCGGCCGCCCGGTTCGCCGTTAGTGAAGCCGGCGGCATTTGGCGGCCTGCGCATCCCAACGATAATTCTTGGGGCATTGTCTCGGCGTACTTCCCCTCGGCAATTGTTGATAATGGCTGGTCGATATCAGGGCGCGGGCCTTCCACGCCGGCGCCGCAGCGAACAAAACCGCCAAGCCGAAAATAACAACGAATATGCGCATGTTTTCTCCATTGGCGTGGGCCACCCGTGAGCGACTCAGAAAACACGCTGCGCGGCACGTTGGACTACTTGTCACGGGGCCCTAAATTGTGGCGATCTATACGATATTCGAACCGAGAGGGTGCGAAAAATGCCGATATCCCCGCGATCGAAAAGTTTGACCTTCGCGCTCATCGCCAGCCTCTTCGGCACCAATCTCATGTTGGCGCAATCGACTCCGCCAAGTACCACTGTCGCACCCAAGCATGAATCCGCCCGCGAGAGGCGAAAGGCATTGGAGGAGGACGGCGCGCAAAAACAAGGCCGCCGTGAAGAGTGGGAGAAGCGGACGCTCGAAGCGGTCGAGGCGCGCGATCGCCTGCGGGCCGATTGTCGCAGGCAGGCAAAAGAGCAAAATCTGCACTTGATGAAACGCGTGCGCTTCATCAGAAAATGCATGGCGAGCGGATCGCCGCGGTAAAATTACCTCGCTTGAATTTGTCGCCTCTCAGTGCGGGAAAATAGCGATGTTCGTCAAGTTTGGCCGGCTGTTTGTCCTGGTTTTTTTGATGTGTGCCCAGAGCGCCCGTGCGCAAGTTCAGCCGCCCGAGCCGAAGGCGGCGGAGCACACCACTGCCGATGTCATCGCATGGGTAAAGCGCGATGGAACGGAAGCCATCTTCTCGCATGGTGCTGCGCGTATTTTCGGATGGGGCGACGACAATGTGATGGTGGTGCGGATGGCCTTCGCCAATCCGAAGAATCAACACAGCTACGCCTTCGACGTTTTGCGCGACAAGCCGAATGCCGTCATGACCTGGAGAAGTCCGAGCGAGATGGTTGTGTGGCAAATGTCGGATTCGGGCGAAGTGCTTAAAACGCTGCATGTCGACAAAGCCGGGCCCGCGCCCGTTGATAACGCTCTCTATTTGCCGAAGTGGCGCGAGACGCTGGCGGTCTTTTTCGAACTCATCCCACCGCCGGCCAAAACCGGGCAGTAAATTCAGCCGACGATCAGCGCAACGATCCTCACACCGGATCGCTGAATTCGAGCGAGGTCCAGTGCGGCTGTTTCTTGCGAGGTTCCGGCAAGCCTTCGGCGAGCGGCGGCGCGTTGTCGATCACGCGGTTGCGCCCGCCGCGCTTGGCCTCGTAAAGGGCGCCGTCGGCCACCACCAGTGCGCCCGCGAGGCTCGTGGCGTCGTCCGGCACCACCGCGATCCCGATACTGCAGCCCACGGCGAACGCGATGTGATCGACGTCAATGGAATGCTCCAGCGCCACGCGAACTTGCTCGGCGAGGATGCGCGCGACTTCGCGGCATTCGCCGCCGGGAAGGGGAATGACCGCGACGAATTCGTCGCCGCCGACACGCGCAAGCAGCCCGCGATCGCCGATGACGCCCGCGATCCGGCGCGCGACGGCGGCAAGCACCCGGTCGCCGACCGCGTGGCCATGGGTATCGTTGACCGGCTTGAAGCCGTCGAGATCGATCGCCAGCACGGCCTGGCGGGAGTGCTTGTCGTTGTCGTTGCGACCGGCGAGTTGGCGCTCGAGATAGCGCCGGTTCGGCAATCCCGTGAGCCGGTCGAGATAGGCGAGGCGCTCGAATTCGGCTGTCATCGAGTTGTAGGTCCTGGAAAGATCGTGCAGCTCGGCGGCGACGAATATCGGGAGGTTCACGCGCAGCCCCATCTTGCCGGCCTTGAGGCGCAAGGCAGCGGCCTTCAACAGGCGCACGCCGCGCACCACGCCGAATTCGCCGACGAGCAATGCCGCCGCGACGGAGCCCGCGGCCACCAGCAACAGGAACAGGAGATCGGCGCGGAAGGCATGCTCGACCGGCGCCAGCACCGCCTCGCGGTCTAGCCCGGCCGCGATAATCTGGCCGTTGGGCAGTTGTTTGGCCCCGAAGATACGCCGCACGCCGGTACGGTCGGTCGCCTCGACGATGGAGGCGTTGGCAGACAAGAGCTCGGCGATGATCGCCGGCTCGTCGTAGTTGTGCGAAATATCGCCGTCGGGAAGCTTGGGCAGATTGGCGATGACGCGGCCGTCATTGCCCAGAACGAGGAGCAAGCCGTTGAACCTGGCGTTTGCCTCGACGGCGATCTCGTTCAGGCGTTCGAGATCGGCGCCGAGCCCCAGGACGAATTCGATCTGGCCTTGCGCGTTGAAAACCGGAAGCTCGGCAGCGATGACCGGGCGCCTTGTGAGCCTGCCGATGATGATTTCGCTGGTGGTGAAATTCCTCGTCTCCAACATTCGTCGAAAGTGCTCGCGATCGCTGATGTCGAGCGATTTTACGTTCGAATACGTTCCACACACTCCCTTGCCGGCGGGGTCGACGAGGAAGATTCCCGTCATCCAAGGTTTATCGCTCTGGCTCAGCATGAGGTACTGCACCCAGGTGAGGAAGCTCTCGCATTGTTCGACGCTGCCGCGAAGCGCAGGCGAGGGCGCGATCATCTCCAAGAGATGCCGCGCCTTCATCGCAATGCCGGCCTGGGCGGAAGCGGCGTTGCCGGCGAGGTCGGCGGCGTGCGCGCGCGCTTCCGCCAGCGCGTGCTCGCGGTTCGACTGCAAGCGGCTGAAATAGAGTGCGACCATCGGCATCACCGCGATCAACACGATGAGCACGAAGAGCCAGTGCAATCGCACCCGGCCGGTCCGCAAATTGTTACTCGGCATACCTTAGCCGCCCCTCGAGACCCCCGAAACCGGGCGGAATATGACCCTCTGCCTCTTTAGGAAGCGCGCCGGGAATGCTTCAAATTTGAATGAGCGGGTTGATGCCTGTTTTAACCAAGCGAACGCGCCCGGCGTATGCTTCGGCCCTAGGCCCAGCGTTGAGCTCAGGATGGATATAAATGGACGATGTTACGGTTGACATACCCAAGCCCAAACCCTACGCCCCGCCGCGCGTGACAGGCGTGGCGCGTACCGTTATCAGCGGTTCACCGGATAAAAAGCACATCTCAACAGTCAGGTTGAACGCCAGAATTTGACGATGCGAATGAGCATGCGTCGGTTTACGAGATCGACGAACGCTTTCAGCAAGAAGCTCGAAAACTTGCTGGCGGCAGTGGCTCTGCATTTCGCTCACTATAATCTGGTGCGCGTCCACAAGAGCCTGCGCATCACGCCAGCTATGGCTGCCAATGTCGCAAATAGGCTATGGTCGCTAGAGGAATTGGTCGAACGAACATCAAAGTAGGGAGGGGAAAATGATTGATCGCTATACAAAGATCATTTTGACGGCGATTGTCGCGTTCTTCATGCTGACCGTTGAGACACCACCTGTTTCCGCGAGACCGTGCCTAGCAAAGACGTGCACCCAAGCGTTTGAAGGCTGTATGAGTGCCGGTTGTCACCAAGAAAAAACTGGGGGGAGTCATTGCTTCGCGCACTGTAACGAACAGCGGGATAGATGCATGCAAACCGGTGAGTTTCTTGGACGCTCTTGCCAAGAAAAGGGGCTGATCAAACAGTGATCATCGAGTGCATGAATTCAAATTAGGACACTACCCGCGAGGCTGGCGGGTTATCCCGCTTGAGGAGGATACAGATGCAGTTTTTCACTTCTGACGATCCGGCTGAAAAGATCGGCGAGGCCATCGGGTCGGTCATTGCCGCGGCTATTTACGGGGGCCTGTTCGTGATTATCGCTTACAGCCTCTTCCTTCGCTGAGCGCGACGATGGTGCAGAAGTCATGACAGCCGAGGCGGAGGCCATCCTAAATGGCGATATTGGCCACCAGCCGCCATTGGGTTGGGGATTACCGTATTCCTGTTAGCCCTTAGCGGGTTGCAGGGCGGCTTATCTGACTTACACGGGAACACTGCCGAGATTGCCGGGGAAATTACGGGGCGCCTTATATGGCTGCCGCTCCTAATCCTAATCACTGTCTTCGTCAGAAACCGCATATTCAAGTGGCTGCGTACGCCAAGTTAAACGTCGCCCTCCGGGGCCATCAGTCAGGAAATGATATGCCGGGGTTTATAATCCGTGTGGCCACGCGGGGATTGGCTCAAGAGTTCTATGGGGTTATCGCCGATTCACCCGAAAAGGCGTTGGTTGTTGTCGGCGACGCGCTTGAAACGACAAATGAGGAAGTCGCTATCCATCAAGTTTTGACCGAAGGGTTGGTGCAGCAACACGGCCTAGAGCCGGGGCGCGTAAAGAAGATCGGCTAGTCCTGATATGGCCACTGTTTTGAGAGCCGCTTCCGCTGCCTTGTGGTTCGTCGGCGGGGTGATTGGGTATTGGATAGCCGGTGAATTAGGTCTTGCTATCGGAATAATCGTTGGCGGCTTCGTTGGCTTCTACATAGCCAAACACCATACTTAGCCATTGGTCCGTCAAGTGTAACATCGCCTATAAATGTTCCATAATATGTCTTCTGCGAATCGACCCTGCGACGATCTGAACCAGCCCAGCTTCGATCTAGCCGGTTTCGGCCGGCCGCTTCCCGCCGTCTCCCCGGCCGCGATCCAGCCATGAAAGCCTCCCGCGACATCGACCAATTGCTCGCCTTGATGGCGGCACTGCGAACGCCGGGCTCGGGCAGCCCGTGGGATCTCGAACAGACCTTCGAGACCATCGCCCCCTACACCATCGAGGAAGCCTACGAAGTGGCGGACGCGATCGCGCGCGGCGACCTCACCAGCCTCAAGGATGAGCTGGGAGATTTGCTATTGCAGGTCGTCTTTCACGCCCGCATGGCGGAGGAGCGCCGGGCGTTCGGTTTCGGCGACGTGGTGGCAGCCATCACCGGCAAGCTCGTTCGGCGTCATCCGCATGTCTTCGGCGGCGAGCGCAACATCACGCCGGACGAGGTCAAATCGCTGTGGCAGAAAATAAAGGACGAGGAGCGGGCGAAGGAGAGCAAGGCGGGCGGCAGCCACCTCGACGGCATTCCCCTCGCCCTGCCCGCAATGAGCCGCGCCGAGAAGCTACAGCGGAAAGCAGCCGCCGTCGGCTTCGACTGGCCGAGCGCTTATGAGGTCAAGACCAAGATCGAGGAAGAAATCGACGAGCTTTTCGAAGTGATGAATGATCGGGAAAAGGCGGCGGAAGAGTTCGGCGACATGATGTTCGCGCTGGTCAATCTCGCGCGCCACGCGGGCATCGACGCGGAAGCAGCTATGCGCGCCGCCAATCGAAAATTCGAACGCCGCTTTCACTCGATCGAGCACGCGCTTGCGGCAAAGGGCAAGACTCCGGCGCAATCGAACCTCGCCGAAATGGACGCCCTTTGGGACGCGGCGAAGGCGGCCGAGGCGAGCGATAAAATCCCGCTCAAACAGAAGAAGTAAAGACCGCCTGCGGGAACCGCCGGCGGATCATTTCCACCTTCGAGGGCTCGACCCGGACGGTGACCTGAAGGTGCCCGTCTTCGCTCATATCGCGGCCGAGCACCTCGCTCTGGCGATGCAGCCAGCCGAGACCGGCGCCGTCCGCGGGATCGAGCGCGAGCGAAAGCAATGTGCGGGTCGCGGCGAGACGCGTCTCGATCGCGCTCAATAGCGCCGCCATCCCCTCGCCCGTCAGCGCCGATACCAGCGTCGGCCGTTCCTCGGGAGTTTTCCGCGCGGCGACGTTTTGCATTCTTTGCCACGCGTCGGCGTCGAGCAAATCGATCTTGTTCCACACTTCGACGATGCGGCGGTGGTCTTCGGGATCGATGTCGAGTTCGCGCAAGATGGCGGCAACGTCGGCCGCCTGCGCTTCGGTATCTTCGTGCGAACAGTCGCGCACATGGACGACGATATCGGCTTCGATCACCTCTTCGAGTGTGGCACGGAACGCCGCGATTAGCGTGGTCGGCAGATCCGAAATGAAGCCGACAGTGTCGGACATGATCGCGCGCGTACCCGCAGGCAGGTCAACACCTCGAAGCGTCGGATCGAGGGTCGCGAACAGCGCATCCTCCGCCCGCACCGAAGCCTTGGTTAGGGTGTTGAACAGCGTCGATTTTCCGGCGTTGGTGTAGCCGACGAGCGCCACGATCGGATACGGCACGCGCTTGCGGTTCTCGCGATGAAGCGCGCGGGTGCGTGTCACCCGCTCGAGATCGCGCTCGATCCGGATAATCCGCTCGCCGATCTGGCGCCGGTCGGCCTCGATCTGGGTCTCGCCGGGGCCGCCGAGAAAACCGAAGCCGCCGCGCTGCCGCTCAAGATGCGTCCACGAGCGCACCAGCCGGCTTTTTTGGTAGTTGAGATGCGCAAGCTCCACTTGCAGCGTGCCTTCCTTGGTCCGCGCGCGCTCGCCGAAAATTTCCAGAATCAAGCCGGTGCGGTCGACGACCTTGGCGCCCCAGGCTTTTTCAAGATTGCGCTGCTGCACCGGCGAGAGCGCGCTGTCGACGAAGACGAGGCCCGCCTCCTCCGCCCGCACGATGCCGGCGATTTCCTCGACCTTGCCCTTGCCGAGATACGTCGCGGGCTTGATCTGCGCGAACGGCACCGCACCCGCGCTTGCGACATCGAGGTCGATCGCGCGCGCGAGCCCGACCGCTTCCTCGATCCGCGCGTCGATTCCGCGCGAGGCTTTTCCTTCACCCCGTTTTGGTGCTTGGCGCGCGAGGTAGGGCACGATGACGACGACCCGCGTGCTTGCGCCAGCGGGCGTCGTGAAGCGCCCGCCTCGCCGCTTTCCCCGCTTCCCGCGATGCGGCTCCAATCAGGCCTTGTCCATGGCGGCCACGCCTTCTTCCGGCTCGAACAGCTGGATCGGATGACCCGGCATCACCGTGGAGATTGCGTGCTTGTAGACGAGTTGTGAATGCCCATCCCGGCGCAAGAGGACGCAGAAATTGTCGAACCACGTCACCACGCCTTGCAGCTTCACGCCATTCACGAGGAAGATCGTGAGCGGAATCTTGTTTTTACGAACGTAGTTGAGAAAGGTGTCTTGAAGATTTTGAGCACGTTCCGCCGCCATTGCTGTTGTCCTTTTTTGGTGGGGGCCGAGCGATTATCTCGGCGATCCTTCGGCTCGCCGGGCTTCCCGTCCGCGGCAAAAGCGGCGCGAAAGCACATCCATTAGAAAGCGGAACTCGCGGGCGCGCAAGACAAAATTCCGGCAGCGATCGCCCATTGATTGCGCAACCGTGCCACGGCCTTGGGGTCAGTCCCCGATTTCGGCGGCTTCGTGAAAACGGGCGCGGAGCGCGCGCGAAACAGCACCGGGCTTGCCGTCGGCGACCGGCGTTCCATCGATTTTGATGACGGGCATCACGATCTGGGTGGCGGCGGTGACGAAGGCTTCCCGCGCTTCCAGCGCCTCGCTCACGCGAAAAGCCCGCTCCTCGACCTTGAGCTGGGACGCCGCCGCGACTTCGAATACGACGGTGCGAGTAATGCCGCGCAGAATTCCGCTCTCGGCCGGCCGCGTCACCAAGGCCCCCTCGCGGGTCACGATCCAGGCATTGGAAGCAGCACCCTCGGTGACGAAGCCCTCTTTATCGACGAACCAGGCCTCGCCCGCTCCGGCTTCCCGCGCCGCCTGGCGCGCGAGCACGTTCGGCACCAGCGCGATCGTCTTGATATCGACCCGCTCCCATCGGTTATCCGCAAGCGTGATCACCGCGATCCCCGCCTCCGCCAGCGTCTCGGCCTTGGCGCGGTCGCGCGTGCGCGCGGTGACGACGAGGCCGGGCCGCGTGCCGGCGGATGGAAAGGCGTGCTCGCGCCGCGCAACGCCGCGCGTCACTTGCAGATAGAGCAGGCCCTCCCGCACGCGATTGAGCCGGACGGTCTCGCGCAGCACAAAACCCAGCGCCTTCGGCGACATCGGCGGCGAGATGCGCAACTCCCCGAGCGAGCGCGAAAGCCGCTCCAGATGGCGGCGCTCGTCGACGATGTGCCCTTCCCGCACCTCGCACACCTCATAAACGCCGTCGGCGAATTGATAGCCGCGGTCCTCGATATGAATCACGGCTTGTCCGTGCGGAACGTAGCGGCCGTTGACGAAAGCGATGCGGGACAACTGGGTCTCGGCGGATTAGTCGACGCCGAGCGCCTTGAGCTTGCGGTGAAGCGCCGAGCGCTCCATGCCCACGAACTCGGCGGTGCGCGAGATGTTGCCGCCGAAGCGGCTGATCTGGGCGATGAGATATTCGCGCTCGAACGCCTCGCGCGCTTCCCGCAGCGGCAGACTCATCAGGTGTTCGCCGCCGCCGATGCCGTTCGGCATGTTGGGAACGAGCGCGACCACGTCCTGGGGCAACATGCTCGCGGTCACGGTGGCGTCGGGGGCACCGCCGGCCAGGATCAAGAGCCGCTCGACGTTGTTGCGCAACTGCCGGACGTTGCCGGGCCAATCGTGCGATTCCAGCACCGCGAGCGCGTCCGGCCCGACCTGCCGCCGCGTCAACCCGGTCGAGGCGGAAATCTGGTCGAGAAAATAATTGACGAGCTCGGCGATGTCCTCGCGGCGCTCGGACAACGGGGGCACCCGGATCGGCACCACGCTCAAGCGATGAAAGAGATCTTCGCGGAAGGAGCCTTCGGCGACGTCCGCCTCGAGGTTGCGGCTGGTGCAGGAAATAATGCGCACATCGACGTTGATGCGCGCCCTGCCGTTGACGCGCTGGAAATTCTGCTCGACCAGGACGCGCAGAATGCGGTTTTGCGTCTCCTTCGGCATATCGGCGATCTCGTCGATGAACAGCGTGCCGCCATCCGCCTCCTCCAGCGCGCCGACCTTGCGCGTGGTGGCGTCGCCATTCGCCTCGACGCCGAAAAGCTCGACCTCCATGCGCTCGGGCGTGATCGCCGCGGCGTTGATGACGACGAAGGGCCCCTGCGCGCGCGCTGAGCTTGCGTGAATCATGCGCGCCGTGATTTCCTTGCCCGAGCCCGACAATCCCACGATCAGGATACGGCTGTTGGTGGGCGCGACGCGATCGATCGTCTGGCGCAGCTGATGCATGGCGGGCGAGGAACCAACCAGCCGGTCGGCGTGCGGCGCCAGTTGCTTCAGCGAGCGCACTTCGCGCCTGAGCCGGAGCGTCTCCAACGCGCGGCTCGCAACCACGACCAGGCGGTCGGCATTGAACGGCTTTTCGATGAAGTCGTAGGCGCCGCGCTTGATCGCCGCCACCGCGGTTTCGATCGTGCCGTGGCCGGAGATCATCACCACGGGCATGTCGGGATATTCGGTCTTGATCACGTCGAGGAGCGCCAATCCGTCGAGGCGACTCCCCTCGAGCCAGATGTCGAGCAGCACGAGATGCGGCCGGCGCGACTGGATCGCTGCGATCGCCTCGTCCGCGTTCTTCGCGGTGCGGACGGCGTAGCCTTCGTCCTCGAGGATGCCCCCTACGAGCTCCCGAATGTCGGCTTCGTCGTCAACGATGAGGATATCTGTCGCCATGATTTATGCCGTGGACACTTTCTGGTCGTCTTGTTTGCCGTCTTGGGTTTCCGCTTCGCCTTGCTGGAGTGCTACTTCTGGCGCGTTTTCGACCGCGAATGAAAGCCGAACCCAGGCGCCGCGGCCGCCTTCCTTGACCGCGGGCGCATCGCGCAATTCGATTTTTCCGCCGTGTTCCTCGAGAATTTTGCCGACGATGGCGAGCCCCAGGCCCGTTCCCTTCTCGCGCGTGGTGACATAGGGCTCGAGCAGGCGCTCGCGGTTCTCGGCCGGCAACCCCACGCCGTTGTCGACGACATCGACGATCGCGATCGCGTCTTCGCGCGCGACATGCACGATGATGCGGCCCTTGCCGCGCTCGGCCGCCGGCACCGCTTCGATCGCTTCCGCCGCGTTCTTGATGATGTTGGTGAGCGCTTGCGATATCAGCCGGCGGTCGAAACGAGCCGGTAATTTCGCGGATGGAAGCTCGATCTCGAAGCTGACCTCGGGATGCCCCACCCGCATCAGGAACACCACCTGCCGGACGGTTTCGGAAAGATCCTGGGTCTCCACCACCGGCTTCGGGGTGCGGGCGAAAGTGGAAAACTCGTCGACCATCCGGCCGATATCGCCGACCTGGCGGATGATGGTTTGCGTGCACTGATCGAAGATCTCGTGGTCATGGGCGAGGAGCTTGCCGTATTTGCGGCGCAGGCGCTCGGCCGACAATTGAATGGGGGTCAGCGGATTCTTGATCTCGTGCGCGATGCGCCGTGCGACGTCGGCCCAGGCCGAGGTCCGCTGGGCCGAAACCAGTTCGGTGATATCGTCGAGGGTCACCACATAGCCGTGTTCCGACTCGGACGAGGCTTCCGTCGTCACCCGCACGTTGACCGTGCGCTCGCGCCCGCCGCGCGAGAGCTTGATCGTGCCGAGCACGCGCTCCTCGCCGGCGAGCGCTTGCTCGACCAGCGGCGCGATTTCCGGAATCTGGTCGCCGATGGTCACGCCGATGAAATCCATCTGCGCGCGATTGAGCAGCCGCTCGGCCGAGCGGTTGATGATGGTCACTCGGCCCTTGGTATCGAGACCGACGACGCCCGCGCCGACGCCCGAGAGCACCGCCTCGGTGAAACGGCGGCGCTGATCGATCTGGTCGCGCGCACCGACGATGTCTTCGTGCTGCGAGCGCAGCTCGTCCGTCATCTTGTTGAAGCTTTCGCTCAGGTTCGCGAGATCCCCTTCGCTCCGCCGCAAGGGAACTTTGACGTTGAGATTTCCCGAGGCGACGAGATCGGCGGCGCTGATCAGGCGGCGGATGGGCGCGGCGAGCCAATTCGCGAAGTTCAATCCGAGCCAGACCGAGGACAACAACAGGATCAACGCGATAACCGCATACATCAGCGCGAAGGCGACCTGAACGCCGAAGCGCCGATCCTCCATGCTCGAATATTCGGCAAGCCCCGCTTCGGTCGAACGAAGATATTGCAGCACCTTGGGATCGATCGGACGCGCGACATAAAGATAGGTGTCGGTGAAGGCCGAGAGCGGCATCACGGCGGCGACAAAATCGGCATCGTCCGAGAAATAAATGATCGGCCGTTGCGCCGTCGCCTGTCTGACCGAGAGATTGGTGGGAACCTGCGCTTCGCGGCTCGGATCGACGTCGGCGCGCTCCACGATCGTGGAGTCGCCATGGATCATCATCGTGACCGGAAGGCCGCGAATCGAGGCCTGGGCGCTCAGAATTTCGCGAAAGCGCGGGTGGTTTTCGTCATACATGCCGCGCAGCCGCGACAGATCGTCCGCCATGGCGGCAAGATCGGCGCGAATTCCGAGGGCATGCTCGCGTACATAGGTTTGCGCGACGCCGACGGCACTGCCGACAATCGCGCGCGTGCGCGTCGAGAACCAGCGATCGAGACCGCGCTCGAGCGTAATCGACGCGATGATCGCGACGAGAATGGCGGGAACCGCCGCCACGATGCCGAACATGAACGCGATGCGCACATGCAGCCGCGCTCCGGCGCGACCCTTCCGGCGCGCGCGGATCAGATCGAAAAAGCTCCACGCGACGATGGTGATGAGGACGACCACCATCGTCGCATTGGCGAGCAGAACCGAAACCACGACCTCGTGGGTCGGGATGATCGACGTGAGACCCGTAAGGACCAGGAAGGTGAAGAGCGCCGACAACAGCGCCAGCACAACGGCCGCCGGGGCGAGAAAACCTCGGAGCGTTCGCGGAGGCCGCGGAAAAGGCGGCGAAACGCTCACGGGCGGCGATTTAGCAACAAATTCGGACATACGCAGCCATCAAGGACCGGCCGGGAATGGGCGGCGACTGATGCCTTCCTACAACACTGGTGCAAAAATGTGACAGATTCAGCCGGTACGCGCCATAGGGCGCGAAAAAACCGCTCTATTCGCGGTTAGCGGCCGCTCCGAATGACCTGAACCTCGAGATCGCGTATTTTCTTGCGCAAGGTGTTGCGGTTAACCCCTAGAAGCTCCGCAGCTTTAATCTGATTGCCGCGGGTGGCGGCGAGCGCCGCCGTCACCAGCGGGCCCTCTACTTCCTTCAGAACCCGATGGTAAAGCCCCGGTGGTGGCAGCGTATCACCGCTGAAGCCGCCGAAATAACGCGCGAGATGCCGCTCGACCGAGGCGGAAAGCGTCTCCTCGGAGCGCTCGGCATCGGGGCTCGTCGCCGCGGGTTGCACCAGTTCGGCTTCGAGAATGCCCGCGCCGATGACTTCCTGCGGATAAAGGGCAGCTAACCGCCGCACCAGGTTTTCCAGTTCGCGGATATTGCCCGGCCAGCGATACCGCTTCAGGCGATCGAGGGCCGCCGGTTCGATTTGCTTTCTCGGCAGGCCCTCGCGTTCGGCGAGAGCGAAAAAGTGCCGCACGAGATCGGGGATGTCCTCGCTCCGCTCTCGCAAGGGCGGCAGCCGCAGCGGCACGACGTTGAGGCGGAAGAACAGATCCTCGCGGAACAGCCCCTGCTGAATCAGAAGGCGCAAGTCCTTGTTGCTAGCGGCGACGATGCGCACGTCGCTTTTGATCGGCGTGCGGCCGCCGACAGTGGTGTACTCGCCCTGTTGCAAGACGCGCAAAAGCCGCGTCTGCGCTTCCATCGGCATGTCGCCGATTTCGTCGAGAAAGAGCGTGCCGCTTTCGGCCTGCTCGAAGCGTCCGGAGCTTCGCGCCTGCGCGCCGGTGAATGCCCCCTTCTCGTGGCCGAACAGTTCCGACTCGATGAGGTCGCGCGGGATCGCCGCCATGTTGATCGCGACGAACGGGCCGTCGCGCCGCTTGCCGTAATCGTGCAGCGCGCGTGCGACCAATTCCTTGCCGGTGCCGGACTCTCCCGTAATCATCACCGTGAGATCGGTCTGCATCAGGCGCGCAAGCAGCCGGTAAATTTCCTGCATCGCCGGCGAGCGGCCGACGAGCGGAATGGCATCCGCTTCCTCGGGCTTGGGCGGCGGCATGTCATGGGATTTGGGCTCCGCGAGCGCCCGCCCGACGATCGCGATCAATTCCTTCAAGTCGAAAGGCTTCGGCAAATATTCATAAGCGCCGCGCTCGGAGGCGCGGATTGCGGTCATGAAGTTGTTCTGCGCGCTCATGATGATGATCGGGAGGTCAGGGCGCGCTTTCTTGATGCGCGGCAAAAGATCGAAGGCGTTTTCGTCGGGCATCACCACGTCGGTGATGACGAGATCGCCGTCGCCCTGCGAGACCCAACGCCACAGCGTCGCGGCATTGCTGCACGAGCGCACTTCGTAGCCGGCCCGCGAAAGTGCCTGATTGAGCACCGTGCGGATCGCTGCGTCGTCGTCGGCGACTAGGATGCTTCCTGCCGGCATGAGCGTTCCCTAAACCTCCGCCCCGTACTGGGCCATTTCCTCGCCGCTATACATCGGCATCAGCACGCGAAAGATGGTGCGATTGGGCTGACTTTCGCATTCGATGATTCCGCCATGATCGCCGACGATCTTGGCGACGAGCGCGAGCCCGAGTCCGCTTCCGCTCGGCTTGGTGGTGACGAAGGGATCGAACAAATGCGGCATCAGATCTGCGGGCACGCCGGGACCGTTGTCGATGACGCAAAATTCGAGCGGCAAGCCCACGCGCACGGAGGAGCCGGGCACGGTGAGCCGAACCCCCGGGCGGAACGCCGTGGTGAGCCGAATCTCGCCATCGCTCCTGTCCCCGATCGACTCGGCGGCGTTCTTCACCAGATTGAGAAAAACCTGCACGAGCTGATCGCGGCTCGCCAGAACCGGCGGCAGCGAAGGATCGTATTCCTCGACGATCCGCATGTAGCGGGCAAAGCCCGACTGGCCAAGGCGCTTCACGTGTTCGAGTACCGCGTGGATGTTCACCGCCTCGCGCTCGATCGGCCGCTCGTCGGAGAAGACTTCCATGCGATCGACGAGCTTCACGATGCGATCGGCCTCGTCGCAGATCAACCGGGTCAGCATCCGATCCTGATCGTCGGCCGACTGTTCCAGTAGCTGCGCCGCGCCTCGAATGCCGGATAGTGGATTCTTGATTTCGTGCGCCAGCATGGCGGCGAGCGCGATGACCGAGCGCGCGGCGCCCCGATGGGTCAGCTGGCGGTCGATTTTGTCCGCGATCGAGCGCTCCTGCATCACCAAGACGACATAGCCGGGGTGCTCCTGCATCGGGGTGACGTGCAGATCGACGATGCGCTCCCCGCCGTTGCGCGGAGTGCCGAGATCGACGCGGTATTCGTTGACCGGCGCGCCGCGCGTGCGCACTTGCTCGATCAGCGAAAGCAAGGGGCTGCCGAACGGCACGAATTCGTGGATCGGATGACGGCGCAGCATCGGCAGGCCGGATTCGAAGAAAGCTTCCGCCGCGCCATTGGCCTCGACGATATGGCCGTCAGGTCCGACGGTGATGACGGGGTGCGGGAGCGCGTTCAGCACCGCATCGGCCGAACGGATGCTGGCTACCGTTGACCGCTCCACCCGCACCTTGTTCATGCCGCGACCTTCCAGCCGATATCGTCGAAGGCGTCTTGAATGCCGCGCGCGACGCGGGCGGGCTCCATCTCCGCGAGCAAGCGCGCGCGCCACTCCTTGACCCAGTCGCGGGCATTTTCGACAAAGTGCAGAGCCGCGGCTTCCAGCGCCCAGCCGATATGCTTTCGCGCTTCCCGCGCACCGCGGACGCGCCCGTAGTGTGACAACCACGCTTCGTAGAGCTCGATCAGCACGTCGCGCTGCGCGGCGAGCGATGGATCAGCGGGTCGCTCGCCGCTCAATAAGAACCGTCCGATCTGGCCCACGAGCCATGGCCGCCCGCGCGCGGCGCGGCCGATCATCACCGCATCGGCTCCCGACAGCTTCCGCATCGCGGTTGCGTCTTCGTAGCTTGCGAGGTCGCCGTTGGCGACGATCGGAATATTCGTCGCGGCCTTCACTGCCGCGATCGCATTCCAATCCGCGCGTCCCTGATAAAACTGCGCGCGCGTGCGGCCGTGAACGCTGATCAAGGCAATGCCCGCCGCTTCCGCGCGCCGCGCGAGCTCCGGCGCCACGATCGAATGTTCGTCCCAGCCGAGCCGCATTTTGAGCGTCACCGGAATGTTCACCGCGCCGGTGACCGCCTCGATCAAGCGGAGCGCCTGGTCGGGATTGCGCAACAGCGCCGCCCCCGCTTCGCCCGCGGTTACGCGCTTCGCCGGACAACCCATGTTGATGTCGATGATGTGGGCGCCGGCACGCTCGGCAATGCGCGCGCCTTCCGCGAGCCAGCGCGCCTCGCAGCCGGCCAATTGCACCACATGCAAACCGACGCCTTCGCCTTCGACGCGCATGTGCGCGGCCGGGTCGCCTTCGGCAAGCCATTCGCTCGCGATCATTTCCGAGACCACGAGACCCGCGTCGAAACGCGTGGCCATCTGCCGAAACGGCAAATCTGTAATACCAGCCATGGGAGCAAGGAAAGCGCGGTTCGCCAAGCGGTACGGACCGATCGCGACGAACTCATTGTCAGACATCAGAAATCCGCCTTCTGGCCATTGCTCACAAAATAGGCTGCAAAACCAATGCTCATATCTTAGTCAATTGCATAAAGGGCGCAAGGATTTTGTTGCGATGCAGCGGGCACAAGTCACAGCTTGGTTTACCCTGAACCGATGAGCGCTCATCCACGTCATCTCAAGGAGAAAGCATGATGCGCACGGCGGCCATCATCGTCGCCGCCGGCCGCGGCGAGCGGGCCGGAGGAGCGCAGCCCAAACAATATCGCCATCTCCAGGGCGAGCCGGTGCTGAGGCGCGCCATGCGTGCGCTCGCCATGCATCCCGCGATCGATGCGGTGCAAGCCGTGATCGATCCGGCCGAGAACGAGGCGTTTCAAAACGCGGTCGGCGATCTGCCGAAGTGTCTCGCGCCGGCGGCAGGCGGAACCACGCGACAGCGCTCCGTCCGCGCGGGGTTGGAAGCGCTCGCGGAGTTGAAGCCATCGATCGTTCTCGTCCACGACGCCGCCCGTCCCCTCGCCTCCGCCGCCCTCGTCGACCGCGCGCTCGCCGCGGTCGAGACGACGGGAGCTGCGATCCCCATCATTGCGCTACGCGATACCATCAAACGCGTCGATGAAACCGGACGAGTCGTTTCGACTCTCGACCGCAACGAGTTGCGCGCGGTGCAGACCCCGCAGGCTTTTTTCTTCGCTCCGCTGATCGAGGCCCACCGCCGCGCGAGCGAAGCGGGCCTCGACGATTTTACCGATGACGCGGCGCTGGCTGAATGGGCCGGCATCCCGGTCGCGACCTTCGCGGGAGAGAACGGCAATCTCAAACTGACCACGGCCGACGATTTCGCCCGCGCCGAAGCGATCGCCGATGCACTAACGGATGTGCGCACCGGTACCGGCTTCGACGTCCACGCCTTCGGCCCCGGCAATCATGTCATGCTCGGCGGTGTCGCCGTCCCGCACGATAAAGGATTGATCGGCCATTCCGACGCCGACGTGCTTCTGCACGCGCTGACCGATGCGGTTCTGGGTGCGCTGGGCGAAGCCGATATCGGCCATCACTTCCCGCCCTCACAGGAGCAATGGCGCGGTGCGGCATCGGATCAGTTCCTTGCCTTCGCCGCCTCGCTTGTACGGGCGCGCGGCGGGCGCATCGCGCATCTCGACGCCACGCTGCTTTGCGAGGCGCCCAAGCTCGCGCCGCATCGCGACGCCATTCGCGCCCGCATCGCCGCCATCGCCGGCATCGAAATTTCCCGCGTCGGCGTGAAGGCGACGACCACCGAGGGGCTCGGATTCATCGGGCGCAAGGAAGGCATGGCCGCGATGGCTACCGCCACGCTGCGGCTGCCGCCGGGCGCGCCGTGATCAGCAACGAATTGTTCGAGACCGCCTCCGAAGTGCTCGGTCTTTGCGGCGGGCGCGCTTTGAAACTCGTGACCGCGGAATCCTGCACCGGCGGCCTGATCGCGGCGGCGCTGACCGCGACACCGGGCTCCTCCAATGTGCTCGACCGCGGCTATGTCACTTACTCGAACGCGGCCAAGCACGCCGATCTTGGCGTCCCTTCCGAACTCATCGAAAAGAAAGGCGCGGTGAGCGAGGAAGTCGCCCGTGCCATGGCCCTGGGCGCGATCGAAGCTGCGGATGTCGATCTCGCGCTCTCGGTGACGGGCATTGCGGGACCGGGCGGCGGTACGCCGCAGAAGCCGGTCGGTCTCGTGCATATCGCGGTGGCCCATCGCGGCGGAAAAATCCTTCACCGTGAGTGCCGCTATGGCAATATCGGCCGCGGCGAAGTGCGCCGCCTATCCGCGCTCGCCGCGCTCGCGCTGATGAAAGAGTTGATCGTTCAGCTCTAAACGAGGGCGTGAACAGAGCCGCAAACGGGTGATATTGCACAATAAGACGAGATCGTGACTATGAAGGCGCTTCACGATAACATCTCTTGGATAGGATTCATTCAAATCTTCGCAGGAGGACTACATGGCAAAGAAAAAACGCAGTCTTGACGGACGTCACCGTGACAAAGGCGGGGCAATAGATCGCAAGGATGCCAATACGAGAGTGAAATCCCTACGCAAGAAATACGGCCACCACTTCGCCAAGGGCCGCCGCAGCGATTTGATGCTGGGCACGCTACTCGAAGACACGAGATGCAAATCGTTGCATGAATATTTGCGGCGCCACCATAGATAACGGCGCGAAAGCAATTACACGTCTGTTTTGGACGAAAAGCGGACTCGCAAAATTGATTCTGAATTAAGAAGCTGGGGACGCGGGCATCGCTGCGTCCCGGCGGCTCGCTAATTCGCGCTGAGCAAATCGATGCGCGTATTGGCGCGGCCGAGCCGCCGCGCCAAGAGCGCGGCGAGATTGCGCATAATTTTCTCGCCGATCTGCGGATGAATCTCGCGGAAGCCATAGAAGCGTTCAAGCGAAAGCTCGGTGCATAGCACCACCGTGTCGGCCCAGACATCGGCGCTACGGCGGCCCCCCACCAAAGCCATCTCGCCGAACGCAACGCCCGGCACGAGCGTTGCCAACCGCACACCGTTGGCAAGCTTTACGCTCACCTTGCCGCTCTGCAGGAAAAATATGGAAGTCGCGGCCGACCCGCCTTCGATGATGCGCTCGCCGGCCTCGAAGCGGCGCGTGGAGCCGAGCTTGACGATCTCTTCTACGAGTTCAGGCGGGAGCCCGGTCAACAACTCCTGCTCGGCGAGATCCATCGTGTCCACCAGCTGCGTGAAACCGCCGAGACGATGAATAATCTGGTCCTCGGCCCATTCGATCGCCTCGTCGAGCAGCCCGAAATTGCGCATCTCTGCATCTGCGTTCAAATGCGCGCCGAGTTTGTTCAAACCGGCTGATTTTCGGTCGATGCCGGACAATACCGGCGTCGTGCCGAGCCGCTTCAGCGCGACGAGCATATCCACCAGCATTGTAGCCGCGCCTGTGCTCATCAGCGGCACGCGGCCGAAATCGAGGATGAGCACCTGCGACGCGGGCTTCGCTTCGATCCGGCGCGCGATGAGATCGACATTGGCGAAGGTGAGCGTGCCGGTCAGCTCCAACACGCGCACGGCGCTTCTATGTTGGTCGAGAATTTTCTGCTCGTGCGGCTGGCGTCCGCGCGGCGAGACCCACTCAAAATCGTAATCGGCGACGATACAGGTGCGCACGTCGCTCGTGCGGTTCAGCATGTGCAGATCGAAATGCGCGGAGAGCGCTTCGCACACCTTCAAGCCGCGCACGCTATTGCCGTGCTCGTCAAGCAGCGGCGAAAACGAGCCGAGTCCGAGTTGAGCGGGAAGTGCCGCCAGGATGCCGCCGCCAACGCCGCTTTTCGCCGGAAGGCCGACGCGGTAGATCCATTCACCGGCAAAATCGTACATGCCCGAGCTTGTCATCACGGAAAGCGTGCGCGCGACCGCGTAAGGACTGATCACGCGCTCTCCGCTCACGGGATTGATGCCGCCATTGGCGAGCGTCGCCGCCATCAGCGCGAGATCGCGCGCGGTAATGAGCACCGAGCATTGGCGGAAATAGACATCGAGCACGGCATCGACGCCGCCCTTGATGATCCCGTAATTGTGCAGAAGATAGGCGATGGCGCGGTTGCGGTCGCCCGTGAGCCGCTCGGAAGCGAATACGGCCTCGTCGGTATCGAGTTTGCGTCCGGCAAAACGGCCGAGTACGTCACGAATGCGCTCCGCGGCTTTGTCGCCTTCGGCCTCATAGATCAGCCCGGAACAGGCAATCGCGCCGGAATTGACCATCGGATTGAAGGGCCGGTTGTCGGGGCGAAGCCGGATGGAATTGAACGCATCCCCGCTCGGCTCGACGCCGATCGCGGCCTCGACGCGTTCCTGGCCCAGCGTTTCAAGCGCGAGCGCGAATACGAAGGCCTTGGAGATCGACTGGATCGTGAAGGGCACGGCGGCATCGCCGACCGCATAGACATGGCCATCCAAGGTCGCGAGCGCAATGCCGAGTTGGCGTGGATCGGCCTTCTGCAATTCCGAGATGTAATCGGCAACCGTGCCGCTGCCCTCTTGCGCGAGCGCGGCATGGGTTTGTACCAGAAAATGCAAAAGCGGATTGGCGGCGGCACGATCGGACTTTCCGTGCTTCGGCGCTTTTTGTAAAATGTTCATCCCTGCCCGGTGCCCCCGCACCCATGACTGACGCGCCGTGCCCCAACGCGGCGAATTGAAGCAATCATATCCGATGAACGTAGCGGGTCGGCAAGTCTAAAGACGCATCATGCTAGCCCGCGCCTTAGGCTGATTTCACGCCGTAAATCTTATCGGCACGCTGCTCGAACGCTTCCGCAAAGCGGCGAAAAGCCTTGTCGAACGCGGCGCCCATCAAGAGGCCGAGCGTCTTCGAGCGAAACTCGTAGCTGATGAAAAAATCGACCTCAGAGCTTTTTTCGCCGGCGGCCCGAAAACGCCAGCGGTTCTCCAACTGGCGAAACGGGCCGTCGAGATATTCGACCAGGATCGCGAGTCGCGCTCGCTCAAGCGTCACCTGGCTGGTGAAGCTCTGCCGTACCGGCCCATAGGCCACCGTCATGTCGACGACAAGAATTTGCGTTCCCTCGCCGCCCTCCGCGCGCCGCTTTATTTTGAGCTGCTCGCACAGTGGCACGAATTCGGGATAGCGCTCGACATCGGCGACGAGATCGAACATCTCGCCAGCCGCGTGTCGTACCTGCCGCGTCGTCCGGAATGTGGGCATCAAAAAAATCGCTCAGGATTGTTTGAGCTTTTCGGTGCGCGCCGTACGCAATTTCTCGAAGTACTCGCCCGCATGATGCGAGGAGCGCGTGAGCGGCGAGGACGAAACCATCAGGAAGCCTTTGGAGAAGGCGATCGTCTTCAGCGCCTCGAATTCGGCGGGCTCCATGTAGCGCACGACTGCGTGGTGCTTCCGCGTCGGCTGCAAATACTGGCCGACGGTGAGAAAGTCGACCTCGGCCGAGCGGAGATCATCCATCACCTGCAGGATTTCGTTCCGCTCCTCGCCGAGTCCGACCATGATGCCGGACTTGGTGAAAATCGAAGGATCGAGTTCCTTCACCCGCGCCAACAGCCGCACGGAATGGTAATAGCGCGCGCCCGGCCGTACGGTCAGGTACAGCGAGGGCACCGTCTCGAGATTGTGGTTGAAGACGTCGGGCTTCGCCTCGACGACCTGCTCCAAGGCGCCGTCCTTGCGCAGGAAATCCGGCGTCAGCACCTCGATCGTGGTGCCGGGACTTTGCCGCCTGATTTCGCGGATGGTTTCCGCAAAATGAGCGGCACCGCCATCGTCGAGATCGTCGCGATCGACCGAAGTGACGACGACGTGCTTGAGGCCGAGCTTGGCGGTGGCATCGCCGACGCGGGCCGGCTCCGCCGCATCGAGCGCTCCGGGCACGCCGGTCTTGACGTTGCAGAAGGCACAGGCACGCGTGCAGGTGTCGCCCAAGATCATAAAGGTCGCGTGCCGCACCGCCCAGCACTCGCCGATATTAGGGCAGCACGCCTCGACGCAGACCGTATTCAGCCCGCGCTCGCGCACGATACGGCTCGTCTCCGCGAAGGCGCCCGGCCCCGGCGCCCGCACCCGAATCCAGTCGGGTTTCGGCATGAAGGGTGTATCGGGCCGGTGCGCCTTTTCGGGATGGCGCAACCGGCTCTTCGAGGAATCGAGGACGACAACCATACGGCTTATATGGGGTTACGCGGTTTGCCGGTGAAGAGCGCGCCATACCAGCAACAGGATCACGGCGCCGATCGCGGCCGACGCCAGCGTGCGCCAAAAGCCGAAGATAGAAACATCCAGCACCTCGGCGAGCTTGCTGCCGACAAAGGCGCCGCAAATGCCGATCAGAATGTTGGTGAAGAGGCCGTGGCTGGACTCCGTGATCTTTGCGGCGATCCAGCCGGCGATGGCGCCGATCAAGAGCAATTCGAAAAAGCCGACGCCGGGATTGCCGAGAATTCCTTGCATTTCGTTCATGCGCTCCTCCTGTTGCCGTGACAGATCATAGCAGTTTGTTACCCCGCCTGCCCGTGGTCAACCAGGCATCACGTCTTGGAATTAGGTTGCTTGTGCGACGTTTCGGATTTATTGGTGAGAATGAGACCTACTTTTGCAAATTCTTCCAAATCGGAATTGGATATCGACAGCAATTCCTGAAGTCTGACTATTTTTTCTCGGAGGGATGCGGCATGAGCTAACATCGCTTTAGCATCGAACGAGACGCTCTTTGCTGTGAGTTTTTGATCCGTATTACGTTGAACAAATTTAATTTCTTTGCCGTCTCCGCCAAAGAAAACGTGTCCGTGAATGATTGAATTGCGCTTGGCTTGAGCAACGACCTGGTTGATTAGCGTGATCGTCTCTTTAAATTTTTCGCCGTGTATAGCGAGCAGGCTGCGCAAAATACTGGCTCGCCTCTCAATCTGGAGTCCCGATGTTACGATTGTACCCTCGACTGGATGGAGCTCAACTTGCTTCATAATTCCAACTTCGAGAGTTATTTCGAATAGCGACCAGTTGACCATGAACAATCCATAAGCCGCTAAAATATGGACAGCGTCATCAGAGATTTTATCGACCACAACAACAACCCCCTAGAATGGAAAGTTCGAGCACAACGATTACCTGTGCCAACCTGTGCCACTCGGACGCTTAAACGTGCATTACACGGCCGTAAGCATCGAGCACGCTCTCGTGCATCATTTCCGAAAGCGTCGGGTGCGGGAAAATCGAGTTCATCAACTCTTCCTCGGTGGTCTCGCAATTCATCGCAATCACGAAGCCCTGGATGAGTTCCGTGACCTCGGCGCCGATCATGTGCGCGCCCAACAGCTCGCCGGTTTTCTTGTCGAAGATCGTCTTCACCAAACCCTGGTCCTCGCCCATCGCAATCGCCTTGCCGTTGCCGAGGAAGGGGAAGCGTCCGACGCGCACTTCGCGGCGACCTTCTTTCGCGCGTTTCTCGGTGAGGCCAACCGAAGCGATCTGCGGATCGCAATAGGTGCAGCCGGGGATTTTGTTCTTGTCCAAGGGATGCGGCGCGAGCCCCTTGATCGCCTCGACGCAGATCACGCCTTCATGCTGGCCCTTATGCGCGAGCATCGGCGGCCCCGCCACGTCGCCGATGGCGTAAATGCCCGCGACATTGGTGCGCCCAAAGCCGTCGACCTTGATCGTGCTTTTCTCGGTCTTCACCCCGAGGGCTTCCAGCCCGATATTCTCGATGTTGCCGACGACGCCGGCGGCTAAAATCGCGCGCTCGGCCGTAATGGTTTGTTTCGCACCCTTGGCGTCCTCGACGGTGGCGATCACTTGATCCTTCTTTTTTTCGACCGCCGTAACCTTGGTGCCGGTGAGAATTTTGATACCCTGCTTCTCGAAGCGCTTACGGGCAGCAAGCGCGATCTCTTCGTCCTCCGCCGGCAAGATCTGCGGCAGCACTTCGACCACCGTGACCTCGGAGCCCAGCGTCCGATAAAAGCTCGCGAATTCGATGCCGATGGCGCCGGAGCCGATGACGAGCAACGACTTCGGCAACGCCTTCGGCACCATCGCTTCGAAGTAGGTCCAGATCAGCTCCTTGTCGGGCTCGATTCCGGGCAAAACGCGCGGCCGCGCCCCAGTCGCGACGATGATGTGCTTCGCCTGATAGGTGCCGGCGCCCTTCCCCTCGACCTTCACCTCACCGGGCTTGGTCAAGCGCGCGCTGCCGTCAATCACCGTAATTTTGTGCTTCTTCATCAGGAAGCCGACGCCGTCGGCAAGCCGCTTCGCGATCGCGCGCGAGCGCGCGACGATCGCCGCGGTGTCGAAGCCGATCTTCTCGACGGAAAGCCCAAACTCCTTGGCGTGCTGCATGTAGCGGTAGATTTCCGCCGTCCGCAACAACGCCTTGGTGGGAATGCAGCCCCAGTTGAGACAAATGCCGCCGAGATGCTCGCGCTCGACGATTCCCGTCTTGAAGCCGAGCTGCGCGGCGCGGATGGCGGCGACATAGCCGCCCGGCCCCGCGCCGATGATGAGAATGTCAAAATTGGTTTCGGGCACGAGCGCGGCCTAAATTTTCGACTTTGCCGTCTTGATGCAGTCGTTGTTCATCTGCGCGAACATACCGTCGGCCTTCTCGAACAGCTTGTCGACCGTCGCGGGCGCCGTATCCTTCGCCGTCTTAGCGATCCGCACCAACTCCCAGGCGAGATAAGTGTAGCGCTCGCGCGCTGCGTCATCCTGGAAGTTCGCCATATAGGTGCCGAGCGCTCCGAAATGGCTGGCGGCGTTGTCGGCCTCGGCCTCGTAGGCGGTAATATCGGTCACGCGGCCCGCCCGTTCCCTCTCGGCCGCGGCAGAGAGAGCGGCGGCCTTTAGCTTGATGAGAAAATAACTGTCGATGATGTCCTTGCAGGTACGAATGTATTCGCTGCGCGAAACGTTTTGCTGGATCAGTTCGACGAATTTGTTGTTGAGATAGCCGTTGTAAATCGACGTCGCGAGCGACAGCGTGGCGATGAACATCGGGAAGATCACGACCGCGCCGCGCAGCCGGGTATTGGTTTCGATCGGCCCGTCCATCTACCGCCTCCCATTCCCCGCCGCGCTCACGCCAGCATGCCGGTCGGCTTCTCGATATAGCCCTTGAACGCCGCGAGCAATTCCGCCCCGACCGCGCCGTCAACCGCGCGATGATCGGCGGAAAGCGTCGCCGTCATGACGGTGGCAACCGCGACCTTGCCGTTCTTGACCACCGGCCGCTCTTCGCCGGCGCCGACCGCGAGGATGCTCGCCTGCGGCGGATTGATCACGCCGGCGAATTCCTTGACGCCGTACATGCCGAGGTTGGAGACCGCCGCCGAGCCGCCTTCATATTCGGAGGGCTTCAGCTTGCGGTTGCGCGCGCGGATCCCAAGGTCGCGCATCTCGTTGGAGATGGTGCCGAGCGTTTTATCTTCGGCGTGACGGATGATCGGCGTGATCAGCCCGCCCTTGATCGCGACCGCGACGCCGACGTCGGCGTGCTTGTGCTTGAGCATGCCGGCATCGGTCCAGCTCACATTGGCGTCCGGCACTTTGATCAGGGCGAGCGCCAGCGCCTTGATGACGAAATCGTTGACCGAGAGCTTGAAGCGCGGCTTGCCATCCGCGCTCTTCGGCGTCGATGAATTGATTTCCTCGCGCGCCTTCAGGAGTTCGTCGATCTGGCAGTCGATGCTGAGGTAATAATGCGGGATTGTGAGCTTCGATTCCGTGAGCCGGCGCGCGATTGCTTTTCGCATCAAATCGTGCGGCACGAACTCGTAGCTTCCCTGTTCGAACAGCGCGCGGATTTTGTCGTCCGGCATGCCGGCAGGCATTTCCGCCCGTGCCGTGGCGGGAGTGGGTGCCCGCAATCCCGCTCCGCCCTTCGCGCCTTCGATATCGCGCGCGACGATGCGGCCGTGCGGTCCTGAACCTTGCACCCGCGAAAGCTCGATACCTGCATTCTTCGCGAGCCGGCGCGCGAGCGGCGAGGCAAAGACGCCGCCGGGACCCTTACCATTCGTCGCGGCCTGCGATTTCGGCGCGGGGGCTTGCTGTACCGGCGCAGGCGCTGTGCTCACAGCGGGTGCCTTCGGCGGCGCGGCGACAGGCGCGGGTTTCGATGCGGGCTTCGCTTGCGAAAGCGCTGCCTTGTCCTCGCCCTCCTCCAACAGCACCGCGATCACCTGATTGACCGGCACGTCCGGCGTGCCTTCGGGCACCACGATCTTGCCGAGCGTGCCCTCATCGACCGCCTCGACTTCCATCGTCGCCTTGTCGGTCTCGATCTCGGCGATGACGTCGCCGGCCTTGACCTTATCGCCCTCTTTCTTGACCCACTTGGCGAGGTTGCCCTTTTCCATCGTGGGCGAAAGTGCCGGCATCAGAATATTGACGCTCATCGCCGGCCTCGCTTCGAGCGTCTCTGCTTCGAAGATTTCTTGCTCTTGCCTGCGCTCTTTTTTGCGGGTTTCTTCGCGCGCGAGGAGCGGACGCCGCTTTCGGACACGAAAGACGAGTGAATGCGGAAAACGACATCGCCCTCGTCGAGCGTTCCATCGGCGGCATAAATCCGCGCCACCCGGCGGGCGACTTCCGACAACAGCCCGCCCCATGGGTCGGGATGCTCGAAGGTGCGCCGCAGGGTCACGTACAATTGGCCTTCGATGATCGCGGCGCGCAGGATTTCGACGCCGCCGCGGTCCACCGCCTCGTGCGGGATGATCAGCGCTTCGAACGGCGGAAGATCGGGATCGCTCATCATCCGCTCCCCCTTGCAGCAGCCGTCTCGACGACGACTTTCGTTGGCGTCCAATTGCGATGGCGCCGCTTTCGCCGCGCCTCGGCGTCTTCGTGATCGAGCCGGATGGGCTCGGCGGCGCGATCCCACAATCCTTCGATCATCATGCCCGCGGCATTGAGCGTCGCGCGCTCCTCAGTGCCATCCAAAATCACCGCCGCGATATAGACGCCGCAATTGCGGCAGAGGAGAAAATCGGCGGTGCGAAGGCCGAAACGATAGCGGACGAGCGCGCCGTCCTCCACCGAAATGACCAGCCGGCCGGCGGCATCGGTGACGATCTTGGCGCCGTGGCGGCGGCAAAACGAGCACTGGCAGGCGCGGACTTCCAACTCACCAGGAGAAAGCGCGGTCTCGAAGCAGACCTCGACCCGGCCGCAATGACATTCGCCGCGCAGGATCGCCATCTTCGCCTCACCGATACGAAACCGCACGCGCCGCCGCGATCACGTCGGCGACCGTGGGCAATGCGAGCTTTTCAAGATTGGCGGCATAGGGCATCGGCAAATCCCTGCCGGTGACACGCTTCACCGGCGCATCGAGATAATCGAAGGCTTTATCCATGATCTGCGCCGCGATTTCGGCGCCGACGCCCGATTGCGGCCAGCCCTCCTCGACGGTGACGCAGCGCCCGGTTTTCTTTACCGAGACGAGCACCGTCTCGATATCCATCGGCCGGAGCGTGCGGAGATCAATCACCTCGGCGAAGATGTGTTTCTTCGCGAGTTCCTCGGCCGCCTCCAGCGCGTAGCGCATGCCCATCGACCAGGCGACGATGGTGACGTCCCTGCCCGGCCGCGCGATTCTGGCCTTGCCGATCGGCACCACGAAATCGTCGAGCTTCGGCACCGGGAATAACTTTCCGTAGAGAAGCTCGTTCTCGAGAAAGATCACCGGATTGGGGTCGCGGATCGCGGCCTTGAGCAGGCCCTTGGCGTCGGCGGCGGTATAGGGCGCGACCACCTTCAGCCCCGGAACGTGCGAATACCAGGAAGAATAATCCTGGCTGTGTTGGGCGGCGACGCGCGCGGCTGGGCCGTTCGGCCCGCGAAACACGATCGAGCATCCAGTCTGGCCGCCCGACATATAGAGCGTCTTCGCCGCGGAGTTCACCAGCTGGTCGATCGCCTGCATCGCGAAATTGAAGGTCATGAATTCGACGATCGGCTTTAAGCCCGCGAAGGCAGCACCCACGCCCAGCCCCGCGAAGCCGTGCTCGGTGATCGGCGTGTCGATTACGCGCCGCTCGCCGAATTCCTGCAACAGGCCCTGCGTCACCTTGTAGGCGCCCTGATATTCCGCCACTTCTTCGCCGATCACGAACACGTCGGGATCCCGCCGCATTTCCTCGGCCATGGCGTCGCGCAGCGCCTCGCGCACGGTGATGTTCGCCATCTCCGTTGCCGCCGGCACTTCCGGTTCCGTCGACTCGGCAATCGCGGGCTCATCCGGCCTCGTACTCCTCGGCTCCGGCGCGCGCGCGACTTTCGGCTCGTTCTCTTCCAGCTCGACGGGAGGCGCCGATTCCGCCGCCTCTTCCTGCAGCGCGGGTTGCATCTCGCCATTCATCGCGGACGCATCCTCGCCGTCGGACAGGATCAGCGCGATCGGGGTGTTGACCGCGACATCCGTCGTGCCCGCCGGCACCAGTATCTTGCCAAGCGTGCCCTCGTCGACCGCCTCGACCTCCATCGTCGCCTTGTCGGTTTCGATCTCGGCGATCACGTCGCCGGCCTTGACCGCATCGCCCTCGTTCTTGACCCATTTGGCGAGGTTGCCCTTCTCCATCGTGGGCGAAAGCGCCGGCATCAGGATTTCGATCGGCACGCCCTGTCTCCGTTCAGCGCAATACGTCGGTCGTCAACTCGGAAGCGTCGGGCTCGGAATCGTGGGTGGCGAATTCCGCCGCTTCGTTGACGATGTTGCGCACTTCGGTGTCGATTTTTTTCATCTCGTCTTCGCTCTTGATTTTCTCGGCGAGAATGCGCGCGCGCACTTGCTCGATCGGATCGTGCTCGGTGCGCACCTTTTGCACTTCGTCGCGCGAGCGGTACTTCGCCGGGTCCGACATCGAGTGGCCGCGATAGCGATAGGTCATCATCTCGAGGATGTAGGGGCCCTTGCCGCCGCGCGCGAAAGCGACCGCGCGCTCGCCCGCAGCCGTGACCAAGCGAACGTCCATGCCGTCGACCTGCTCGCCGGGAATATTGAAAGAGGCACCGCGCTTGGAGAAATTCGGCTGCGCGGTCGAGCGCTCGACCGAGGTGCCCATGGCGTATTTGTTGTTCTCGATGACGTAGACGACGGGGAGCTTCCAAAGCTCCGCCATGTTGAAGCTCTCATAGACCTGGCCCTGGTTGGCGGCGCCGTCGCCGAAATAAGTCAGGCACACGCGTCCGTTCTCGCGGTAGCGGTTGGCGAAGGCGATGCCGGTCCCGAGCGAGCACTGCGAGCCGACGATGCCGTGCCCGCCATAAAAGTTCTTTTCGATCGAGAACATGTGCATCGAGCCGCCCTNNGCCATCACGCCCTTGGGGTCCATGCCGCAGGCGAGCATGTGGCCGTGGTCGCGATAGCCGGTGATGACCTGATCGCCCTTCTCAATCACCATCTGCATGCCGATCACGACCGCTTCCTGGCCGATGTAGAGATGGCAAAAGCCGCCGATCAGCCCCATGCCGTAGAGCTGGCCCGCTTTTTCCTCGAAACGGCGGATCCTGAGCATCTCTTGATAGGCGTGGAGTTCGTCCTCGCGCGTCCAGGCGGCGGGCGCGCCGGAGCGGGGCGGTTTCGACGACTCGGAGGTTTTGGCGGCAACGGCCATGGCTTACTCGGGGGCTATTTTTGGCCTCAACGGGCTTAGCGTAAATCGCGATCATGCGCCACCGCGCCCGGCGCAAGGCGGCGACGCGCAAACCTTTAGCAGAAAATGGGATTTTTCGGGTTCAGCGACGCGGGTTGATCATCAGGAGATCGTTGGGCCCGGCGAAGCCGAGATCGCGGCGGGCGAGTTCCTCGACCATGTCGGGGTCGATGCTCTCGGGCCTGAGCAGCGCGACGCGCCGCTCCAATTCCTTGCGCTCGCCCTGCAGCTCGTCGCGCTCACGCGTGAGCCGCGTAATGTCCTCTTCGTAGCCCTTGCGGGCTTCTAACCCGTAATTTCCGTGAAAGGCCTGCAAGGCGAAATAGCCGATCAGCGACGCCGCGATGGCGTGCAACACTAAGCCGCGGAAAAATCGTCCGACTCGCGTGCGCGCGATCATAGAACGCTTATGGCGCTCGATCGTTGCCTTGCCGTTAACGCGAAAACGAAGCCGCGCCTTAGCGCTTGTTCAACAGCGATCCCGCGCCGGACGTGGCACCACCGACGGCGCCGCCCTCGGTGCCGGTCAAATTGCTGGCCGCGCCGAGCGCGCCGCTTTCCACACCGCCCGCGTTCCCGCCGAAGATCGGGCGGACCGACACCAGCAATGGATCGGAGCCCGTGACCGAAACCGAAGGCGGCAGTACTTGCGAGAGCGGCGCGTATTGGTTCACGACGCTACTGAAGTCCGGCGCCGTGAACCCTTGCGAGCCGCCGCGCGCCACGCCGGGTCCATCGAATTTCGGTTCGAATAAGAGCTGGTTCCACTGCGGTTGCGCCGCCTCCGCCGCCGTCCGTTCGGACAATGGGGCGGCCGGCAATGGCCGCGTCGCCAAGAGATTTTGCAGCGAGGCCGGTTCAAGGGCGGAAGCCGCGGCTTCTTTCGGCGGGGCGGACGGGTCTTTCAGTTCGGCTTGCGGCGTCCAGAAATCGACCGCGGCATTGACGGTGATGGCCACGAGCAGCGCGGCAAAGATCGCCGCGGCGGCGAGTTTCAGGCCTTTTCTTGAGCGACGATTCATTGCTTGGTCCCTGCTGCTGTCGGTCTATCAACCTATCAGCTTGGTCGATCGATTGTGAAGGCGCGGGTCTTCAACCGCGCGCTGTCCCTTCCATTCCACACTTTCGTATTGAAATCACGCGGAAGCAATCGGACATCGGAACGATTCTTACCACTCCGAAACCATGATGGCGAAAGTGAGCGGGCATGGCGAAAATCCTTCAAATTGTGGCCGTCGCGGAAAGGCCGGGAAAACACTTGGCAAATAGAAAGGCGGGGCAAATTGAAACCTAGGGAGCCCCTATGACTAAGCTTCGTAATTTTCTCCGTGACGAGAACGGCGCGACGGCGATCGAATACGGTCTGATTGCCGCCTGCATCTCGGTCGCGATCATCCTGGCCGTGCAGACTGTCGGTACCAACCTCAACAATACCTTCACGAACGTTTCGAACGCACTTAAGTAAAAAACGTCGCGAAGAAACGAATACGTAAAAGCGAAGATTTGGGCTCCGGCCAATGACCGGAGCCTTTTCTTTTGGCCGAAACTTGACCCTGCCAATGAGCCCGCGCCGGCTCACCCAGTTAACAGACGCTTTCAGCAAGAAGCCCAGAAACCTGCAGGCACCGGTTGCATCGCATTTCGCACACTATAATCTGGTGCACGGGTATAAGATGACGGTTCACGGGCAAGAATTCTCGCAAACACAAGCCGCCGGTTGGTTTGCCGGCAAGACGTTCGGATATGATTGGACCTCATCCCACTTTCCGATCTGGGCCGGTCTGCTCGCGCGCTATCGGGATCTTCCGGCGCGGGTGATCGAGGTCGGCTCCTGGGAGGGCCGCTCGGCGCTCTTCTTCATGAATTTTCTTCCGCGCTCGCAGCTCGTCTGCATCGATACGTTCGAGGGCAGCGAGGAGCACCGCGCGCATCCGGAAGCCTTTGCCAGCGACTTGCCTGAAATCGAGCGCCGCTTCGATACCAATTTGGCGCCGTTCGCGCACCGGATCGAGAAACGGAAAGCCGCGTCAGCCGTGGCGCTGGCGGAATTCGGCATCGACGGGCGCCGTTTCGACATCGCCTATATCGACGGCAGTCATGCCTCCGCCGATGTGTATGGCGACGGCGTGCTGGCTTGGTCGATGCTGGTGCCCGGCGGAATCATGATGTTCGACGATTACGAATGGGAATACCTGCCGGAACCGCGCAGCAATCCGAAGCTCGGCATTGATTCCTTCCTGCGCGCGTTCGAAGGCCAATACCGGATCGTCCACATGGGTTTTCAGGTAGCGCTCGAGAAGCTGTGACAGCGTTAGTGCCCCGAACCCGAAGTTCGCACACACCGTGCTGCAAGAGCGGTTGCGAACTTCGGGTTCAAAAGGGGCACTAGGATCATAGAGTGGCTAGTGTTCCTTTGATTCCGAAGTTCGTAGGAGAGCGTGCCGCGAGGGCTTACGAACTTCGGACTCGGGACACTAGCGCCGATCAGAGCACCTTCAGCGCGGCCTTGCCGGCGTAGCGCGCTTCTTTTCCGAGTTCCTGCTCGATGCGGAGCAGTTGATTGTACTTGGCGGTGCGGTCGGAGCGCGAGAGCGAGCCGGTCTTGATCTGCCCGCTTTGGGTGGCGACCGCGAGATCGGCGATGGTGGCGTCCTCGGTCTCGCCAGAGCGATGCGACATCACCACGCGGTAGGCGGCGCGATGCGCCACGTCGACGGCGGCGAGCGTTTCGGTCAGCGTGCCGATCTGGTTGACCTTGACGAGGATGGCGTTGGCGATGCCTTCCGCGATGCCCTTCCGCAAACGCTTTTCGTTGGTGACGAAGATGTCGTCGCCAACGAGCTGCACCTTCTTGCCGATAGTCTCGGTCAAAAGTTTCCAGCCGTCCCAATCGTCTTCGGCCATGCCGTCCTCGATCGAGGCAATCGGGTAGCGCGCGCAAAGCTCGGCGAGATATTTTACTTGCGCCGCGATATCGCGCGTTTTCCCCTCGCCTTCATAGACGTATTTTTTGTTCTTGAAGAATTCAGTGGCCGCGGGATCGAGCGCAAGCACGACATCGATGCCGGGCTTGTAACCCGCCTGCTCGATCGCCTTCATCACGAAGCCGAGTGCGGCGTCGGCGTCGGGGAGATTGGGCGCGAAGCCGCCCTCGTCGCCGACATTGGTATTGTGGCCAGCGTCCTTCAGCGATTTTTTCAGTGTGTGAAAAATCTCGGCGCCCATGCGCAAGCCTTCGGAGAAAGTCGGCGCACCGACCGGCATGATCATGAATTCCTGGAAGTCGATCGGGTTGTCGGCATGCACGCCGCCGTTGACGATGTTCATCATCGGCACCGGCAACAGCCGCGCGCTGGCGCCGCCGACATAGCGGTAAAGCGGCATTTTCGCCGAGGCCGCCGCGGCCTTGGCGACCGCGAGCGAGACGCCGAGGATGGCGTTGGCGCCGAGCCGCGCCTTGTTCGGCGTGCCGTCGAGCGCGATCATCGTCTCGTCGATCTTGGCCTGATCCTCGGCCTGCAAGCCGCCGACAGCGTCGAAGATCTCGCCCTCGACCGCGTCGACCGCCTTCAGCACGCCCTTGCCGAGATAGCGTTTCTGGTCGCCGTCGCGGAGCTCCACCGCCTCATGCGCGCCGGTGGAAGCGCCCGAAGGCACGGCGGCACGGCCGCGCGCGCCGTCCTCCAATACGACATCGACCTCGACGGTCGGGTTGCCGCGGCTGTCGAGAATTTCGCGCGCGATGATGTCGGTGATGGCGGTCATGCAGGCGCGTTTCTACAGGATGGCCGCCAACGCGCAAAGTGGCGAAGCCGGATTATTACTGGTCTTGTTCTTGGCTTTTCGCGCTCGTTCCGAAGAAATAATCCCAGCGCGGAACGAGTTCGGCGAGTCCGCCGGACTCTGTGCAGCGCGGATCGGGCGCGGGCAAGGTGTATTCGACGAGCTGCCCCCGTTCGCGTCTCCTGTGCGAAGCGGTAGAGGTCGTTCCATTCGACGAGCTCGACCGAATCCTTCAGCTCGGGCTCGACGCGCGAGCGGGTGAAAAGATGCGCGGTATTTCGCTCCGTTACGCATTGCAGCGAGGCGTAAATATTGCCGTCGCGGTCATAGGCGAGCGGGCGAAGTGGGCGTTCCACGATTTCGGGCGTGGCGAAGTACCAGACCGCGGCACCGGCAAAAAGTGTGGCGGAGGCGGTATCGAGGACGGTTTGCCAGCGGATTGCGATCTCGATCTCCGGTTTTCGCTTGGCGGACGATTCCTGCAATACTAGAACGTCCGCCTCTCGAACGCACTTGTCTCGAAAGCCCTGGCCAAAACATGCCCCGCCCGCCCCGTCTCCTCGGCAAGTCCTCACCGCTTCCGGTCTCGCCCGATCAAGCGCTGCTCGACCGCGTGGCCAACCCGCACAGCGATACGGATTACCTCGCGCGCTTCGCCTGCCCGGAATTCACCTGCCTCTGCCCGATCACCGGCCAGCCCGACTTCGCGCATTTCGTCATCGACTACGTGCCAGGGAAATGGCTCGTGGAATCGAAATCGCTCAAGCTCTATCTCGCGAGCTTCCGCAATCACGGCGCCTTCCACGAGGATTGCACGGTCGCGATCGGCAAGCGGCTGATGAAAACGATCGTGCCCAAGTGGCTCCGCATCGGCGGCTACTGGTATCCGCGCGGCGGCATTCCGATCGATGTCTTTTGGCAGAAGGGCAAATTGCCCGCGGGCGTGTGGGTGCCGGATCAAGGCGTCGCCCCCTATCGCGGGCGTGGCTAACTTTTTACGTCCTTAAGCGCGGCAATGAGCTCCCGCACTGTTCGCACGGGATCGGTTGCACGCATCACGCCACCCATCACCGCCACGCCGGCGGCGCCTGCCTGCATCACTTCGGCGATGTTGGCGGCATCGATACCGCCGATGGCGATGACTGGCAAAGTCGTCGCCCGCACGAATTCGCTAAGGCCTTTCGGTCTGATTGCCGGCCCATAACCGGGCTTGCTCGCGCTCTCATAGACCGGACCCGCGATAAGATAATCGAGTGCGGCGGGATCCGCGGCCGCGGCCTGCGCGGGCGTGTGCGCCGAAAGTCCGATCAGCTTTTCTCGCCCTAAGCGATCGCGCGCGGCACGCACATTGCCGCCCTCGGGCAGATGCACGCCGTCGAGGATCGAAGCCGCGGCGACATCGCCATGGATGGTAAAACGCGCACCGAAGCGGTGCGCCAGGGGCAGAAGCTTTTCGGCCCAGGCGATCTGCTCGTCTTCCAGCAAGTCCTTTTCGCGCAGGCTAATCCAACGGCAGCCGGCTGCGAGTGCCGCCGCCACCACGTCGGCGAGCGGCGACGCCGCCTGTTGCCGATCAGTGATGACCAGAAGCGGCGGCTCGGGCAGCCTCACGTCCCGACGAGGCCGATCGGCGGGCTCGAGGGCTCGGCGTAATCGCGCTTCTGCATACGGCCCGCGAGATACGCGAGCCGGCCGCCCTCGACGCCCAAGCGCATCGCTGCCGCCATGCGGGCGGGGTCGCGCGCCTTCGACACCGCCGTATTGAGCAGCACCGCGGCGCAGCCGAGCTCCATGGCAAGTGCCGCGTCCGACGCGGTGCCGAGGCCGGCGTCGCACACCACCGGCACCTTCGAGCGCGCGCAAATCGCCTCGATCACGTGCGGATTATGAATGCCGCGGCCGGTGCCGATCGGAGCGCCAAGCGGCATCACCGCCGCCGCACCCGCTTCCGCGAGTTTGCGGCAGATCACCGGATCCTCGTTGCAATAGGCCAACACGACGAAATTCTTGGCTACGAGCGCCTCCGTTGCGCGGAGCGTCCCCTCGACATCGGGATAGAGAAGGTCGCGATCGCCGATCACCTCGAGCTTGATCCAATTGGTCTCGAGCGCCTCGCGCGCGAGTTCGGCGGTGAGGATCGCATCCTTCGCTGTGTAGCAGCCTGCCGTATTGGGCAGAAAATGCACCCGCCCGGCCAACAGCTCGACCATGTTTTCTTCTTCGCCGCCCGGCATCACGCGGCGGATCGCGGCGGTAACCATCTCGGTGCCACTCGCGGCGACGGCATCGAGCATCAGCTGCGAACTCGGATAGCGCGCGGTGCCGAGAAAAAGCCGCGAGCGGAAACTGCGGCCGGCGATGACGAGGGCGTCGGGCGATGGGGCTTTTTGGAGCATCTCAGCCTCCTTCTCAACCGCCTTGGCGGGCGCGTACGATTTCGACCTGATCGCCCGCGCTCAACCGCGTGGAGGACCAAGAGGCGCGCGGGACAACCGTGCCGTTGATCGCGACGGCAACGCCGCGCGCATCCGGCGCGATCTCTTTTTTGTGCAGGAGTGCCGTGAGCGTGGCAACCGCCAGCGGCTCGTTTTGGCCGTTTACTCGAATGGACGCTTCCAGCCGGTCCGTCATCGCGGCTCCCTTCGCTGGCATGACCCAGACAGGTTCGATGGGTTTGATCTCAGCCGCGTTTCGCGGCACCCCAAGCCGATGCAGTTATGATGGCGATTATCGGCGCCTTCGGCAAGAGCCGACCGCTCGCCGGTCTTTCATCGCCGTACTTTTCGCCGCTCAGGCGAGCCGTACCAGCGCGGATTTCGGGAGCAGGTAGAGGAAATGTCCACTTTCGACGCGAGGCACTGCGCGAACGACTCATAGGAACAATCGATGGTCGAGCCGCCGCCCTCGGAGACCTCCATGCAATAGGGCCGGTTGAAGGCCGACGCGGGCGTGTGGAGCGATATCGAAACGGCAACGAGCACTCCCAGAAAAACAAGAACCTTCATCTCGAATTCCTTGTGTTGCGCGAAGGCGAGGCCAGTCTGTCAATCACATGTAACTCGTGGAGTTATCTTGCCAACCGGCACGGCCGTTCGGCATGCGAAGCGCCCCGCGCTAGCTTTTCAAAATCCTGTCGAAGGCAAGCAACGTCCGCAACAAGCCTTCCATCTCCTTGAGCGGCACCATGTTGGGGCCATCCGACGGCGCGCGGTCGGGGTCGGGATGCGTCTCGATGAACACGCCGGCGACGCCGACGGCGACCGCGGCGCGCGCCAGCACCGGCACGAATTCGCGCTCGCCGCCCGAAGCCGTGCCCTTGCCGCCCGGCTGCTGCACCGAGTGGGTGGCGTCGAAGACGACCGGCGCGCCGGTCGTGCGCGCCAGAATCGGCAGCGAGCGCATGTCGGAGACGAGCGTGTTGTAGCCGAAAGAGGCGCCGCGCTCGGTGACGATCACGTTGCGGTTGCCCGCGCTGGTGATTTTTTCGACGACGTTCTTCATGTCCCAGGGTGCAAGAAACTGGCCTTTTTTCACGTTGATGACGCAGCCGGTTTTCGCCGCGGCGACGAGCAAATCGGTTTGCCGGCAGAGGAAGGCCGGGATTTGCAACACATCCACGGCCTCGGATAACCGCCCGCATTGTTCGATCTCGTGCACGTCGGTGAGCACCGGCAAGCCGGTGCGCGCTCGGATCTCCTTGAAAATGGGAATCGCCTTGTCGATGCCGATGCCGCGCGCGGAATTACCGCTGGTGCGGTTCGCCTTGTCGAAGGAGGTTTTATAGACGAGCCCGAGCTTGAGCTTCTTCGCGAGCTTCGCGAGCGTTCCCGCGATCTCAAGCGCGTGCTCGCGCGATTCCAACTGGCAAGGCCCGGCGATGATCGAAAGCCGAAGCTCGTTGCCGAACCTGACCTTGCCGACCGAAACATGCGCGCGCGCCGCCGGCGCGCTGTCGGCGGGCATGAAATCCTCGGCTTTCACCGCGCCGCCGGTGATCGTCTTGAGTTTCGCGATCAATTTCAGCGAGGGATTGGTCTTGCCGCTTTCGATCTGCGACAGATGCGACACGGCGCAACCCGCGGCTTGCGCGAGCTCGACGAGCGTCTTGTCGTGGTTCTTGCGCCAACGGGCGAGCGGATGATGGCTTTCCATCCGGATTGATTAGCTTATCCGCGGATTTCTTTCAAAGTGAAATTTCATTCATAGTGAAATCCTGTGGAAAAGCCCGAAAATCAGGCGCTTTCAAACGCGATGACCGCGCCCATCGTATCGCCCGGGCCGACCACCAGGCGATCATGCAGAGCGCGTGGTCGGAAGCCCGCCGTCTCCAGCCATTTTTTCGTCGCCGCGAGATCGGCGACCGTGAACACCAGCGCGATCAGTCGAAGGCCCTCCTCCTTTGGCGCAGCACGCCCGAACGCATCGCTCAAGGCGCGGGGATCATAAATCAAAATCTCGCCGCGCGGCGTCTCGATGCGAAGCCCGAGCGAGGTGGCCCACACTTCACGCGCGCCGCTGAAGGCTTCGAGAAAAATATGATGGTCGGTGGGGTTGTCGGCGACGAGCATAGCGGCCGAGATACCTTTCGCGCCATTTTGATGCTCTTGCAATTCGGGAAACCAAATGTTCTCGGGCGTCTTTTGCAGGCAGGTGAAAAACCCCGCATGCGGCGAAGCGGGATCCCGCGCAAACGCAAGCGAAAACGCCACCTCCGCTTCGCTGCCGTCGGCGCGTTTTCCCTTGCGCGCGAAGTCCATCACTTTGAAGCCGCCGAAGCCCGCATGATCGAATTCCGCTTTATCGGCCTTCGGATCGGCCGATTGCAGTACCAGGAATGATAGTCCCTCCCCGCACGCTTGCAGAAACTCGCGATTGAAGGCGCCGAACGAATATGCGTGCTCTGCCGGCGGAAGCTTCGCGGACTCCGGAATCGCAAGCAGCTCGAGGTAAAATCGCGGCAATTGCACGAGCCTATTCTTCGTGCCCCAGGGATGCACGTTCTCGGCGCCGACCTGAAAGCCGAGCCGCTCATAGACCGCGCTCGCGGCCGCAAGGTCGCGCACGACATGGACGATGTGGTCGATCCCGCGGGCATACGTGATCATTTTTACATCTTGTCATGGCCGGGCTTGTCCCGGCCATCCACGTCTTGCAAAAAGAAGGCGTGGATGCCCGGCACAAGGCCGGGCATGACGGAGTATTGGGGGGAATTCCGATGAACGTCCGCATCTCGCTGAGCGTGCTCGTGATCGTGGCCGCGGTGATCTTTTTCTTCTTTTATACTGAGACCGGCCGGCTCCTGCTCGCCGCCATGGGCTTCGCAAAACCGTCGTAACGGCAAAACCTACACCAGCCGGCTTTGCTCCACCGCCGCACCCACGAACGAGGCGAACAAGGGATGCGGCTCGAACGGGCGCGATTTCAGTTCCGGGTGGAACTGCACGCCGATGAACCACGGATGCGCGGGGTATTCGATGATCTCAGGCAACAGCCCATCGGGCGACATGCCAGAGAAGCGCATGCCCTTATCCTCGAGCCGCTTTTGATAGGCAGTATTCACCTCATAGCGGTGGCGATGGCGCTCGGAGATGTCGGTGGCGCCGTAGATCTCCGCGACACGGCTTCCCTTGCCGAGCTTCGCGGGATAGGCGCCGAGCCGCATGCTGCCGCCTAGATTGCCGCCCATCTGGCGGCGCTGCAGCTCGTTGCCCTTCATCCACTCGGTGAGAAGTCCGACCACAGGCTCGGTGGTCGAGCCGAATTCGGTCGAGTTCGCCTCGCCAATCCCGGCGAGATTGCGCGCCGCCTCGATTACCGCCATCTGCATGCCGAAGCAAATGCCGAAATAGGGCACTTGCCGCTCGCGCGCGAAGCGCGCCGCGCGGATTTTTCCCTCGGTGCCGCGTTGGCCGAAGCCGCCCGGCACCAGGATGCCGTTGACGTGCTCGAGGAAAGGCGTCGGGTCCTCGCGCTCGAAGATTTCGGACTCGATCCAGTCGAGCTTGACCTTCACGCGGTTGGCGATGCCGCCATGGGTCAGCGCCTCGATCAGCGATTTATAGGCGTCCTTCAGGCCGGTATATTTGCCCACGATCGCGATGGTAACATCGCCTTCGGGGTTGTGCATGCGTTCCTCGATTTTGGTCCAGCGCGAAAGATCCGGCATTCGCGTGTTCTCGAACCCGAAGGCCGCGAGCACCTCGCCGTCGAGCCCGGCGCCGTGATAGGCGGTCGGCACCGCGTAAATATTGTCGACGTCGCGCGCCTCAATCACCGCACTCTCGCGCACGTTGCAGAAAAGGCCGAGCTTCCTCCGCTCCTCGCGCGGAATTTCGCGGTCGGCGCGGCAGAGAAGAATGTCCGGTTGAATGCCGATCGAGCGCAGCTCGCTCACCGAGTGCTGGGTCGGCTTCGTCTTCACTTCGCCGGCCGAGGCGATATAGGGCAATAGCGTCACATGGATATAGACCGCGTGGTTTTCCGGCAATTCGTTGCCGAGTTGGCGGATCGCCTCCAGGAATGGCAGGCTTTCGATGTCGCCGACCGTGCCGCCGATCTCGCACAACACGAAATCAAAGCCGTCATTGCCCTCGAGGATGAAATCCTTGATCGCGTTGGTAACGTGCGGGATCACCTGGATGGTNNTGGATGGTGGCGCCGAGATAGTCCCCGCGCCGCTCCTTGGCGAGAATCTCCTGGTAGATGCGGCCGGTGGTGATGTTGTCCTGACGCGTGCAGGGCCTGCCGGTGAACCGCTCGTAATGGCCAAGATCGAGATCGGTCTCGGCGCCGTCGTCGGTGACGAACACCTCGCCGTGCTGATAGGGCGACATCGTGCCGGGATCGACGTTGAGATAGGGGTCGAGCTTGCGCAGCCGCACCGAAAATCCGCGCGCTTGCAACAGCGCGCCGAGAGAGGCGGATGCGAGACCCTTGCCGAGCGAGGAGACCACGCCGCCGGTAATGAAAATATACCGCGCCATGGGACCTAAGCCTTAGACCCTTGTGCCCGCTTTGGCGAGGGCGTTTCCACGCTGGGCTGCCCTGCGTCCGGCGTGCGCGGCGTCTGCTTGCCCGGCGTGTCGCCGGCATCCAGCCGATAGCGGATATAGTCGGCGGCACCCCGGAACTCGCGCTCGAGCCGCGTAAGAACCTGCGGCGGCGGCGGGCCGCCGGTGTGCGTAGTGGCAAGCCATAGTTTCCACGCCTCGTTAATGCCGTCGACGATCAGACTGCCGTAATAGGCACCGCGGCCGCGCTCGTAGCCGACCACGGTTTCGTCGGCTTCCAGGCTCCCCGCCTCGCGGCCGGGGTGATGGAAGACTTTGACCAAGGGCGAGAACATGCCGGTGAAGCCCGCGAGCGAAGCACGCGTGCCGAACTCGATGTCCTCGCACGGGAAGGACGTGCCGGAGCCCATGTCGTCGCGGAATTTTCCCGCCTTCTCGAACACCTCGCGGAGAAAAAAGATGTTGGCGCCCTGAAAAGTGCCGGTCGGAAGCACGGTCCTCGGCGGGATCGTGACGAGCCGTGAAATGGTTGCGTTGGCGATCCGCCCATCGTCCTCCTCGTCGAACAGGAGGATTTGGCCCATGCCGTAATGGTGCTGGCAGGGCTCGGCGAATTGCAGCCGGAGCGCGGTGTAATAATTGTCGTCGAGATAGCAATCGTCGTCGGTAAAGGCGATGAGATCGCCCTTGGCCGCGTCGATGCCGGCGTTACGCGCGCGCCCCAAGCCCTTGCCCGCGCGCACGATCTTCGTCCTTGGGTATTTTTCGGCGAAGTCGGACATCACCTTCGGCGTGTCGTCGGTGGATTCGCTGTCGACCAGCACGAACTCGATCTGGTGCGCCGCCATCAGCGCCGGGTTGAACTTCGCGAGCGTCACGGAAAGCTGGTCCGCGCGGTTTCGCGTACAGATGATGTGGGAGATTTTCATGCGCCCATGCCGCCGTTTCTCGACAACTCGTCAGTCATGGGATTCGACCTCTAAACCTTCGCGGCTGATTCGACGAGGGACTTTTCGTCTGGCTATCCACAAAAGCGAAGGGCCGGGGAAGACCCCGGCCCTTCTCGTCTTTTCCGCCTCATTTCGACTGCGGAACCTGTGGCCCCGCGGGAGGTTGCGGTTGCTGTTGGGTCACTGGCGCGGGCTCTAGCGGTACGCCGCCCGTTGAGGGCTTGAAGATTGAGCCCTGATGGCTGCTGCCCAAGGCGAGGATCGAGAGCGCGAAGCTCGTGAGAAAGAAGGCGCCAGCCAGGATGGCCGTGGTGCGGGTGAGCACGTTGGCCGAGCCCCGGCTCGAGAGGAACCCGCCGCCGCCGCCCATACCGAGCGCGCCGCCTTCGGATTTCTGCAGAAGCACGACGCCGATCAAGGCGAGCACGATCAAAAGATGGATGACGATGATGACGGTTTGCATGGCTTTCTCGCGGGGACGGCGGTACTTACACGATCGCGCCCACGCTTGCCACCCGATTTGGGGGCAATGACCGCGTGGTGCAAGCCGGCACCAAACCCTCACTCTGCGACAATTCCTTGACGCCTGTAGTTGATTCAGTTTCTCAACGTCATGACTCAATATGGCTACGACTCAGGGCAATCAACTGAAATTATTAGTGTTTTACCTTCCTCGCCATCATACCGCCCGGCTCGCGATGGCGAGAAAATCGGCGGCTTTCAAGCTCGCGCCTCCCACCAGCGCCCCATCCACATCGTTCGCCTTCAGGAACGAGGCCGCATTGTCGGGTTTGACCGATCCGCCATAGAGGATGCGGGTGGCGGACCCCATAGCAGCGCCAAAACGAGCCGAAACAGCATTTCGAATCAGGCCATGCACCTCGGTGACGTCACCGGAAGAGGGCGTCAATCCGCTTCCGATGGCCCATACCGGCTCATAGGCGATCACCAGAAGCGAAGCCCCCGCCCCATCCGGCACCGAGCCCTGCAACTGGCGCAGGACCACATCACGCGTCTGCTTCGCTTCACGTTGTGCCTGCGTTTCCCCGACGCAAACGATAGCGATCAAGCCAGCGCGAAAGGCGGCCTCCGCCTTCGCCCGCACCAAGGCATCGCCCTCGCCATGGTCAGCGCGGCGCTCGGAATGGCCGACGATCACGGCTTTCGCCCCCGCGTCCGCAAGCATTTCCGCTGAAACATCGCCGGTATGGGCGCCCGAGGCCTTTGGATGGCAATCCTGCGCGCCAATCAGCACCTTTGAGCCCTTGGCGGTCGCCGCGAACTCCTCGATCAGGGTGAAGGGTGGGCAGACCAGAAGGTCGATTTTGCTCGAAAGCTCGGCGCCAAAGCCCTGGATGACGCGGTCGAGCTCCTCCACCGCGGCGGCAAGCCCGTGCATTTTCCAATTGCCCGCGATCAGAGCCCGCCGTGCGGCCATTTCCCCGCCCCCAATTTGGCCTCGAACGCGGGTAGCAGACCGCTGAAAGCCGCGCAAACGGCCATTGCCCCGCCGTTGCCGGAAGCGGGCGCGCTCCCTATGATCCGCGCCCTTTCCGGAAAATACCGGCTTCGATGCGAAAATTCGGGAAACGACGCATGCTGCAAGTTTTTCGTCAGGGAATTGGAAGCTGGTTCGTCAAGGGCTTCATCGGTCTGTTGATTTTCGCTTTCGTGATTTGGGGCATCGCCGATGTGTTTCGCAACTTCGGCACCAGCACGCTCGCGAGCGTCGGTAAGACGCAAATTTCGGTCGAAGGCTTCCGCCGCATCTTCAACGAGCGGCTGCAGCAGCTGAGCCGGCAATACGGCCGCCCGATCACCCCGGCGCAGGCGCAGATCCTCGGCCTCGACCGGCAAATTCTCGGCGAGCTTCTGAGCGAAGGCGCGCTCGACCAAAAGGCGAAGAGCCTCTATCTCGGCATTTCCGACGACACGCTGACGCGCCGCATCACCGACGACCCCGCTTTCCGCGGGCCGATGGGCATCTTCAATCACGAGTTTTTCGTGCAGATCCTGCGCGCGAACGGCTACACCGAGGCGCAATACGTCGACACCCAACGCCGCCTGATCTTGCGCCAGCAGCTGGCGCGCGCCTTCACCGGCGAGACCACCATTCCGAGGGTTCTGGGCGAGGCAGTTCAGCGCTTCGAAAACGAAGAGCGGGCGATTGAATTCGTGCGCTTGGGCAAGGACCAGGCGGGACAAATCCCGCCTCCCACGCCCGACCAGCTCAAAACCTACTTTGAGGAGCACAAGGCGGCGTTTCGGGCGCCCGAATACCGCAAGCTCGTGCTGATCGCGCTCACCCCTGAAACGCTCGCATCCGCGATCGAGGTTTCCGACGAGGACGTGCGCCAAGCCTACGAAAAACAGATCGAGCGCTTTCGCAAGCCCGAGCGCCGCGAGGTCGATCAGATTCCCTTCACCAACGCGGAGGAAGCCAAGGCCGCCTCCGCCCGCATTGCCGCCGGGACCCCGTTCGACACGATCGCGGAGGAGAAGAAGCTCACGCCGAAGGACATTGCGCTCGGGCTCGTCGCCAAGAGCGACATCCTCGATCCCGCCATCGCCGATGCCGCCTTCGCGCTTGCCCCTGGCAAGATCAGCAAGCCGATCGCGGGTCGCTTTGTCATCGTGATTTTGCGCGTGAAGCGCGTGGAGGCCGGCTCCGAGCAGCCTCTGACCGCGGTGGCCGCGACGCTGAAGAACGAAATCGCGCTCGAGCGGGCGCGGCGCCAGGTTCTCGACGTTCACGACAAGATCGAGGACGAGCGCGCGGGCGGTGCCACCCTTGCCGAGGTCGCGAAAAAACTCGGCCTGAAGGCAACGACGATCGACGCCATCGATCGCAGCGGGCGCAAACCCGATGGAACGCTGATCGACGATTTGCCCGGCCGCGCCGATCTGTTGAACGGTGCGTTCCGGGCGCCGAAGGCCGGCGTCGAGACCGACCCGGTGGAGCTCCGCAACCAAGGCGGCTACGTCTGGTACGACGTCGCGGATATCATGGCCTCGCGCGAGCGCAGTTTCGAGGAAGCGCGCGACCTCGTGGAAGCGCGCTGGCGCGACGAGGAGACCGGCAAGAAGCTCGCAGCACTCGCCGATACGATCCGCGCCAAGCTCGACAGCGGCGAGAGCTTCGCCAGGGCAGCACCCGGCATTGCGGTCGAGCGGCGCGAAAAGCTGAAGCGCGGAGCCAAGTCAGAGGGATTGGAGCCGGGCGTCATCGCGCGCGTGTTCGCCACCGCCGAGAACAAGAGCGGGGTTTACGCCGCTGAAGACGGGCAGAACCGGATCGTCTATCGCATCACCACGGTGAACATCCCGCCCTTCTCGCCCACGCCCGCCACGATGAAGGCGCTGACCGCCGGCATGGAGGACGATCTTCTCGGCCAATATGTCATCCGCCTCGAAAACGACCTCGGCGTCAGCATCAACGAGGCCGCGTTGCGCTCGGTCGTCGGCGCCGACAGGAACTGAACGCGGATGGAGATCTTGCCCGGAGGGTCCGCTTTTGCGGCGCGCTACGCGGCGGGCGAGCCGCAGCTCGTCTGGACGACGCTCAACGGCGATCTCGAGACGCCCGTTTCCGCTTTTCTCAAGCTCGCCGGCGGCAAGCCGCATAGCTTTTTATTTGAATCGGTCGAGGGCGGCGCCGTGCGCGGACGCTATTCGATCATCGGGCTCGATCCCGACCTGATTTTTCGCGCAGAGGGCCAGCGCGCCGAAATCAACCGCGAGGCGCGCGAGAAGCCCGGCGCCTTCGCGCCGTGCAAGCAAGAAACGCTTTCGGCGCTGCGCGATCTTGTCGCCGAATCGAAGCTCGCGATCCCGCCGGAACTGCCGCCGATGGCGGCGGGCATTTTCGGCTATCTCGGCTACGACGTAGTGCGGCAAATGGAAAAATTGCCGCAGCCGAACCCCGACCCGATTAGGATTCCCGACGCGATCCTGATCCGGCCGACCGTCATCGTCGTGTTCGACGCGGTGAAGGATGCGATGACCGTCATCACGCCGGTACGCCCAGAGAAGGGCGTCAGCGCCAAAGCAGCACAGGCGCGCGCGACCGAGCGGCTATCGGCGGTCGTCGACCGGCTAGAGAAGCCACTCGACAAGCAGCCGCCGCAGCCGAATTTCGACCCCTTGCAGATCGCGACGCAATCCAACACTACGCCCGCCGAATACGAAAAGATGGTGCTCGCCGCCAAGGAGTACATCATGGCCGGTGACGTCTTTCAGGTGGTGCTGTCGCAGCGCTTCGAAGCGCCCTTCCCGCTGCCGCCGTTTTCGCTCTACCGCGCGCTTCGCCGCACCAATCCCGCGCCCTATCTCTACTTCCTCGATTTCGGCGGATTCGCGGTCGCCGGCTCGAGCCCCGAAATTCTCGTCACCGCGCGCAGCGGCAAGGTCACGGTGCGCCCGATCGCGGGCACGCGTCCCCGCGGCGCCACCCCGCACGAGGACAAGGCGCTTGAGGACGAGTTGCTGGCTGATCCTAAGGAGCGCGCCGAGCATCTGATGCTCCTCGATCTCGGCCGCAACGATGTCGGCCGCGTCTCCGAAATCGGCAGCGTCAAGGTCACCGACCAGTTCTNNGCGGCTTCCTGCTTTTGTTTTCTCCGCGCTTCGGCTAAAAATGGTTTATGTATTCGCCGACGCTTGATGAATTTTTGAAGTTCGCCGCGCAGGGAAACCTCATTCCTGTCACGCGCCGCATCCTTGCCGATCTGGAAACGCCGCTCTCGGCCTACCGCAAAATTCGCGGCGAGGGCGAATCTTTTCTCTTTGAATCCGTCGAAGGCGGCGAACACATCGGGCGCTACTCGTTCGTCGGCTGCAATCCGCGCGCGGTCATCCGGCAGGACGGCCAGCACGTCCAGATGTTTGAGAACGGCCGCGTCACGGAAAGCTCGGTCGTCGGCCGGGACGTGAAGGACGGTCTCGAAGTCATCGAACGCGTGATGAAAAAATATCGCGCGGTGGCCGTGCCGGGCCTGCCACGGTTCACCGGCGGCGCCATCGGCTTCATCGGCTACGAATTCATCCACGATGTCGAACCCGTCGTGCCGCGCCCGCCGCAGGATGAACTGAAGACGCCCGTGATGTATTTTCTCGTCGCCGACCAGCTTTTGATTTTCGACCGCGTGCAGCAGACCATCACGATTTTAGTCAATGCCATTCTCGACGACGCGGAAAGTCCGGCGGAAGCCTACGAAAACGCGACGAGCGAAATTGATCGCATCGTTTCCCTGCTCGAACAGCCGAGCGAACACATCGCCGTGGCCGTGACGAATGAATTTCCCGCCGTCGAATTTGAATCGAACCAGACGAAGGAAAAGTTTTTCGCCAACGTCGAGGCGTCGAAAAAACTCATCACCGCTGGCGACATCATTCAGGTAGTCGGTTCGCAACGGTTTTCCGCGCCGGTCACGGCGTCGCCGCTGGATATTTACCGCGCCGCGCGCAGCATCAATCCGTCGCCATATATGTTTTTGCTGGAGCTGGACGGTTTTTCACTCGTTGGCGCGTCACCGGAAATTCATGTTCGCTGCGAGGAAGGCAAGGTGGAGATCCGCCCGATTGCCGGCACGCGTCGGCGCGGAAAAAACGAAGCCGAAGATTCCGCGCTCGAAAAAGAATTGCTCGCCGACCCGAAGGAACGCGCCGAGCACGTCATGCTCGTGGACCTTGCGCGCAACGACATCGGGCGCGTCTGCGATTTCGGCAGCGTGGTGGTGAAGGATTTAATGTTCATCGAGCGTTACAGCCACGTCATGCACATCGTCTCCAACGTCGAGGGCAAGCTCGACAAGAAACACGACGCGCTTTCCGCGCTGATCGCCGGTTTTCCGGCCGGCACCGTCTCCGGCGCGCCGAAAGTGCGCGCGATGGAGATCATCGACGAGTTGGAAAAGGAAAAACGCGGAATTTATGCCGGCTGCGTCGGCTATTTTTCCGCCGCCGGCAACATGGATACCTGCATCGTGCTTCGCACCGCGCTGGTGAAGGACGGCAAGATGTACGTGCAGGCAGGCGCCGGCATCGTCGCCGACTCCAATCCGCGCTCGGAACAGCAGGAGTGCGTCAACAAAGCGAAGGCGCTCTTTCACGCCGCCGAAGAGGCGCGCCGCTTCGCGAGCAGCGCCGGGCGCGGGCAATAGCCGCTTCTTGACGCGGGCGCGGCGACGCGTCACCAAGGCGCCTTAAGGGCTTCTCACCAATGCTGAAAGTCGCGCTCGTCGACAATTACGACAGCTTCACCTGGAACCTCGTGCATGCCATCGGCATGCTCGGGGCCGAGGTCGAGGTGTATCGGAACGACAAGATCACCGTCGATGCGCTGGCTGCAGCGCGGCCGGATGCGATCGTCATTTCGCCCGGTCCCTGCACGCCGAAGGAAGCGGGCATTTCGCTTGAACTCGTGGAACGGCTTGGCGAACGCGTGCCGATCTTCGGCGTTTGTCTTGGGCATCAAGCAATTGGTGCCGCCTATGGAGGCGAGGTGGTGCGGGCACCCGTCCCGGTGCACGGCAAGCTCTCCACCATCCAGCACAAGGGCGAAGGCGTGCTCCGCGGCATCAACGCCCCGTTCGAGGCGACCCGCTATCATTCGCTCGTCGTCAAGCGCGATACCATGCCCGCCGACCTCAAAGTCACCGCCGAGACCGGCGATGGCCTGGTGATGGCGATGTCGCACAAGAAGCATCCGGTGCACGGCGTGCAATTCCATCCCGAAAGCATTGCTTCCGAGCATGGCCAGACCATTTTGAAGAATTTTCTCGATCTCACCGCGACGTGGAACGCGGCGAAGCGCGGCTGACATGGAACGTTTTCGTGCGCTCATCGGCAAGGTCGCGACCGGCGCGCAGCTCTCGCGCGATGAAGCCGCGCACACCTTCGACAAAATGATGTCGGGCGAAGCGACGCCCGCGCAGATGGGCGGCATCTTGATGGGGATGCGCATTCGCGGCGAGACCGTCGACGAGATCACCGGCGCCGTCGCCACCATGCGCGCCAAGATGCTCACGGTGGAAGCGCCTAACGACGCCATCGACGTGGTCGGCACCGGCGGCGACGCCGCCGGCTCCTACAACATCTCGACTTGCGCCGCCTTCATCGTCGCCGGCGCGGGCGTCCCGGTGGCGAAGCACGGCAACCGCGCGCTGTCCTCGAAATCGGGCGCCGCCGACGTGCTGACGGCGTTGGGCGTCAAGATCGATCTCGAGCCAGCGGCGATCTCCCGCTGCATCAAGGAAGCTGGCATCGGATTCATGTTCGCACCCGCGCATCACCCGGCGATGAAGAATGTCGGCCCCACCCGCGTCGAACTCGGCACCCGCACAATCTTCAACCTCCTCGGCCCGTTGTCGAATCCGGCGGGGGTCAAACGGCAGATGGTCGGCGTATTCGCCCGCCCCTGGATCGAGCCGCTGGCGAAAGTGCTCGCCGCACTCGGCTCCGAGCGCGCCTGGGTCGTGCACGGCTCCGACGGACTTGACGAAGTCACCACCTCCGGCCCGACTTTTGTGGCGGAGCTCGATCAGGGCAACGTGAGAACCTTCGAGATCACGCCCGAGCAAGCGGGCCTCAAGCGCGTACAGCCCGAAGAACTGAAGGGCGGCGAGCCCGCGCTGAACGCGATGGCGCTGAAAGCAGTACTCGACGGCATGCCCGGCCCTTTTCACGACGTCGCATTGATGAACGCGGCCGCGGCCCTTGTGGTCGCGGGCAAGGCCAAGGACATCGCCGAAGGCGCCAAGATCGCGGCGAAATCGATCGACAGCGGTGCCGCCAAGGAGCGGCTGAAGAAACTCGTCACCATTTCGAACGGCAAGCCGTGAGCGATGTCATGAGCGACATTCTGAAAAAGATCGAAGCCTATAAGCGCGAGGAAATCGCGCACGCGAAGAAGGCGCGTCCGCGAGCCAAGGTCGAGGCCGAGGCCGAGGCCGCTTCGCCTGTGCGCGGATTTTTCGCCGCCCTTAACTCCAAGATCGCGCATGGCGATTACGCCTTGATCGCCGAGATCAAGAAGGCGAGCCCGTCGCGCGGCCTGATCCGCGCCGATTTCGATCCGCCCGCGCTCGCGCGCGATTACGCCGCCGGTGGTGCCACGTGTCTTTCGGTGCTGACCGACGGCCCGTCGTTTCAGGGCTCGGCCGAACATCTTGTCGCGGCGCGCGACGCCACCGCGCTCCCTGTGCTGCGCAAGGATTTCCTCTACGATCCCTATCAGGTGGCGGAGACCCGCGCGCTCGGCGCCGACTGCATCCTGATCATCATGGCCGCGGTCGACGACAAGACCGCGCGCGAGCTTTATTCTGCCGCCGTGCACTGGAACATGGATATCCTCGTCGAGGTCCATAACGAGGCCGAGTTGGACCGCGCGCTCAAGCTCGGCTCGATGCTGATCGGGATCAACAATCGCGATTTGCGTTCTTTCGAGACGACGCTCGCCACCACCGAGCGGCTTGCGCCGCGCGCCTCGAAGAACCATTTGCTGGTAAGCGAGAGCGGCATCTTCACGCCCTCCGATATCGCGCGGCTGAGCAATGCCGGCGTGCGCGCGTTTCTGGTCGGCGAAAGCCTGATGCGCGAGCCCGACGTGACACTCGCGACCCGCAAATTGCTCGCGCGCGACAAGAAGCAGGCGAAGTCCGCCTGAAGCGGTCACATGAAACGATCACATGGCTGAAAAAACGCTCACCCATCTCGGCCAAAGCGGCGAAGCGAACATGGTGGACGTGTCGCAAAAGCCCGCGACCGAACGGATCGCGCTTGCCGAGGGCAAGGTCGTCATGCGGACCGAGACGCTCGAACTCGTGCTCTCGGGCGATGCCAAGAAGGGCGACGTGCTCGGCACCGCGCGCATCGCCGGCATTCAGGCGGCGAAACGCACGCACGAATTGATCCCGCTCTGCCATCCCCTCCCCGTCACCAAGATCGAAGTCGCGATCGAGCCCGACCGGAAACTCCCCGGCCTCGTCGTGCGCGCGACCGTGAAGGTCACCGGCCAGACCGGCGTCGAGATGGAAGCGCTCACCGCCGTCTCGATCGCGTGCCTCACCATCTACGACATGGTGAAGGCGGCCGAGCGCGGCGTGCGGATCGAGGGCATCCGGCTCCTGGAAAAATCCGGCGGCGCGTCGGGTTCGTGGCGCGCGGAGCGCTGAGGTGGCGCTGATCTCCGTCGAGGAAGCGCTCGCCCGCGTACTCGACGGCGTGACGACTCTCCCAACCGAAGAGATCCCGATCGGCGAAGCGCATGGCCGCGTGCTCGCGGGCACGCTCGCATCGCGGCGCACGCAGCCGCCCGCGGATCTGTCCTCGATGGACGGCTACGCGGTGCAGGCCGCCGACATCGTAACGGTGCCCGCGAATTTGCGGCTGATCGGCGAATCTGCCGCGGGCAAGCCGTTCGATGGCACCATGCGAGCCGGCGAGACCGTTCGCGTCTTCACCGGCTCCGTGATGCCGCAAGGCGCGGAGCAAGTCGTGCCGCAGGAAAACGTTGGCCGCAACGGCGATCAAGTCACCATCAACTCGCCGCCCAAGAGCAAATTCGTCCGCCGCCAGGGGCTCGATTTCAAGGCCGGGCAAGTGATGCTGGAAACCGGCCACCGCCTGAACGCGCGCGACATTGGCTTGCTCGCGGCGATGGACTACGCGCGGGTTACGGTCGCGCGCCGCCCGCGCGTCGCGATCCTTCCCACCGGCGACGAGCTGGTGGCGCCGGGCACGGGCGATGCGCCCGACCGCATCGTCGCCTCGAACCCGCACGCGCTCGCCGCCCTGATCCGGCAGGAGAATGCCGAGCCGATCGATCTCGGCATCGTTCCCGACAAACTCGAACTCATTACCGTCGCCATCGCCCGCGCCCGCGAGCTGCAAGCCGACGTGCTGGTGACGCTCGGAGGCGCCTCGGTCGGCGATCACGATCTGATCGCGCCGGCGTTGGCGCAAGCAGGTATTCCGCTCTCGTTCCACCGCATCGCCATGCGCCCCGGAAGGCCGATGCTGTTGGGCTTGGCCTCGGACATGCGCGTACTCGGCCTCCCCGGTAATCCGGTCTCGACTTTCGTCTGCGCGTTTTTGTTTCTGTTGCCGTTGCTGCGGAAGCTACAGGGCCGCGTGGACCTGTTGCCCGAGGCGGAGAAGGCGACGCTCGGCCGCGCGCTTGACCAGAACGACCACCGGCAGGATTTTCTCCGTGCCAAGCTCGCGCGAGCGCCCGACGGCGAGCTCGTAGCGACCCCCTTCAAGCTGCAGGATTCTTCGATGCTATCCGTGCTGCATGCCGCCGATTGCCTGATCGTGCGGCCGCCTCACGCGCCGGCGGCGGCGGAAGGTGCACCCTGCGAAGTGCTGCGCATTGCTGATTAAAACACCCACCGTCATGCCCGCACTTGTTGCGGGAATCCACGTCTTTGCTATGCGCCCTCCCGTTAGGAAGAACGAAAGGCGAATCGGGGCACGCAAGACTCGAATACGACACCACAATTCAGGTTGCGGAACACAACCGGAACAGTTACATTCGTTCGCGATTTGTTTCCACCCCGATTCCCGTCCAGCGAGTCCCCCGAGATGCTTACAAGCAAACAATACGAGCTTCTCCGCTTCATTCACGAGCGGCTGAAGGAATCCGGCGTGCCGCCCTCCTTCGAGGAGATGAAAGAGGCACTCAATTTGCGCTCCAAATCCGGCATCCACCGGCTGATCACCGCGCTCGAGGAACGCGGCTTCATCCGCCGGCTGCCGAACCGGGCGCGTGCGCTCGAAGTGTTGCGCCTGCCCGAGACCGTCGCACCCGGCTTCGGGGCGAAAAAAGGTTTCTCGCCGAACGTGATCGAGGGAAGTTTGGGGCGCGTGCGCGCCGCTTCCGAGGACGATGGCGGGAGACCCATCGCGGTTCCGGTCATGGGCCGCATCGCCGCCGGCACGCCGATCGCCGCTATCCAAAATCGCAGTCACACCATTCACGTACCGCCGGAAATTCTCTCCTCCGGCGATCATTTCGCGCTCGAAGTCCGCGGCGACTCGATGATCGAGGCCGGTATTTTCGAGGGCGACCTGGCGCTGATCCGCAAGAGCGACACCGCCGACACCGGCGACATCGTCGTGGCGCTCATCGACGAGGAAGAGGCGACGCTCAAGCGCCTGCGCAAGAAAGGCGCCTCGATCGCGCTGGAGGCCGCGAACCCCGCCTATGAGACCCGCATCTTCGGCCCCGACCGCGTGCGCATCCAGGGCAAGCTGGTGGGATTGTTTCGGCGCTATTGAGCTTCTTCTCCGCTAATAAAGTCACGGGCCGCGCCCGCGACAGATAGACGACGAATGCGAGCGCGAGAAAACTCGCCGCCGCGGCGATCCATGACGGCTCGGCAGGGGCGGCGAAATAGAAAATGATTCCGATGCCGAAAGAGACCGGGAGTCAAGGCGCGAGCCTTGCCACCTCGGCCTCGGCGCGAAACGCGCGCGCCAAATGCTCGCCCGCGGCCTGCAACCAATCGCCGACGAGCGCGCCGATTTCCGGCACGCGCCTTCCGCCGATTACGGGCGCGCGCCCGGTAGTACGCGGTCTTTCGTTTTCATTCGCCATCGGGCCCCGCCCTCCTCGGCGCCTGATCGCTAGGCTACGCGGCTACTTCTCTCCGCATCGAACATAAAGTCGCGGCGAATGGGAACCGCCTCGCGCGTTTTCGCGAGCAAAAGCTGGAACACCATGTGCGAGCCGTGCAGGAATTCGAGCTCGACCGCCGCGAGGTAATATTCCCACATCCGGGCGAAGCGCTCGTCGTAGATCTGTACGGCCTTGGCCCGGTTCTTGGCGAAGCGCTCCCGCCAGTGGCGAATGGTGTGATAATAATGCAGGCGCAAAATCTCGATGTCCGCGACCCACAATCCGTTTCGCTCGGTCGCCGCGGTCGTTTCCGAAAGCGCCGGCACGTAGGCGCCGGGAAAAATATACTTGCGAATGAACGGGCCCGTCGTGCCCGGCGGCGACATCCGCCCGATCGAGTGAATAAAGGCGTAGCCATCGTCTTTCAGAAGATTGCGCACTTTCGCGAAGTACTCGTCGAGGTGGAAAATTCCGACATGCTCCATCATGCCGACAGAGACCACGCGATCGAAGCTTCCCTCGACGTTGCGATAATCGATCTCGCGGAATTCCACTAAATTTTCGACGCCCGCGGCCTTTGTCCGTTCGCGCGCGACGCGAATTTGCTCGGGCGAAACATTGATCGCCACGACGTGGGCGCCCGTTTGCTTGGCGAGATGAATGGCGAAGCCGCCCCATCCGGAACCGATCTCGATGACGCTCATCCCGGGCTTCAGCTGCAGCTTCGTCGTGGCATGGATGAGTTTATATTGTTGTGCTTGTTCAAGGGTTTCGCGCGCGGCGTCGCGAAAATAGGCGCAGGAATACTGCATGTCCTCGTCGAGAAAGAGCCGATAAACGTCGGTCGAAATGTCATAATGATGCCGAGCATTTTTCGCGGCGGTGCCAACCGGATTGGCCTGATGCCAGCGCCGCAGGCGGCGCCACAAATTCCGCAGCAATTTCTGCGAGCCTTGAGCGTAGAGCGCGGAGCGATTGACCGAAAACAGCATCAACAGGTCCTGGATCGCCGAGCCCTCCTCGAAGGTGAGGTCGCCATCCATGTAGGCTTCGCCGGCGCGGAGTTCCGGGTTCAAGAACAGCGTCGTCTCTAAGCTTTTCCGATTGATGCGCGCCGTCACGGCGGGTCCCGGCAGCTTGTCGCCGAAGACGTGCAGTTGGCCCGCCGCGTCATAGAGACGAAGGGTTCCCTTCTTGATGAATTTTTCCAGCAGACCGGACAGCAATCGCACTGAACTACACCTCGCTTTGAAAGGGCTTGGGGCGGCAATTCGATCTAATTCTCTACGACATCGTCGGCCGGCAATCGAGCCCCGCTGCCCTACTCCGCACCTGATCTCTATGCTACATGGCGCGCGACTTCGCGCCATGCATAGCCCGCCACGCTTTACCCAATGACTGAAATCACGACGCCCAGCGTCACCCGCTTCGCGCCCTCACCGACCGGATTTCTTCACATCGGCGGCGCGCGCACGGCGCTCTTCAACTGGCTCTACGCGCGCGGCCGCGGCGGCAAGATGCTGCTCCGCATCGAGGACACCGACCGCGCGCGCTCCACCAAAGAAGCGATCGACGCGATTTTCGACGGCCTCACCTGGCTCGGGATCGATTGGGACGGCGAGCCCGTGTTCCAGTTCGCGCGCGCCGCGCGCCACCGCGAGATCGCGGAAGCGCTTCTCGCGGTCGGCCGCGCCTATCGCTGCTATGCCTCGCCGCAGGAATTGCAGGAGATGCGCGATGCCGCCCGCCGCGAGGGCCGTACGCCGCGCTATGACGGCCGCTGGCGCGATCGTGACCTGTCGGAGGCCCCGCCGGGCGTCGAGCCGGTGATCCGGCTCAAGGCGTCGAACGAGGGCGAGACCGTCATCGACGATCTCGTGCAGGGCCGCGTCACCTGGCAGAACAAGGAGCTCGACGACCTCATATTATTGCGCTCCGACGGCACGCCGACCTACATGCTGGGCGTTGTCGTCGACGACCACGACATGGCCGTGACCCATATTATTCGCGGCGACGATCACCTCACCAATGGCGCGCGTCAGGCGCAAATCTACGAGGCGCTTGGCTGGCCGATCCCGAAGATGGCGCACATTCCGCTCATCCACGGCGCCGACGGCGCCAAGCTCTCCAAGCGCCATGGCGCGCTTGGCGTCGAGGCCTATCGCGCCATGGGCTATCTGCCGGCGGCGATGCGCAACTACCTCGTGCGTCTCGGCTGGAGCCACGGCGACCAGGAGATTTTCTCGACCGAGGAATTGCTTTCGCTGTTCGATCTCAACCGCGTCGGCCGCTCGGCCGCGCGCTTCGACTTCGCGAAGCTAGAGAGCCTGAACGGCCTCTATATTCGCCAGGCTCCCGATCAGGAGCTGATCGACGCGCTGGAGAAATTTCTGCCCGAACTCCCCGATGGGGCGGCGCTGGCACCACGCTTCAAGCTCTTGCGCACGCAGATTGCCGCGATCATGCCCGGGCTGAAAGAGCGCGCGAAAACCCTGATCGAACTCGTGGACGGCACGCGTTTCCTCCTCGACGAGCGCCCGCTCAAGATCGAGGACAAGGCGAAGGCCATCCTCACGCCCGAGGCGCGCGCGATCCTCAAGCGCACCATTGCCGTGCTCGAAAAAACCGATTGGGAGGCAGGCACCCTCGATGCCGCCGTCCGGGCGCTCGCCGATAGCGAAAAAGTGAAGCTCGCGGCCGTGGCACAACCGCTGCGCGCGGCGCTGACCGGCAAGTCGACTTCGACCGGGATCTTCGACGTATTGATCGCGCTCGGACGCGACGAAAGCCTCGCGCGCCTGCGCGACCAGGCCGGGATCGCCGCGGCCGCCTAAGGTTTCGGCATCTCCCGCACGCCTGTGGCGCAGCTGCTCTGCTTGCTTGTGCGGTGCGAAAGAGCTACCAAATTAAGGGTTAGACCGGAGCCCCCACCCTCTGGCTCGCCGCTTTTGGCGGCTTCGAGCCACGCGGCCTTCGGCCCGATCGCCTGCGCTGTAAGGGAGATTCCCGAGATGGACGCGAAAATGGCGAATACCAAGACGAGCAAGATTTCCGTTGGCGACCAGAGCTGGTCGTTTCCGATCCACGAAGGAACGATCGGTCCATCGGTGATCGATATCGCCAAGCTCTACAGCCAGACCGGGATGTTCACCTACGATCCCGGCTACACCTCGACCGGCAGTTGCGAGTCGAAGATCACCTACATCGACGGCGACGAGGGCGTCCTGCTCTATCGCGGCTACCCGATCGAGCAGCTCGCCGAGCACGGCGATTTTCTCGAGACCTGCTATCTGCTGCTCTACGGCGAATTGCCGACGGCGGCACAGCGCGCCGATTTCGTCAAGCGCGTGACCAATCACACCATGGTCCACGAGCAGATGAGCCGCTTCTTCCAGGGCTTCCGCCGCGACGCGCACCCGATGGCGGTGATGGTCGGCTCCGTCGGCGCGCTCTCGGCCTTCTATCACGACTCGACCGACATCTCCGATCCGCAGCAGCGGCTGATCGCCTCGATCCGCATGATCGCGAAAATGCCGACGCTCGCCGCCATGGCCTACAAATATTCGATCGGCCAGCCCTTCATCTATCCGAAGAACGAGCTCAACTACGCCACCAACTTCCTGCGCATGTGCTTCGCGGTGCCGTGCGAAGAGTACAAGCCCAACCAAGTGCTTGCGCGCGCGATGGATCGCATCTTCATCCTGCACGCCGACCACGAGCAGAACGCATCGACCTCGACGGTGCGGCTCGCGGGCTCCTCGGGCGCCAATCCCTTCGCCTGCGTCGCAGCCGGCATCGCCTGCCTATGGGGGCCCGCCCATGGCGGCGCCAACGAGGCGGCGCTGAAAATGCTCGCCGAGATCGGTCACGTCGACCGCATTCCCGAATACATCAAGCGCTCGAAGGACAAGAACGATCCGTTCCGCCTGATGGGCTTCGGGCATCGCGTCTATCATAACTACGATCCGCGCGCGAAAATCATGCAGAAGACCTGCCACGAGGTCTTGAACGAGCTTGGCATCAAGGACGATCCGCTGCTTGACGTCGCGCTGGAACTCGAGCGCATCGCGCTCAAGGACGAATACTTCATCGAGAAGAAGCTTTACCCGAACATCGACTTCTATTCGGGCATCACGCTCAAAGCGATGGGATTCCCGACCACCATGTTCACCGTCCTGTTCGCGCTCGCGCGCACTGTCGGCTGGATCGCGCAGTGGAAGGAAATGATCGAGGATCCGAGCCAGAAAATCGGCCGCCCGCGCCAGCTCTACACCGGCGCCACCAAACGCGATTACACGCCGATCTCGCGGCGGAAATAAACAGCCGGACGATTGCTATTCGGCGGGCGTCTCGCTGAAGGCACGCGGCTTGCCGGCCGCCTTCGCCGCCTTGGCGCCGTCATAGGCCCAGTTGAGATAGGCGCTGCCCCACGTAAAGCCGCCACCGAAGGCCGCGAACACGAGGCGGTCGCCGGTCTTTAATTTCGACTCGTAATCCCACAGGCAAAGCGGGATCGTCGCCGCGGTCGTGTTGCCGTATTTCTGCAGCGTCATCATTACCTTGTCGTGGGGAATGCCCAGGCGGTCGGCGATCGCTTCGAGAATGCGTTTATTCGCCTGATGCGGTACGAACCAATTGACGTCGTCGATCGTCAAATTGTTGCGCGTCATAATTTCGCGGACCGAGGCCGACATCCGTTCGGTCGCTGCGCGGAACACCGCGGGTCCGTTCAAATAAAGATAGTGCATGCGCGCTTCGACCGTCGCCGCCGAAGGCGGAAGCCGGCTGCCGCCGGCCTTTTGGTGAATATGCTTCATTCCGGATCCGTCGGAGTGGAGTTCGATGTCGACGAGGCCCGCACCGGTGTCGCTGGGCTCCAATAGCACCGCACCCGCGCCGTCGCCAAACAGAACGCACGTGGTGCGGTCGGTGTAGTCGATCATGTTCGACATCTTGTCGGCGCCGACAAGGATCGCCTTCTTCGCGCGGCCCGTCTCGACGAATTGCGAGGCGACATCGAGCCCATAGACGAAGCCCGAGCACGCCGCCTGAATGTCGAAGCTGCCGACATGGCGCATTCCGACCATGTCGCAGATCAGGTTGGCGGTCGAGGGCAACACGAAATCCGGTGTGATCGTCGCGCAGACGAGCACGTCGATTTCCTCGGGCCGAGTGCCGGTCTTGGCTAGCAAGCCGCGCACGGCTTCTGCCGCCATGTGGGAGGTACCGAGCCCCTCGCCCTTCAGGATCCGGCGCTCCTTGATGCCGGTGCGCTCGGTGATCCATTGATCGGTGGTGTCGACCATGCGCGCGAGCTCGTCGTTGCCGAGCACATAGTCCGGCAGATAGCCGTGAACGCCCGTGATCGCGGCACGCACCGGCCCCTTTCTCTCTGGACGCAACAACATCGGCTCGCCACTCTCTGAAGATCGGTTCTTAAGCCTCGGAATTCTAGCTGCTTAGCAAGGTTTTTGCCATCATGGACGAATTTCATCAACCGCTGATTTTCGTTTGTTTTCAATAACTTCAAGCGTCACGCGGGCGGCACGGCTGCTCGGTTGTTCCTCACCCGTGCCAAAAATTTGGTCAAGCCGCGTAAACGCCTCGAGCTGTCTCCGGCGCTCCGGCGTATCGTCGAGAAGTAGCGCGAGGCCATGCGCGAGCTTTTTCGCCGTGCAGTCCTCCTGCATGAATTCCGGCACCACGGCTTCACCGAGCACGAGGTTGGGCAGGCTCGCCGAAGAAACCCGCACTACTGCCCGCACGATCAATCCCTCCCACGGCAGGACGCGATAGGCGACAACCATGGGCACGTGTGCGAGCGCGAGCTCGAGCGTCACTGTGCCGGAAGCGGCGAGCGCGGCACGCGCGCGCCTGAATGCCGCGTGTTTTTCCGCTTCGGTAACGACGATGCGCGGCTTCACCGGCCAGCTCTCGACCGCGGCCCTGATTTCCTCTTCGCGCTCGCGCAAGGTCGGCAGGACGACCTTCATGGGTCCGCGCTTCTCCACGAGACGCCCGATCGCTTCTCCAAAAATCTTGGCGAGGCGGTGGATCTCGCTGTGGCGGCTTCCCGGCAACACCAGCAGGAGCGGAGGGTTCTCCCGGCGCGATCGCTCCTCCTCGGGCGAAGCCCGCAAATCGCCGATCCGCTCCAGCAAGGGATGGCCGACATAGGTTGAAGGCGGCCCGCCGAACTTCTTCAGCAAATCGGGCTCGAAGGGGAAAAGCGCCAGGATGTGATCGACGAGCGGCGCCAATTTTCGCGCCCGGCCGGGGCGCCAAACCCATACCGTCGGCGAGACGTATTTCACGATCGCAAGATCGGGCAGCATGCGCCGCACGCGTCGCGCTACGCGCTGATTGAAATCTGGACTGTCGATCAGGATCAAAACATCTGGCGGCGAAGCGATGATCGCCGCCGCCGTCTCGCGGATGCGCCACAGGATAAGCGGAAGCTTGCGGATCACCGAGCCGAAACCCATGGCCGTCACATCGTCCATCGGAAAAAGGCTCGCGAGCCCCTCCACTGCCATGGCGGGTCCGCCGACGCCGCGAAATCGAATTTCTCCCAATAGCCGTTCGCGCATTTTTTTCATCAGGCTCGCGCCAAGCTGATCGCCCGACGCTTCGCCCGCGACGACAAACGCATCGAGCGGATGCCGGGCACCTTTCGCGCTCAACGGCGCCCCTCTTCGCGCAGCGGAACGCCGATTAGAAAAAGGCCGGCTTGATCGGCGGCACGAACCATCGCATTCGCGTCGGGAACGATGGTTCCCCCCGCCTCGACCGCGATCCCGCGCAAACCCGCCGCCGCCGCCTGCGCCACTGTCTCCGCACCAATGGCCGGAACATCGATGCGCTTGCTCTGGCCGGGTTTCGGCGCCTTCACCAGCACTCCTGCCCGCGCCGGCAGCATCAGGCGCCCGCTGTTGCGCATCTCCGCAAGCCGGCTCAGCAGCCCGGCCGTCCCTTCGGCCGCTTCCACGCCGAGCACGCGGCGGGCGGAAATCGCGACCGCCTGCCCGACATCGAACGGGCCGAGCGCGCGCAGAAGGTCGAAGCCGAGCGCGATATCGGTTTCGTCCTCGGCAGACGGCCGATGCGCCCCGAGCACGCCCGCCGGAATCATGAGTTCAGGAGCAACCTCATGCACGCCCATCAGATGGAACCCGTAATCGTCGAGAAGACTGGCGACTCCGGAAAGCAAATGATCGTCGCCGCCGCGGTAAAGCCGGGCGAGCCGCGGCAGAATTCGAAACGTGGTCCAATCCAGCCGAAAATCCAGAAGCTTGGGACGGAGCACGGAACCGATCACGACGAGATCGCGCACGCCATGCTTGCGGGCAAGCTTGACGCTTGTCCCAAACGCGCCGAATGGCATCCATTCGTGCGGAAATCGCTCGACGCCAGGATCGGCAAAACCGCGGAGTGCAAGCAGCACAACAGGCCGGCCGCGCCGCTGAACGGCTTCGGCGACCGCAATTGGAAAAGTGCCGGCACCGCAGACGATTCCGAGCGGATCGGAGTTCACATCGGTCCCCGGCCCCGAGGATTTCGCCGCGGCCGACATCAAACATCTTCCTCGCCGCCCGACGCGCGCGGCGTCGTCAAACGCCGTTTGCCCGCTTCGCGCACGAATTGCACGACACGCTGCACATTCGCATCGCCCGGGAATTCCGCCGCGACCTTTTCCGCCGACTCGAGCACCGTGCCAGGGTCCGCGAACAGCATCCGATAGGCATGGCGCAGCGCATGGATTTGCGGCCGCGTCAGCCCGCCCCGCTTCAGGCCGACGATATTCAATCCCGCAAGCTCGGCGCGCTGGCCGAGGGCGGCCGCGAACGGGATCACATCATGCACGACCCCCGTGAGCCCCCCGATCACAGCCCGCTCGCCGATGCGCACGAACTGATGCACCGCCGCGTAGCCGCCCATGAAGACGAAATCGCCGACCGTGCAGTGGCCCCCGAGCGTTCCGCCGTTCGCGAACGTCACATGGTTTCCGACGATGCAGTCGTGCCCGACATGCGCGTAGGCCATGAACATGCAGTGCTCGCCCACGCGCGTTTCCATGCGGCCGCTCGCGGTTCCGGTATTCATCGTCGCCGACTCGCGGATCACGCAATCGGCGCCGATCAAGAGCCGGCTCGGCTCGCCCTTGTAGTGCACCGATTGCGGCGGGGTTCCGAGCGAAGCGAACGGGTAAATAAGCGCGCGCGGACCGATGGTCGTCACGCCCGCGATATGCACATGCGCGAGCAGCTTGCAATCGTCGCCGATGGTGACGTCGGGTCCGATAATGCAATAAGGGCCGATTTCGACACTCGCGCTGATTTTCGCGGAGTCGGCGATCCGCGCCGTGGAATCGATCCGTGCCACGCTTTAATCGCCCACGATCATGGCGCCGACCTCGGCCTGGGCGGCAAGCCCGCCTTTGATCTTGGCCTCGCCGTGGAACCACCACATCAGCTTGCGCTGCGCCTTCTTCTTCATGTGGATCTCGAGCACGTCGCCGGGCACCACCGGCCGGCGAAACTTGGCCTTGTCGATGGTGAGGAACAGCACGGATTTCGGCGGATTGTCGTAGCCGCGCGAAAGCGCGCAGATCGCGCCCGCCGTCTGCGCCATGGCTTCGATCACGAGCACACCGGGCATCACCGGCTGTCCCGGAAAATGCCCCTGAAAGAACGGCTCGTTGATCGTGACGTTCTTGATGCCGATGCAGGATTCGTCGCCGCGCACTTCGATGATCCGGTCCACCAGGAGAAACGGATAGCGGTGCGGAATCAGGCGCAGGATGTCCTTCATCTCGATCGTCGTTTGCGTTTTATGCCGCGTGTCCATCGATTCGCTCTACGCTCAATCCTTGTCTGGCCGATCGGCCGCATGCTTGCCTCCGGCGAGTTTTCTCAGCGCCGACACTTCGCGGAAGAATTCGCGGATCGGTTTTGCCGGCGTGCCTCCCCATCTCTCGCCTGCGGGTATGTCGTGCATCACACCACTTTTCGCCGCGATCTGAGCGCCTTCTCCGACTTGCGTGTGGTCGGCAAGCGCCGCCTGCCCGCCCACCATCACATGGTCGCCGAGCGTGCAACTGCCGGAAATTCCGACTTGGGCCACGATAATGCAATGCCGGCCGATCGACACGTTGTGCGCGATCTGCACGAGATTGTCGATCTTGGTGCCCTCCCCGATCATGGTGTCGCGATTGGCGCCGCGGTCGATCGTGGTGTTGGCGCCGATTTCCACGTCGTCCTGGATGATGACGCGTCCCACTTGCGGCACTTTGAGGTGCGCGCTCTTTCCCGGCAGATAACCGAACCCGTCCTGGCCGATACGCACGCCGGGATGGACGATGACGCGGTTACCTAGAAGCGCGTGCTGGATGCTGACGCCGGCGCCGATCGAGCAATCGCGCCCGATCCGGACACCGGCGCCAATGACGGCATTGGCGCCGACGATGGTGCCCGCCCCGATCTCGGCGCGCGGACCGATGACGGCACCTGGATCCGCCGCCACACCGTCCTCGAGCCGCGCCTCGGGATGTACGGACGCACCCGAGGCGATACCTCTTCCGCCGAACAGAGCCGCGGGCTTCAGTGATTGCTCGAACAGTGCGCGCGCCACCGTCACATAGGCGCGATAAGGCTCCTTCACCACAAGCGCAGCAACGCCTGCGGGCGCCGACTCGGCGTGTGCGCGGGCGACGAAACAGGCGCCGGCGCCGGTCGAGCGAAACGCCTCGAGAAAATTCCTATTTTCGAGAAAGGCGAGATCGAAGGGCCCGGCGAAATCGAGCGTCTTGACGCCCCTGATCATGCGTCCGAGATCCGCCCCGTTCGCGACTTCGGCGCCGGTCAAGGCGGCGATTTCGCCGAGCGCGAGCGGCGTTCCGGCGCGAGAAAATATCACCTCGGTCATGTATCTTTCGACGCCGCGCGCGCGGCCGTCGCCCAAACGGCGCTCGTCAGAAATTCGTCCCGCCGCTGAAGCGGAAGAATTGGGTCTTGTCGTAAGACTCCTTGGTGAGCGCCTTCGCAAAATCGAAGCGGATGGGACCGAACGGCGAAGTCCAGATCAAGCTCACGCCGGTCGAGGTGCGGATCGAGCTCGAGTCGGCAACGCAGACCGAAACGTTTTCCTTGGGTCCAGTCGTTCCAGTGGGGCAAGCAATCTGGCCCAACCCGCTACCGTATGGATTGCCGATGCCCGCAAACGACGAACCGCCCTTATAGCCCCAGAGCGAACCCGCGTCGGCGAAAATGCCCGCCTTGAGGCCGAGTTCCTTCGGCATGAATGACAGCGGGAACTGCACTTCGGCGGTCGCGCCCCAGTACATCGCGCCGCCGAGCGCGTCTTGGAAGGTGGAGCCAAGATCGCGCGGTCCGATGCCCGAGGGCTGGAACCCGCGCACGAGCTCCGGTCCCTTGAAGAACTGGTCGAGAATGCGAAGCCCGTTGCCGCTGGTGCCATTGCTACCAGTTGAAACCACGTAGCCGCCTTGGGCGCGCAATAAGCCGACGTAATCGCCGCCGAGCGGCGTGTAAATTCTTCCGTCGACTGAATTCCGCAAGTAGTTCGAGTCGCCCCCCACGCCGGCAAAGTCCTGGCTCAGATTGACCATGACGCCCCTCGACGGATCCTTGTTGTTATCGAGGGTGTTGTAGACCAGCGAATAGCCGATGGACGACGTCAGCGTGGTTCCGAGCATCTGCTTGATGGCGGCCGATACTTCGCTTGGATCGCCCGGGGCGCCCGTGCCGTTGTAATTCGGATTGGTGGTACAGCCAGCCGGAAAGTCGGTAACGCCGTCCGAAAGAAGGCGGCAGCCGTCCGTATAGCCCGAAGGCGCCCCGATCTTTCTCGTGAAGAGCGAATAACGCGCCCCCAAACTCAAATCGTCGTTGAGCGGCATGCTCGCCAGCAACGAACCGCCGATCGTCGTGACTTCATAACTCTGATAGGTGGTCGCGAGCTGTTGCTTGGCAAAAAGGCTGAAACCGCCGCCGACCCGGTATCCGAGCAAATAGGGATCGGTGAAGCTGAATTCGGCGCCGCGCTGATATTGCCCGTAGGACACGCTCGCGCGCACATAATCGCCCTTGCCGAGGAAGTTGCGCTCACCGACCGAGACCTCGGCGAGCCAACCGGCGGAGGTCGAATAACCGCCGGCAATCGAGAATTCACCGGTGAGCTGGTCTTCGACATCGACGTTGACGATGATGCGATCGGGAGCGGAGCCCGGCTCGTTGGTGATCTTGACGTTCTTGAAGTAGCCGAGATTCTTCAACCTGCGTTCGGCGCGATCGATGAGCGCGCGATTATAGGGGTCACCTTCGTAAATATCGAATTCGCGCCGGACCACGTAATCGCGCGTCCGTATGTTGCCCCGGATATTGATCCGCTCGATATAGACGCGCGGCCCCTCTTCGACCACGTAGACAAGATTGATCCGGCGCGCGCTGAAATCGCGGTCGCCGCGCGGGCGCACCTGCGAGAAGGCATAGCCGCGCTTGGCGAGCTCGATCGTGAGGTCCTCGACCGACTTCTCGACCAATTCGGCATTGTAAATTTCGCCGCTCTTCGTGCGCACGTAACTCATAACCGCGGCCGGGTCCACGTCGCGGATGTTCGAAATCACGTCGACGCTGCCGGTACGGTATTGCTCGCCCTCCTCGATGGTGATGGTGATCACGAACCCATCCGCCGCCTTGTCGACCTCGGCATTCGCCGAGATGATGCGGAAGTCGGCGTAGCCGTTCTTGAGATAGAACCGCCGCAGTTGCTCCTGGTCGGCGCTGACGCGATCCGGATCGTAGACATCCGTGCTCTTGATCCAGCTCAACCAATTGGTTTCCGTCGTCGTCAGCACATCGCGCAGCTTCCAATCCGAAAACGCCTTGTTGCCGATGAACACGATCTTCTTGATGGTCGTCCTGTCGCCTTCGTTGATCTCGAAGACGAGATCGACCCGGCCGTTTCCGCGACCGATGACCTTGGGATCGACCCGAACGCCGAAGCGGCCGCCGCGGCGATAGACTTCGATGATGCGCTGCACGTCGGCTTGCACGGTGTTACGCGACAACGGCCCGCGCGCCTTCGATTGGATTTCGGCGATCAGCGTCTCGTCCTTAACCTTCTTGTTACCCTCGAACGCGATGCGGCTGATGATCGAATTTTCCACGACCGACACCACCAGCCGATTGCCGACCAGATTGATCCGCACGTCCTCGAACAGGCCGGTGGCGTAGAGCGTTTTCAGCGCTTCGTCGATTTTCTGAGGATCTGCCCGCTCGCCCGGCTTGATGCCGACATAGCCAAGGATCGCCTCGGTATCGACGCGCCGGTTGCCCTGCACAACAACGGCGGCGACCACCGTTTGAGCGACGGCCTGGTTGGAGGTCGCAATGGACACGGCTCCAACGCCCACGACCCCGCCAAAAGCGATGGCCGCGAGGAAGGCGATTCTGCAAAGAACGCGGACTCGAAGTTTCATGCGATACGCGACCTGCCGTCCCCTCTGCGGCCGCCCTCTTTGGAAGCGCGACCGTCCGCATCCACGCACGCGAGCGCGCGGATTCTCACCGTTCCAGCAACTTTTAATGGGTTTTCATACACTTGCAAACGCCCCGCCGCCGCCGCCGGAGGCTTTTTCCGGCACCGTGGCCGAACGGCCACGGTCGATTTCCCCGCATTGGGAGCGGTCCCCCCGCTCCCCAAAACCCTCAAATGCAGGCGCTAGCCTGCCTGTGATGAGTTTCGGAATGATTGCCAGCGGCTACGGGCGAAAGTTCGTCCGAATCCGGGCAATCCTCCAAATTCAACGGTTAGGCGCGCGGCCTTAAAGCGCAGTCAGGTGCACAATGTCGTTCCAGGTCGCGACGATCATCAGCATGACGACAATCGCGAGACCGACCCGGAACCCGAATTCCTGTACCTTTTCACTCAACGGACGCCCCCGTATGGCTTCGATCCCATAGAACAAAAGGTGCCCGCCATCGAGCAAGGGGATCGGAAAGAGGTTCAGAAGACCGATGCTGACCGACAACAGCGCCGTCAAGTTGAGAAGCTCGGCAAACCCAACCGATGCAACCTGGCCCGAGATCTGGGCGATGCGCAGCGGACCGCCGAGCTGATCGGCCGATTCGCGGCCGATGATGACGCCGCCGAGGTAGGACAGCGTCCGGTCGACGACGAACCAGCTTTCGGCTGCGCCCAGCGCGATCGCTTTCGGTAAGCCGACCGGCTTCGGCGCGTCGAGAATGCCGGTGATGCCGAGACGGCCGAAGCGATAGACATTCCCGAAACGGTCCTTGTGCTCCTCGAGTGTTGGCACCGCGCTCAAGGTCAATTGCGCGTTGTTGCGCTCGACCACGAAGACGAGCGTTTGACCGGGACTGATCGTGACGATGCGCTGCATGTCCGAGAAGGTTTCGATTTTGCGCCCATCGATCGTGAGCACAAGATCGCCTTCCTTGAAGCCGGCCGTCGCCGCCACACTGTTCGGCTGGATGGAGTGAACGCGCGCGGGGCTCTCCGATTTGCCGAATATGGTGAAAATGCCGGCGAAAATCGTAATCGCGAGCAGGAAATTCGCGATCGGACCCGCCGCAACGATCGCGGCGCGTTGCGCCACCGGTTTGTGAAAGAAAGAAACCTTGCGCTCCGCCGCGGTCATGCGGTCGAGCGTCGTGTGATCCGGGGTGCTCGCGGCGCTGTCGTCGCCATGGAAACGTACATAGCCGCCGAGCGGGATCGCGGCGATGCGCCAACGCGTGCCATGCCGATCAACGAAACCGAAGAGTTCCGGCCCGAAGCCGATCGAGAAGGCGTCGATCTTCACGCCGCAACGGCGCGCGACCCAGAAATGGCCAAGCTCGTGGAAGAACACGACGACGGTAAGAACGAACAGAAAGGGGAGTACGGAGCCAAGGGCGGAGCCGCCCCAGAAGTGCAAACTCGAGAGAAAATCCATATCCACATCCTTTCCGAACCGTTATTGCCCTAGGATGCCTTTGCGGCAAATTGGGGCAAGAGGGTACGGGCTATACTTCTTCCGACATGGTCAATGGCGAGCGCCTCCTCGACAGTCGCGGGTTCCCGCAAATCTTCCGAAACAGCCCGTTCCAGAGTGTTTTCGACCACCGCAGCGATGCCCGGAAAGCCAATTCGACGGGCGAGGAACGCTTCCACCGCCACTTCGTTCGCGGCGTTAAGCAAGGTCGGCATGGCTCCGCCCGCCTCGAGCACCGCACGCGCGAGCTTCAGCGCCGGAAACCGTACGAGGTCCGGCGGCTCGAAAGTGAGGGTTCCGAGCGCTGCGAGATCGAGCCGCGGCGCTTCCCAAGCATGGCGATCCGGCCAGCCAAGACAGTAAGCGATCGGCACCCGCATGTCGGGCACGGCAAGGCCGGCGACAACCGCGCCGTCCCGGAAGGCGACGAGCGCATGCACGATCGACTGCGGATGAACGAGCACGTCGAGCTGGGCGGACGGCAGATCGAAGAGATGATGCGCCTCGATCAGCTCGAGCCCCTTGTTCATGAGCGTCGCAGAGTCGATCGAGATTTTCGCACCCATCGACCAGATCGGATGGCGCAACGCTTCCTCCGGCACCGCGCGTGCGAGGCGCTCGGTGGAATAGGTGCGGAACGGGCCGCCCGACGCGGTGAGTGTCACGCGCTCGACCGCGTCGTGTGGGCCCGCCATCAACGCCTGAAAGACCGCGTTGTGCTCGGAGTCGAGCGGCAGCACGATCGCGCCGGACGATTTCGCCGTCCGCATGAATAGACGGCCGGCCGAAACCAGGCACTCCTTGTTCGCGAGCGCGATGCGGCGCTTGGCGGAAAGCGCCGCGAGCGTCGGCTCGAGGCCGGCGGCACCCGAAATTGCGGCGATCAGGACATCGGCGGGTTCAGTGGCGGCAGCGAGCAAGCCCTCGCGTCCGCCCGCGGTCCTGATGCCCGAGCCTGCCAGCGCCTCGCAAAGTTCGCGGTAGCCTTCGGGCTCCGACACCACCGCGAGCTTGGCGCCGTGCGCGCGCGCCAGCGCCGCGAGTTTGCGGCCATCGCGTCCTGCCGTAAGTGCCGCGATTTCGTAGCGCTCGGGTGCGCGGGAAATAAGATCGAGCGCGCTTTTCCCGATCGAGCCGGTCGCGCCAAGGATACTGACGGCGATTTTCGCGTCCGTTGTCTTTTGTCCGCTCACCACAACAATAATCCTTCGGCCGGGGCGTTCGTTCCCGCCCTTGCGAGCCCGAATAATAGCGCCAAGGCCGCCGCCGCGACCAGCGAGTCGCAGCGATCCATTAAGCCGCCATGGCCCGGGATCAATTGGCTCGAATCTTTCACGCCAAAGCGGCGCTTGATGGCCGATTCCATCAGATCCCCGAGTTGGGCTGCGATGACGACGGCGAGCATGACGAGGGCGTGGATCGGCCGCAAGGAGAGTCCGGCGACTACGAGAGTAGCGGCTCCCGCGACAAGACCTCCGATGGTGCCGCCGATCGCGCCCGACCATGTCTTGTTGGGGCTGATCTCGGGCCACAGCTTCGGGCCGCCGAGTGCGCGGCCGGTGAAATAAGCCGCAATATCGGTGGTCCAGATCATCGCGAACAGCCAGATCAGCGCGACCAGGCCAAGGCCCGGGTCGCTCCGCAACAGCAGCATCGAAACGAAAAAGATGCCGGCGTAAATCATGCCCGCACCGAACCAAAGGGGCCGCAGCGAAGTGATGTGCGCCCACTCCCACAACACGCCGATCGCGGCCACGAGCCAGAACAGTGCGAACACGGTTCCACCCGCCCATGTCACCGCCAGGGCCAGCGCGCCGAGCACGATCGACGAATAAATCCGGAGCGGCAGCTCGTTTGCCCGGCGCTTGGCGCTCTTCGCGGTGGGCCGGGCCAACTCGCGCGCCGAGATCAAGTCAGGATCCCGTGCGCGCGGTGACGCCGCCGAAGCGGCGCTCGCGGCGGCGATATTCGACGATCGCGGCTTCCAGCGCCGCGCGGTCGAAATCCGGCCAATAGATCGGCAGGAACACGAATTCGGCATAGGCCGCCTGCCATAGAAGGAAATTCGAGATGCGCTGTTCGCCGCTAGTGCGGATCACGAGATCGGGGTCGGGCAAGCCGGCGGTGTCGAGATTGGCCTCGATCGTGCCGGCGTCGATCGATGCCGGGTCCAGCTTGCCGGCAACCGCGTCCTCCGCGGCCTTGCGTGCGGCGCGCGCGATTTCCTGCCGTCCGCCATAGTTGAAGGCGACGACAAGCGTCGTGCGCTTGTTATCTGCGGTCAGTTGCTCCGCCTCGTCGAGGAGCGCGAGCACGTCCGCGTCGAGACCCTTACGATCGCCGATCACCCGCACGCGCACGCCGTTTTCGTGCAGCTCGGCGAGGTCCTTGCGCACGAAACGCTTCAACAACCCCATCAGGTCGTTGACCTCTTCGAGCGGCCGCGACCAGTTCTCAGCGCTGAAGGAATAGATGGTCAGTACCTTGATGCCGAGATCGCCCGCCGCGCGCACCGCGCGCCGCAGCGCCTCGACGCCCTGACGATGTCCTTCCCGGCGCGGCAATCCGCGCGCCGACGCCCAGCGGCCGTTGCCGTCCATGATGACGGCGACGTGGAGCGGCGGGTCGAGCGAAACGCCGCCGAGAATGGATACGGAATCGGGCAATGACATTTTCGGTTTCTTCGGTTCCGTCAGACCGACATGATTTCCTTTTCCTTGGTCGCCAACGTCTGGTCGATGTCGGTGATCGCCTGATCGGTCGCCTTCTGGACGTCGCCCTCGTGGCGCTTGATTTCGTCTTCGCTCACATGGCCGTCCTTCTGCAGCTTCTTCAGGTGATCGAGCCCGTCGCGGCGGCCGTGACGGACGGCAATGCGCGCGGCTTCGGCATATTTGTGCCCAACTTTGACCAGTTCCTGGCGGCGCTCCTGGTTCAACTCCGGAATGCGAATGCGGACGATTTGCCCCTCGGTCGAAGGACTGAGACCAAGATTGGAATCGCGGATCGCCTTCTCGACTGCCTTGACGAGAGAGGCGTCCCAGACCTGGATCGAAATCAGCCGCGCCTCGGGCACACTGACGGTCGCGACCTGGTTCATCGGCATGTTCGAGCCATAGGCTTCGATGTGGATGGGCTCGACGAGATTGGGCGACGCCCGTCCCGTACGCAGCCCGCTCAGCTCCTGCTTCAAAGTATTGAGCGCGCCCTGCATGCGCCGTTTGACGTCAGCGAGATCGAAAGTTCCCGGTTTCATGCATCACCTCTCCAGCCGTCCTCGGCCGCCTTCACGGCGTAATGATTGTCGCCTTGCCCTCACCCTTGACCGCGGCGGTGATCGCCCCCGCCTCGCGGATCGAGAACACGATGATAGGCAGCTTCGCTTCGCGGGCAAGCGCGAAGGCCGCCGCATCCAATACCTTGAGGTCGCGCGCAAGCGCTTCATCATGCGTGAGCTTGTCGAAGCGCTTGGCTTTCGGATTGGATTTCGGATCGCTGTCGTAGACGCCGTCCACTTGCGTCGCTTTCAGGATCGCGTCGCAGCCGAGTTCCGCCGCCCGCAACGCAGCACCTGTATCGGTGGTGAAATACGGGTTTCCGGTCCCACCCGCCAATAGGACGATATGCCCTTGTTTCAGATGCGCGCTGGCGCGCTGGCGAGCGTAAGGCTCGCACACACTCGGCATCGAAACCGCGGATAGCGTGCGGACGGTGGCGCCGGCGCGCTCGATCGCGCCTTCGAGCGCGAGTGCGTTGATGACGGTCGCGAGCATGCCCATGGCATCGGCCGCCGCGCGCTCGATACCGGTTTCGGCGAGGTCGGCGCCGCGGATGAAATTACCACCGCCGACCATGACCGCCGCCTCGACGCCGAGCTTTTTCACTTCGACGAGATCAGCGGCGATGCGCGCAAGCGTCGGCGCGTGTAGCCCCTCCGTGCCGCTTCCCTGCAATGCCTCGCCCGAAACCTTGACGAGGACGCGCTTGTAGTGGGGCTTCGCCATTCGACCCCCGGCGGATTCAGCTTTGGCCCGTGGCCGAAGCTTGTTTGTCCACACCTTCGCCCAGCACGTAGCGCACGAATCCCTTGATCGCGATCGGCTGGCCGAGATTTCCTTCGGCTTCCTTCACCGCCTGCGCAACCGTTTTCGCGGAATCATGCACATAAGGTTGATCGACGAGGCAGACTTCTTTGTAAAATGTCTTGAGGCCGCTCTCGACGATTTTCTCGATCACATTCGCGGGCTTGCCGGAGGCCTTGGCCTTTTCGCTGAGCACGTCGCGCTCGCGCGCGGCGACCTTGGCATCGATGCCCTTGGCGTCGACCGCTAACGGATTGGAGGCGGCGACGTGCATCGCCAGCATACGGCCAAAAATCGCGAGCTCGGCGGGATTGGCCTTCGATTCGAGCGCGACCAGGACGCCGATCTTGCCGAGCCCTTCGGAAATCGCGGCGTGCATATAGGCGCCGATCGCGCCGGCGCTGACGGAGAGCTTAGCCGCACGCCTGAGCGTTATGTTCTCGCCGATGGTGGCGATCGCCTGCGCGATCGCTTCCTCGATCGTGCCCTTGCCTTGCTTTGCCTTCTTGATTTTGTCGACGTCGGCGCCGTTATGCAGTGCTGCTTCCGCGATGAGCTTGGCGAGCCCCTGGAAGTGATCGTTGCGCGCGACGAAATCGGTCTCCGAGTTGACCTCCACGAGCACGCCCTTGGTGCCTTCGACGACGAGGCCGACGAGGCCTTCGGCAGCGACGCGGTCGGCTTTTTTCGCGGCCTTGGAGAGTCCCTTTTTGCGGAGCCAATCGACCGCGGCTTCGAGATTGCCCTTGGTTTCCGTCAGCGCCGCCTTGCAGTCCATCATGCCGACGCCGGTCTTCTCGCGCAGCTCCTTGACGAGGCTCGCACTGATCTCGGCCATGATTACTCCGTATCGGCCGAAAGCACCTTAGCTTCCGCGATCCAGGTCTCGATGCGGCCGGGCAGACCTACCGTTTCGCCGAGGTGATGCGCATCCTTGGCGCCGAGGCCCGCGACTTGCGAGTAGTGGAAGAAGCCGAGGTCGTTGAGCTGCTTTTCGATCGCCGGGCTCACGCCATGCAACTTCTTGAGGTCAGCCGGCGCACCGACTGGACCCGGCAGCGGCTCGAAGCCTTCCCATTCGGCCTTTTCGGCGGGCAAGTCCTCGATGATGGGCCGCTCGGCTGCACCCAGATCGACGCCTGCCTGTCCTTGTGCGCGCGAGATGCCGTCGATCGCGGCCTTGGCCACGAGATCGCAATAGAGCGTAATCGCGCGGCCGGCGTCGTCATTGCCGGGGATCGGAAACACGATGCCGTCGGGATTCGAGTTGGTGTCGACGATCGCCGCGACCGGAATATTGAGGCGCTTTGCCTCCTTGATCGCGATTTCTTCCTTGTTGGTGTCGATCACGAAGACGAGGTCGGGTACACCGCCCATGTCGCGAATGCCGCCGAGCGAGCGCTCGAGCTTTTCCTTCTCGCGCGCGAGCGTGAGACGCTCTTTCTTGGTATAGGCGGCACCCGTCTCGGTCGACAGCATTTCCTCGATCTTCTTGAGGCGCGCGATCGAATTCGAGATCGTTTTCCAGTTGGTCATCGTGCCGCCGAGCCAGCGGGAATTCACGAAATACTGCGCCGAGCGCTTGGCGGCATCGGCGACGGCGTCGGACGCCTGCCGCTTGGTGCCGACGAACAGAATTCGTCCGCCCTTGGCGACCGTATCGCTCACCGCCGTGAGTGCCTTGTGCAGCAACGGCACCGTCTGCGCGAGGTCGATGATGTGGATGTTGTTGCGGGTGCCGAAGATGAACGGAGCCATCTTCGGATTCCAGCGATGAGATTGATGGCCGAAATGAACGCCAGCTTCCAATAGCTGGCGCATAGAATAATCGGGAAGCGCCATTTTGTCCTCTTCCGGTTAGCCTCCGCGGACCGAGCCGGGCAAATGCCCAGCACCGGATGCCGTCCCGCTTGTGGGAAAGCTAGTCCGCGTGCGTGATGGCGGGGCTTATAGGCGGCGGAACAAGGCGGCGCAAGGGTGCCCGAAGTCTCGTCATCGCGTCAATTTGAATAGAAATTCCGCGGCGGCATCGATTGGTTTTTGCGTGCCGCTCCGCATATGCTGCGTCTGGTCGAGATACGAGGGGTGTCGTGAGCACGGAAGATGACTTGCGGCTCGAGGTCGAAAATATCGACCTGCGCCGGCTTCTTGCCCAAGCCGGCATAGGCGCCGCCGAGCATAAAGTCCTCGAGCAATTGCAACGCCTCCTGGTGGAAGAACTGCACCACCGGGTAAAGAACACGTTGGCGATGGTGATGTCGATCACCTCGCAAAGCCTGCGAACCGCCGACAGCATCGAGCGCGGCAGCGAAGCCATCGAGCAGCGAATCATCGCGCTGGGGCGCGTGCACGACCTGTTGCTGAGTACGCGTTGGACAAGCGCCAAACTCGCGGCGATTTTGAAAACGGCCTTAGAGCCCTTCGACACCAGCGGCGGCGGCCGATTTTTCATTCAAAGCTCGGACATAGAAGTCAGTTCCGCGGCCGTTCTGCCTCTGGCCATGGTTCTCAATGAACTTTGTACCAACGCCGCAAAGTATGGTGCGTTGTCGAATGCAAGCGGGCGCGTCGAAATCACCGCTACTGTCGACGATTCACAGCAGCAATTTCGACTCACCTGGACGGAAAAAGACGGCCCAGCGGTTCATGAACCGACGCGCCGCAGTTTCGGAACGCGGCTGATCGAACATAGCTTTGTGAATCAACTCAAAGGCCAAAGCCAGCTGACATTCGATCCTTCGGGAGTAACTTGCGTACTCGATATCCCATTGGAGTCGCTGAAGCCGTTACCGCCAAGTTAGCACTTCACATTTCCTGCACGGCGACCACGCCCGGCACCGCCTTCATCGCGCCCGCGATCTGCGGCGAAATCGGATAGCGCCCCGGGAGCTTGACCTCGACATCGGAGCCGTCGGCTAGCACCAATACGAAGCTCACTTCGCCGAGTTTTTCGGTCTTGCCGCCGCCGCCCGGCGCGAGGCGTTTCTTCACGAGATCGATCGGCTCGGAAGACTTGAGAAAAACGCGCAAGCCGCGCTGGCTCTTCGATGCCGCCTCGTCGAGCGATTCCGCGTTATGGATGCGCACGCGCACTTCCTCGCCTTGCAGCTCGGCGCCGACCTGCAACAGCACGGCGTTGCCGGGCTCCAACAGATCGCGGAATTGCGCCAACCCCTCGGCGAAAATCAACGCCTCGAAATGCCCGGTCGGGTCGGAAAGCTCGATGATGCCCATTTTCGAGCCCGACTTGATACGCCGCTCGGTACGCGACATCACGGTGGCGCCGAGCCGCCCGGCCGAGCCGCCCGCGCGCACGGCGCGCGAGAAATCGGCCCATGGCTGCACGCGAAGGCGCTCGAGCACGGCCTGGTAATCGTCGAGCGGATGGCCGGAGAGAAAAAAGCCGATGGCGTCGTATTCGCGCTTTAATCGTTCCGCCGGGAGCCACGGCGTCGCCTCGGGCACGTGAATCGTCGCGCGCACCGGTCCCCCGCCGAATAATTGCGTCTGACCCGAAGCCGCGTCCGCAACTCTCCGCTGCCCATAGGCGAGCATCGCGTCGACGGCGGCGAAGGCGCGCGCGCGGTTCGGCTCCAGGCAATCGAAGGCGCCGGCGGCGGCAAGGCTTTCGAGCGTGCGCTTGTTCAGCGCGCGCGTATCGATGCGCGCGGCAAAATCGGCGAGATCGGTGAACGGCTTCTCGGCGCGCGCTTTCACGATCGCCTCGACCGCCTGCGAGCCCACGCCCTTGATCGCGGCAAGTGCATAGATGATCGTCCCTCGTCCCGTTCCTTGGGCCGCCCCGAAATTTTCGCCCGACAGGTTCACTGACGGCGGCTCGACCTTAATGCCGAGCCGGACGGCCTCGCGGCGGAATTCGGCGAGCTTGTCGGTATTGTCGCGATCGAGCGTCATCGAAGCGGCGAAAAACTCGACCGGATAATGCGCCTTCAGGTAAGCCGTCTGGTAGGCGACCAACGCGTAGGCGGCGGCATGGCTCTTGTTGAAGCCGTATTCGGCGAAGCGCTCCAATAGATCGAAAATCGCGTCGGCCTGCGCGCGCTCGACGCCGCGCTCGACCGCGCCAGAGACAAAGCGCGCGCGCTGTGCCCGCATTTCGCTCCGGATTTTTTTGCCCATCGCACGCCGCAACAGATCCGCCTCGCCGAGCGAGTAGCCGGCAAGCAACTGTGCGGCCTGCATCACTTGCTCCTGATAGACGATCACGCCGAACGTCTCGCGCAGCACCGTCTCCAATTTCGGATGGATGTAGTCGGGCTTTTCCCGGCCGTGCTTGCGGGCGTTGTAGGTCGGAATATTCGCCATCGGGCCGGGGCGATAAAGCGCCACGAGCGCAATGATGTCTTCGAAGCGGTCAGGCTGCATTTCGGCAAGGGCCTTCCGCATGCCTGCGCTTTCAATTTGGAACACGCCGACCGTATCGCCATGCGAGATCATTTCGTAAGGCGCGGGATCGTCGAGCGGGATCGAATTGATGTCGAACGTAATTCCGCGCGCCGCGAGAAGCTTCACCGCGGTGTCGATCACCGTCAGCGTTTTAAGCCCGAGGAAGTCGAACTTCACGAGGCCCGCGGCCTCGACCCATTTCATATTGAACTGGGTCGCCGGCGTGCTCGATTTCGGATCGCGATAGAGCGGCACCAATTCGACGAGCGGCCGGTCGCCGATCACAATGCCGGCGGCATGGGTCGAGGCATGTCGATGCAGGCCCTCTAACTTGAGCGCGATGTCGAAGGCGCGCTTGACGCGCGGATCCTCTTTTCGCGCTTCTTGCAGGCGCGGCTCGCCCTCGATCGCGCGCTGGAGCGTCACCGGATTGGTCGGATTGATCGGGATCAATTTGCAGATGCGGTCGACCTGGCCGTAGGGCATCTCCAGGACGCGGCCGACATCGCGCATGACGCCCCGCGCTTGCAGCGAGCCGAAAGTGATGATTTGCGCCACCTGCTCGCGGCCGTAACGCTCCTGCACATAGCGGATCACCTCGTCGCGCCGGTCCTGGCAGAAATCGACGTCGAAATCCGGCATCGACACGCGCTCGGGATTGAGGAAGCGCTCGAACAGAAGCCCGAAGCGGATCGGATCGAGATCGGTGATGGTGAGCGCGTAGGAGACGAGCGAGCCCGCGCCGGAGCCGCGCCCCGGCCCCACGGGAATGCCGCGCGCCTTCGCCCATTGGATAAAATCGGCGACGATCAGGAAGTAACCGGCGTAGTTCATCCGGCTGATGACATCGAGCTCGAAGACAAGCCGCTCGCGATATTCCTCTTCGCTGAAACCGAGCGTGAGGCCGTGATCCTTGATGCGCTTCTCCAGCCCCTCTTCGGCACGGCGGCGCAATTCCACCGTCTCGTCGGCGGCTTTCCCGCCGATGGAAAAGCGCGGCAGGATCGGCGCCCGGCTCTGCGAGCGGAACGAGCAGCGCCGCGCGATCTCGACGCTCGAGGCAAGTGCTTCCGGGAGATCGGCGAATAGCTCCATCATCTCGCTTCGCGTCTTGAAATAATGCTCGGGCGTGACCTGCCGCCGGTCGCTCTCGGCGACGAGCCGGCCCTCGGCAATGCAAAGAAGCGCGTCATGCGCCTCAAAGTCGTCGCGCGCGCCGAAATAGGGCTCGTTGGTGGCGACGAGCGGAAGCCCCGCAGCGAAGGCAAGTTCGATCAAGGCGGGCTCCGCGAGCTTTTCGCTCTCGAGCCCGTGGCGCTGCAATTCGACATAGAGCTTGTCGCCATGAAGTCGTTTGAGGCGGTCGAGCCGCGCGCGCGCAAGCTCCGCGTGCCCGCTCGCGAATGCACGCTCGAGCGGGCCGTCCGGCCCGCCGGTAAGCGCGATCAGTCCGGGCGCGTGCGCTTTCAGCCAATCGAGGCTGACATGCGGTGCGGCGCCTTCGGGCACGTCGAGATGGCTCTTCGAGACGAGCGCGATCAGGTGTCGGTAGCCCTCTTCGGTGGCGGCCAGCAAAACGATGCGCGGCATCCGCGAAATAGCGCCGTTCCGCGCCGGCGGCTCGTCGGCGAAATCAACGGCGAGCGCGCAGCCGACGATGGGCTGGATGCCTTCGCCCGCCATCTTCTCGGAGAATTCGAGCGCGGCGAACAGATTGCCGGTGTCGGTGAGTGCCAGCGCGGGCTGCCGGTCGGCTTTCGCAAGCTCCGCGAGCTGCGCGATTTTCAGCGCGCCTTCGAGAAGCGAATAGGACGAATGAACATGGAGGTGGACGAAGCCCACCGCCTTTGCGAGGTCAGACACGAATCGTCTCCGAGAATTTCTCGAGCCCATCGTGGGCTCGCCGAGCGCCCGCGTCCAGAATTTTCAGTGCGAGGCTGTGGACGAGCAACTCAACTATGCTCGACCACTTCGCCGTCCTTGATGGTGACGCGCCGATTCATGCGTCCGGCGAGTTCCATGTTGTGGGTGGCGATCAGCGCGGCGAAGCCCGAGGCGTTCACGAGCTTGGCGAGTGTCGCAAACACGTGATCGGCGGTTTGCGGGTCGAGATTGCCGGTCGGCTCGTCCGCCAACAGAAGCCGCGGCGCGTTGGCGACCGCGCGCGCGATCGCCACACGCTGCTGCTCGCCGCCCGATAATTCCGCCGGCCGGTGCTCGAGCCGCGCGCCGAGGCCGAGGAAGGTCAGGAGTTCGCTCGAGCGAGCGCGGGCCTCGGCCTTGCCGAGGCCGCCGATCATCTGCGGCAGCATGACGTTTTCGACCGCGGAGAATTCCGGCAACAGATGATGGAACTGATAGACGAATCCGATCTCGTCGCGGCGGATGCGGGTGCGCTCCTTGTCGGGAAGCCCCGCCGTTGCGCGGTCGCCGATGAATACCTCGCCGCCGTCGGGATGCTCTAGCAGGCCCGCGATTTGTAGCAGCGTCGATTTGCCGGTGCCGGACGGCGCGATCAGCGCCACCGACTCGCCGGGCCACACCGACAAGGTCGCCCCGCGCAGGATTTCGAGAACGGAATCGCCTTGCCGATAGCGCCGCTCGACGCCCTCGATGTGCAAGGCCGGCTGGTTTTGCATGCCCTACTCGTAGCGCAGCGCCTCGACCGGATCGAGCCGCGCCGCCCGCCAAGCCGGGTAAAGCGTCGCGATGAAGGACAAGACGAGCGCCATGACCAGGACCGTGATCGTCTCGCCCGAATCGATATCGGCGGGCATTTGGCTCAGATAATAAAGTTCAGGCGAGAATAGCTCGGTCGAGGAGAGCCACGACAAGAAGCGCCGGATTCCCTCGATGTTGAGGCAAATGAGAAGCCCGAGCCCGAAGCCGACCAGCGTGCCGACGACGCCGATCGAGGCACCGGTGATGAAGAAGATGCGGAGCACGGCACCCTTGGTCGCGCCCATAGTGCGCAGGATCGCGATGTCGTGGCCCTTGTCTTTGACCAGCATGATCAGCCCTGAGACGATGTTGAGCGCGGCGACGAGCACGATCAGCGTGAGGATCAGGAACATGACGTTCCGCTCGACCTGCAAGGCATTGAAGAAGGTGGCATTGCGTTGCCGCCAATCGACCAGGAACACCGGGCGGCCGGCGCCTTCATTGATCAGTTGGCGATACTTGTCGATCTGATCGGGATTGTCGGTATAGACCTCGATTGCGGAGACGTCGCCGGGACGGTTGAAATAGGCCTGCGCCTCAGAGAGTGGCATGAATACGAACACGTTGTCGTATTCCGACATGCCGATCTCGAACAGCGCCGCGACCTTGTAGGTCTTGATCCGTGGCGTCGTGCCCATCGGCGTCACCGCGCCGCGGGGTGCCACGAGCGTCACCTGATCGCCGGCCCGCACCGAAAGCTGGTTCGCGAGCCGGGCGCCGAGCACAACGCCCTGCCCTTCGTCGAAGCCTTCGAGCGTGCCGTTCTTGATGTTCGGCCCGATCGCCGGAAGGCTCTTCAAATCCTGCTCCCGAATGCCGCGCACCAGAACGCCGGCGGCATGGAACGGCGAGGACGCCAGCGCCTGTCCCTCCACCAAGGGCACTGCGAGTGTGATGCCTTTGATGGCGGAGACTTTCTTCGCGACCTCGGCGTAATCGGTCAGCGCCTGTTCGAGCGGCTGGATCAGCACATGGCCGTTGAGGCCAAGTATTTTCGACAACAATTCCGTGCGGAAGCCGTTCATCACCGCCATCACGATGATCAAGGTCGCGACGCCCAGCATGATGCCGAGAAACGAAAACCCGGCGATCACCGAGATGAAACCTTCCTTGCGCCGCGCCCGCAGATAGCGGATCGACAGCATCCACTCGAAGGAGGCGAAGGGGAGCGTTCCGGTGCGTGCCGACATTGTTCTGTCCGTCTATCCCGCGAGCCGCGCGAGCGCGTCGGCCGGCGAAAGCGTTTCGCGCGCGCCGCCCGCGCGCCGCTTCAATTCCACTTTGCCCTCGGCCAGTCCCTTGGGCCCGACCACGATTTGCCACGGCAAGCCGATGAGGTCGGCGGCGGCGAATTTCCCGCCCGCGCGTTCGTCGCTGTCGTCATAGAGCACGTCTATACCGCGCGCCGTGAGCTCGCCGTAAAGTTTCTCGCAGGCAGCGTCGGTGGCACTATCGCCTTGCTTGAGATTGAGGAGCGCGACCTTGAACGGTGCCACCGGCTCCGGCCACACGATGCCGGTCTCATCGTGGCTCGCTTCGATGATGGCGGCGACGAGCCGCGTCGGTCCGATGCCGTAGGAGCCCATGTGCACGGGTACATTGGCGCCGTCGGGGCCGGCGACCGTCGCCTTCATCGGCTCGGAATATTTGGTGCCGAACTGGAAGATGTGGCCAACTTCTATGCCGCGCGCGGAAAGCCGCTTCGCCTCGGGAATTTTATCGAACGCTCCCGACTCGTGCTTCTCCGAGGTCGCGGCATAAAGCGAGGTCCACTGGTCGACGATCTTCTGCAGACCGGCGGCGTTGTCGAAGTCGACTTTTTCGTCGGGCACCGGAAAGTCGAGATAGTCGCGATGGCAAAATACTTCGCTCTCCCCGGTCGAGGCGAGGATGATGAATTCGTGGGAGAGGCTCCCACCGATCGGACCGGATTCGGCAACCATTGGAATCGATTTCAGCCCCAGCCGCGCGAAGGTGCGGAGATAAGCCACGAACATTTTGTTGTAGGAATGGCGGGAACTGGCGGCGTCCAAATCGAAGGAATAGGCGTCCTTCATGAGGAATTCGCGCGAGCGATACACGCCGAAGCGCGGCCTGAGCTCGTCGCGGAACTTCCATTGGATGTGATAGAGGTTAAGCGGCAACTGCTTGTAGGACTTGACCGAGGCGCGGAAGATCTCGGTGATCATCTCCTCGTTGGTCGGGCCGTAGAGCATTTCGCGCTCGTGCCGGTCCTCGATTCGCAGCATTTCCTTGCCGTAATCGTCGTAGCGCCCGCTTTCGCGCCACAACTCGGCCGACTGGATCGTCGGCATCAGCATCTCGATCGCGCCGGCGCGGTTCTGCTCCTCGCGCACGATTTGACAGACCTTCTGCACGACCCGCATGCCCAGCGGCAGGAAGGCGTAGATGCCCGCCGCCTCCTGCCGGATCATCCCCGCCCGCAACATCAGGCGGTGGGAAACGATTTCGGCCTCTTTCGGGGTTTCGCGCAGGATCGGAAGAAAATAACGGGAGAGGCGCATCCCTAGCCTTCGATTCGGTCGGGCCGGTTGCCCCGGCGAGTGAACGCACAAGATTTCCGAATGACAAGAGCCGCTTGGCTCCGCTTCCCCGGAAGCGTCTTATTGCGATGCAGAAAAACTGATTGCACCGCAAGAATGACAGGCCAACGGCTTCCGGTCTAGCTTCACGGTTCTCAGCTAGGGAAGCGAGCCGGACCAGTCCGGTTTGAGGCCCAGGTTTGGGGAGGAAGAATCCGCCGCCGGCGCGAGATCAACGCGACGCGAAACGGACGAAACGGCAAATGGATGAGCGCAAGCTTGCCCGTTTGTTTTTTTACCGCGGCGAAATTAGCCCGGCGGGAAAAATACCGCCGATCAAGCCGAGCGCCCACGCGCCATAGCCCAATCCCATGATCACGGCCGAGATCAAGGTGGTCGCCATCGCCTTGCGCAACAGCAATGGCCGCGCCGGCGCTCCCGGATCGCTGCCCGGCGAAACTTCACCCGCTTCCTCCTGGCTCTCTACGCCCCAGGGAAGCACCGCGAACAGCACGATCCACCACAGCACGAAATAGATCGCGGCCGCCAGCACCCACGATTTCATCAAGCCTGCTCCAGCTCGACCAGCGTGCCGAAAAAATCCTTCGGGTGCAGGAACAGGACCGACTTGCCATGGGCGCCGATTTTGGGCTCGCCGTCGCCGAGCACGCGGGCACCTTGTGCTTTCATTTGATCGCGCGCGGCGCGGATATCGGCGACCTCGTAACAGAGGTGATGGATGCCGCCGTCGGGATTGCGTTCAAGGAACTTGGCGATCGGCGAATTGGCGCCGAGCGGCTCCAGGAGCTCGATCTTGGTGTTGGGGAGCGTGATGAAAATCGTGGTCACGCCATGGTCGGGCTGCGGCACCGCCGCCGAGACCTCGGCGCCAAGCGTCTTGCGGTAGATGCTCGCCGCGGCGGCGAGATCCTTGACCGCGATCGCGACGTGATTGAGCCGGCCGATCATCGCCCTTTCCTCATGCGCCTACACGTTCAATTATCGCGCTCAATTGGGCTAACATCGAAAGCAGAGTCAAGAAAGGAACGCCCATGGACAAAACGCCGCTTCCCTTCGCAAAACTGATCGGCCTCGAGATCACCGAGGTTACCCCCGAGCGCGTCACCGCTTCACTCAAGGTGCGGGACGATCTGTGCACGCGGCCGGCGATCCTGCATGGCGGCGCCATCATGACCTTTGCCGACACGGTCGGCGCCTACGCGACCGTCGCTAATTTGCCGGCGGGCATGACCACGACGACAATCGAGAGCAAGACCAATTTCTTCGCCGCCGTGCCCGTGGGCGATACGGCGAAGGCCGAGTGCACGCCGCTTCATCGCGGCCGCACCACGATGGTGTGGCAGACGCGTATTTCGCGTGGCGACGGAAAGCTCGCGGCAATCGTGACGCAGACGCAACTGGTGATGCCCGCGAGGCAATGATGCAAAACGTAAAAGCCGTTTTGAAGCGTTATCGGGCGGAGCTGTGGCAGGTGCTTGCCATCGTGCTCGCCACCCTTCTCTCTTTTCTGATTGCCTCCTGGCTCGATCTCGCCGCGCCGTTCTGGTCGGTCATTACGGCAGCGATCGTCGCGCGCATTACGGCGAGAGGTGCGGTACGCGCGGCGGTCTATCGATTGCTCGGCACCTTGGCCGGCGCATTATTCGGTCTGTTCTTGGCCTTCGCGCGCAGCACGGGAACGCCCGAGCCCGTGCTCCTGGTTCTGCTGGTCGCTCCGTTGGGATTGCTCGGCGTGCTGCGGCCAGAATTGCGCGCGGCACTGATCGCCGGGATCATCGTATTTTCGGCGGCAGCACGCCTTGCATCGCCCATAGCCCCGGCGCTCGCGCGGATCATGGAAGTCGGACTCGGCGCGATTATCGCCGCATTGGTCTCGATTGTTTTAGGGATGTTTTTCCGGCCGCCGGAGCAAAAACCAGCCCGCTAGGGCCTTTCAGATCTGCAGCACGATTACGTGGCAGGTCGGCTTCTTGTTCCACACCGCATTGACCTGCCCGCGCACCGAGCGAACGATCGCATCCTCAATGGCGTCGGGATCGCGGCGGCGCTGTTTGGGTAACGAAGCGAGCGCATCCTCAATTGCATCGAGCACGACGTTCTCCATCGTCTTCCCGCCATGCGCGAATTCGGGCAGCCCCGAAAGCTCGACCATCGGCTCGCCCGCGATCTCGCCGCGACTGCCGAGCGCGAGCGCAACCGATATGACCCCGGCAAAACTAAGCCGTTTGCGCTCGGCCACGGTGCGCGAGTCCGCTTCGATCAGGAATGTACCGTCACGGTAGAGACGGCCCGAGGGTACCTGGTCGATTACCTTCGCCGGCCCCGGTGCCAGTCGCAGCACGTCGCCGTCGCCGCAAAGCACCACTTCCTTGATCCCCTCGGCGCGCGCAAGTGCGGCGTGCTCGGAGAGATGCAGCGCCTCGCCGTGAACCGGCACTGAAACCTCGGGCTTCAGCCACTGATAGAGCGCCGACAATTCGCCCCGGCGCGGATGCCCGGAGACGTGTACGAGATCGGTGCGGTCGGTAATGACCTTGACGCCGCGCCGGATCATCTCGTTGAGAATGCGGTTCACCGCCTTCTCGTTGCCCGGAATGGTGCGCGAGGAAAAAATCAGGGTATCGCCGTGATCGAGTTCGATGTCGGGATGATCGTCGCCGGCAATGCGCGCCAGCGCCGCGCGCGGCTCGCCCTGGCTCCCGGTCAGGATCACCACCACGCGCTCCCGCGGCAGCGACGAATAGGCGTCGACGCCGCGAAACTGCGGCACGCCGTCGAGGAGGCGCATTTCGCGCGCGACGTTGACGATGCGCTCCATGGCGCGTCCGACCACCACGACCTCACGGCCGGCCGCCGCCGCGGCAAGCGCCGCCGAGCGAATGCGGGCGACGTTGGAGGCGAAGGTGGTGACCGCCACCCGCCCCTTCGCGTTCTTCACGATCTCCATGAGGTGGCTCGCGACATCGGATTCCGACGGCGACTGACCCTCGCGCACGGCGTTGGTGGAATCGCAAACGATCGCGCGCACGCCTTCGGCGCCGAGCGCGCGGAACTTGTTCTCATCGGTGATGGCGCCGACGACCGGCGTCGGATCGAGCTTCCAATCGCCGGTATGCACCACGAGCCCGAGCGGCGTGCGGAGCGCCAGCGCATTCGATTCCGGAATCGAGTGCGCCACCGGCACGAACTCCACGTCGAACGGCCCGATGGTGACGCGGGCGCCGGGCTGCACGATCTGGATCGGGATTTGCGGCGCGCCTTGCTCCATTTCGCGCTTCGACTGGATCAGCGCCGCGGTGAACGGCGTCGCATAGACCGGCACTTGCAGCTTCGGCCACAAATCGAAAATCGCGCCGACGTGATCCTCGTGGCCGTGAGTAAGCACGATGCCTTTGAGGTTGCGCTTCTCGCCTTCCAGAAAACGGATGTCCGGCATGATCAGGTCGATGCCGGGAATCTCCGCATCGGCGAACGAGACGCCCATGTCGACGCAGAGCCATTCGCGCCGGCCACCGGCGCCGAGCCCGTAAAGCGCGAGGTTCATGCCGATCTCGCCGACGCCGCCGAGCGGCACGAACAGAAGCTCGTCGTATCGTTGCGCCATGTTCAACCCGCTCTCGCGATCGGAAATACGTCGCCGGCGGAAATCGCCTCGCGTGCACCGTCGGCCTTGCGTAACAGAAGCGCGCCCTCTTCGTCGATGGCCTCGAACGTGCCGGCGAGCGTGCGGTCGGGAAGCCGCACCTCGATCGCGCCCCCGATGCCGGTGGCGCGCAAAAGCCACGCCGCGCGGATCGCGGCAAAGCCCTCGCCGCGATCCCACTCGCGCACACGCGTGCTCCAGCGCTCGCCGAGCCGCGCGAGCAAGGCCGCGGGAGAAAGATCAAGGCCTGCCGCGACGAAGTCGTTTGCCGGAAAGGGTGTGTCAACTGGATGATGGGCGCAATTCACGCCGATGCCGATGGCGGCGGCGAGTTTGCCGTTGGCAAGCGTCGTTCCCTCGACCAGGATGCCGGAGACCTTCGCCTGATCAAGCAAGAGATCGTTTGGCCATTTCAGCTTGAGCCGCGTGGGCGCGAGCCCCGCGCAGGCGTCGAGCACGGCGTCATGGAGTGCGAGTGCCGCGACGAAACAGATTTGCGGGCTCGCGACCGCGGGCGCGGGATCCACCACGAGAAGCGTTGCATAGAGATTGCCCGGCTCCGATACCCATTCCCGCCCGCGCCGTCCACGTCCCGCGCTCTGCCGCTCGGCAACGACAAAGAGCGGACCCCCTTGGCCTGCTTGCGCGCGCGCGAGCACTTCCGCATTGGTGGAGCCGATCGTCTCGAAGGCGTGGACCGGAATGCCACCCGCCGAAGAAGGAAATATCAGCATCAGAACAATGACTTAGCCGCGGTCGCGGCGGCCGCCACGAGCGGCGAGGGATAGAGGAAAAAGAAAATCACGAACAGCCCGCAAATGCCGAGCACGACGCGCAACTCGTTCGGCATCGGCAGAAAGGCGCCGGCGGGCTCATCCATGTACATCAGCTTGACGATGCGGAGATAATAAAAAGCGCCGACGACGCTCGATACCACGCCGATCACCGCGAGCGCGTAGAGTTTGGCATCGACCGCCGCGAGGAAGACGTAGAACTTCGCGAAGAAGCCCGCGAGCGGCGGAATGCCCGCGAGCGAAAACAGCAACGCCGCAAGAAAGAAGGCGACCATCGGCTGCGTGCGCGCGAGGCCCGCGAGCTCGTCGATCTCCTCCACCATGCCGCCGGCGCGGCGCATTGCGAGAATGCAGGCGAAGGTGCCGAGCGTCATCGCGACATAGATCGCCATGTAGATCAGGACGCCCTGAATTCCTGTTTGCGTGCCGGCCGCAAGACCCACCAGCGCGTAGCCGACATGACCGATCGAGGAATAGGCCATCAGCCGTTTGATATTGCGCTGGCCGATGGCGGCAAAGGCGCCGAGCACCATCGAGGCGATGGAGATGAACACGATGATCTGCTGCCATTGCGGCACGATGCCGGGGAATGCCTCGATCGCGACCCGGATGAACAGCGCGATCGCGGCAACCTTGGGCCCGGCGACGAAGAAGGCGGTCACCGGCGTCGGCGCACCTTCGTAAACATCAGGCGTCCACATGTGGAACGGCACGGCGGAAACCTTGAAGGCAAGACCCGCGAACAGGAACACGAGCCCGAACACGAGCCCGATCGAGGGCACCTTGGCCGCAGCCGCGATGCCGGTGAAGCCGACCGTGCCGGTGAAGCCGTAAATCAACGAGGCGCCGTAGAGCAGCATGCCGGACGAAAGGCCGCCGAGGACCAAATATTTCAATCCGGCTTCCGTCGAGCGCAGATTGTCGCGGTCGATCGCCGCGATCACATAGAGCGAGAGCGACATCAATTCGAGGCCGAGATAGAGCATCACGAGATCGCGCGCCGAGATCATCACCATCATGCCGGCGGCGGCGGTGAGCACGAGAATGCCGAACTCGAAGCGGTGGATGTTCTGAACGCGGAAAAAATCGATGGACAGAAGCAGTGCCGCGGCCGAGCCCAGCAGCGCCAGCACTTTCATAAAGCGCGAAAAATCGTCGACGACGAAACTGCCGCCGAAAATCTCGACCCGCTCGCCCGGCTGCAAAACCGTCAAGCCGGCCGCGATCAGCAGGATCAAGATCGCCGAAATATCGACCATGCCCGCGACGCGCTCGCCGCGGATCGCGCCCAGGAGCAAAAGCGCCAAGGCGCCCGCGATCACCAAAAGTTCGGGAAAGATCGGGCCGAGGGCGGGAAGTTGCGCGCTCACGGATTCCCTCCCATCAGGAATGCGGCCTTTTGGCCCGCGGCGAGCGCCGCATGCGCGCGATCGACGAGCGAAGCGACGGAAGCGGCACTGGTATCGAGTATCGGCGCCGGCCATATCCCGAACAGGATTGTAAGCACAACGAGCGGTGCAAAAATGATCATCTCGCGCGGCGTCAGATCGAGAATATCCATGAGATTTTTCTTCTCGAGTTTGCCGAGGATCACCCGCCGGTAGAGCCAGAGCGCATAGGCCGCCGACAGGATCACGCCGAGCGTCGCGAACAGCGCCACCGTCGCATTCACCTTAAAGACCGCGAGCAGCGTGAGGAATTCGCCGACGAAGCCCGAAGTGCCCGGCAAGCCGACATTGGCGAGCGTGAACACCATGAAGGCGGCGGCGTAAAGCGGCATGCGGTTGACCAGCCCGCCATAGGCGTCGATCTCGCGCGTGTGCACGCGGTCATAGACGACACCGACGCAAAGGAACAACGCGCCCGACACGATGCCATGCGAGAACATCTGGAAGATGCCGCCCTGCAATCCCTCGCGGGTCAGCGTGAAAATCCCCATCGTCACGAAGCCCATATGGGCCACCGACGAGTACGCAATCAGCTTCTTGATGTCCTCCTGCATCAGCGCGACGAGCGAAGTGTAGACGATCGCCACCACCGAGAGCGCGAACATCATCGGCGCGAACATTTCTGACGCCGCCGGGAACATCGGCAGGCTGAAGCGAATAAAGCCGTAGCCGCCCATCTTTAGGAGGATCGCGGCGAGGATCACCGAACCCGCGGTCGGCGCTTCGACATGCGCATCGGGTAGCCACGTGTGCACCGGCCACATCGGCAGCTTGACCGCGAACGAAGCGAGGAAAGCGAGAAAGAGCCAAGGCTGCCAGCCGCGCGGAAAGCCGAGCGTCAACAACACGGTGATGTCGGTGGTGCCCGCGTGCAGATACATCGCGAGGATCGCGAGCAGCATCAGCACGGAGCCGAGCAGCGTGTAGAGGAAAAACTTGAAGCTCGCATAGACGCGGCGCTTGCCACCCCAGATTCCGATGATCAGGAACATCGGGATCAGTCCGCCCTCGAAGAAAACATAGAACAGCACGATATCGAGGGCCGCGAAGGTGCCGATCATCAAGGTCTCCAGCACCAGGAACGCGATCATGTATTCCTTCACGCGATGCGAGACCGATAAAAAGCTCGTCAGAATCGCAATCGGCATCAGCGCGGTGGTGAGGATCACGAAGGGCAGCGAAATGCCGTCGACGCCGAGATGATAGCGGATGGTGCCGCCGAGCCAGTAATGGTTCTCGACGAACTGAAAATCCGGAATGCCGCGGTCGAAGCCGGTGATGAGAAAGATCGAAATGAAAAACGTCAGCAGCGTCGTCCACAGCGCGGCCCAGCGCGCATTGTTGCGGATCGCCTCGTCGTCACCGCGGAGCGTCAAGATGAACGCGACGCCGACCAACGGCAAGAAGATCACGATGGAAAGGATCGGCCATGTCATCCGGCGATCCCCTGCATCAAGAACCAGGTGATGAGCGCGGCGACGCCGATCATCATCACGAAGGCGTAGTGATAGAGATAGCCGGTCTGCAGCCGGACGACGCGCTGCGTCACATCAATCACACGCGCCGAGACGCCGTCGGGCCCGAAGCCGTCGATCGCCCAGCCGTCGCCCTGCTTCCACAGGAAGCGGCCGAGCCACTTCGCCGGCCGCACGAGAATAAAGTCGTAGAGTTCGTCGAAGTACCACTTGTTGAGCAAGAAGAGGTAGAGCAGCTCGTTCTGGCGCGCGAGCGCCACCGGCAACGCCGGGTTCAAGATGTAGAACCAATAGGCGACGAGGAAGCCCGCCGCCATCATCGCGGTCGGGATCCACCCTACCCACAGCGGCGAATGGTGCATCACCTCGAGAAGCTTGTTGTTGGAGGCGGAGAAAAGAGAGTCGCGGAAGAACGCCTCGACGCCGTTATCGTGGGTGAACACGTCGCGAAACACGAAACCGAGCACGAGCGCACCGAGTGCCAGCACCGCGAGCGGCACCAGCATCACCAGCGGCGACTCGTGCGCGTGCTCGTACGTGTGATGATCGGCGCGGGTCTTTCCGTGGAAGGTCAGAAAGATAAGCCGCCAGCTGTAGAATGAGGTCAGTCCCGCGGCGATCACCGTGAGCCAGAACGCGTATTCGGCGATGTTGCCTTGCGCGGAGCCGGCTGCCTCGATGATCGCATCCTTCGAGAAGTAGCCGGCGGTGAATGGGAATCCAGTGAGCGCGAGCGTGCCGATCACCATCATAGCGTAGGTGAACGGGATTTTGCTTTTCAGCCCGCCCATTTTGCGCATGTCCTGCTCGTGATGCATCGCCTGGATCACGGAGCCGGAGCCTAAGAACAGCAACGCCTTGAAGGCCGCGTGGGTAAAAAGGTGAAACATGCCGATCGAATAGGCACCGACGCCCATCGCGACGAACATGTAGCCGAGCTGCGAGCAGGTGGAGTAGGCGACCACGCGCTTGATGTCGTTCTGCACCAGACCGATGGTGGCGGCGAAAAACGCAGTAGTGGCGCCGATGAACGTGACGAACAGAAGCGCCGTCGGCGCCAGCTCGAACAGCGGCGAGAGCCGCGCCACCATGAACACGCCGGCGGTCACCATGGTGGCCGCGTGGATCAGCGCCGAGACCGGCGTCGGGCCTTCCATCGCGTCGGGCAGCCAGGTGTGCAGCAGAAACTGTGCTGACTTCCCCATCGCTCCCATGAACAGGAGCAGGCAAGTCAGCGTCAGCGCGTCATAATCGTGGCCGAGAATGCGGATGGTTTGGCCAACAAGCGATTTTGCCGAGGCGAATACCGTTTCGAAGCCGACCGCGCCGGTGAGCGCAAACACCGCGAAAATGCCGAGCGCGAAGCCGAAATCGCCCACCCGGTTGACGATGAAGGCCTTGATCGCGGCGGCGTTGGCTTCGGGCTTGAGATACCAAAATCCGATCAGGAGATAGCTCGCGAGCCCCACCCCTTCCCAGCCGAAAAACATCTGTACGAAGTTATCGGCCGTTACCAGCATCAGCATGGCGAAGGTAAAGAGCGAGAGATACGCGAAGAACCGCGGCCGGTACGGATCCTCGTGCATGTAGCCGATCGAATAGAGGTGCACGAGCGCGGAAACGGTGTTCACCACCACGAGCATGACGACGGTGAGCGTGTCGATGCGGAGCGCCCAATCGACCTTGAGATCGCCCGCCATGATCCAGGTGTAGAGCGGCACTCGCGTGTCGTGGCTGTAATAGCCGACATAGACGAATGCGCCCCAGGACAACAGCGCCGAGACAATCAGAAGCCCGGTGGTGATGAGCTCAGCCGCGCGCGAGCCCGCGGCAGCCGCCTCATGGCTCTCGGTTTCATGATGCGAGGCGTGGATGACAGCACCGCCTGCAACCGCCGGCGCATGATGCGAGCCGTGATCGAGCGCCTGATCCTCGGCGCCCGCGGGCGGCTCACCGCCCGGATGGCGCTGGCGCGCGCCGACAAGCGAAATCGCGGCGGCGATCAGGCAGCCGATCAGCGGCAGGAAAACGATCGCTTGATACATGCCGCCTCAGCCCTTCATCAGATTGATGTCTTCGACCGCGATCGAGCCGCGGTTGCGGTAGAACACGACCAGGATCGCGAGCCCGATCGCCGCCTCCGCCGCCGCGACCGTGAGTACGATCAAGGCGTAGATCTGACCGACGATGTCGCCGAGAAAGGCCGAGAACGCGACAAGGTTGATGTTGACCGCGAGCAGGATCAGCTCGATCGACATCAGGATGACGATCACGTTCTTGCGGTTGAGGAAAATGCCGAGGATGCCGAGCGTGAACAGGATGGCGCCGACGGTAAGGTAGTGCGAGAGGCCGATCGTCATCGTCAGATCCCCTGCCCCCGCCGGACCTTGCGGATTTCGATCGCGCTCGCTTTTGTGCGGGCGTTCTGCGCGGAAACATTCTGGCGCTTCGCCTGCGTCTTGTGCTGCAGCGTGAGCACGATCGCGCCGATCATCGCGACCAGGAGCACGAGACCCGCGAGCTCGAAATAATGCACGTAGGTCGTATAGAGCACGCGGCCGATCGCCTGCGTATTGGTGACCTCGGAAGCCGGCGGAATCGGCGAGCGGATGGCGCCCGCGGCGCCCGCGCCGGTAATCCAGGTCCCGACGATCAGCAGCAATTCCGTGAGGAAAATGAAGCCCACGATCGCGCCGACCGGCAGATATTGCAGGAATCCCTGGCGGAGCTCGGCGAAATCGACGTCCAGCATCATCACCACGAAGAGAAAGAGGACCGCGACGGCGCCGACATAAACGACGATCAGGATCATCGCGAGAAACTCCGCTCCCACCAGCACGAACAATCCCGCCGCGTTGACGAAGGCGAGAATAAGGAACAGCACCGAATGCACCGGATTGCGCGACGCGATCACCATGAAGGCGGACGCAACCACGATTGTGGAAAAGAGATAGAAGAAAAGCGCGGAGAGGTTCATCGCGGGTCTTACCGGTAGGGCGCGTCGAGCGAGAGGTTCTTCGCGATTTGGCGCTCCCAACGGTCGCCGTTCGCGAGCAGCCTTTCTTTATCGTAAAAAAGCTCCTCGCGCGTTTCCGTCGCGAATTCGAAATTCGGCCCTTCGACGATCGCATCCACGGGGCACGCTTCCTGGCAGAAGCCGCAATAGATGCATTTCACCATGTCGATGTCGTAGCGCGTCGTGCGCCGCGTGCCGTCATTGCGGCGCGGTCCCGCCTCGATCGTGATCGCCTGCGCCGGGCAAATCGCTTCGCACAGCTTGCAGGCGATGCAGCGCTCCTCGCCGTTCGGATAGCGCCTGAGCGCGTGCTCGCCGCGGAAGCGTGGCGACAGCATCCCTTTCTCGAACGGATAATTCAACGTCGCCTTCGGAGCGAAGAAGTAACGCATGGCGAGAAAGAACCCCGAGACGAACTCGGCGAGGAACAACGCGCGTGCGAAAAGACCTAACCTCATGGCTTCCTCACTTCGGCGCGAGGCCGAAGAATTGCAATACGCCCGCCACGATCACGACCATCGCGAGCGAGAGCGGCAGGAACACTTTCCAGCCGAGCCGCATCAGCTGGTCGTAGCGATAGCGCGGCACCATCGCCTTGGCCATCGCGAATAGGAAGAACATGAAGGAGATTTTGAGCATGAACCACACGATGCCCGGCACCCAAGTAAACGGCGCCACCGGAAACGGCGGCAGCCAGCCGCCAAGGAACAAAATCGTACCCATCGCGCACATCGTCACGATCGCGACGTACTCGCCGAGCATGAACAGGAGGTAAGGCGTCGACGAGTATTCGACCATGAATCCGGCGACGAGTTCGGATTCCGCTTCCACAAGGTCGAACGGCGGACGATTGGTTTCGGCCAGCGCCGAGACGAAGAAAATCACGAACAGCGGCAGGAGCGGCAGCCAGTACCACTGGAACATGCCGAGCGGTCCCGCCTGCGCCTGCACGATTTTGGTGAGGTTGAGCGAGCCCGCGCACAGCAGCACCGAGATGAATACGAAGCCGATCGAGACTTCGTACGAAACCATTTGGGCCGCGGAACGAAGCGCCGCGAGAAACGGATATTTCGAGTTCGACGCCCAACCCGCCATGATCACGCCGTAGACCATGAGCGAGGAGATCGCGAAAATATAAAGAACCCCGACATTGATTTCGGCGATCGACCAGCCGACATCGAACGGGATCACCGCCCAGGCCGAGAGCGCCAGCACGCAGGTGACAAGTGGTGCCAGCAGGAATACCCCTTTGTTCGCGCCGGCCGGAATGATCGGCTCCTTCAGCACGAATTTGAGAAAATCGGCGAAGGATTGCAGCAAGCCCCAAGGGCCGACGACGTTCGGGCCGCGCCGCATCTGCACCGCGGCCCAGATTTTTCGGTCGGCGAGCAGGATGTAGGCGACGAAAATGAGAAGTGCCACGAGCAGCAACAGGCTCTCCGCCACTATCACGCCGATCGGCCAGATGTAGGTGCTCCAAATCTGCGCGAAGCTCATGGCTACTCCGCCGCCTGGCGCGGCCGGCCGGCCGCCAGCGCCGAGCATTCGGCCATGACGGCGGATGCGCGCGCGATCGGATTGGTGAGATAGAAGTCGCGGACGGCGGACGCGAACGCCGCCTTGTCGGTCTTGCCGCCGAGCTTCGCGAGTTTCTCGATTGCCGCGGGATCCGCGTGCTCGATTTCGCCGAGCTTGCCGAGATGAGGGAAAGCCGAGATCATCGTGCGGCGCAAATCGGCGAGCGAGTCATATGGCAACTTCGCACCCAAGGGATCGGATAGCGCGCGCAAGATCGCCCAATCCTCGCGCGCTTCCCCGGGCGGAAACGCCGCCCGGTTCGCGAGCTGCGGCCGGCCTTCGGTGTTGACGTAGATCGCGGATTTTTCCGTGTAGGCGGCGCCCGGCAAAATAACGTCGGCACGGTGCGCACCGCGGTCGCCATGGGTCCCGATATAGACGACGAAGGCGCCCTTCTCGACTTCGATCTCGTCGGCGCCGAGCAGGAACAGCACTTCAAGCGCGTCTTCCTTGGCCATGCCGGCGGCATCGAGGCCGCCCTTGCCGGGCACGGCGCCGAGATCAAGCGCACCGACGCGCGAAGCAGCGGTATGCAGCATCGAGAACCCGTTCCAGCCATCGGCAAGCCCGCCGACCGAAATCGCGGCCTTGGCGAACATCGACAGGACAGCTTGACCGTCGGGCCGCGCGAGCGCGCTCTGCCCGATCAGCCAGATCTGCTTTTTTAATTTCGCCCGATCGTGTTTCACGAAGGTCGCGAGCGTCTCGGGCCCGGCCCCAAGGTATGTATAAGCATAGGTGAGATCGGCCTTCTCGCCGATCACTCCGATCTTGAGATCGCCCGTGCGCCAGCGCTTGCGGATGCGCGCGTTCAAAATCGGCGCTTCCTTGCGGGGATTAGCGCCGATGATCATGATGCCGTCGGCTTCATCAATGCCGGCGATCGTCGCATTGAACAGATAGCCGGCGCGGCCGAGCGAGGGGTCGATCGCGGGCCCGTCCTGCCGGCAATCGATATGGGGCGAGCCGAGCCGTGTCATCAAATCCTTCAGCGCATAGACTTCCTCGACCGAGGCCACGTCGCCGACGATGGCGCCGATTTCCTTCGACCTCAAAGCGTTCACGCGCTTCGCAATCGCGGCGAAGGCCTCACTCCAGGTCGCGGGCCGCAGCCGACCACGCTCACGGACATAGGGCTGGTCGAGCCGCTGCGTACGCAATCCATCCGCGACGTGCCGCGTCTTGTCGGAAATCCACTCCTCGTTGATCTCCTCGTTCAGCCGCGGGAGGATGCGTAGCACCTCGCGCCCGCGCGTATCGACGCGGATGTTGGATCCGACCGCGTCCATCACGTCGATCGACTCGGTCTTGATCAGCTCCCACGGCCGCGCCTGGAACGCATAGGGCTTCGAGGTGAGCGCGCCGACCGGACAAAGATCGACGACGTTGCTCTGCAATTCCGAGGTCATCGCGTGCTCGAGATAGGTGGTGATCTCCATGTCCTCGCCGCGGCCGATGGCGCCAAGCTCGGGAACGCCCGCGATTTCGGTGGCGAAGCGAATGCAGCGCGTACAGTGAATGCACCGCGTCATGATCGTCTTCACCAGCGGGCCGATATATTTGTCCTCGACCGCGCGCTTGTTCTCGGCATAGCGCGAGCTGTCGACGCCATAGGTCATCGCCTGATCCTGCAAATCGCACTCGCCGCCCTGGTCGCAGATCGGGCAATCGAGCGGATGGTTGATCAGCAGAAATTCCATCACGCCTTCGCGCGCCTTCTTCACCATAGGCGTTTTTGTGTTGACGACCGGCGGCTCGCCGTTCGGGCCGGGCCGGCAGTCGCGCACGCCCCAGGCACAAGAGGCGATCGGCTTCGGCGAACCCTTCACTTCGACCAGGCACATGCGGCAATTGCCCGCGATCGATAGGCGCTCGTGGAAACAAAAGCGCGGAATCTCGGCGCCTGCCGCCTCGCACGCCTGCAACAGCGTGTAGTCCGGCGGGACGTCGATTTCTTTTCCGTCGACGATGAGCTTGGTCATCGCGATCCAGTCGCCTTTCCTTCTCCTACCCCATCGTCGCCTTCAACCGGCCAGCGTATGAACGCATAGATCCAGAGGAATACGAGCCCGACGACCGGCACCAACCAAAGCAGGACCCAAGCGCGCGAAAAGCCGGTTCGATGCAGGATTTGCATCAACGGAACGCCGACAATAACGAACAACAAGACAAGAATGATGAGACCGCCTACGGCGCCGCTCATGTCGTTCTGCATGTCTATTCTTCCCTATTCCACCACGCGTGCTGCCGAAGCAGCGCCTGGGGCGAAGCGTTTCTTTCCCTCATCAAAACGGAATTTCCTCATCGCCTCACGACCTCATCAGCTTGCATTCGGGAGCCGCGACCCTGAAGCGCTGCATCGAGGATTTGACCAATTCCTGTGTCTTCTCGTTATAAGTCGAAAGGTAGTTCGGCTCCGCCTTCACCTTCTCGCACAGATACGGCAAGTGATATTTCAAATCATACGCGTATGACTCCCGCCACTCGCCTTTTCCTTCGAGCGTGAGCATCGCCTCCTCGCAGGCATAAAGAAAATAGCTGACGAAGTTTTCGTAGCGCACCAGCTCGTCCTTGCCGGCCGATTTGATCTTGGCGTAATCGGGCACCGAATAGCCCGGATTTTTGAACGCCATGTCCATGTAGCCGAGATAGGTCTGGCGCGCGCTCGCGGCGCGGCTGTTGTTTCTGATTTCGTTGATTTGAAAAAGCACCGCGGCAAATCCGCACGCGGCGATCAGCGCCGAGGCGATTTGCGCGCCGTTTCCCAGTTTCTGCCACCATGTGGTTTTTTTCGCCGCCATCGCATTCACTCCGCCGCCACCGCGACCGGCTCATGACGGGACTTCGCCGAATATTCGTCGATGCGCCGCTCGATCTCGCCGCGAAAATGGCGGATCAATCCCTGCACCGGCCACGCCGCCGCGTCGCCGAGCGCGCAAATCGTATGACCTTCGACCTGGTTCGCAACGTCGAGCAACAAATCGATCTCCCGCCGGGCCGCCGTGCCCTCGGCCATCCGCGTCAACACGCGCCACATCCAGCCGGTGCCCTCGCGGCACGGCGTGCACTGGCCGCAAGACTCGTGCTTGTAGAAGTACGAGATGCGCGCGATCGCCCGCACGATGTCGGTGGACTTGTCCATCACGATCACGGCGGCGGTGCCGAGTCCGGATTTCAAATCTTTCAACGCGTCGAAATCCATCGGACAGTCAATGATCTGCGCCGCCGGCACCAACGGCACCGAAGAGCCGCCGGGGATGACGGCAAGCAGATTGTCCCAGCCGCCGCGCACGCCGCCAGCGTGCTTCTCGATCAGCTCGCGGAACGGAACGCTCATCGCCTCTTCGACGTTGCACGGCTTGTTGACGTGACCGGAGATGCAGAAAAGCTTGACGCCGAGATTATTCGGCCGGCCGAAGCCCGCGAACCACGCCGCTCCGCGCCGCAAGATATCGGGCGCGACCGCGATCGATTCCACGTTGGCCACCGTGCTCGGGCAGCCATAGAGCCCGACATTCGCCGGGAATGGCGGCTTCAGCCGCGGCATTCCCTTTTTGCCCTCGAGGCTTTCGAGCAGCGCCGTTTCCTCGCCGCAGATATAGGCGCCGGCGCCGTGATGAAGGTAGAGATCAAAATCGAAGCCATGAATGTTGTTCTTGCCGATCAGCTTTGCTTCGTAGGCTTGATCGATCGCGGCCTGCAGATGTTCGCGCTCGCGAATATATTCGCCGCGAATGTAGATGTAGCCCGCATTCGCGCCCATGGCGCAACCGGCGAGCAAACAGCCCTCGATCAGCAAATGCGGATCGTGGCGCATGATTTCGCGGTCCTTGCAGGTGCCGGGCTCGGACTCGTCGGCGTTGACCACGAGATAGCTCGGGCGGCTATCCGACTGCTTCGGCATGAACGACCATTTGAGGCCAGTGGGAAACCCGGCGCCGCCCCGACCGCGGAGGCCCGAGGCCTTGATCTGCTCGATGATCCAGTCGCGGCCTTTCTCGATGAATCCCTTGGTGCCATCCCACCCGCCACGCTTGCGCGCGCCCTCCAAGCCCCAATCGTGGAGGCCGTAGAGATTTTGGAAGATGCGGTCCTTGTCGGCGAGCATGTTATTTCCCCACCGATTTCAGCGTCGTCGGCCCGCCGACCGGCGCGGAAAACTGGCGGTCGATCTGCGGACCGGGCTTTGGATTTTTTCCAGCCGCGAGATTATCGAGCAGCTTCTCGAAATTCTCCGGCGTCAAATCCTCATAATAGTCGTAGTTGATCTGCGCCATCGGCGCGTTGACGCAAGCGCCGAGGCACTCGACCTCGCGCCACGAGAACATCCCGTCGGCCGAGACATGCTCCTGCTCGCCGATCCGCCGCTGACAAACTTTCCTGATGTCTTCGGCGCCGCGCAGCACACAGGGCGTCGTACCGCAAAGCTGCACGAGATATTTCCCTACCGGCTCGAGGTTGAACATCGTGTAGAAGGTCGCGATCTCCAGCGCGCGGATATAGGGCATGCCGAGCATGTCGGCGACATAGCGGATCGCGGGCTCCTGCAGCCAGCCGCCCTGTTCCTGCGCGCGCCACAACAGCGGGATCACGGCGGAAGCCTGCCGGCCCTCCGGATATTTCGTGATCTCGCGCTTCGCCCAGGCGAGATTGTCCGGGGTGAAGGCAAAATCCTTCGGTTGCGTTTCGGCGAGGCGGCGGACGGCCATTAGCGATCGACCTCCCCGAACACGATGTCGATCGAGCCGAGCACGGCCGAGACGTCGGCGAGCATGTGGCCGCGGCAGAGAAAGTCCATCGCCTGCAAATGCGCGAAGCCCGGCGCACGGATCTTGCAGCGATAGGGCCGGTTGGTTCCGTCGGCGATGAGATAGACGCCGAACTCGCCTTTCGGCGCTTCGACCGCGGCGTACACTTCGCCGGCCGGCACGTGATAGCCCTCGGTATAAAGTTTGAAGTGATGGATCAGCGCTTCCATCGAGCGCTTCATCTGCTCGCGCTTCGGCGGCACGATCTTGTTGTCGGGGTGCGAGACCGGCCCCTTCTCGCGGTTGAGCTTCTCGATGCATTGTTTCACGATTTTTATCGACTGCCGCATCTCTTCCATGCGGATGCAGTAGCGGTCGTAGCAATCGCCGTTCTTGCCGACCGGAATATCGAAGTCGAACTCGTCGTAGCATTCGTAAGGTTGCGCCTTGCGCAGGTCCCAGGCCGCACCTGAGCCTCGCACCATGACGCCGGAAAAGCCCCAGGCCCAGGCGTCTTCGAGTTTCACCACGCCAATGTCGACATTGCGCTGTTTGAAGATGCGGCTGCCGGTGAGGAGCCCTTCGAGATCGTCGCACACTTTCAGGAACGGATCGCAAAACGCAGTGATGTCGTCGATGAGCTTTTGCGGCAAATCCTGATGCACGCCGCCGGGCCGGAAATAGGCCGCGTGCATGCGGGAGCCCGAGGCCCGCTCGTAGAACACCATCAGCTTTTCGCGCTCCTCGAAGCCCCAGAGCGGCGGCGTGAGCGCGCCGACGTCCAGCGCCTGCGTGGTCACGTTCAGCATATGCGACAACAGCCGGCCGATTTCCGAGTACAGCACGCGGATCAATTGTCCGCGTCTCGGCACTTCGATGCCGAGGAGGCGCTCCGTCGCCAGGCAAAAAGCGTGCTCTTGGTTCATCGGCGCGACATAATCGAGCCGGTCGAAATAGGGCATCGCCTGAAGATAGGTTTTGTATTCGATCAATTTCTCGGTGCCGCGGTGCAGGAGCCCGATATGCGGATCGACGCGCTCGACCACTTCGCCGTCGAGCTCGAGCACAAGGCGCAAGACGCCGTGGGCCGCGGGATGTTGCGGCCCGAAATTGATCTGGAAATTGCGGAGCGCGCCCTCAGTCATCAACCCGCTCCCGCCAGCGCCTGCGCGCGCTTTGCCTTATCAGCGACGCGGGCGTTGAACTTGTCCCACTTTACGACGAAGCGCTCGTGCTCGCCGCCGCCGATCTTGTCGATGCCATCATGACCGCTGACGCCAAAGCGCACCTTTGGCCCTTCGACCCCGACGCATTCGGCCTGAACCGTGATGGTCATGCCGGGTAGTGTCGCGGCATCGTGAGAAAAGTCGACGTGAGTGCCGAGGCTTCCCTCGCCCGGATCGAGATGATCGGCAAGAAGCTCGGTGCAGGCCCACTCGAACAGGCCGACCATGAAGCCGGTGGCGAAGACTTCGGGCATTGCCTGAAAGCTCGCCGCCTCCGGATAGAGATGCGGCACCGTCTTGTTCTTCGGCACCTTGAAGGAGAGCGTGCGCTTCAGGCCGGGCGTGAGCGTCGGTTTCATGCCGGGCCCTTCCCGTTGCCGCCCTTCGCCTTCTCGTCGCCGGGTAGCCCGTAGTCGGTCCCTTCCCACGGCGAAAGAAAATCGAAGTTGCGAAATTCCTGCGTGAGCTTCACCGGCTCATAGACCACGCGTTTCTGCTCGTCGTCGTAGCGCACCTCGACAAAGCCGGTGAGTGGGAAGTCCTTCCGCATCGGATGGCCATCGAAGCCGTAATCCGTGAGCAGGCGGCGCAATTCGGGGTGCCCGGTGAACAGAATGCCGTAGAGGTCGTAGGCCTCGCGCTCGAACCAGTTAGCCCCGACATAGACCGAGCAGATTGAGGGCACCGGCGTCGCCTCGTCGGTCTCCACCTTCACGCGCGCGCGGAGATTGTGCTTGGGCGAAAGCAGGTGATAGACGACATCGAAGCGCTTCTCGCGCTCGGGCCAGTCGACGCCGCAAATGTCGATGATGCTCCAGAACCAGCAGCGCGGGTCGTGGCACAAAAGCCGCGCGACATCCTCGATCGCCTCGCGCTTCGCATGAATCGTGAGTTCGCCACGCGCGATCTCGAAGCCGCGCACCGCGTTGGGAAACGTACGGCTCACATGTTCGCCGATCTCGCGCAGCTTTTCTTCCATGACTTGCCGTCTCAGCGCTCGATCGTGCCGGTGCGGCGGATTTTTTTCTGCAGCAGGAGCACGCCGTACAAAAGCGCTTCCGCGGTCGGCGGGCAGCCCGGGACGTAAATGTCAACCGGCACGATACGATCGCAGCCGCGCACCACCGCATAGGAATAATGATAATAGCCGCCGCCATTCGCGCACGATCCCATCGAGATCACATAGCGCGGCTCCGGCATTTGGTCGTAAACCTTGCGCAGCGCCGGCGCCATCTTATTGGTCAAGGTGCCCGCGACGATCATCACGTCGGATTGGCGTGGCGATGCCCGCGGCGCGAAGCCGAAGCGCTCGGCGTCATAGCGCGGCATCGACATCTGAATCATCTCGACCGCGCAGCAGGCGAGCCCGAAGGTCATCCACATCAAGGAGCCGGTGCGCGCCCAGGTGATGAGATCGTCGGAGGCCGCGACGAAAAAGCCCTTGTCGCCGAGTTCGTCGCTGAGCCCGGAGAAAAACGGGTCGCGCTCCGCGACCGCGCTACCGGAGCGCGGGTCGATGATCTTGTTCGCCGCGGGAGCGATCAATCCCATTCCAGCGCTCCCTTTCTCCACTCATAAATAAAGCCGATGGTGAGCACTCCCAAAAACACCATCATCGCCCAGAAGCCGAAAGCGCCGAGTTCCCCGAACGTAATCGCCCAGGGAAACAGGAATGCGACTTCGAGATCGAAAATGATGAAAAGGAGCGCGACAAGGTAGAAGCGCACGTCGAATTTCATGCGCGCGTCGTCGAAGGCATTGAAGCCACACTCATAAGCCGAAAGCTTTTCGGGATCGGGCCGCGAAAAGGCGACCAAAAAAGGCGAGATCAGGAGCGCGAGCCCGATGAAGGTCGCAACGCCGATGAACACGGCGACAGGCAGATAGTCCTGGATCAGGGCGTCCATGGGGGCCTCGCGCGGGCGCTTTCCCGGCACCGCCCCCGTGGCGTGGTTTTGATCTCTAGGGGGGCGCCTTCCGACCTCGCAGATGCGAATAATTCGAAAGACAGCCTAGGGCTTAACCCACGCCTAGCGGCTAAGCAAGGCCGCCAAAGGACGGTCTCCCATGCTTTCTCGACAGTCAGGCCGCGCGATGCGGTAATTTGCAAACACCGAGGCGATTCGAGCTGCTCCACGATGCCGAAGCCCAAGCGCAAGAAAAAAACTGACCGTTCGCTTTCGCCCGCGCTCCTCGCCGCCTTCGAATTGCACAGGCAGGGGGCGCCTCGACGGGGCGGAAGCGGGCTATCGCGACGTGCTGAAGGACGATCCCGCCAATTGGCAGCGGCTGCATCAGCTGGGCGAAATCCATCTCGCGCGCGGACAATATGTCGAGGCGCTGCAATTCCTCGGCGCCGCGATGAAAGCAAACCCGGCTTCGCCCGAGGCCGCCTCGAATTATGGCTTCGTGTTGCGCCATCTCAAGCGCGACAATTAGGCGATCGGCTATTTCGATCGCGCGCTCATTTTACAGCCCGGCTATGTGCCGGCGCTGCTGACGCGTGGCGTTTCGTTGCAGCGCCTGGGGCGGCGCGAAGAAACGCTCAAAAGCCTCGAGCGCGCGATCGAACTCGATCCGAAAAATCCCAAGGCGCACTATAATCGCGCCAACGTTTTGCACGAGCTGAAACGCTTCGACGAGGCGCTGGATAGCTTCGCCCGAACGATCGCCTTGGATCCCGGCTACGCCGACGCCCACTTCAATGAAGGCATGACGCGGCTATTGATTGGAGATTTTTCCGCGGATTTGAAAAAAAATACGAATGGCGCTGGAAGGCAAAACTGGCGATTGGAACAGCGTGATCGAACGCATAAGCCGCGAACTCGCGGGTCGAAAATAATATTTTTCTGAACGCGCCAACTCAGTAACGCGGCCGGCGTGAACATTCACCCGCTATTGCACCGGTTTGCTCTTGTCGCCCGGCGCTGGCGGCGGCTTCTGCTGTTGCTGGACACGCGGCTGGACGGTTTGTTGCTGAACATGTGGCTGGATGTTCTGTTGCTGAACGCGCGGCTGCACATTCTGCTGCTGAATGCGCGGCTGATTATTCTGAACGCCGGGATTATTCTGGCCGCCTTGCTGCTGAAAAGTTTTTTGCTGGAACTTTTCTTCATGCAGCGTTTTCTGCTGCGTGTTTTGCTGTTGAATGCCTTGGCTGCGGATCTGATTGTTCTGCGAATTGTCCTTCGGCTGGAACGTCTTTCGCGAGTCGTCCTTAGACTGGAATGTTTTCCGCGATTCGCCCTTCGGCTGGAATGTCTTCCGCGCGTCGTCCTTGGGCTGCAATGTCTTCTGCGAGCCATCTTTCGGCGTGATCTGCTTCTGCACACCTTGGTTCTGGAGCTGACTTCCTGGCGTTCCCCCGAAATTCTTCGACCGGGTCTCGATGCCGACGCCACGCGCCGCGAGCGGTGCATTGGCACCCAATTGTCCACGCTGGCCCTTCTGCAACGGCTTCAACGGCGCGAAGTGATCGTTCGGCTGAATAAAACGGCCGCCCTCGCGGATCGAGACGCGGGTGCGTTCGCGATCGCGGAAGTTTTCGCGCAGGATGATCGCACCTACGACGCCGGCGGTGCCCGCGAGCACGATCGGCGCGATGAAAACCGGCCGAAACGGACGCCCGCTCGCGCGCGCGATGAAGGCAGGCGGCACGCCCGGATTGACCGCGATGCGACCACCGCCCCGTAACATCACCGAGCGGTTCACGAGGAAGCTTCGATTGTAATAGGCGAAGCGCTCCCGCGGCTCCAGAAAGACCTCATAGGCTCGCGGCGCGAGCAGATCGCCCGCGCGCACGAAGGAGGCGAGATCGCCCACCGTGCGGTCGACGGCACAGTCGCACCGGGGATCGACGACCAGCAGGCGCTCGCGCAGCGGCGCCTCGCGAGGCCAGGTGGCGGGGCTCACGACTGCACCTCGGCCACCTGCGCCACGATGCGCGCGGCCACGTCGGCCGGATCGGCCAGCGTCGCGGGATCCGCCTCGGGGATCGCGTCGGCGTGCATCTTCGTGTTCATCTCGCCCGGATCGACGCTGAGGAAGCGCACACCCGTGCCCTCGAGCTCCGCGGCCCAGATGCGGTTCAGGTGCAGCAGCGCCGCCTTCGACACGCCGTAAGCGCCCCATCGCGGGTACGCGCTCGTCGCCGCATCCGAGGACACGTGCACCACGGTGCCGCGCCCGCGCAGCACCATGGGACCCGCGAGGGTCTTGGTGAGGCGGAACGGCCCCACCAGGTTGACCGCGAGCGTGCGCTCGAGATCCTCGCAGGCCGTGTCGAGCAGCAGGCGCAGCGGCACCGCGCCCAGCGTGCTCGCGTTGTGCACCAGCAGATCGATCGGCCCCACCAGCGCCGCTGCGGCTCCCGCGATGCGATGGATCGCCGTCTTGTCGCCGATGTCCTCGGCAAGCGCGTGCGCCTCTCCGCCGGCTGTCCGGATGCGCGCGACGGTCTGCTCGAGCGGCCCGAGCTCCCGCGCCACGAGCACCACGCGCGCCCCCTTCGCTGCGAGCGCCGCCCCGAGGGCGGCCCCCAGACCCCGGCTTCCTCCCGTCACGATGGCCCCTGCGCCTCGAAGCTCCATGGTCGCGTCCTCCAGGGATCAGCTTGAGGCCTGCGTGCCCGCACATTGGAGCCGGTGACAATCCCTTGGAAGAACGCTACTCCCTGGGAATGGACACCGAGCTGGGGGGCCGCCTGGGCCAGAACTTGAAGCAGCTGCGCGAGACTCGGGGCGTCACGCAGGCCCAGATGGCGAAACTGGCGGGCCTGCCGCGCGCGACCTGGGCGAACCTCGAGTCGGGGGCGGCCAACCCGACGCTCGGGGTGCTCGACCGGGTCGCCCATGCGCTGCAGGTGACGCTCGAGGAGCTGGTCGCGGTGCCGCGCTCGTCGGCGCAGCGGTACCCGAAGGGAACGCTGCCGGTGAAGCAGCGGGGGGACGTCACGGTCTACAAGCTGCTGCCCGACGCGGTGGCGGGCATGGAGATCGACCGGCTCGAGCTGCCTCCGGGTTCGCGGATGACCGGGATCCCGCACACCCCGGGCACGCGCGAGTACCTGACGTGCGAGACCGGGACGCTGGTGCTCGTTGCGTCGGGAGACCGGTTCGATCTGTCTCCGGGCGACGTCGTGGCCTTCCGGGGCGACCAGAGGCACTCGTACCTGAACCCCGGGGCGCGGGTGGCGGTGGGGTACTCGGTGGTGGCGCTGGCGAGGTAGGCGAGACCGGGGATCAGTCGCCCGTCGCCCCGGGGNNGCGAAGCGTGCGAGAGCGAGCAAGCTACGGTGGCGACCGTCTGCTGCACGCAGTGACGCCCGGAGCTCCTGACCCGAGCTGGGGGCGACTTTCCTCGCACCATGAGCGCTCGCTTAGCCAGTGCGACCGTGGAAACCACGAACGGAAAAGAACACTTCCGCGGCAACGGCGGATGCCAGATCCACGGAACTCCGCGGAAGATCGGAAGTCGTTCTTGGTCGCCTCTGCTCGTCTCCCACGGTGTCGGGTGATGGTACGACACCTGCTCTCGGGTGCGCACCATGCGCTACCTCCTCTCCGCATCGCTCGCGATCTTGGTCATGGCGTGCAGCTCGAAGGACACGCCGATCTCCGATTGGACGGCCCCCTCGTCGGGCCAGACCGTCTCGACGGGAACGGCGGGTCCCTCCTACGTCGGGCAGGCGGTGATCCGCGCGCTCCAGGCGGCGGTCCCGTCAGAGCAGGGCTCGACCTGGCAGGTCTCCTCCGACAACACTCTCGGCAACGACTGGCTCCTGCAGATGCCGTTCGGGCCGTACTGGGGAGGAGAGGTCCCCGTCGCCGCGGAGTGCAGCGCCACCGACGCCTCGTGCGATCCGGACTTCAAGCTCTTCACCTGCGGCTCGGACGCGGACTGCACCAAGGGCGGGAGCTGCGTCGCCCTCAACGCGACGGTCGCCCACGACGGCGCTGCACCACGCTCGCTGTGCGTCGGTCACTCCGACCGCGTCCTCGACGACATCTACGGCGTCATCACCAGCGCGCAGACTCGCGTCGACGTCTCCAGCCTCGGCGCGCCCGACGGCCGCTTCGAGGCCACGATTCGCAACGCCATCACCCNNCCCGCCTGAGCGGCGCGTCCAAGCCCCCGCAGGTCAGGCTGGTGTTCGGCAACTACCTGGGGTGGGGTTGGGGCTCGGCGACCAAGACGCTGGCCTCGCTGACGCGCGACGTCGCGAAAGGCTCGGCCATCCGTGTGTCAGTGGGCATGTACCGCGACGGGCTGACGTCGTGGAACCACTCCAAGATCATCGCCGCCGACGGCCGCGTCGCCATCGTGGGCGGAATGAACCTCTGGACCGAGCACTACCTGGGCTCCGATCCCGTCCACGACGTTTCGATCCGCGTCAGCGGCAGCGCGGCCGCGACGTCGCACGTGTTCCTCAACCGCATCTGGGACTTCGTGTGCGGCGACTACAACCCGATCGACCACTCGATGGTCGCGACCTATCCGGGGTCGACCTCGTCCTGCCTGGCCGACAGCGACATGTCGGCTGCGCCAGCGGGCAACGGCAGCGCGACGATCATCGCGGCGGGCCGACTGGGCGCCATCGGAGCCGAGCTTGCCGACACGGCGCTCGTCGCGCTCATGGGCGCCGCGCGCTCGTCGATTCACATCGCGCAGCAGGACCTCGGCCCGCCCGTCTTCTCGGGCGTGAGCGCGGCGTCGTGGCCCACGGCGATCCTCGATGCCCTCGTGTCTGCGCTGAGCCGGGGCGTCGACGTCCAGATCGTGGTCAGCAACGAAGGCGCGATCCCCGGCAACCTGGCCGGGTCGAGCAACGCGTACGGCAACGGNNGGCAGACGTCGCCCAGAAGATCACCGACGAGGCGACGGCGCACCCCGAGCTCTGGTCGGGCAGCCTCGACGTGACCGCCACGCTCTGTGCTCACCTGCACGTCGCCCCCCTGAGCGCGACCGGCCAGTCTGCCTGGGCCGATGGAAGAGGGTTCGCGCTGCACGCCAAGGTCGTCGAGGTGGACGACACGGCGTTCTACGTCGGCTCGCAGAACCTGTACATCGCGAACCTGGCGGAGTTCGGGCTCATCGTCGACGACGCCTCGACGACGCAGGACTTCGAGGCGCAGTTCCTGAACAACGTCGTGAGCTACTCGAGCAGCCGCGCCGTGAGCGGCGGCGGATCGTCGTGCGGAGCCGGTCCGACCCCGACCGGCGACGACGGCGGCGCCAACCCCGACGCCGGCAACGGCACTGGAGACGACGGGGGAGGGGCTGCCACCAACGAGGCAGGCAGCGGCAACGACGGCGGGGCGGTGGCTGACGGCGTCGCGGCGCCGATACCGACCTGCACCGGGCTGCCCGACGGCACCTACTGTGGATTCGATCAAGTCGGCGGCGAACCCGGCACTGTGTACACGTGCACCGGCGGCCAGGTCGTCTTCTGGGCGGTGTGTACGAACGGTTGCGCGATGGGCGATTCGGGCGCGAACGACTCCTGCAACTGATCCGTCGAGCGAGGTTGGCAGTGGGG
>PLBP01000006.1 GCA_003135415.1 Hyphomicrobiales bacterium
CCGGTGATGCGGTCGTCGAAGCGCGCGCCGATGCAGATCATCAGATCGCAATCGTGCATCGCCCAGTTCGCCTCCCAGGTGCCGTGCATGCCGAGCATGCCGAGCCATTGCGGGTCGGCGGCGGGAAACGCCCCTAAGCCCATCAGCGTCGAGGTGATCGGGTAGCCGGTGAGCTTGACCAATTCGCGTAGCAACACCGAGGCTTCCGAGCCGGAATTGATGACACCGCCGCCGGTGTAAAATAGCGGGCGCTTGGCCGTGCGCATCAACTCGACCGCGGCTTTGATCTTGTCGATGTCGCCTTTCATTTTCGGCTGATAGGTTTTGTGCTGGTTGATGCGCGGATTCGAGTACATGCCTTTCGCGAACTGCACGTCCTTCGGAATGTCGACGACGACGGGGCCCGGCCGGCCGGCGGCGGCGATGTAGAACGCTTCATGCAAGACGCGCGCGAGATCGTTGACGTCCCGCACAAGATAATTGTGCTTGGTGCAGGGCCGTGTGATGCCGACGGTGTCGCATTCCTGAAAGGCGTCGTTGCCGATCAGATGCGTCGGCACTTGGCCCGTGATGACCACGATCGGAATCGAATCCATCAGCGCGTCTGTGAGGCCGGTGACCGCGTTGGTGGCGCCGGGACCCGAGGTGACGAGCACGGCACCGACCTTGCCGGTCGAGCGCGCGTAGCCTTCGGCCGCGTGCACCGCGCCTTGCTCGTGGCGCACCAGAATGTGGTGAAGCTTCTGCTGCTGGAACAGCGCGTCGTAGATCGGCAGCACCGCGCCGCCGGGATAGCCGAAGATGTGCTCCACGCCCTGATCGACGAGCGCCTGGATCACCATTTCCGCGCCGGTCATTTCCTTTTGCATCGTCCGCTCCGTCTCGCTTTCGGTTTCGTCATGGCCGGATAAACAAAAAGGGGCCTCGAACCGAGACCCCTGCGCGCCACCAGACAATGAATAGCCGTTAGGCCATCCGCCGCTAGGCGCGCCCTCCTACTACGATAATAAGGCTCAGAAACTTGCGCATTGGTCGCCGCTTCCGTTTCAATCGTGCAGCAAAGTACAGTCTTGCCCGGTAAGGGTCAAGCGGGTCCGGGAGGCGCGAGTTATGCCCAATTAGTGCTTGCGCGAAAATTAAAGGATCGTAAAAAAACATGCCTCTACTGCGCGAAAAATCGGGGCGCTGGTCGTCGGAAAAGATCGCGGCCTTCGCGCTCGCGATCCTGCCTTCGCTCTGGCTCGCGGGCCTCGTCGCCCTCGACCAGCTCGGCGCGCGCCCGGTCACCGAGGTGATCCACTTCTCGGGCCGCTGGACGGCGCGGCTGATTTTGCTGGCCCTCCTGATCACACCGGCGCGGAGAATCCTCAACTGGGGCAAGCTGATCAACACCCGCCGCACGCTTGGCGTCGCCGCCGCCTGCTACGCCGTCTTTCACTTCACGCTCTATATCGCCGACCAGAAATTCGATCTCGCCAAGGTCGCGAGCGAAATCGTGCTGCGCTTCTATCTCACCATCGGCTTCACCGCGCTCCTCGGACTGATCGCGCTGGGTGTCACCTCCACAGATGCCGCCGTGCGCCGGTTAGGGGCGAAATGGGGCACGCTGCACAAGGCGGTCTATGTCATCGGCGTGCTCGCCGTCGTCCACTTCGCCCTGCAGAAGAAGCTCGATATCTACGAGCCCACATTGATGGCGGGTCTCTTGGCCTGGCTCCTGACCTATCGCGCGCTCTATAAATGGCGGCGCGAAGTCGGATTGGCCGGGCTCACCGCGCTCGCGCTGTTCGCGACGATATTCACGATGCTGTTCGAGGCGCTCTGGTATGGCGCACTCACCGGCATTTCGCCTGCACGCGTAATCGCGTTGAACTTCATGGTTACGGTCGACATTCGCCCGGCCTGGTGGGTGCTCGCGGTTTCGTTCACGGTCATCGCCGCCTATCTCGCGGCGCAACGGCTATGGCCGCGCGAGCCCACGCACGTGAAATTACATCCGGCGCAATAGCGTTTCTTCGAGAGCCTCCCGCGGCGCGAGCCATTTGAATTGCGGCAACTGATGCCGGAACCAGGTCTCCTGGCGCTTGGCGTATTTGCGCGTATCGGCCTTGGCCTCGTTGGCGGCGGTTTCAAGCGACACTTCGCCGGCGAGATGCTTCATCAGCCAAGGCGCGCCATGCGCCTTCATCGCCGGCAGCGCCGGATCGAGCTTGCGCGCGGCGAACGCGCGCACTTCTTCGAGCGCGCCTTCGGCCAGCATCTTGTCGAAGCGCGCATCGATGCGCCTGCGCAATTCCGTGCGCTCGACCGCCAGGAAAACCGAAATCGCTTGCCCCGGTTCGATCAGCGGCTTGCCGGGCGAGGCTTGCCATTCCGCGAGCGGCCGCCCGGTCGCCTCGAAGATTTCGAGCGCGCGGATGACCCGCTGCCGGTCGGAAGAACGCAGCTTTACCGCCGTCGCCGGATCGCGCGCCGCAAGGCGCGCGTGAAGCTCAGCGGCCGCGACACTATCCGCTTCACCGCGTATTTTCGCCCGCACCGTCTCGGGCACCGGCGGCATCGAGGATAATCCCCAGGTGAGCGCCCTTAAATAGAGCCCAGTGCCACCGACGAAAATCGGCAGTCGCCCCGCCTGCTCGATTTCGGAAAGCGCGCGGCTCGCATCGGCAAACCAGCGCCCGACCGAATAATGCTCCGCCGCGTCCACATCGCCGAAGAGCAAATGCGGCGCCCGCGATTCCTCCTCCGGCGTCGGCCGCGCCGTGAGCACGCGGAAATCGCGATAGACCTGCATCGAGTCGGCGTTGACGATGCTGCCGCCCAACTGCGCGGCAATCCGCAAGGCGAGCGCCGACTTGCCGCTCGCGGTCGGACCTGCGATCAACACCGCGCGATTCATCATCCTTCTCCCGATCCTTCTACCGATCCTTCTCTTGGCGAACCCATAGCATGTCGCATGTCGCGACCCTGATTTCGAACCCGGCCCAGCCCGCCGTGAACGGGCCGGTGATCGACGCTGCGCGCATTCTGCTGCCGGTCGCGGGCAAGCCTGTTATGCTCGCCGAGGGCGTGGCTTGCGATCTTCCGTTTGAGTTTGCCCCGGACGGCAATGTGCGCGCCCTCTTCGATTCGCTACGCGCTGCGATCGAGCCGGCGCCGGTCGATGTGGTTGTGCAGCCGGTGGCGCATCGGCGAAAGAAACTTTTCCTCGCCGACATGGACTCCACCATGATCGAGCAGGAATGCATCGACGAGCTCGCGGACTATGTGGGACTGAAGACGCGCGTCGCCGCCATCACCGAGCGCGCAATGAAGGGCGAGATCGAATTCGAGCCGGCGCTCCGCGAGCGTGTCGCGCTTTTGAAGGGCCTACCCGCAAGCGTGATCGACGAGGTGATCGAACAACGCATTCGCCTCACGCCCGGCGCCCGCGCGTTGGTGGCGACCATGCGCAAGCACGGCGCCTACACTTGTCTTGTGTCAGGCGGCTTTACTTTATTCACGAACCGGATCGCGGCGCTGGTCGGCTTCGACGAGAATCGCGCCAATAAGCTCGCGATCGAGAACGGCAAGCTTGCGGGCCGCGTCGAGGAGCCGATTTTAGGGCGCGAAGCGAAGCTCGCAACGCTGAAGGAATTGACCGTGAGACTGAAGCTCGATCCCGCCGACACACTCGTCGCCGGCGACGGCGCCAACGACATCCCGATGATCGAGGCTGCGGGCCTGGGCGTCGCCTACCGCGCCAAGCCCGCGGTCGTCGCCGCGGCGCATGCACGCATCGACCACGGCGATCTCACGGCGCTGTTGTATTTACAGGGCTATAAGCGCGCGGAATTTGTTGAATAAACGAATTACACTTTCGACGTGGGACGGGAGGGCTTCATGCCAACTGAGTGGAATCGCGATCCGGTTAAGGACTTCCTTTTTGTGCGCCCGTTCTTCACGCCGAGACGGCTAAGGCTCACATGGTTATTCTATCTGATCATCTGGGTGCCGCTAATCATTGGCGAGATCGCCGTTACGTTGTCGACCTTGCGCCAGATGCCATCTCTCGACGCGATGTCGATAATCTACCTGACGGAAGATATCCTGTTGAAGGTCGTCTACTTGATCTTAGTGCGTCTATTGCTCGAAGCCGCACTTTTGCTCTTATCTAGATCGCCTCAAGAGAAGTGACGGAAACAAAAAGGGCGGCCTTTCAAGCCGCCCTTTCGATAAAACGCTAGACCTTTCAAGGTATCGCCACCGGCACGAAGCGCTGTTCGTCGGCGCGCGTGACCAGAAGAAGCGTCGATTTCTTACCGTCCTTCTTCAAGGCATCGAGCCGTTTCTGCACGTCGGCTGGATTCGACACCGCCTCCTGCCCGATCTCGACGATGATGTCGCCCGGCTGGATGCCGCGCTCGGCGGCGGGCGAGTCGCGCTCGACTGAAACGACGAGCACGCCCTTGGCGCCGTCCTTGATCTTGTAGCGCTTCTTGAGATCGTCGGTGATGCCGGAAAGCCCGAGCCCGAGCGAGCTTTTCGCGATCGGCTTCGCCTCCGGCGGCGTTTCCTTGGTGAGCGAAGCCTTCTGCGGCTTCTCGGCGTCCTCGAGCCGGCCGAGCGTTACCTTCGCGCTCTGCTCCTTGCCCTTGCGGATGAAAACGACGTCGACGGTTTTGCCGACGCCGGTGTCGGCGACGCTCTTCGGCAGGTCGCGCATCTCCTTGATGTCGCGGCCGTCGAACTTCACGATCACGTCGCCCGATTGAAGGCCGGCCTTCGCGGCAGGACTGTCATCGGTGACACCGGCGACCAGCGCGCCGCGCGGGCGTCCGAGCGAAAGGCTTTCGGCGATCGCATCGTCGACGCCCTGGATCTTGACGCCGATCCAGCCGCGCCGCGTCTCGCCGAACTCGCGCAGTTGAGCGATGATGCCAGTGACGCTCTTCGACGGAATGGCGAAGCCGATGCCGATCGATCCGCCCGAGGGCGAGATGATCGCGGTGTTGATGCCGATAACGTCGCCTTCCATGTTGAACAGCGGGCCGCCCGAATTACCGCGATTGATCGCGGCGTCGGTCTGCAGGAAGTTGTCGTAGGGGCCGGCGTTGATGTCGCGATTCCTGGCCGAAACGACGCCGACCGTAACCGAACCGCCGAGGCCGAACGGATTGCCGATCGCCATCACCCAGTCGCCGACGCGCATCTTGTCGGAATCGCCAAAGGCAACCGCCTTGATCGGCTTCTCCGGCTTTACACGCAGGACCGCGATGTCGCTCTTGGTGTCGCGGCCAATGACCTCGGCCTTCAGCTTCGAGCCGTCGTTAAAGTTGGCAAAAATCTCGTCCGCCTCCGCAATCACGTGATTGTTGGTGACCACGATGCCCGACGGATCGATCACGAAGCCGGAGCCGAGCGAGGACACCTTGCGCGAGTGACCGCCATTGTCGCCGCCGCGCCGCTTGAAGAACTCATCGAAGAATTCCTCGAATGGCGAACCGGGCGGCACCTGCGGCATCTGCATGCCCTTTCCCGCCTCGATCGTCTGCGAGGTCGAGATGTTGACCACGGCATCGAGCACGCGCTCCGCCGTATCGGCGACCGAATCCGGCCCCTTGCCCGCGGCGGCATAACCGGCGCCGGCAGCAACAAACGCACTCAAGCCGAGCGCGAGCGCGAACGCTGTCCGGCGAGTGGGGAGAGCATCAGAGAAAGCGGGCATGGACATTCCTCAAGAAAGCTTCGTGAAATTCGATCAAAGCTGCGACGGATCGGCGGGCGAGGCAACGCTTATGGCCCTTCCCGGGCAATCCGCTATTCGGTGCGGGTTAAATCCGGCGGAAAAGCGACCGCGAGCAGAACCTCGCGGCCTATTGATCGGCTTAGAGGCCGAAGCCGCCGCGACGCACGAACCACAGCAAGGCGAGCCCCGCAACGGCCGCCACGATGCCGCTCGCGCGTAAGACTGTTTCCGGAGATTCGGACACCGCAGCCGCCGCCCGCTTGGCAGCGCCGGGGAAGGCCGCGAAGGTCAACCCCTCGATGGCAAGCAAAAGGCCCAGTGCGGCGAGAAAGTCGTGCATGGGCCTTCAGAATCACTTCGGCGCGGGCGCTTTGCCGGTGGGATCGTTGAAGAAGCGGAAGAATTCGGAATCCGGCGTCAACAGAAGCCGCGTGTCGTCGTGCCGAAGACCCGCCTCGTAGGCCTGCATCGAGCGATAGAAAGCGAAAAAGTCGCGGTCCTTGTCATAGGCTTCGGCGAAGATGCGGTTGCGCTCGGCATCGCCCTCGCCCCGCGTCTGCTCGCCGCGCGACGTCGCCTCGGCGACCGTCACGGTGACGTCGCGATCGGCGCGGGCACGGATGGTCTGGGCAAGCTGGTTGCCGCCGGCGCGGATTTCCGCCGCCTCACGTTGGCGCTCGGTCTGCATGCGCTGGAACACCGCCTGGCTGTTCGCGTCCGGGAGGTCGGCCCGGCGGATGCGCACGTCGACGACATTGATGCCGAAATTCATCCCTTCGCGGTTCACCTGCTCGCGAATGCGCGACATCAACAGCTCGCGCTCGTCGCGCACCACCTGGATGAAGGTCGCCTCGCCGAGCACGCGCCTGAGTGAGGAATTCAGGATGCTGGTGAGGCGCGAGTTGGCGCCCTCGACCGTGCCAAGCGACTGATAGAACTTCAACGGATCGAAAATCTTGTAGCGAGCGAAGGCATCGACCACGAGCCGCTTCTGGTCGGACGCGATCACCTCCTGCGCGGGGTTTTCGAGATCCAGAATACGCTTATCGATATAGACGACGCTATCGACGAGCGGATATTTAAATTGCAGGCCTGGCTCCGTCAAAATTTTGACGGGTTCGCCGAGCCGGAGCACCAGCGCCTGCTGGTTCTGATGAACGGTGAAGAGCGCGCCGTAGGTGACGACCAGGGCGATCGCCACGAGCACCGCGAGAAGCCCGGTAATGCCCTTCGTCATCGGCTGCCTCCCTGCTGCTGTTGTTGCTGTTGTGGCGGCCGGCGGCTGGGGAATTCGCCGAGCGGTAGATACGGCACCACACCCGTGCCCTTCGGATCGAGGATGACCTTATCCATGCCGCCGAACACGCGCTCCATGGTCTCGAGATACATGCGCCGGCGCGTGACCTCCGGCGCTTTCTTGTACTGGTCGTAAATACTGACATAGCGCGAGGTCTGGCCCTTGGCTTCGGCGACGGTCTGCTCGCGATAGGCTTCCGCCGCCTGCAGCACTTGCGAGGCGCGCCCGCGCGCCTCCGGCACCACCCGGTTGGCGTAGGTCTGCGCCTCATTCTGCGCGCGCTCGGCGTCGGAGCGCGCGGCCTGCACGTCGCGGAAGGAATCGATCACCTGCGCCGGCGGATCGACCTTTTGCAACTGCACCTGCGTGATCTGCACGCCGGCCTGATAGGAATCGAGGGTCTTCTGCATGAGATCGTGCACGCCGAGCTCGACGTTCTGACGCGCGCCGGTGAGAATCGGCTGGATCGTCGAACGGCCGATCACCTCGCGCATAGCGCTTTCGGCGACGGCCTTGATGGTGCTTTCGGGGTTCTGCACGTTGAACAGGAAATCCGAAGCGCTCTTGACGATCCACAGCACGGTGAAATCGACGTCGACGATGTTCTCGTCGCCGGTGAGCATCAGGCTCTCCTCGGGCACGTCACGCGTGGCGTTGCCGCGCCGCGGATCGTCGATCACGCGCATGCCGATATCGATACGGCGGTAACTCGTGACTGTCGGCGTCAGCGCCTGCTCGATCGGATAGGGCAGATGATAGTTGAGGCCGGGTTGCGTGAGCTGGGTGAACTTGCCGAAGCGCAGCACCACCCCCTGCTCGTCAGGCTGCACGCGATAGAAGCCCGACAGCATCCAGAATACGATCGCCGCCACCACCAGTAGAAGGCCGCCCCAGCCGCCGAACGAGCCGCCGGGCAAAACGCTCTTCAGCTTGTCTTGGCTGCGACGGATCAACTCTTCGAGATCGGGAGGCGTTGAGCCGCCGCCACCGCCGGGCTGCGGACCCGAACCCCATGGCCCACGGGGCCCACCACCGCCCCAAGGGCCGCCGCTCTGGTTCTTCCAAGGCATGAATGTCTCCGCCCGCGCCGCTCAAGGGGCGCGGAGGTTATAGGGTAGTCGCCCCGTGGGTTCAACGCGCGGGCTTTACCGCGCCAAAAGCGTCGATATTGCGTACGTAGATTGTGTCGGGCGCGAGGAAATCAAGCCGCGCGTGCCGTGCGGAAATGATCGAGCACGAACAGGCGGATTGCGGAGGAAAGATTGCCTTGGCTGCGCGAGGCATCGATGCCCGCGACCACTTCCGACAGCGTCGCGCTGCGGACCGTCGCGATTTCCTTCAGCGCATCCCAGAATGCGTCTTCGAGACTGACGCTCGTCTTGTGACCCGCGATCACGATCGAACGTTTGACCACCGGACTCTTGATCATGAATCATCCCCGGATTGTAGGCGCCGGCCATCGAGCTCGCGCGCGCGTTTCAATTTCACCGTTTTCACGAGCCGGCGTTTCGCGGGCGAGCGGCCGAAGCGTGCGCGGTTCGAAGCCGCCTGCGCTGGCCGCTCGGCACGGATCTTCGTCTTGCGGCGGTGGCGCAAATTGACGATTTCGCCCATCGCTGACCTAGTCCTCGCTTCGAAATACGCGAACGGAAAACGGCCACCGGTTACCCATCGAGCGGTAACTTCAGCCGAAAGTCGCAAAGGAATCGGGCAAGAAAATAATACCACAACCCCTGCCGGCACCGCGCGGTCGGAACCAGTAAGCCGTAGCGTTCTCGGTTATGAAGCCCCGGAATTTCACCACCGCCCTACCCTAGGTTACCGCTTGAAATTGCCTTGTGCCTGCGACACTTCGTCCTGAAAGCGTGATTCCAAGCCGTTTCTCCCGGTGGAAACGAGGCAGTGTCAGGGGCGGGAGTCCGCGTGTTAAAAGCCTTCGCAGCGCAAAAGGCCGCCCGATGAACACCCCGAAAGAAGCCCCAAAAGCTGCCACCCGCGCCGAAACCGACTCTTTCGGCCCGATCGAAGTGATCGCCGACCGCTACTGGGGCGCCCAGACCCAGCGCTCGCTCGAGAACTTCCGCATCGGCGGCGAGCGGATGCCGAAGCCGATCGTGCGGGCGCTCGGCCTCGTGAAGATGGCGTCCGCCCTCGTGAACAAGGACATGAAGCTGATCGACGGCAAGCTCGCCGATGCCATTGCCGCAGCCGCTAAAGAGGTCGCCGACGGCAAGCTCGACGAGCACTTCCCGCTCGTGGTCTGGCAGACCGGCTCCGGCACGCAATCGAACATGAACGCCAACGAAGTGATCGGGAACCGCGCAATCGAGATGCTCGGTGGCACGATCAGCTCGAAGAAGCCCGTGCATCCCAACGATCACGTGAACCTCAGCCAGTCGTCGAACGACTCCTTCCCGACTGCGATGCATATCGCCGCCGCCGAGGAAATCACCCACAGGCTGATCCCGGCGCTGCATCATTTGCATGCGGCGCTCGAGGTGAAGGTCAAGGCGTTCGCGAACATCATCAAGATCGGCCGCACCCACACGCAGGACGCGACACCCTTGACGCTCGGGCAGGAATTTTCCGGCTACAGTGCGCAGATCGCCTCCAGCATCAAGCGCCTGAAGGCGGTGCTCGAGGAATTATGGCCGCTCGCGCAGGGCGGCACCGCCGTCGGCACCGGCCTTAATTCCAAGAAGGGTTTCGCCGAGGCTTTCGCGAAGAAGGTGGCGCAAATCACCAAGCTTCCCTTCATCACCGCCCCGAACAAATTCGAGGTGATGGCCGCGCACGACGCCTATGTGTCGGTGCACGGTGCGCTCGCCGCCTGTGGTGCAGCGCTGTTCAAAATCGCGAACGATATCCGCCTGCTCGGCTCCGGCCCGCGCTCCGGCCTTGGCGAGCTTTCGCTGCCGGAGAACGAGCCGGGCTCCTCGATCATGCCAGGCAAGGTGAACCCGACCCAGTGCGAGGCGCTCACCATGGTTTGCTGCCAGGTGTTCGGCAACCAGACCACGGTGACGGTGGCGGCCTCGCAAGGCCATTTCGAATTGAATGTTTACAAGCCAGTCTTGGCCTACGCGCTGTTGCAATCGGTGAAGCTGCTCGCCGATGCCGCCCGGTCCTTCACCGATCATTGCGTCACCGGCATCAAGGCGAACGAGAAGCGCATCGCCGAGCTATTGGAAATGTCGCTGATGCTGGTGACGGCGCTCGTTCCCAAGATCGGCTACGACAATGCCGCCAAGATCGCCAAGGCCGCGCACCACAAAGGCACTTCGCTCCGCGAGGAAGCGGTCGACGGCGGTTATGTGACGATGGAAGAATTTGACGCGCTGGTGCGGCCGGAAAAGATGATCGGGCCGGGCTGACGATTAACCGGAACTCTCCGCCGCATTACCGAAGTTTAATTTGCGAAGGCAGCGCCTCCTTCCCATCATCCGGTCACACCTCTGAAGGAGGAATCCCATGAAGAAATCCATCATCGCCTTGTCGGTGGCCACGGCTGTCGCAGGCTCGATCTTCGCCTATAGCGCATTCGCCCAGCAGCCGCCCCGCGGCGACGAACCGCGCTGGCAACCGACCGCCGCCGATCGGGCGGCCTTTGCCGACGCCCGCATCGCGGCGTTGCACGCGGGGCTCGCGCTTACGCCCGATCAGGAAAAGCTTTGGCCGCCGGTTGAAGGCGTGCTGAAGGATTTGGCGAAAAAGCGCGCCGACCGCCGCGAGCAAATGCGCGCCGAGCACGAGCAAAACAAAGGACCGGCTGATCCGATGTTGCGGCTCCGCCGCGGTGCCGAATTCATGAGCGAGACCGGCGTCGACCTCAAACATCTCGCCGACAGCGCCCAGCCGCTCTACGACAAGCTCGACGACGCCCAGAAAAATCGACTGCAAGTACTGGTGCGTCATGGCATGCACGAGGGCTTCCGCGAGCGTGCGATGCACCGCTTCGGTGAGTGGCGCGAGCGCTTTCAGCACTGGCGCGAAGGCTCGATGGACCACGATCGCGGTGGCCCGGAGGATTTCCGCCGCGGTTCCGGCGACCGCTTGTCGCCGCCCGCCGCCAAAGAGAGACTCTGAATTTTCCTCGCAACACGTAACGCCGCCATACCCAAGCCGGCTAGCCGGCTTGGGTATTATCTTTTTGGCGCCTAGATGTCGCGACCTCCCGGCTTCTGCTCCTTGTAGAGTCCGCGCAGCGTGCCCTCGCGCCAACGAATGTCGTCAATGCGCCAGCCCGCTGAGAATTTGACGAGGTTGAGTTCGACCTGCCGCGGCTCGCCCGCGTTGAAGAAGCTGACGATGGCGACCGCCTTCTCCGGCGTGTCGTCGCGCACCACGATCGCCACGTTCTTGATGTCCCACTCCTGCGCGTCGACGAACGGATCGCCGTCGAGCGCTGGCGGCCTGTTTTCACGCTCCGCCGCAATGGTGTCGGCATCGATCGTGGCCGCGAGATCCGGTGTGAAATATTTCTCGAGCGCTTCCCGCGAGTCGAGCACAATACCCGGCGTGTCGGGCGCGCCATACTGGGCGTAGATCGAGGCGATGAAGCGTTGCGCCTCGTCGTCGGCGGCGCATGGCCGGGCGAACGTCGCGGCAAACGCGAAAAGAACGATCGCGAGGAATATGGAAAGGCCACGTTTCATTGGACGATTTCCCGGCACGGCTGTTCGCGCCGCGCTAGACCGCGACCTTGGCGGGGATCGCCGGATGCGGGTCGTAGGCCTCGAAGGCGATGTCGCCATAGCGGAAGGCGAAAAGATCCCTGATCGCGGGGTTGAGCTTCAACGAGGGCAAGCCCCGTGGCTTGCGCGTAAGCTGCAACCGCGCCTGCTCGAGATGCGTGAGATAAAGATGCGCGTCGCCGAGCGTGTGCACGAATTCGCCGGGCACGAGGCCCGTGACCTGCGCAACCATCTGGGTCAAGAGCGCGTAGGAGGCGATATTGAACGGCACGCCCAGAAATACGTCGGCCGAGCGCTGATAAAGCTGGCACGAGAGCCGCCCATCGCCCACCCAGAACTGAAACAGGCAGTGGCAGGGCGCGAGCGCCATCTTGGGAAGATCGGCCGGGTTCCAGGCGCTCACGATCAGCCGCCGCGAACTCGGATTGGTGCGGATTTCGGAAATCACCTCTTTGATCTGGTCGATGGTGTCGCCGTCCTGCGCCGGCCACGAGCGCCATTGCTTGCCATAGACGGGCCCGAGCTCGCCATTGGCGTCGGCCCATTCGTCCCAGATCGTCACCCCGTGCTCGCGCAGATATTTGACGTTGGTGTCGCCGGCGAGAAACCACAACAGCTCGTGCACGATCGACTTCAAGTGCACCTTCTTGGTCGTGACGAGCGGGAAGCCGTCGGCAAGATCGAAGCGCAATTGATGGCCGAACACCGAAAGCGTGCCGGTGCCGGTACGGTCGTCTTTTTTGACGCCGTCCTCGAGGACGCGTTCGAGGAGATCGAGATAAGGGCGCATGGGCTGTATATAGGTGCGACTCAAAGCGAGCGGCCCTTTACGCTAGGGCGAACCAAAGTCGGAAGCCACCCCCGAAAAGAAGAGCGCCCCGGACTGTGCGGTCGAGGGCGCTTTTGCAGCTTTTGACGACGCGGGGAGATTCACAAGAAGGGCTGCAAGAAACCTTGCAGGCCCGCCGGAGACCTGAACGCCGATACACCTTCAGAGTTTCGCGCTCAGCCCGCGGCCTGCGAATCAGTCGGCGTTCGCATCGCAATCAACAGCGCTCGCTTCCTCGTTGCTGTATTCGGTCTCATCGATGACCTGCAATTGGGCACAAGTGAACGGCGGGTAGGCACTGGCCGTGTCCTCGTCCTGCGGCGAATTGACACGCACGAGCATAGGCGAACCGTCGGGCGCCCGGCGAACTTCGACGCGCGAGGGGATACGCGGCGCGGCGTATTGGCTCGTGGAAAAATGGGTTTCTACGCTGAACGCAGCATCGCCCGCGGTCTCGGTCAGTGCGAGAAGTCCCAGTGCCGCGCTGAAAACTACGATCGGATGAGTCATCACGGTCATCTCTTCGTCCCCTGTTGCTTCGCCACACGCCGAAATGATTTTCGAGATGACGGCCTGGAGCCGGATAAGTTCCGGAGGAAGGATTCCATCCTCTTCGCCAGCGTCATTGCCGACCTCGAATCACCGCGACGTTGCGATCTACGTGATTCCTATGCGAATAGCGTGCCAATATTGTGCAGGGCACAATTTTAGGCAGCATGAACTAAAACACTTATTCTAGAATATTAATTCTAATTAGTATTATTATATTAGAATCACGGAATAAATTGCAGTGGCGTGGTAGCGCTTTTAGAATCATCTCTCTAATTCATGGAAGCCGCCATGGGCCGCCCTGCCCGCATCTTCCCCGCCGATCTAATCAATGCCGCGAGCAAAATCGCAGCAAGGCTCGGGCCTGCCCGCGCCACCATCGCGGCGATCGCCAAGGAAGCCGGCGCGCCGATCGGCTCGATGTATCACCGCTATCCCTCGCGGGGCGCGCTTCTAGCCGAGGTATGGATCACGGCAGCCGAGCGCTTCGGCTCCCAGTTCAGCGCCATTCTCGCCACCGCCCGCGACACCGATGCGTTGATCGAGGCCGCACTCCTCACCCCTCATTTCGCCCGCGAAGACCCCGCCGCGGGCGTGGTGCTGTTCGCCCACCGGCGCGATGACTTCCTCGACGAGGCGCCGGCAGAAAGCCGCGCGCGGGCGGCGAAGCTCGTCTCCGCCTTACAGAAGGAACTCGCTGGTGCTGCGAAGCGGCACTTAGCGGGCGACCCGCGCGGACGCGAGCGGCTCGCGGTCGCGCTCATCGGCATTCCTTACGGCGCCGTGCGCGTGTTCTTGCCGCAAGCGGTGCCGCCGCCGGAAATCGACGCCGTGATCGCCGCCGCGGCACGCGCCGCCCTCGCCCATTGAACCCGCGAGTGTATGGGTCCACATTAGTCCCGTTCCGAGGGGTGCACGGGCTCGACCCGGGCTGAGATACCGCAAGGTGACCCTCCGAACCTGATCCGGGTCATGCCGGCGAAGGGACAGGGACATGCAGCGATCGATCTTTCTCGCCAAGCTCATCGGGCCGTTTCTTGCCGTTTGCGGCGTCTCGTTGATTTTCAACGCCGACGCATTCCGCACAATCGGCGACCAAATCGTCAATAGCCCCGCGTGGATTTACTTTGCAGGTTTGCTCGCGCTCACCGCGGGCGTTGCCATCGTCAATACCCATAACGAATGGACTCCCGACTGGCGCGTCACGATTACCCTTCTCGGCTGGCTCTGCGTGGTCATCGGGATCATACGCCTCGTGTTCGTGGGCTCCATCGGGGTGATCGCCGGTTCGGTCTTGGCGATCGTTTCGAACGGCTGGATCGTCGGCGAAGGCATCGTCATCCTCGCGTTCGGCACTTGGCTGAGCTTCAAGGGCTACGCACCCGGCAAAGTGCGCGCGAAAAGAAAAAGGTAACCCATGAACATTCATGACCGCGACATCGAAACGCCGAAGGTGACGACCGGGCCGCTTTCCGCCTCGCGCAAGATCTATTCGCGTCCTGAGGCCGCCCCCGATCTCCGCGTGCCGTTGCGCGAGGTCGCGCTCGATGCGAGTTCGGGCGAGCCGCCACTGCCGCTCTACGACACCACCGGGCCTTATACCGATCCCGCGGTTGCGATCGACGTGGAAGCGGGCCTATCGCGCGCCCGCGCGGAATGGGTGAAAGAACGCGGCGGCATCGAGGAATATGAAGGCCGGCCGACCCAACCGATCGATAACGGCAACGTTTCGGGCAAGCACCTGGCGCGGGCCTTCCCCAACACGCCGAAGCCGATGCGGGCGCAGGACGGCAAGCCCGTGACCCAGCTCGAATTCGCGCGGGCCGGAATTATCACCAAGGAAATGATCTATATCGCCGAGCGCGAAAACCTCGGGCGTAAAACTCAGTTAGAGCGCGCGGACGCGGCGCTCGCCGACGGCGAGAGCTTCGGCGCTGCGGTGCCCGCATTCATCACACCGGAATTCGTGCGCGCGGAAGTCGCGCGCGGTCGCGCCATCGTCCCGTCGAACATCAATCACGCCGAGCTCGAGCCGATGATCATCGGCCGCAACTTCCTCACCAAGATCAACGCCAATATCGGCAACTCGGCCGTCACCTCCTCGGTCGAGGAAGAGATCGAGAAGATGGTGTGGGCGATCCGCTGGGGCGCCGACACGGTGATGGACCTCTCGACTGGGCGCAACATTCACAACACGCGCGAATGGATCATCCGCAACGCGCCGGTGCCGATCGGCACCGTGCCGATCTACCAGGCGCTGGAGAAGGTCCACGGCGATCCGGTCAAGCTCGACTGGGAGTGCTACAAAGACACCCTCCTCGAGCAGTGCGAGCAGGGCGTCGATTACTTCACCATCCACGCCGGCGTGCGTCTCGGCTACATCCACCTCACCGCCAATCGCGTCACCGGCATCGTCTCGCGCGGCGGCTCGATCATGGCCAAGTGGTGCCTGTCGCGGCACAAGGAAAGCTTCCTCTACGAGCGCTTCGATGAAATCTGCGACATCATGCGCCGCTACGACGTCTCATTCTCGCTCGGCGACGGCTTGCGCCCGGGCTCGATCGCCGACGCCAATGACCGCGCGCAGTTCGCGGAATTGGAGACGCTCGGCGAATTGACCAGGGTCGCCTGGGCGAAGGGCTGCCAGGTGATGATCGAGGGCCCCGGCCACGTGCCGATGCACAAGATCAAGATCAACGTCGAGAAGCAGTTGAAGGAATGCGGTGAGGCGCCGTTCTATACGCTGGGGCCGCTCACCACCGACATCGCGCCGGGCTACGACCACATTACCTCGGCCATTGGCGCCGGCATGATCGGCTGGTTCGGCACCGCGATGCTTTGCTACGTCACGCCGAAGGAGCATCTGGGGCTCCCCGACCGCGACGACGTCAAGGAAGGCGTCATCGCCTACAAGATCGCGGCGCACGCCGCCGATCTCGCCAAGGGCCACCCGGCGGCACAATTGCGCGACGACGCGCTGTCACGCGCGCGCTTCGATTTCCGCTGGAACGATCAGTTTAACCTCTCGCTCGATCCCGATACTGCGCGCAGCTATCACGACGAGACGCTGCCGAAGGACGCGCACAAGGTGGCGCATTTTTGCTCCATGTGCGGGCCGAAATTCTGCTCGATGAAGATCACCCAGGACGTGCGCGACTACGCCGCGAGCCTCAACGAGCAGCAAACCGGCATGGATGAGATGTCGAAAAAATTCAGCCAGATGGGCAGCGAGGTCTATGTCGACGCGGAAGCGGTGAAGAAAAGTAATAAAGCGTTGTAACTACTTCGAGATGACAATGCGAAGACCTGCTACGCCTGTTGGGACTAAATGTCGTGGACTCAGTAAATAACGTTGCCGCAACGTGCCTTGGGTCCGTACTTAAAGACGAACCATGGCAGGATCTCGGATTTGCAAAACGCCCGCGTCATGGAAAGTTTTTTGAGAGATTCAAACCGAAGTGGAAAAATGAACTGGAAAATAGAGCCGTGCAAGAATTATTGGCGACATTTACCGCCGCTTATGCTCTCGCAAGTCGAATTACATCCGAAGATATCCCATTCGTCATAGCCGCATATACCGCAAAGACTGATTTGGTAACTGCCTTAGGTTATTCCACTCGCAACGAAGCTGTGCAGCATCTGAGTAAGAGAATTGCTCAGTATTGCAGAACACCTACTGCAGATTGGCACGCACTTATTGTAAAGCGAATAGACCCGAGCTCAATTCCAATCAAAAAGCTGTCGGCGAATATTTTAGTCGGATGTATTCGATTTGCGAGAAACGTTGGCATGATGATTCACGTTCTCGAAAAACCCTCTTAAGCACGCAAAAAGGCGGACTAGCCTGCAGCTAACCCGCCTTGTCTTATGACTTACAATAACTGACTTATCGCAGCGAAATCGCAAGCCCGCTGAGATCGGCGTTGATCTGCAAGCCGACCTGCCGGCCGGTGAGGTTCAGCACCGCGCCTTTCTGGTTCGTCAGCACGATCGCCTGCGCGCCGCCGCCAATCGCGCCGCCGGCGCCCGCCGCGCCATAAACGCCCGCGACATCGGAAGGCCGGCGAATGTTGCTCACCGAGCCGCGAAACCACGTCTCGGACCCGCCGAACACGATGCCATAGCTGATACCGCCGATGGAGATCGGATAGGCGCGGCCCTGGAAATACAGCGTGCCGGAGCCCGCCGACCCGCCGATGACCCAGCCGCCTTTGATGACCTTGAACTGGATGCTACCGCTGTCGGCGTAGGCCGCCGACGAAACGCTCGCGCCCACGATAGCCATCAGAGCGATTAGTCCGGTACGAAGTCCCGACGAAAAACGCATGTTGTGTGATCCTTTTGGAAGCCCCTGGGGCGCTCCGTGGGCGACTGAGCCGGTCGGCTCAAATCAGGGGTTGATCGCCGGAGCAACAATCCGCCAAAGCGCCCGGAGTTCCATTTACCTGCGCCCGGCGCCTCCTCCACTCACCTCTTAAACAACCCCATGATTGCCGCCTTCGCCAGCGTGTTGAAATGCAGATTGAAGCCGACCACCGCCGCCGAGGTGTCGGCCTTCACGTCAAGCTTGTCGGCGCCGACGGCAAACACCGTGAACAGATAACGGTGCGGATGGTCGCCTTCCGGCGGGCACGGGCCGCCGTAGCCCGGCGCACCGAAATCGGTGCGCGTCTGCAGTGCACCGGCTGGCAGCTTGCCGCCGGCGCTGCCAGCGCCGAGCGCGAGCTCGGTCACGCTGGCCGGAATGTTCACCACCAACCAGTGCCAGAAGCCCGAGCCGGTCGGCGCATCGGGGTCGTAGCAGGTGACGGCGAAACTCTTGGTGCCGGCGGGCGTGCCGGACCATTTAAGATGCGGCGACTGGTTGCCGCCGGCACAGCCGAAGCCGAAATCGGCCGAAAGAATAAAATCCTTGCCGAGATAGTCGCCGTCCTTGAAGCTGTTGCTGCTGAGCGCGAACGCCATGTACCGCCTCCCGTTATGTTTTCGAACACGCCTGCGTTCGATTTCGATTTAAAAGACCGACTCACTAAACCTTTTCGGGTCGTTCCTATTGAGGAAATAGCAGTTTCTTTCATCCCTCTCATCGCCGCCCGACAATCAAATATTTCACGAGCTTGAACCCGCTATACAGCGCAAGCTCCACCGCGGCCGTCAGCAAGAGCAAAAATAGCGAGCGCTGGCCGAGATCGTCGGTGACGGCGGCGCGGATTTTATATTTCACGTCGTCGGGAAAATAGGCATCGACAAAGTCATAGAGCGCGTTCGTGAGCGGAAACAGCTTGGTGTAAAACCAGCCGAGCCAGTCGAGCCGGAACGCGACCAGATAAGCGTACAGCAGCCAGACGATCACGATGGTGAGCGCCAGCAGAATGCACTTGCCGAGAAACAGCCAAATGAACTGCGGCTCGCGCCGTATAGGCCGGTCGTCGGTATAGGACATCAAATTCTCCGTTCAAAAATATCGCCGACGCGCTCAGTAGCTCCCCAGATAATCCATCTTGCCGATTGACACGCCTTTGTGACGCAAGATGTCGTAGGCGGTCGTCACGTGAAAATAGAGATTTGGAAGTACGAAGCCGAGCAGATAGTCCATGCCGGTGAATTTCAATTCGCGCTGGCCCGCCTTGAGTTGGATCGTGCGTTGCTCGCCTCCGTCAATTTGCTCCGGCTTCACGCTCTGCAGGAAATCGATCGTCTTCTTGATGCGCGCCTGCAATTCGGCGAAGGTTTTCTCCGTATCCGGAAAGCTCGGATTGTCGATGCCGCCGAGACGTGCGGCACCCGCCTTGACGGCATCGCTCGCCCGCTGCACCTGGCCCGCGAGCGTCAGCATATCAGGCGCGAAACGCGCGTCGATGAAGGAAGCGCTGTTTTCGTGCGCCTCGCCCTTTTTCAAAATCATAGAAAGATTGCCGAGCGCGCGGATAAAGACGGGAATGGAAGCCCGGTACATGGAAATCGACATGGGAATCTCGTTTCGTTCGGTTGGAGATGAATTTTCTGCCGGACTATATGCGCCTCAGTAGCGAAACAGTCGAGAGCACGCGCATCCACTCAACGTGATCTAGCGGTCTCTTGAATCAGTGCCAGCGGCTCCTAAATAGCCCTACGCGGCCTCGCCCGCGCCAAGAAAGCTTCAAGAAAGCTCGATGTCCATTCGTCCCGTCAAGCAGATCATCAAGCCGCAACCGGCGATCGAAGGCGCCGGCGTCAAGCTTCAGCGCGCGTTCGGCTTCAGCAATACCGAAGAGTTCGATCCATTTTTGCTGCTCGACGATTTTCGCAACGACCGGCCGCAGGATTACCGCGCCGGTTTTCCGTGGCATCCGCATCGCGGCATCGAGACCATCACCTATGTGCTCGCCGGATCGGTCGAGCATGGCGACAGCCTCGGCAATCGCGGCGCGCTCGGTGCCGGCGACGTGCAGTGGATGACGGCGGGCAGCGGCATCATGCATCAGGAAATGCCGCAAGGCGACGCAGAAGGCCGCATGCACGGCTTCCAGCTTTGGGCCAATTTGCCTTCATCGCTGAAGATGACGGCGCCGCGCTATCAGGACATCCCCGCCGCCGCCATTCCCGAAATCGTCGACGACGACGGCACACGCGTGCGCGTGATTACCGGCGATTTCTGGGGCAAGCGCGGACCGGTCGACGGCGTCGCCGCTGACCCGCGCTATCTCGACGTCTCCGTGCCGCCCGGCAAGAAGAAGACACTGAGGGTGGGAACCGACCGTCACGCCTTCGCCTATGTATTCGCGGGCTCGGGCACCTTCGGCGGAGCCTCGCAGCCCTTCGGCGTGCTGACGGAAAAAGGAGGCGCCGACGGCGGCGACCTGCTCGTGCGCGAGCGCACCGGCAACCGTTCGCTCGTGCTGTTCGATTCCGGCGACGAGGTGACGGTGCAGGCCGGCGACGAAGGCATTCGCTTCTTGCTCGTATCGGGTAAGCCGATCGAGGAGCCGGTCGCCTGGTACGGGCCGATCGTGATGAACACTCGCGCCGAATTACAGCAGGCCGTAAACGAATTGCAAAACGGCACGTTCATCAAGCATCGGTGAACGAACTCGATTAAAAAATAGACGAATTAAGCTTTCTTCGGTTCGTCCTTATCGAGGACATAGTAAATTTCGTCCGCCAATTCCTGCATTGTTTTGCGGTCCAAAAGGAACTCGAATTCCTCGGACTTCGACTTCAGCATCAGCGTGAACGTATCGCCCGCCTGCGTGACTTCAAATTTCTCGATGCGATCCTGGTCCGGGTCTTCGGCTTCGGCCATGGCGTTTCTCCCCTGTTCCCTGGGCAATATCCGGCATGCGGCCTGCCTTGTATAGGTTGGCGAAGCGAGTGTTGTCAGGCCGCCTCGGCGAGGAACCGGGTAATTTTCGCTCATGCTTTCCTAAAAATTTAGCGTTGCTAAAAACGTAGGCACAAACAATTCCTGCGATGACTTCGCCGCGCGCTTCTCAAATTAGACGGAAGCGGCCCCTGCAATTTCGTCCCACTTAAAAGGAATCTGCGCATGAAAACGTTCGCTCTCATCGCCCTCGCCACCCTGATCACCCTCTCCGCAGCGCTGCCCTCGCAAGCCGGCGGCAGCCTTTACTACCCACAGGACCGCACTTGGGACGTTGCCGATCAAGGCGCCAATGGCGGCGGCGCGGGCGGCGGCGGCGGCGGCGACTGACGAGAATCCGTTCCTTCGAGGCCCGGGCAGTGCCCGGGCCTTTTTCTATCGAGTGAGTCGCGGCGGCCGAAAATATCTCCGGCACGCTTCGCGTCATTGACGGTTCCATGAAAAGCACGCGGCAACACCATGGCTTCGATGTGGCGGCGCAACATTCGTGCGGCAATTGAATCGATTCTTGCCCGCTTTCCACAGCCTTGCATCACCATGACATAACCGCGCGCCACGTTAACGTCTCAAACTTCTTGCACCGTGATTTGAACGATGCTGTCATGCCTTTGTTACCGGCAGGCGCTAGATTCGAAATCATCGAAACGCTCGAAGAAAAAAGGGGAGAGCGCGATGTCACGATCGAAAGCCGAACGATTCCGCGCGATGTCCGCCGAATGCGAGCGGCAGACGGAGCTTGCTTCCGAGGAACCCGAGTTCCGCGAGCTGCAGAAACGGCTCGCCGGCGCCTATGCGGCCCTCGCCGAAAGCGAGGACTGGCTCGACGGCCGCGCCGGCACCGAAACCTATCTCATGCCCGATCTCCCCGCCGGCGAGAGACTGAGGCTGCTCGATCGCCCGAGCTGAAGCGGTCCGTCAACCTCGCTTGCGTTGCTTTCCGAAGTTTCGCCGCTTCTGAGTCGGCCCGCTAGAATCCTGCCGCGAGCGCACCGCGCGAGCGCGGATCGGCGGCGCCGACAAGACCGTTCTTCGTCACCATGATCGAGCTCACCGAACCCCACGGATCGCTTCGCGCGACGCGGTTGCCGCGCGACTGCAACACCGACACGATATCGGGCCGAACTCCCGGCTCGACCCGCACCTCGTCGGGCAGCCATTGATGGTGGATGCGGGGCGCCGCTGTCGCCTCCGTGAGGTTCATCCGGAAATCGATCAAATTCACCAGCACGTTCACGAGCGTGGTGATGATGCGGCTCCCGCCCGGCGAGCCGGTGACGAGGAAAAGCTTGCCGTTCTTCATCACGATGGTCGGCGCCATCGATGACAGCGGCTTCTTGCCCGGTCCCGGCGCGTTCGCCGTACCGCCGACCAAGCCAAAAGCGTTCGGCGCGCCCGGCTTCGCCGCGAAATCGTCGAGCTCGTTGTTGAGCAGAACCCCCGTCCCCTCGGCGACAAGGCCGGTGCCGTAACGCAGGTTCAGCGTGTAAGTATTGGCGACGGCGTTTCCGTCGCGATCGACGATCGAATAGTGCGTGGTGTGGTCGCCCTCGTGGGCAACAGGATTACTCCCGGTCAATTCCTCGGCGCGGAGCGCGCGTTCGGGTTCGATCCGCTTGCGCAATTCGGCAGCGTAAGTACTCGAGAGCAGGCCCGCGACCGGAACCCGCACGAATTCCGGATCGCCGAGAAATCGCGCGCGGTCGGCGTAGGCGATTTTCATCGCCTCGACCATGAGATGCGCACCCTGAATCGAGGCGGGCCCGAGAACGGAAAGATCGTAGCCCTCGAGGAGGTTCAGGATTTGGATGAGATGAACGCCGCCCGCCGACGGCGGCGGCATCGAGAAAATCTCGTAGCCGCGATAGTTGCCCGAAACCGGCGCGCGCTCGACCGCTTGATATCGTGCCAGGTCCTCGCGCGTCATGACGCCGCCCGCCGCCAGAATGCTCGCCACGATTTGCTCCGCGATCCGCCCCTCATAGAAAGCGCGCGGCCCCCGCAAGGCGATCTCTTCCAGCGTGTCGGCGAGATCGCGCTGCAAGAGGAGCTCGCCCTCGCGCGGCACCGAGCCATCCGTCCGCAAAAAAATCGACACGGTGGAATGCCAGCGTTCCAGCACCGGCTTCGCCCTCGCGAGCGAGGCCGCAAGCTCCGCGTCGACGAAGATTCCCTCACGCGCGAACTTGATCGCGGGCGCGATCAATTCGGCCAGCGTGAATTTGCCGGAGCCGTATTGTTGGTGCGCGAGCGCGAGCCCCGAGACCGTGCCCGGCACGCCGACCGCCAAACCCTCGTCGCGCGATTTTTTCGGATCGGCCTCGCCGAGTCGGTCGAGGAAAGTATCGGTCTTCGTCCCCGCCGACGCGGTTTCGCGATAATCGATGGCAACAATCTTGTTCTCCCGTGCAAGCCGCACCAGCATGAAGCCGCCGCCGCCGAGATTGCCCGCGTTCGGCAGCGTGACCGCGAGCGCGAAGCCGACCGCGACCGCTGCATCGACCGCGTTGCCGCCGCGTGCAAGAATCTCGACGCCGATTCGGGTCGCGCGCGCTTCCTCGGCAACGACCATGCCGTCTTTCGCCACCACCGGCGCGCCCAGCGCGGGGCCGGAAACGACAGGCGCGAGCGGCGCCGCCGTTTGCGCACGCGAGGGCGATGCGGGGGCCAAAAGCGCCCAAAGCGTAAATGCGCCGATAACGCCCGTTTTGCCCCAATACGAAATTTTGCCGTGTTTGTGGATGGAATCACCTTCGCCGAGACGGCCCTTTTTTCGCCGCCTGCAATTGCATATATTCGACCTGCCGGCGCAAGCCGGCTATGGCGATAAACGCTCGTCGCAATAAACCTTTCGGACCCGGGGGCAGTACCCGGCGCCTCCACCAAAATCCGCGGTCTGGCATGCGGGTTTCGGCGGGGGCGAAACAGGATCGACGAGGGTGTAAAAGACGTTGGCTTTCGCCCGGGATGGCTCCGTCGTTATCGGGCCATACATAGTTGGAAACGACAACTATGCTCCGGTTGCTCAGGCCGCGTAAGCGGTTTGAAAAACCGAATCTAAGCCCTGGGGGTTAGCACCTTCAGGCGGGGTCCGGGGGCACCTGGCAACAGAAGCCCCCACTTTCTTTTCGCTCTTGGTTCGCTCGCCGGAATCGGCTTCACTGGCGCAAATGCCCGATCTCATCCGCTACGATGTTCTGGCCCAGGACGCGTTGCGCAGCGTCGTCAAAAACGTTTTGACCGACGTCGCCAAGCACGGTCTGCCGGGCGATCATCATTTCTTCGTCGCCCTCGATACCCGCGCGCCTGACGTCAAGATATCCGAGCGCCTGCGCGCGAAATATCCCGAGGAGATGACGATCGTCTTGCAGCACCAGTTCTGGGATCTCATCGTCGGCGACAAGAGCTTCGAGGTCGGGCTTTCGTTCAACGGAGTTCCGGAGCGGCTCGTCATCCCCTTCGACGCGATCAAGGGTTTTTTCGATCCTTCGGTGCAATTCGGCTTGCAGTTCGAAACCATCACCGAGGCACAAGCGGCACCCGCACAGGCCGCGAACGAGTCGGAAGCCGGCAAGGCCGCCGAGGCTGGGGCCGGCGAGCGTCAATCCGCACGGCCGACCCCGCGCGGTGCCGCCTCCGAGCCGGAGGAGCGGCCGGCGACTTCGGTCCCCTCCTCGCGCGCGAAGAAGAAGCCGGCAGCCGCGTCCGCTGAGACGCCGGCCGCCGAAAAGCCGGCGAAGGCCGCCGCCGACAAATCGGCCGGCGCCGAGGTCGTGAGCCTCGACAAGTTCCGCAAGAAGTGAGCCCGGCCCCCAAGATCACGTTCGTCGTCGCCGTCGCCGAAAACGGCATGATGGGCAAGAACGGCGATCTGCCCTGGAGCCTGCCCGGCGATCTCAAGCAATTCAAAGAAAAGACGATCGGCAAGCCGGTGGTGATGGGGCGCACGACCTACGAATCGCTCGGCCATGCGTTGCCCAACCGGCCGAACATCGTACTCACGCACAACCCGCTTTACCGTCTCGATGACGCCAAGGTCGTCACCACGCTCGATATGGCGCTGGCATTCGCCACGAAAGAGGCGAAGCGGATTGCCGCCGGCGAGATTTCCGTTATCGGCGGCGCGACCCTGTTCGCCGAACTCATGCCACGGGCGGAGCGGATGTATTACACCGAGGTCCATGCCTCGCCTGAAGGCGACACCCGCTTTCCGCCCTTCGATCGCGGCGAATGGCAGGAGGTCGCGCGCGAGGGCCCGTTGCAAGGCGCGAAGGATCAGTACCCGTATTCCTTCGTAACGCTCGAGCGCAAAAGCACGCGTTGATTATTGCAGAGAAGGATTAGGCCGCTGGCGCGCTCCGCCGGGCGCAGGACCAATCTCGACCGGCGGTGGCAAGGGTGGAAGCTCGGCTGCGGCCGGCGGCGGAATTTCAGCGGGACGCCGCCTCGGCAGCGGTATGTTCGCCCCCGGCACGATTGTCGACAGCGGAGAAGCAGACCGCCCTTGAAGGATTCGCATCTCGGCGTCCATCGCCTGCGAGGAAAGTGCCGTCACGAACGCGGTTGCATCGATGCTACGCGTGGGCTCGGCGAGCGGGCCGCGCCAGCGGATCGCCGCCTCGGGACGCACCTCATTTCGGCCAGACGCGGCCAACGCAAGACCGATCGCGGCATCGAGATCGAGCTTAGCAAGATCGAGGCTCGCCTCCGATGCGACTTCAACCGAGCCCACGGCCGTCCGCGTCTTGCCTGTGCGCGCGACGCCCGAAGCCACGACAATCGGCGTTTCCAATTTCACGATGCGCAAAGGTCCCTTCTGGAGACCAAAGGCGAGCAGCCCAGCCGCTTCCGCTTCGGTGAGCGGCGGTGCGTTCGCGGCCGGAGCGACCTTTGTCAGTGCGTCGGGGTCGAGTTTGTCGATCTCGAGCCCTTTAAGCGCGAGGCTTCCTTTTCCCGCAAGATTCGCCGCGATCATTGCCGGCGTATTGCCCTGCGCGGTGAACTGGAGCGCGAGGTTCGCACGCCCACGCGTAGCCGCGCGCGCGGTGGCGGGCGCCACGAGCCGCGCGACATCGCCTCCGGCGAGCGAAAAAGCCCCATCAATGACCAGCGGGTTCGCGCGCACGATCCGCGCCTGTCCGGATAATTTCCCGCCCGCGAGCTCGCCGGAAAATTCTTCGATCGCGGCCTCGTTACCCGAAAAGCGCAACTTCAGGCGCGCGCCGCTCGCGATGAAGGGGCCCGTAAGACCAAGCGCAGCACTTTCGATTTCGATCGTCCCGCTTGCATTCTCAAGCGGGGAAAGTCCGAGCGGCTTATTGGGCCACGGAAATGCAGAGCTTTCGCCGGCGCGACCGAGCGCGAGCGCAAGCAAAACAGAAAGCTCGGCGCGATCCATAGAAAGCGTCCCGCTCAACGAGGGCCGTTCGATTCCCTTGAGCGTAATACGCCCGCGCACGCGGGCGTCGCTCAAACCGAGCGCGATATCCTCGAGCACAAGCGCATCATCTCCGCGCACAAGCCGTGCCGTCCCGCTAGCGGGAACGACGGTATTGGCCGCTCGCGCCGCCGCGACTGAAAACGCCCGCAAATCGGTGGCCGTGAGCCGCAAATCCATGCGCGGCTGAATACGTCCTTCGGCGCCGGCATGCACATCGCCCTCGCCCGTGAGATTAATGCCGGGAAAAGCGAGACTAGCCTTGAGTGGAAAAATCCTCTCCTTCGGGCGCCCGATCGTCGCCTCAAGACGGCCCTGGCCCGCATGCGGCTCGGGCGATGGAAGTCCGAGAAGCGCCACGAGCCCCGCCGCGTCTTTCGCTTCCGCGACGATCCGCGCTTCGCCGAGCACGGCCGAGCGCGGATCGAGGCGCGTCGTAATCGTGGCTTCGATGTCGCTTGCGCGGCCGTCGAGTTCGATCGCAACCTCGGCGCTTTTGCCATCCCCGGTCACCGCGCCCTTCATCTGCAGCGGGGTCGCGGCGGCGGCGATGCGTTTCACGAGAGTGTCAGCCTCGCTCGTTCCGCTCACGGCGCGAACGAGCGAAACGAGCGCGTCCGCCTTCGATGCCTCGGTTTCAATGTCGACACGGCCGTCGGGGCGATCGCGCCATGAAGCGAGCCGGCCGCGGGCGCGCAGATTGAACCCGTCGAAATCCTCCAGCGACAAACGCTCGATGGAAAGCGCGCCCGCCGCGAGTGAAAATGCGGCGTCAAAGCGGCGCGCGCTGCCCCCGAGAAGCTTCGGCGAGCGGGCATCGAGTGAGGCCGCGATATCGAGACCGGTCACGTCGGCGGCGCGCGGCAGAAGTGCCGCCAATAGCGCAAGATCGGGCTTGTCCGCCGCAAGCTTCGCGTCGAACCGCGCGGTCTTGCCTGGCTCTTCCGCACTGTAAGCGGCACTCCCACTCAATTTCGCATCGGCATAGGCGAGCGTGAACGGATCGAGCGCGATTCTGTTTCTCGAAGCCCGCATCTCGCCATCAAGGCGAAGGGGAGAACCATCATCGAAAGTAACGCCGAGCCGGTCGAGGCCAAGCCAGCGCGCGAGCGCCGGCGGATCTTCGGCCGCGAGTTTCAGTGCGCCGACAACGTCGTCATTACCTTGCCCACGCGCAATGAAGCTGATGCTGGCAAGGCCCGGCAAGCGCGCCTCGAAGCGCTGCGGCGTGAACAGGCCCCCGCGCAAGGCGAGATCGCCCTTGAGATCGCGGATCACGGAACCGGCGGCGACAACATTGTCGACGCTGACACCGATCTTACCGGAGAGCGAAAGTGCCGCGAGTTGTGTCAACGCCTCTAGCAACGGCGCGATGGCGGCGGCCAAATCCTGCTTCCCGCTATTGCCACCGAGGCGATCGAGATCGACATTTTTCGCCGTGAGCGAAGCCTCGAATGTTCCCGCCCGCGACTCGAGCCGCGCATTGCCCGCGAACTCGATCGCGTTCTCGTCGCCGCCGAGCGCAAGCTGGAGATCGTCGAGCGCGACCGATTGCAAGTCGGCTTGCGCGCTAGCCGAGAGCTTCCATGGCAATTCGCCATCGGCGCGGCGCATCACCCCAACCTTACCCTCGAAGCGCGGCCGCGCTTCGGCGAGCGCAAGATTGCCGTCGGCGTCAAGCATAATCCCGTCCTGCATCCGAGAGAGCGTGAGACGGATCTTGCCCGTAGCATCGCGAAACTCGCTTGCACTCGTGCGGATCGTGAATGGCTGGCCGTCACGCTTGTAGGAAAATTCAAATTTAAACGGCCCCACGCGTGACTGCAGCGCGCCGACGCCGGAGACTTCTTCGTATTTTGCCTCCTTGCCCTCGGGATTGCGGATCGTGATCGTGCCGCCGTCGAGCGTAACGCGGGAAATCGAGAAGTTTTCCGTGCTCGCCTGGTTCAACGCGGGAGGAAGGTCGACCCTTCCGTCCGCGCGATACCAGACCCGGATATCGGGTTTAGCGAACACGATTTCCTCCGCCTCCAGCCTACCGCGCAGCAATCCACCGAGCGAAAGCGCGCCGCGGATTTGCTCCGCCCGCAACCCGGTGCCCCCTTCGGCATCGCCGATAACGACGTCATGCATCGCAAAGGCGGGGAGTGGCAGAATCGCCGCCTCGATCGGGCCCTTGATCGTTACCGGCGCGTTCACGAGCGCGCTCGCGCGCTGCTCGAATTCCGCGCGCCAGGCGTTCCAGTCGACGAACAAGGGGGCCGCGAGCGCGGCGCCAATCGCCGCGATTAGCAGAAGTCCGATGCCCAAGAGAGTGTGTTGCAATGAACGCTCCAGAAAGCGGCCGCGGCAATGAGTGGAAACCCAATGCAAGCTTTCTAATCGGAACTTGCAGCGATTTCAGGGCAACGAGGGAGGCAAAAACCTTGCTCCCGCCTATAGTTAAACGATGACGATTTTACCCGGATTGAAAATGTTGTCCGGGTCGAGCGCGCGCTTGAGCGAGCGCATGACCTCAATACCCGCTTTGCCATGCTCGGCTTCGAGATATTTGATCTTGCCCTGTCCCACGCCGTGTTCGCCGGTGCAGGTGCCGTCCATGGCGATCGCCCGCTCCACCAGCCGATCGAGAAATTTTTGGCCGCGCACGGCCTCGTCGTGATCGTTCATGTCGATCATCACGCCGACATGGAAATTGCCGTCGCCGACATGGCCGACGATCGGCGCAATCAATTTCAGTTCCGCAATATCGTGCTGGGTGGCGGTGAGGCACTCGGCGAGCTTTGAAATCGGCACGCAGACGTCGGTGGCGAAGCCCTTGCAACCGGGGCGGAGCGAGAGCATCGCCCAATAGGAATCGTGCCGCGCCTGCCAAAGCCGATTGCGGTCCTCGGCCTTGGTTTCCCAAACAAACGGGCCGCCGCCGAATTCCCCCGCGATTTCGCCGAAACGCTGCGACTGCTCGGCAACGCCGGCATCGGTACCGTGGAATTCGAGAAAGAGGGTCGGGCTCTCCTTCAGCGAGAGCTTTGAATAGGCATTCGACGCCTTCACCTGCAACTCGTCGAGCAATTCGATGCGGGCGACCGGAATACCCGATTGGATCGTGGCGATCGTCGCGTTGCAGGCGGCTTCGACCGAGGGAAACGGACAGACGCCGGCGGAGATCGCTTCGGGAATTCCGGCGAGCCGGAGCGTGATTTCGGTAATTACGCCGAGCGTACCCTCGGCGCCGACGAAGAGCCGCGTGAGATCGTAGCCGGCGGAAGACTTTTTCGCGCGCCGCGCCGTCGAAATCATCTCGCCGTTCGCGAGCACCACCTTTAGCGCGATCACATTGTCTTTCATGGTGCCGTAGCGCACCGCGTTGGTGCCGGAAGCACGCGTCGAGGCCATGCCGCCGAGCGAGGCATCGGCGCCGGGATCGATCGGAAAGAACAGGCCCTGATCGCGCAGATGCTCGTTCAGTTGCTTACGCGTGACGCCGGGCTCCACCACGCAGTCGAGATCCTCGGCATGCACCGCGACAACGCGGTTCATTTCGGAAAGATCAATCGAAACGCCGCCGAAGGGCGCATTAACGTGACCTTCGAGCGAGGTGCCGGTACCGAAGGGAATGACCGGCACGTTGTACTCGGCGCAGATCGCGACGATCGCCTGCACCTCCTCGGCGGAAGCCGCATAGACCACGGCATCCGGCGGCTCGTTCGCGAGCCAGGTGGTGTTGTTGGCGTGCTGCGCCCGTACCGCGTCGGAGGTGACGAGCTTGTTGCCGAAGCGGGCGGCCAGCGCGTCTTTGACGCGGGTGATCGCATCCGGTTTCCGGCGGGCGGCGGCCTCGGTCATTTTTATCGTTCCTCCCTTTTGTCGCAGCTTAGCAGATGCCCTTTTGAGCGTCAGGCCATTGCCCGCGAAAGCGCCAACGTGCATTATTCAGCAGAAGTTCGGACACGCTGACCCGAGATGCCCGACCGTATCGATTTCGAACCGGTTTTCTTCGCGCCGTTCGTCTCCACGGTGATGACGGTCGATTCCCAATGGATCGACTATAACGGCCACCTCAACATGGCCTACTACAACGTACTGATCGACCGGGCGGTCGACGAGGCGTTTCTGCTCGTCGGCCTCGGCCCGGACTACGTGCAAAACCGCGGCGCTTCATTTTTCACCGCCGAAGCCCATGTGCGCTATCTGCGCGAGCTGAAGACCGGCGACCCGGTGCGGATAGCGCTGCGCCTGATCGACTATGACGAGAAGAGGCTGCACCTCTATGCCGAGTTGCATCATGCGATCGAAGGCTGGATTTCGGCCACGTCCGAGCAGCTCGCGCTGCATGTCGACCTGAGGACGAAGAAGGTCGTGGCCTTCCCCGACGATGTCCTGGAGCGGCTCGCCTCGATGAAGTCGGCGCACGGCACCTTGCCGCCGCCTTCGGCGCTTGGCCGCGCCGTCGGAATGCGCGCGCGAAGCTGACCCGCCCGCCACGCGGAGCGGGAATTCCTCTGGTTAACAATTCCTTGCGGCGGCCCTGCGCGACACGCAGGTGAGTCATGCGGACTAACCTGCTTCTATTGCAGTGCAATGAGAGTATTTTGCATTGCGAGATAAGGAGATCATCCATGACTGCCCTTGCTTACCTGCTCTCCCGCTTCTTCAATGCCGTTGCCGAGTCGCGCATGCGCCAGGCCGAAATTGAGGTGCGCAAGCATCTCTCGCTGGTGCCCCGCTCGGCGCTGGCAAAAGCGGGCGTGAAGGCGACCTATCGCAACTCGGACACGTTGCCTTTCGTGAAGTAACGCGGCGATTTCTATTTGCCGCCGCGCCGCAAACGGGATCATTGCGGCAGCCTGAGCGTCAACGTCACCCAGCCATCGACAAGATCGCGGCGCGAACGCGTGAATCCTTGCGCGCGCCAGACGGCGAGCGCTACATTCGCCTGCTCGGGCAGAAGCCCGGAGAGAATGACGCTGCCGCCTCTCGCTGACAGCAACCGCACCGGGCGCGCGAGACGCTGCAATACCGGCAATAAAATATTCGCGATGATAAGATCGTAGCGTCGGCCGCGGATCGCGGGCGCGTTGATGCCCGCAGCCTGCACGACGTGAACATACGCAGCCGCGCGATTGGCCGCTGCATTCGCCCGCGCGATCGTCACCGAAAGCGGATCAATGTCGCATGCGACCACGGCGCGATGCCAAACGCGCGCCGCCGCGATCGCGAGCACTCCGGTACCGGTGCCGATATCAAGGATTCGCTTCGGCCTTTTCGTCTTCGCGATCCGCTCGATCGCGGCGAGGCAGCCTTGCGTGGTGCCGTGATGGCCGGTGCCGAAGGCGAGTGCCGCCTCGATCTCGATGCCGATCCGGTTCCCCGCGACCTTGATGCGATCATGCGCGCCGTGAACGACGAAACGCCCGACGGGCACCGGCACGAGCCCCTCCAGGCTCGCGGCGATCCAATCCTTTGGCTGCAGAATTTCGAAGCTGATCGCGCGCGCCGTGACTTCGCCCGCCGTCGCGCGCACGAGATCCATGACTTTTTCTCGATCGGGCTCAAGTGTGAAGTGCGCTTCGACCCTCCATCCGCCGGGCGTCTCGAAAGCGGACGCCGCTACGGCCTCGGGATCGAGCGTTTCGGCCAGGATGCTCGCGAGCCGCTTCGCGGTCGCTTCATCGGCCTCGACACGCATCATGATGGAAGCGCCGCGCGGCACGCGCTCGTGCAAGCGGATCAAACCCGATCGACGAAGGTGTCGATCACCCGCTTCTCGCCCGCCTTGTCGAACTGCACGGTGAGCTTGTTGCCGTCGACTTCGGTCACTTCGCCGTAGCCGAATTTGGTGTGGAATATGCGCTCGCCCAAGACAAAAGCTGCGCGTGGCGCCGACGTGCGCCCGACGACCTTGCCGTCAATGGTGCCCGGGCCGCCCTTGAAGCCGCGTTGGTGCTTATCCGCGAAACCCTTGACGCCGTTCTTAGTGCTGTTCTTGGCGCCATTCTCATCCCGCTGCGCACGGCCGCGTTGCCAGCCGGGCGTGCCGTAGGTCGAGGAGAACGGCTCGGCCCGCTCGAAGCGGCTCGCGGGCTGACCCCACCCGCCTTTCGCCTCGGTGACCTCGACGTTCGCCTCCGGCAATTCGTCGATAAATCGGCTCGCCACGGTCGAGTTCCACATTCCGTGAATGCGCCGGTGCGAGGCGAAATAGAGCTTGGCCCGATGACGCGCGCGGGTGAGCCCGACATGGGCGAGCCGCCGCTCTTCTTCCAGGCCGGCGCGGCCTTGCTCGTCGAGCGAGCGCTGATGGGGTAACAGCCCCTCCTCCCAGCCGGGCAGGAACACGGTATCGAATTCGAGGCCCTTGGCCGAATGCAGGGTCATCACGTTGACCGCGTCCTGTCCGGCGCCACTTTCAACGTCCATCACGAGCGAGATGTGTTCGAGGAAGCCGGGCAGATTGTCGAACGCCTCCATCGAGCGCACGAGTTCCTTCAAGTTCTCGAGGCGTCCGGCGGCGTCGGCCGAGCGCTCGTTCTGCCACATGTCGGTGTAGCCGGACTCCTCGAGCACGATCTCGGCGAGTTCCGTGTGCGGCATCGCTTCCATCTGACCGCGCCAGCGCTCGAACGCCAGCGTCAGATCGCGCAACGAACCGCGCGGCTTCGGCTTCAATTCCTCGGTCGCGGAGAGTACGCGCGCCGCTTCCATCAGCGGTGCGTTATGGGCCCGCGCGTAATCGTGCAGCGTCTGCAAGGTGGATTCGCCGAGGCCCCGCTTCGGCAAGTTGACGATGCGCTCGAAGGCAAGGTCGTCGGCGGGCGAGACGATGCAGCGAAAATAGGCGAGCGCATCGCGAATTTCCGCGCGCTCATAGAAGCGCGGGCCGCCGATCACCCGATAGGGCAGGTTAAGCGTGACAAAGCGATCCTCGAACTCGCGCATCTGGAACGAAGCGCGCACGAGGATGGCGATTTGGGACAGTTTGTGGCCTTGACGGCGCAGCGTTTCGATTTCGTCGCCGATCTCGCGCGCTTCTTCCTCGGAATCCCAGGCGCCGGTGACGCTCACCTTATCGCCCTGCTCGGCCTCCGTGCGCAGCGTCTTGCCGAGCCGGCTTTCGTTGTGCGCGATCAGGTGCGAGGCGGTGGCGAGGATGTGGCCGGTCGAGCGGTAGTTGCGCTCCAACCGGATGACCTTGGCGCCGCGGAAGTCGTGTTCGAAGCGCAGGATGTTGTCGACCTCCGCGCCGCGCCAGCCATAGATCGACTGGTCGTCGTCGCCGACGCAGCACAGATTCCGTTGACCCTGCGCGAGCAGGCGAAGCCATAAATACTGCGCGACGTTGGTGTCCTGATATTCGTCGACCAGCATGTAACGGAATCGCGCCTGGTATTGCGCGAGAACGTCGGGCTCTTTACCGAAAAGCCGCAAGTTTTCGAGCAGGAGATCGCCGAAATCGACCGCGTTCAGCGTCTTCAATCGTTCCTGATAGGCGGTGTAAAGCCCGGCCCCGCGGCCGTCGGCGAAAGAAGCCGCCTCGCCTGCCGGCACCTTGTCAGGCAGAAGCCCACGGTTTTTCCAGCTATCGATCATACCGGCGAGCACACGCGCCGGCCAACGCTTGTCGTCGATGTCGGCAGCGGAAAGAATTTGCTTCAGGAGCCGGATCTGATCGTCCGTGTCGAGGATGGTGAAATTGGACTTGAGGCCGACAAGCTCGGCGTGGCGGCGCAGGATCTTCGCCCCGATCGAGTGGAAGGTGCCGAGCCACGGCATGCCCTCGACCGCCTCGCCTACCATGGCGGCGACGCGATCCTTCATCTCGCGCGCCGCCCTGTTGGTGAAGGTGACGGAGAGGATTTGTGAAGGGAAGGCACGGCCGGTGGCGAGAATGTGCGCGACGCGGGTGGTCAGCACGCGCGTCTTGCCGGTGCCAGCGCCCGCGAGCACGAGCACGGGGCCGTCGAGCGTTTCGACCGCCTGCAACTGCTCGGGATTCAGTCCTTCAAGATAGGCATTACCCGTCGTCGCGCGCGCGCGCGCGGCGATCCCGCCCGGCCGCGGCGCGGGCGGATCGAAGGGGTCGGAGCGGTCGGAGCGGTCGGAGCGGTCGTGTTTCAGTGGTTCGGCCATGATTCAACTCTTTCGCGAATCTCTTCGAGAACAAAATGGCATCGCGGACCCCGTTTGGCGAGGGCGCGGCGCATGAAAACGCCGAAAAACAGCAGGCATGGACGTGTTCTAACACCAGTCCTAGAACACCACGATGTTCGAAGCGAGGCTGCAAACCTTCGACGCCAAGACCGATCCCTCGAAAGCGAGGGAGCGCGTCGCGGCGCTGCGCGTGGAACTCGCCAAGCGCAAGCTCGATGGCTTCATTGTGCTCCGCGCCGACGAGCACCAAAACGAATCCATACCCGCCTGCGAGGACCGGCTCGGCTGGCTCACCGGATTTTCCGGCTCGGCGGGGGTCGCGGTGGTACTCGCGGAGAAGGCGGCTCTCTTCGTCGATGGCCGCTACACGATCGAAGCACGCGCGCAAATCGATCCCTCCGTGTTCGCGATCGAACATGTGGTCGAGCATCCACCGCAAGAATGGATCGCCAAGAACCTCAAATCGGGCGCTGCCTTCGGCTACGACCCCGTGCGCACCACGATCGATGGCGTCGAGAAGCTGAAGAAGGCATGCGAGAAGGCGGGCGCCACGCTTTACCCGGTCGAGTCCAATCCGGTCGATGCGATCTGGGCCGATAGGTCGGCGCCGCCGCTCTCGCCGGTCGCCTTGCATGATCTGCGTTACGCCGGCGAAGCGAGCGAGGCAAAACTCGCGCGCATCCGCGAGGTCTTGAAAAAAGATCAGCTCGACGCCGCCGTATTGTCGGATCCCGCTTCGGTCGCCTGGACCTTCAACATTCGCGGCAATGACGTTTCCCACACGCCCTTGCCGCTCTCTTGGGCGATCGTGCCGTGCGAGGGAACGCCATCGCTCTTTATCGATGGGCGCAAGCTATCGAATACCGTGCGCGACGCGCTTTCCAAGCTCGCCGCCGTTGAGGAGCCGGTGCAGTTCATTGTCGCACTCCGGAAGATCGCGGCCGGTGGGGGCAAGATCCGGCTCGATCAATCGACGGCGTCCAGCGCGCTTGCCGATGCGGTGGAAAATTTCGGCGGCGTCGTGTCGAAGGGCGCGGATCCCGTGCTGCGCCTGAAGGCAGTCAAGAACGAAACCGAAATTTCCGGCATGCGCGAGGCGCACCGGCGCGATGGCGCCGCACTTACGCGCTTTCTCGCCTGGCTCGATCTTGAGGCGCCAAAGGGCAAGCTCACCGAAATCGACGCGGTCGCGGCCCTCGAAACTTTTCGCCGCGACACCGGCAGGCTTAAGGACATTTCCTTCCCGACCATCGCAGGCTCGGGCCCGAACGGCGCCATCGTGCATTATCGCGTGACCGAGAACAGCAACCGGCGACTTGCACCCGGAGAATTATTCCTGGTCGACTCCGGCGCGCAATACGAGGACGGCACCACCGATGTCACGCGCACCGTCGTGATCGGCGAGCCGAACCATGAAATGCGCGAGCGCTTCACCCTTGTGCTCAAAGGCCATATCGCGATTGCGCGGAGCGTTTTCCCCGAAGGCACGACCGGTGCGCAGATCGACGCCTTCGCGCGCGCGCCGCTATGGGCCGCGGGGATCGATTACGACCACGGCACCGGCCACGGCGTCGGCAGCTATCTGTCGGTGCACGAAGGTCCGGCGCGGATTTCGAAGCTTGGCACCGCAAAGTTAGAAGCCGGCATGGTGCTGTCGAATGAGCCCGGCTACTACAAGGCCGGCGTCTACGGCATCCGCATCGAAAATCTTGAGCTGATCGTTCACGCGCCGCCGCCCGCGTGCGGAGAGAAAAAGTTGCTCGCGTTCGAGACATTAACGCTCGCGCCGATCGACCGGCAGCTCGTGTTGCCGAGCCATCTCACGCTCGAGGAACTTGACTGGCTCGATCGCTACCATGCGCGCGTGCGCCACGAAATCGCGCCGCTCGTCGACGCGAGTACGCGCACGTGGCTGGAAGCCGCGACCGCGCCGCTCATCCGACAAGCTTGAACCACTCGTCCTCCGTGAGTACCTTGACGCCGTGCTTTTTCGCCTCCGCGAGTTTGGAGCCCGCGCTCGGACCCGCCACCACGTAGTCGGTTTTTTTTGACACCGAGCCCGCGACTTTGGCGCCGAGCCGCTCGGCCTGGGCTTTTGCCTCGTCGCGGGTGATCTTCTCCAGTGTACCGGTGAACACGACGGTCTTGCCGGCGACTTTGCTGTCGGCCCGCGGCTTCTCGGCGTCAAGAATTTTCACCCGCTTGGTGAGTCGCTCGACGATTCCGCGGTTATGTTTTTCGCCGAAATAGGCCTTTATTCCTTCGATCACGGTCTCCCCAATTTGGTCGAGCGCGTCCATTTCGGCAATCGCTTCTTCATCGCCCTTGGCCGCCTTCAAACAAGCATCGTGAAAGGCTTTCCATGAGCCGTAGCCCCGCGCGAGTGCCAGCGCCGTGGTCTCGCCGACATGTCGAATACCGAGCGCGTAGATGAAACGATCGAGCACAATCTCACGCCGGTTGCGGATAGCGGCGAATAGATTGCGCACCGAAGTTTCGCCGAAGCCTTCTTCATCCTCAAGTTTGATTTTCTTGTTGCGCTCTCCGAGCGTGAAAATATCGGCGGGCTCCTGCACCCAGCCCTTTTCAAAAAACAACTCGATCTGCTTTTCGCCGAGGCCATCGATGTCAAAGGCGCGGCGGGAGGCAAAGAGCTTCAAATGTTCGATTTTTTGGAACGGGCAGGCGAACTCGCCGCTGCAGCGAGCACGCGCGCCTTCCTCACCGGTCGCGGTCGTCTCCCGCACGATATCGGTATGGAGCGGGCATGGGCATTTTTTCGGAAAGGGGTATTTCTTCTTTCCACGCGGTTTATCCGCGACCACGTCCACGACCTGCGGAATGACGTCGCCGGCGCGCTGGATAATGACGGTGTCGCCAATGCGGATGTCGCGGCCCTCGCGCAATACCTCGCCGTTCCCGCCAATGCCCTTGATGTAATCCTCGTTGTGCAATGTCGCGTTCTGCACAACGACGCCGCCGACCGTGACCGGATCGAGTTGCGCGGTCGGCGTGAGCGTGCCGGTACGCCCGACCGTGATCAAAATACCCTTTACGCGCGTGATTGCTTGCTCCGCCGGAAACTTGTGCGCGATCGCCCAGCGGGGATCGCGGCCAGCGAAGCCGAGCCGTTCCTGGAAATCGATGCGGTCGACTTTGTAAACGACGCCGTCGATATCGTAGTCGAGCTTGGCACGCCGCTCTTCGATGCTGCGGTGAAACGCGACCAGTTCCTCCACCGACCGGCACAGCCGGGTCAGCGGATTAACACTGAAACCGCAGTTGTCGAACCATTCGATCATGCCGGATTGTGTTTTGGCCGACATCTCGCTGATCTCGCCCCAGCCATAGGCGAAAAAACCGAGTGGCCGCGAGGCAGTGACCGCCGGATCTTTCTGGCGCAAGGAGCCTGCAGCCGAATTTCGCGGGTTGGCGAAAATCTGTCCGCCCGATTCCTTTTGGCGCTCGTTCAACTTCAGAAAATCCGTCTTGGTCATGTAAACCTCGCCGCGCACGTCGCAGACGGCGGGAACATGGCGCGCCTTGAGCTTGTGCGGCACCGCCTTCAGCGTCCGGATATTGGCCGTAACGTCTTCGCCCACGCTGCCATCGCCACGGGTGGCGGCGGTAACGAGTTCGCCTTTCTCGTAGCGCAGCGACATCGATAGGCCGTCGATCTTGGGTTCGGCGGAAAAAGCGAGCGGCTCGTTTTCGGCAAGCTTGAGAAAGCGGCGAACCCGGGCGGCGAAGTCGCGCACATCGTCTTCAGTGAAAGCGTTGGCGAGCGACAGCATCGGCACCGTGTGGCGTACTTTGGCAAATTTGGCAGCGGGTGCGGCACCCACGCGCTGCGAAAGGCTGCTCAGCGTTCGCAGCGCCGGAAAGTGCTTCTCGATCGCCTCGTAGCGGCGACGCAGCGCATCGTATGCGGCATCGGAAATCTTCGGCGCATCTTGTTGGTAATAGAGCCGGTCGTGTCCGCCGATCTCGTCTTCGAGCCGCGCGTGCTCGGCCTTCGCTTCTTTCTCGTTCAACTCGCCGATCGTCTTCGGCGCGGTAGCGCGCTTCATCGCGCCGCCCCCGCGATCAGCCGCTCGGCCGCGGCACGCGCCTCCTCGGTCACTTCCGCGCCCGCGAGCATACGGGCGATTTCCTCGCGCTTCTGTTTCGCATCGAGCGCGCGCATGCGGGTGACGACGTGCTTGGCGCCCGCCGCCTCCTTGCTCACGAGGAAATGGTTCGCCGCGAGCGCCGCGACCTGCGGCGCATGCGTCACCGAAAGTACCTGCACCTTGGCGCCGAGGCGCGCGAGCCGCGCGCCGATCGCATCGGACACGGCACCCCCCACCGCCGTATCGATCTCGTCGAACACGAGCGTCGGCGCCGAGCCGCGGTCGGCGAGTACCACCTTCAGCGCCAGAAGAAAACGCGCGAGTTCGCCGCCCGAGGCAACCTTCATCAACGGTCCCGGCCGCGAGCCAGGATTGGTGCGGACCCAGAATTCCACCCGGTCATACCCCTCGGCGCCCGAAAGTTCGGGATTGCTCTCGATCGCCGTTTGAAACTCGGCGCGATCGAGCTTCAGCGGCGCGAGCTCCGCGTTGACCGCCTTATCGAGCGCCATCCCCGCTTTTTTGCGCGCGGCGGAAAGTTTGCTCGCGGCTGCCCGGTACGCCACTTCCGCCTCCTTTTTCACCTCTTGCAGCGCGGCCAACCGCTCCGCGCCTTTGTCGATCGCTTCCGCGTCGGAGGCAAAACGCGCGGCAGCGGCCGGAAGTTCATCGACCGTGGCGCCATATTTCCGCGCGGCGGCGCGGAGCGCGAACAGCCGCTCTTCGTTTCGCTCCAGTTCCTTTGGGTCGAAGTCGGCGGCGCTGAGCGCGCGCGCGATCCCGTCGCGCGCCTCTTCGAGCGCGGTGAGCGCGGTCTCCAGCGCCTTCACCGGCGCGCCGACGAGATCGGCGGCGTCGGCGATGCGCCGCTCGAGCCGCCTGAGAAGCGCCGACAGCGAAGGCACCGGCGAGGCTCCGCCCGCGAGCGTCTCATGGGCATCCTTCAAATCCTCGGCGACCTTTTCGGCGCGCATCAGAAGCGCGCGACGGTCGGCGAGCGTCTTTTCCTCGCCGGATTTCGGCGCGAGCGCGGTCAATTCTTCGAGGGCGTGGCGCACATAGTCGGCTTCGGCGAAAACCTTGGCGAGACGCTCGCGCTCGGCGACCACCGTCGCGCTCGCCGCCCGCCAGCCTTCCCACAGCTGCCCGATTTCAACGACCCGGTCCAAATGGCCCGCGAAGGCATCGAGCAAGATCCGGTGCGTCGCCGAATCGACCAGCGCCCGCTCATCGTGCTGACCGTGGATTTCGACGAGTTTCCGCCCCACCTCGCGCAGCACCTGCACGCTCACTGGCTGGTCGTTGATGAAGGCGCGCGTCCGTCCGTCGGCGAGCTGCGCGCGGCGCAAGATCATTTCGCCTTCGCCGTCGAGGCCGTTCGCCGCGAGCACGCGGCGCGCGGGGTGATCCTGCGAGATGTCGAAGGCGGCGGTCACTTGCCCCTGCTCCGCTCCCTCGCGCACGAGCGAGGCATCGCCGCGCGCGCCGAGTGCCAGCGAGAACGCATCGAGCACGATCGACTTGCCGGCGCCGGTTTCGCCAGTTAGCGCCGAAAGCGCGCGCGAAAAATCGATATCGAGACGATCGATCAGAACGATGTCGCGGATGGAGAGATGGACCAGCATCAATGCTGGATTCTATCTCAGGAGGCGCCGTTTATCGCAAGCGAAAGACCGGCGAATCAGCCGAGTGTAATCGCCTTGAACGCCTTGCTGATCCAGGAGTCCTTGTTCTCGCGCGGCTCGGCACCACCCGTTTGCACGAGCTTATAGGCGTCCTGGTACCAGGGGCTGGAGGGGAAGTTATGGCCGAGCACAGCGGCCGCGGTCTGCGCCTCGGGCACGATGCCGAGCGCCATGTAGCACTCGGTCAGCCGCATCAGCGCCTCCTCGACGTGACGGGTCGTCTGGTACTGCGTGACGACCGCCTTGAAGCGGTTGATGGCGCCGATGAAGTTCCGCCGTTCTAGATAGAAGCGGCCGACCATCATCTCCTTGCCGGCAAGCTGGTCGCGCGCGACCTCGATCTTCTTTTTCGCGCTTTCGGCATATTCGGTGTCGGGATATTTACGCGCCACCTCGGCGAGCACCTGCATCGCCCGTTCCGTGCGAGCCTGGTCGCGGGTGACATCGGGGATCTGGTCGAAATAGGCGGAAGCCATCAGGTATTGCGCGTAGGCGGCGTCGGAACTGCCGGGATGAAGCGTGACGTAGCGCTTCGCCGCCATGATCGTATCGTCGTATTTGCCGCCCTCGTAATACGCGAAGGCGGCCATCAGCAGCGACTTACGGCCCCAATCGGAATAGGGATGCTGGCGGTCGACCTCCTCGAATTTCTTCGCGGAGTCGACAAATTCCTTCTTGTTCAGGAGCGTGAGGCCTTCGTTGTAGAGCTTGTCCGCCGGCTCGTCGGGCGCGATCGCGTTCTTGTCGTCGGCGCAGCCGGCAAGCAATCCGGCAAGCAGCGCCCATACGGCAAGGCCGGGGAAGGAACGCGGACCCACCCTGCGAAAGCGCTCGATCAAACGAACCATCGACTCACCCGTCCCCGCGTGGCTGTCCGCGCCGCGATTGCCGGCGGCAGGAGACCGCTTTTTTAGAGGTAATGCGAAGACCCCGCCACCGCGTTAACGCGCGATTGGGCCGCGATTGTGGCGATTAGTTAAGGGCTTAGGACTCGGCCCGGTAGGCGGGAACGGCGACCGGAACGCCGAGATCGGCGTGTCCCCGCGCGCGCTTGCGGGTGTCCTCGACCACGGTCCAGGCCGAGCAATCGGCGGTTAGCGCCGATACGACGGCGGCATTCAGCTTATGGCCGCCGCAAACCGAGTGATAGCGGCCGAGAATCGGCAAGCCCGCGAGCGCGAGGTCGCCGAGCGCGTCGAGCGCCTTGTGGCGGACGAACTCGTCCGAATAGCGCAGACCCGCCGGATTGAGCACGCGGTCATCGGCGAGGCAAATGGTGTTGTCGAGGGATGCGCCGAGCGCATAACCGGCGCTCCAGAGCTTGGCGACATCGCTCATGAAGCCGAAGGTGCGGGCGCGGGCAAGATCGCGGTGGAAAACTTCGGGGGTCAGCGTTGCCGCGTAGCGCTGGCGGCCAATCAGCGGATGGGCAAAGTCGATCTCGACCTCGAGGCGGAAGCCCGCGTCATAGGGCAAAAGCTCGCCGGTTGAACGGCCTTCGGTCACGCGAATGGGCTTCAAAACCTTGAGATAACGGCGCACCGCGTCCTGGCGCTCAAGGCCGGCCGCCTCGATCGCTTCGACGAAAGCGATCGCGCTGCCGTCGAAAATCGGCACTTCGCCGCCCTCGACCTCGACGATCGCGTTGTCGACGCCAAGACCGGTAAAAGCCGCAAGCAAATGCTCGACGGTCGAGCACATGAGACCATGCGAGTCGCCGAGAACGGTGGCGAAATCGGTGTTGCGAATGGCGGTGGGCGAAACTGGGATTTGACGGATGGTTCCGTCGGCACCGCGGTTGACGAAGACGATGCCGGTGTCGGATCCGGCGGGGAGAAGAGAAACCCGGGCTTGCGCGCCGCAATGGACGCCACGGCCCATCAGGTCGACCCGCTCCGCGAGTGTCGTTTGGTAAGTCGCCCGCATTCCCCACCGTTTGGGTACCGTCGGCTATTGCCTTCGGCCCCTGAACCGTGACGCACACCCCGTGCGCCCCGATTAATCCCCGCGCTACTCCGCGCCGGTCTGTCCTTGGGCACACGATACCGGGGGTGCTCCTGACAGCAAGTCACGGTTTTTTACCATTTATTACCAATTCCGGACCTGATCTGGCCTAGTTTGTGCCACCTTTCAGGGCCCACAGACGCATGCCACCGGGCCGATAAAGGGGATTTGGACCGGTTCTCCCCTTATCCACAGGCCCTAAAAGCAGACGCCCGGACTTTTGTCCGGGCGTTTTTTCTTTGTGGATAAGGCTTCTGCGCCGTCAGCGAGCCTGGCGGCGAAGGAAGGCGGGGATTTCCAGCTCGTCTTCCTCGCCCCGGCCAGAGTTTGGCCGTGGGGCCTCCAACGGCAGCCCGCGGGAAGCCGGACGCCTGACATATTCAGATACCGGCTCCGGCGGGCGACGATCCGTCGCGGGGCGCGACTCGGGCTCGCGTGCCGGAGACAGCGGACGAAGCTGATGTGTCTCGGCCGAATCTTCCGCCTCCGGCTTGTTGAAGCGATTGGCCAGGCGCTCGAGCAACGTCATCCGCTTCTTGTCGACCTCGGCGTCCTTCGGCTCTCCGCGCTTGGCGCGCAGTTGATTCTGCGCATGTGGCGGAAAATCCTCGATTCGCGGCAGGCGCGGAGGACGCATCATCGGCCGTTCGGCCTGCGGCGGAATGAAGGGCTCGATCGGATCTTCATCGACATCGGCCGGATGAAGGTCTTCCTCGATCGTGTGGAAGAGCGAAGACCGCGGCTGCAAGGGGCGGAACGTCATTTCGTCGGCCTCGCCCTCCGGCATGATCGACGCCTCGTCGGCGAAATCATTGTCCCTGAGGGTCGCCTCGCGACGCCCTTCGATTGCGGCGCGCGCGGCGCCAATTCCCATGCGCGGGGGCTCACTGCGCGCGCGCTCCATGACCGGAGGGGCGCTCTGCGCCGCGAGCGGCTCGATTCCGGTTGCGACCACGGAGACGCGGACGAGACCGTCGAGGCTCTGATCGAACGTCGCGCCGAGGATGATGTTGGCGTCGGGATCAACTTCCTCGCGGATGCGGTTCGCTGCCTCGTCAACCTCGTAAAGCTTGAGATCCTTGCCGCCGGTGATCGAGATCAGCAGCCCACGGGCGCCGCGCATCGAGACCTCGTCGAGAAGCGGATTGGCGATCGCGGCCTCGGCAGCGGTGATCGCGCGCTTCTCGCCCGATGCCTCGCCGGTGCCCATCATCGCCTTGCCCATCTCGCCCATGACTGCGCGCACGTCGGCGAAGTCGAGATTGATCAGCCCTTCCTTCACCATCAGGTCGGTGATGCAGGCGACCCCCGAATAGAGTACCTGGTCGGCCATACTGAAGGCGTCGGCGAAGGTGGTCTTTTCGTTGGCGACCCGGAACAAGTTCTGGTTCGGAATGACGATCAGTGTGTCGACGAGCTTGGCAAGCTCGGCGATGCCCGCTTCCGCGAAGCGCATCCGGCGCTGGCCCTCGAAATGGAAGGGCTTGGTGACAACGCCGACGGTCAAAAGCCCCATCTCTTTCGAAATCCGCGCGATCACGGGCGCCGCACCCGTGCCGGTGCCGCCACCCATGCCGGCGGTGATGAAGGCCATATGGGCGCCGGAGAGATGGTCGCGAAGCTCGTCGAGGGCCTCCTCGGCGGCAGCCCTGCCAACCTCGGGGTGCGAGCCCGCGCCCAAACCCTGCGTCGCCTCGACGCCGAGCTGCACGATGCGTTTCGCCTTCGATGAGGCGAGCGCCTGCGCGTCGGTGTTGGCCACCACGAACTCGCAGCCCATGAGGCCCGCCGAGATCATGTTGTTGACGGCGTTGCCGCCCGCGCCTCCAACGCCGAACACCATGATGTGCGGCTTGAGCTCGCGAACGTCAGGCATCTTGAGATTGATCGTCATTTCATCACCTTCTGGGCGGAAGCGCCCGTGATTTTTCCCTCGGAACCGGCTCACGCCGGGGTTTTCATTCCTTCTCGGCCCTCAAAAACTTTCCTTCAGCCAACGTCCAACGCGAATGAGATAGCTTCCCTCACCGCCACTATTCCGGCGGCGCGGCTCGAAATGCTCGCGGCCGGCGAATTGCGGATAGACGAGGAGCCCGCTGGCCACCGCGAAAGCGGGCGCACGCGCCTCATCGTCGAGCCCCGTCACGCCAAGCGGCCGGCCGAGACGGGCGGTCGTCCTGAACATGCGGCCAGCGAGTTCCACGAGCCCGCTGAGCTCGGCGGCGGCGCCCGTGAGGACGACGCGGCGGCTCGCTTGCCCGAGCATGTCCGCCGCGCGCAAGCGCTCGCGCAGCATTTCCAGAATTTCCTCGGCGCGCGGACAGGCCATGCGAACGATCTGCCCGAGTGAGGCCGCATTCGGCCCCTCGCGCCCGGCTCCTTCGATGCCGGGGATCATGATCATCCGATGCTCGTCGGAGGCACTCGTAAGCACGGCCGCGTGCAGCGTTTTCAGGCGCTCGGCTTCCGGGACACGGATCGAAAGTCCTCGCGCAAGATCGGTGGTGATATGGTGGCCGCCGACGGCGATGCCGTCGACATGAAGACAATGACCGCCGGCAAAGACGGCGGCGGTCGTCGTGCCGGCGCCGAAATCGATGATGGTGGCGCCGAGTTCAGCCTCGTCGCCGGTCAGCGCGGCGAGACCCGCGGCATAAGGCGCTGCGATCACCCCCTCGACGGAGAGATGACAGCGCTCGACGCAAAGCATGAGGTTCTTCAGCGCCGCCAGATCCGCCGTGATCACATGCAGATCGACGGAAAGAACTTTCCCGATCATCCCGCGCGGATCGCGAATGCCTGCCGTCTGGTCGAGCCCATAGGCAATGGGGAGCGAATGCAGCACGGCGCGGCCGCCGCGTACCGAGTGAAGGCTCGCGCCGTCGAGCACGCGGCCGATATCGCCTTCCTCGACGCGCGCGCCGTGAAGACGCACGGAAGCCGCAAAACTCTCGCTGCTGAGGCGGCCGCCGCCGAAAGCGACCACTACGGAAGCGATCTCCATGCCGGCTCCACGCTCGGCCCGATCGACGGCACCGCGAATTGCCTCTTCTGCGGGCGCAAGATCCGCGATCACGCCGGCCTTGAGACCGTGCGCGCGCGTGTGGCCGAAGCCGATCACCTCGATCGCATGGCTGCGGCCGCGCATGGCTTCGTCTTCCGCGAGCGGCTTCAGCCGCCCGATCAGGCAAGTGACCTTGCTCGTGCCGATGTCGAGGGCGGCGACGATCGCCGAGCGCCGCGGTGAAAGCGGGCGCATCCGAGGCGCCAATCCGCGGGCGAGCGCGTTCATGTGTCGGTTCCCTTGCGCTTCGGCGCGCGCGCCTTCATCGCTACATCGTGCGCCTCTGCCGCTTCGTCGGAGAGGCGCACCACGACACGATCCGGGAGACGCATATCGATCATGGAAACGTCGCGCGACAGAATGCGCTTGTCGCGCTCGAGCGCGACCAGGCGCATGAGCGCGACGTCGGCGTCTTCCTCAGGAAGACGCACGTCGGTACCGTTTTTGAGCCGCAAATTCCAACGCCGCTCGGCGATCAATACCGCCGCGACGGTCTCGCTGCGTACCGCCGGAAAGCGGTCAAGGACGGCCAGGAAATCCTGCGCCCGCCGATCCGCCCCCTCGCCCACCACAATCGGCATGCCGGCCTCACGCACGCGCTCGCGCGCGAGTTGGTCGATGACCGTGCCGTCCCGGGCGATGACGAAAAAATTGCCGCGGCTCTGCCAAACGGCGAACGGCTTTTTCTCGACGATCGCGATCTCCAACCGGTCTGGATAAAGCTTCGCCACCGTCGCCTCGGCGATCCAGGAATTGCGTAAGAGCCGCGCGCGCGTCGCATCGGCGTCGATGAGGAAGAGAGTGGACGATTCCGTAATCCCGGCGACGCGCAAGACGTCTACGCGGCTCAAACGGCTCGCGCCTTCGATCGAAACATTCGCCGATTGAAAACCGGCACGCTGGGCGACCGCGTCGGCAGCATCGTGAACCGAATCCATGACCGCGTCGGCATGGCCGCCGCGGATCGCGCCGTAGAGCGCGGTCGCCGCCAAGAGAACCGCCACGAAGACGATCTCGATGCCGCGGAGCACACGCAATCTTCCCGTGCGGGCGGCAAATCGATGGATGAAATGCGCGAAACGGCTGGGAGGCGGCGTGAAGCCCTCCGGCGCTTGCCGGAGATTCACCGTTCCAGAGAGGCGTCCTCCACGATCCATTTCACCAACTCGTCGAACGAAAGGCCCGCATGGGCCGCCAATTCGGGCACCAACGACATCTCGGTCATGCCGGGTTGGGTGTTGACCTCGAGACAGACGAGGTCCCCATCCGAACGGGAGTCGAAGCGGAAATCCGCCCGGCTAACTCCCCGGCAACCAAGGGCGCGGTGCGCCGTAAGCGCCAGATTCCGCGCCCGTTGGTAAATATTTGGTGAAATTCTGGCCGGTAGAATGTGGCGGGACCCCCCGGGGGCGTATTTCGACTCGTAGTCGTAAAACCGCGTGGTTGGCTCGATTTCGATGACCCCCAGGGCCTCTTCGCCCATCACCGCGCAGGTAAGCTCAAGGCCCGCCACATAACGCTCGACCAGCACCTGCTCCCCATAGGGCCAATCGGGGCGGGAAAGCTCCTGCGGAGGGTGGGCATGGTCGGCATGAACGATGAAAACCCCCACGCTCGAGCCCTCGGCCGGGGGCTTGATCACATAGGGGGGCTTGATCACGTGGGCCTTGGCGGCCGCCGCCCGCGACACGACCACCCCCTCGGGAACCGGAACCCCGGCCGCCGCCATCACGATCTTCGCCGCGGGCTTATCCATGGCCAGCGCCGAGGCAAGCACCCCGGAATGGGTATAGGGGATGCGAAGGATCTCCAGGATGCCCTGAATGGTGCCGTCCTCGCCGGGCCTGCCGTGCAAAACATTGAAGGCGACATCGGGCTTCAGGCGCGCGAGTACCTCGGCGACGTTGCGCTCCACATCGACGCGGGTGACCCGATATCCCTTTGCCTCGAGCGCGTCGCCGCAGGCCTTGCCTGAGCGGAGCGAGATTTCGCGCTCGGCCGACCAGCCGCCCATCAGCACGGCAACGTGTTTTGCCGCCATCCTAGGATTCCTTCGCGATGCCGAGCCGCACGATTTCCCAATCGAGCGTCACGCCAGAACTATCCCTCACGCGGCGGCGCACATCCTCGCCGAGATTTTCGATATCGGCGCCGGTCGCGTTGCCGCGATTGATCAAGAAATTGCAATGCAATTCGGAAACTTGCGCATCGCCCACGACAAGGCCGCGGCAACCGGCGGCATCGATTAATTGCCATGCCTTATGGCCGGGTGGATTCTTGAAGGTCGATCCGCCGGTGCGGCTCCTGATCGGCTGCGTCGTCTCACGCGCCTCGGTGATTTTTTCCATTTCAGCGGCAATATCCGCCGCGTCGCCCGACTCGCCGCGATACGTCGCCCGCGTGAAAATAAAATCCTTCGGCGCTTCCGAATGGCGATAGCTGTAGCCCATGTCGGCATTCTTCAAGACGTGCAGCTTGCCTTTACGGTCGACCGCGCGCGCCTCGATAAGCGCGTCCTTGGTCTCGCGCCCGTAAGCGCCCGCATTCATGCGGAGCGCACCACCGATCGCGCCCGGCACGCCGCGATAGAACGCCAGTCCCGCAAGTCCGGCATCCGCCGCGGCGCGCGCGACCTTCACGTCAGGTGCTGCACTTCCCGCGCGCACCTGGTTTCCATCGACCAAAATTTCGTTGAAGCCGCGTCCGGGCCGGATCACCACGCCCGGCACGCCGCCGTCGCGCACTAGCAAGTTCGAGCCGAGACCGACCACGGTCACCGGAATATCGTCAGCGAGGCTTGAGAGAAAATAGGCGAGGTCCTCTTCGTCGGCGGGTGAGAACAAAGTCTGCGCCGGGCCGCCGACCCGGAACCAGGTGAGATCGGCCATCGGCTGATTGGCAATGAGCCTGCCGCGCAGTTTCGGCACTGCTGCGGCGAGACCGGGCGCCGTATCCGGGAAGCTCATTGCGCCCACCTTATGCACCTTTTTTACCGGTGAGCGCGCCGAGCTCTCCCGGCAACGCGTAGGCCCATTGCGTGATCGAGCCCGCGCCGAGAAACACTACGTAATCGCCCGGACTCGCGAGCTTCTTCACGGTCGCGGCCAACATTTCGGGGCCATCGAGCGCGATCACGTCGCGATGGCCGCGCGCACGCAACCCCTGCACCAGTGTATCGCGGTCGAAACCGGGAATCGGCGCCTCGCCCGCCGAATAGACCGGCGCGACGATGACGTGATCGGCGTCGTTGAAGCAGGTGCAGAACTGCTCGAACAGGTCGCGCAGGCGTGTGTAGCGGTGCGGCTGCATAATCGCGATCACCTGTCCCTTAGTGGAAGCGCGCGCGGCTTCCAAGGAGGCCGCGATCTCCACCGGATGATGACCATAGTCGTCGAAAATCGCGACGCCGTTCCATTCGCCGGTGCGCGTGAAGCGTCGCTTCACGCCGCCGAAACCCGCCAATGCCTTGCGGATACGCTCGTCCGAAACGCCAAGCTCGCGCGCGACCGCGATCGCCGCGGTGGCGTTAAGTGCGTTGTGATGGCCGGGCATCGGCAGGAGAAGGTCCTTGATCTCGTGCGCGGCCGCACCGTTATGTCCGCGGATCAAGACATTGAAACGCGACACGCCGCCGTCGAGCTTCACGTCGAGGAGTCTCACGTCAGCCTGCGGATTGACGCCATAGCTCACGATGCGCCGGTCTTCGACCTTGCCGACCAAATCCTGCACGACCGGATGATCCAGGCACATCACCGCGAAGCCGTAGAACGGCACATTCTCGACGAAGGAATAAAACGCGTCCTTCACCGCGTCGAAGGTGCCGAAGTGATCGAGATGCTCGGAATCGATATTAGTGACGATCGCGACATCGGCCGGAAGCTTGAGGAACGTTCCGTCGGATTCGTCCGCCTCCACCACCATCCAGCTTCCTTCGCCAAGATGCGCGTTAGTGCCGTAGGCATTGATGATGCCGCCATTGATGACGGTCGGATCGAGGCCGCCCGCTTCTAAAAGTACGGCGACAAGCGAAGTCGTCGTGGTCTTGCCGTGCGTGCCGCCGATCGCCACGCATTGCTTGAGCCGCATCAATTCGGCGAGCATTTCAGCCCGCCGCACCACGGGCAGGCGCTTCGCGCGAGCGGCCACCAGCTCCGGATTGTCGCGCTTGACCGCCGAGGAGACGACGACCACCGCGGCGCCGTCGACGTTCTTCGCACCGTGGCCGATGGTGATGGCTATTCCTTTTTCGCGAAGCCGCTTGACGTTCGCGCTCTCGGCGACATCGGAGCCGCGCACCTGATAGCCAAGATTGGCGAGTACCTCGGCAATGCCGCTCATGCCGATGCCGCCAATACCGACGAAATGGATGGGCCCGAGTTCGTGAGGAAGCTTCATGCCGGGCTGTTTTGGCCCATTTGCTTGATCCCGGCAACGCGGATGACGAGATCGGCAAGCTGCTCGGCGGCATCGGCCCGGCCGGCGCGGCGCGCAGCGGCGGCCATGCCGGCAAGAATGGCGGGCTTCGCCGCGAGCTGCGAAAGCTCCTGCGCTAGCCGCTCCGCGGTGAATTCGTCCTGGCGGATTAGGTGCGCCCCGCCCGCAGTCACAAGCACGGTGGCGTTGGCAAGCTGATCCTGGTCGAGCGCGTGCGGGAGCGGCACCAGGATTGCCGGACGGCCGATCGCCGCCAACTCCGCCACGGTCGAGGCGCCCGAACGCGCAATGACGAGATGACTATCGGCGATGCGGTTGGGCAGATCGTTAAAAAAAACGGCGAGTTCGGCCGGCACGCCGAGGCGGGCGTAAATCGCCTTGACCTCGCCGATGTCTTCCTGCCGGCATTGCTGCACGACGCGCAAGCGCGAGCGGATGGGCGCCGCACAGCGTTCGATCGCGCCCGGCACGATCTCGCTCATGATGCGCGCGCCTTGGCTGCCGCCGAAGACGAGAAGACGAAGCGGCTTTGCTTCCTCCGGCTGTTCATAGGCGCGCGCGGCGGCTACGCGCACCGCGGCACGCACCGGATTGCCGGTATGGACCGCCTTGATCGCAAGTTCGGGTTTCCGCGCGAGGATGCCGGGATAGCCGGTGGCGATCGTGCTCGCGCGGGCGGCAAGCAGGCGGTTGGCGCGGCCCATCACCGCGTTTTGTTCGTGCACGATCCTCGGAATGCGCAGGAGCCAGGCCGCGAGCACCGGCGGCAACGTCGGATAGCCGCCGAAGCCGACGACAGCGGCGGGGCGCAACCAAAGCAGCAGAAACATCGCGCGCAGAATGCCGTAGCCGAGAACGATCAGCGTGAGCGCGAGTCGCAGCGGATTACGGCCGCGTAGCGTATCGGACGGAAGCACGTGGACCTTGCGGGCGGGAAATTGGCCGGCATAGGCGGCGGCGCGGCGGTCGGTCGCGAGATCCACCGCGACGCCCTGCTGTTCGAGCGCCTTGGCGAGCGCCTCGGCGGGAAACAAATGACCGCCCGTGCCGCCCGCCGCCAGCAATACGAGCGGCGCATCCGCGCTCATGCCGTGGCGCCCCGCTGGGCGCTATCGCGCGCCTCCGCGTGTTCGAGCTCCGCGAGGCTTTCGGCGCGCGAGCGTTTGCGGGTGAGCGCGATCAACATGCCCATGCCGAAGGCGAGCGAAATCAGCGACGAGCCGCCATAGGACACGAAGGGCAGCGTCATGCCCTTGGCCGGGATCAGCGAAAGGCTCACCGCCATCGCGATCGCCGACTGAAAGCCGAACAGGAGTGCGAGGCCCGCGACCGCGAGCCGCGTGAAGGCGTCATTTTCGCGCAGAGCATGGGTGAGCGCGCGCAAAACGATGAAAGCAAAAAGACCGAGTAGGATCAGGCAGAGGACAAGGCCGAATTCCTCCGCGGCAACGGCGAAGATGAAGTCGGTGTGGCTGTCGGGGAGGATGCGCTTGACCGTACCCTCGCCGGGACCGCGGCCGAACCAGCCGCCGCGCATGAAGGATTCGAGCGAGGTGTCGATCTGGAAAGTGTCGCCGGAGCCGCGATTGGCGAAGCGCTGGAAACGAATCGCGACGTGCGGGATCAACTTGTAGGCCGCAAGCAATCCGACCGCCGCCGCGCTGGAGAGGCCCACCGTCCAGATCCAGCGCAGGCCAGAGAGAAAAAACAGCGCCCCCCAGGCAAGCGTGAGCAAAACCGTCTGGCCGAAATCGGGCTGTTGCACGAGCAGAACGATAGGGATCGCAAGCAAGGCGAAGGAGAGCAGCGTCGCCGGCATTTCCGGCCGCCGTCCGCTCTCGGAGAACGCCCAGGCGACGAGCACGACGAAGGCGGGTTTCAAGAATTCCGAAGGCTGCAAACTCATGCCGAAGAAATTGAGCCAGCGGCGCGCACCCTTGATTTCCGGGCCGATGAAGAGCGTGGCGGCGACGAGCACGAGACTGACCAGGAAAACGGCAAGCGCCACGCGCCGGACCTGGCGCGGCGAAAGCGACGAGGTTGCGAACAAGACCATGAGCGCCGGCAACAGAAAAAGCGCCTGCCGATGCACGAAATAGAACGGATCGAGCCCGAGCCGGATCGCGACCGGCGGGCTCGCGGCCAAAAGAAGCACGATCCCGATCGGCATCAGCGCCAGCACCGCGCCGATCATCAGCCGATCGACGGTCCACCACCATTCGCTGAAGAAGGTACGTTGCGCGCGCGAGATCATGCCGCTACCTCTCGCATCGGGTCGACGCCCGGAATTGCATGCACGAGTTCGCGAAAACGGTCGCCTCGCACCTCGAAATTCGGAAACTGGTCGAACGAGGCGCAGGCAGGCGACAACAGAACAACCGGCTGCGCGTCCTTCGAGCGCGCCGCGTCTTCCGCCGCTTCCGTCACCGCGATCTCGAGCGTGCCGCATTTGACGTAGGGCACTTGTCCATCAAGTACAGCCGCGAACATCTCGCTTGCTTCTCCAATCAAATAGGCCTTGGCGATTCTGGGGAAGAAAGCTTTCAAAGATGTAATGCCGCCGTCTTTCGCCTTGCCGCCGAGAATCCAGAAGATTCCACCCGCAAAGGATGAGAGCGCCTTTTCAGTCGAGTCGGCATTGGTTGCCTTGGAGTCGTTAATGAAGAGCACCTTTCCCTTATGGCCGATTTCTTCCATGCGATGCGCGAGGCCGGGGAAAGTTTTGAGCGCGGCCGTAATGTGTTCGGGTGGAACATTCACGCCGCTTGCCGCCATAATGGCGCAAGCCGCATTCTGCGCATTGTGAGCGCCGCGTAAGCTGCCAATGCCCCCAAGTGAGGCAAGCACCCCTTTGTGACCGCGACCAGTCAAAATTAAATTATTACCCTCGAGATAAACTCCTTCCGCGAGCGGGCGCTCCACCGAAACAAGGGTTACAGAGTTACCAGCCTTCTCAAGGCGGTCCGCGATTTTGCCGCAGTAATCGTCGTCAACGCCGATAACGGATCTAAATGCGCGCGCCACCAACCGCTCTTTCACTGCGGCATAGTTTTCCATCGTGCCATGGCGATCGAGATGGTCGGGCGTGATGTTGAGAAGGACGCCGACGGTGGGATCGAGCGTCGGCGCGAGATCGATCTGGAAGGAGGAACATTCGATGACGTGGGTGCGATAGAGCGCCGGCGGCGCCAGCGCCAGGATGGGCGTGCCAAGATTGCCGCCGACCTCGACGTCACGGTCCGAGCTTTTCAAGATGTGCGCGATGAGCGCCGTGGTGGTCGACTTGCCATTGGTGCCCGTGATCGCCACGAAAGGCGCATTGGGCACGCTTGCGCGGCGTTCGCGGCAGAAAAGCTCGATGTCGCCGATTGTCTCGACCCCATGCTTCTTCGCAAGCTCGGCGGCCCAATGCGGTTTCGGATGCGTAAGCGGCACGCCCGGCGCGAGCACGAGTGCCGCGACCGCGCTCCAATCGAGCGCACGCAAATTCTTCGTGACAAATCCTTTTGCCTTCGCTTCAGTGATTTTCGCCGGTTGATCATCCCATGCGATGACCTGAGCGCCACCCGCGGCAAGCGCCGCGCAGGTGGAAAGTCCCGAAGAACCGAGGCCAAAGACCGCCACCGCCTTGCCGCGAAAAACCGTGACCGGAGTCATCGCGGGCGGTTATCGCAACTTGAGCGTCGAAAGCCCGACCAGCGCCAGCACCACCGCCACGATCCAAAAACGGATCACGACTTGCGCTTCAGTCCATCCCAGTTGCTCGAAATGATGATGGATCGGCGCCATTCTAAACACGCGTTTGCCGGTGAGCTTGAAGGAGACGACCTGCACGATCACCGAAACCGCCTCCAGCACGAACAGGCCGCCGATGATCGCCAGCACGATCTCGTGCTTGGTCGCGACCGCGACGGCGCCCAACATCCCGCCGAGCGCGAGCGAGCCGGTGTCGCCCATGAAGATCGAAGCGGGCGGCGCGTTGAACCACAGGAATCCGAGCCCCGCGCCGATCATGGCGCCGCAGACGACCGCGAGTTCACCCGCGCGCGAAACATGGCGAAGCTGCAGATATTCCGCGAAAACGAGATTGCCGACGAGATAGGCGATCAGCGCGAAACTCGCCGCCGCGATCATCACCGGCACGATCGCGAGGCCGTCGAGACCGTCGGTGAGGTTCACCGCGTTGCCGGCACCGACGATGACGAAAGCGCCGAGTGCGACGAAGAACCAGCCGAGATCGAACACCGCGATTTTGAGCAGCGGAAACGCGATCGAGGTCGAAAGCCCCGGACGGCCGATCACCACCATCGCCGCCACGGCCGCACCCGCAATCACGAATTCGGCGCCGAGCCGCATCCGGCCGGAGAGGCCGGTATGCGTGGTCTCCGTCACCTTCAGGTAGTCGTCATAGAATCCGATCAGCGCGAAGCCGAACGTGACGCCGAGCACGACCCACACATAAGGGTTGGTGAGGTTCGCCCACAGCAAGGTCGAGACGAACAATCCTCCCAGAATCATGATTCCACCCATGGTGGGCGTACCGGTCTTGGTGAGGAGATGCGATGGCGGGCCGTCGCTGCGGATCGGCTGGCCCTTGCCTTGGCTGAGGCGCAAAAACGCGATCATCTTCGGCCCGAACAGGAAGACGAATAAGATCGCGGTCACCACCGCTCCGCCAGTGCGGAAGGTGATGTAGCGGAATACGTTGAGCGCGCTAATCGTGTCGGAGAATCCGGCGAGCCAATAAAGCACTCAAGCACCTCCTTCAGGCGGTTGCGTCCTCGGCCGGCTCGCCGAGGCGAAACCGCTCGATCAGTCTGGCGACGATCGGTCCCATGCGGCTGCCGTTCGAGCCCTTGATCATGATGGCATCGCCCGGCCGCAGCGCGGCCACGACCTCGGCCTCGATTCGCTCGGCGCTCTCGGCATAGCCGCCGCGCCGGTCCGCGGGCAAGGCTTCCCACAGGCTCTGCATCAGGGGGCCCACGCAAAAGACGAGATCAATGCCCGCCGCCTCGGCCGGGCCCGCAAGATCGCGATGAAGCGCCGCACCCTCGCGCCCGAGTTCCAGCATATCGCCGAGCACCGCAATCCGCCGCCCGCGCGGTCCGACCGGCGCCTGGCCGAGCACTTTGAGCGCGGCGCGCATGGAAGCGGGGTTCGCATTGTAGCTCTCGTCGATCAAGAGCACTTCACCCCTGCCAAGAGCGAGCTTAAAGCGGTCGCCGCGGCCCTTCGGCGGCTGCAGCCGGGCGAGCGCGAGCGCGACGATTGCGAGATCGGCGCCAGCGAGTTTGGCGGCCGCGAGCACCGCCAGGCTGTTTTCGACGATATGCCGTCCCGGCGTTCCGATCTTGTAATTAATTTCGTCACCGAGAATGACCGCATGAACGGCGGAGCCTTCCGGCCGGAGCGCGACGTCGATAAGCCGCGCTTCGGCATCTTTGTGCGCGCCGAAACCGACGACCCGCGCTCCCGCCGCACGCGCTACAGTGGCGAGGCGGTCGAACTGCGCGTTGTCGCGATTGATGACCGCCGCACCCTCGCGCTCAAGACCCGAAAAAATCTCCGCCTTGGCGTCGGCGATCGCCTCGATGCCGGCGAAGAATTCGAGATGCACGGGCTCGATCGTGGTGACGATGGCGACATGCGGGCGCACGAGCCGTGCCAGCGGCGCAAGTTCGCCTGCGTGATTCATACCAAGCTCGAACACGCCGAAACGCGCCGTCTCGGGAAGACGCGCGAGCGAGAGCGGAACGCCCCAGTGATTATTGTGGGAGGCCGCCGAAGCGCGGGTCTCGCCCTCGCGCGACAACGCATGGCGCAGCGCTTCTTTTGTCCCAGTCTTTCCGACCGAGCCAGTGACCGCGATGATTTTCGCCGAAGCGCGAGCACGCGCAGCACGGGCAAGCTCACGCAGCGCTTCGAGCACGTCGGGCACCGCAAGAAGCGCGCCTTGCGGCGCCTCGGAAAACCTCGCCTCGGCGACGACCGCGAGCACGGCACCCCGCGCAAGCGCGTCCGCCACATAAGCGTGCCCATCCACGCGCTCGCCTTTGATCGCGAAAAAGACCTCGCCCGCGCCGACAGTGCGGCTATCGATGGAGACGCCGCTGATCGCCTGCGGTGGCGATCCGAGAAGGCGGCCGCCCGTCGCCGCGATCAGCGCCGGAAGCGTCCAAAGCGGCTTCTCGCTCATGATGGCTTCCCGAGTGCTGCCCGCACCGCCGCCTGATCCGAAAAAGGTAGCGTCCGGTCGCGCAGGATTTGGCCGGTTTCGTGGCCTTTGCCGGCGATGAGCAAAACATCGCCGCGCTTCAACTCATTGACCGCCGTCCTGATCGCCTCGGCACGATCGCCGATTTCGACTGCACCCCGCGCCGCCTGCAGGATCGCCTTGCGGATCGCTGCGGGATCTTCGCTGCGCGGATTGTCGTCGGTGACGATCACGCGGTCGGCGCCCGCAGCGGCGGCAGCACCCATGAGCGGACGCTTGCCCGCGTCGCGGTCGCCGCCGGCGCCGAATACAACGAGGAGACGCCCGCTCGCATAGGACCGGAGCGCTTCGAGCGCGTTGGCGAGTGCATCGGGGGTGTGAGCATAATCAACGTAGATCGGCGCGCCGTTCTTTTCGCCCGCCAATTCGAGCCGCCCGCTCGCGCCCTTGAGCGATTCAAGCGAGGCGAGCACGTCCTCGACACCAGTTCCGGTTGCGATCGCGAGGCCCGCGGCAACAAGCGCATTCGAAACTTGAAACGCGCCGACGAGCGGCAGTTTTACGCGTTGCTCCTTGCCCGCCGCGCGCAGGCGGAGCGATTGCGCGAATCCGTCACGCGAGGAATCGAGCAGCGTCAAATCCGCTCCGGCGCGGCCGACACCGAAGAAACGCAATTTCCTTTTCTTCGCGATGACGGCAATAGCAGACGCTTCCGGCTGATCGGCGTCGACGACCGCGGCTGCGCCCGCGAGCAACAACGTGTCGAACAAACGCAGCTTCACCGCGCGATAGGCATCGAGCGTCAGGTGATAATCGAGATGGTCTCGCGTCAAATTGGTGAAAGCGCCGGCCGCGAGACGCACGCCGTCGAGCCGGCGCTGCTCCAAGCCGTGCGAGGACGCTTCCATCGCAAGATGCGTGACATCTTCGCCCGCGAGCTTGTCCATCAGTTCGTGCAAAAAAACAGGATCGGGCGTCGTCAAATTGCCCGGCGTCTCGCCCGAAGGCGCCGCAAGCCCGATCGTGCCGATGCTGGCGGCGGCGTGGCCGAGCCGCGCCCAGATTTGGCGCACGAAGGATGCGACCGAGGTTTTTCCGTTGGTGCCGGTGACGGCGACAATCGTTGCGGGCGCGCGCGGATAGAAGCGCGCTGCCGCATGCGCGAGCGTTGCGCGCGCGTCGCTCACGCCGATATAAGGAATTTTAGAAGCCAGCCCATCGGGCCGCGCGTCCTCGCCCACCAGCGCCACCGCGCCGCGCCCCACGGCATCGGCTAAAAATTCACGGCCGTCGGTCTTGCTTCCCGCCAGCGCGAAAAAAACGTCGCCGGACTTCACCCGGCGGCTATCGGTGGAAAGCCCCAAAACCTTGATGTCCGCCGGCGCGGAAGCACCGTCGGCACCGAGCACTTCGCGAAGATCGAGGCTCTTGCCCAAGACCGGGCCCTTCCCCAAACGGCTTTAGTTCGCAACGCGCCGTGACGCCAGGATCAGATGGTCGGCGGCCGGCAGATCGCGGCGCGGTTTAACGCCCAACATCGGCGCAATCCGGGCAATGATTTTGCCCGTGGTCGGCGCCGCGTTCAGGCCTGCCGTCGCCTGTCCCTTCTTGTCGTCCCAATTTTTCGGCTCGTCGATCATCACGAGCACAAGATACTCGGGCACATCGCACGGGAACACACCCATGAATACGGAAAGAAGCTTGTCGTGCGAATAGCGGCCGCGCACGACCTTTTCCGAGGTGCCGGTCTTGCCGCCGACATAATAGCCATCGACCTCGGCGCGCGCGGCGGTGCCTTTTTCGACGTTGAGCCGCAGCAGATAGCGCATTTTCTCGCTCGTCTCCGGCTTGATCACGCGGGTCGCGAGCGCCTGCGCTTCGGCTTCGCTCCGCTTCAGGAATGTCGGAGGGATCAGGAGACCGCCATTCACCAGCGCCGCCGTCGCCATCACCGCCTGCAACGGCGCCACCGACAGGCCGTGGCCGAAGGCGATCGTCGCGGTGTTGATCTCGGCCCAGGTCTTGGGCACGAGCGGCTGCGCGCTTTCGGGAAGCTCGGTTTTCAGGCGGTCGAGCTGTCCCATCTTTTTCAGGAACGCCCGGTGCGCCTCGGTACCGACCGCGAGCGCCATTTTGGCGGCGCCGATATTCGAGGAATAGGTGAAGATTTCCGGCACCGTGAGCATACGGTGCTGGGGGTGAAAATCGCTGATCGTGAACTGACCATATTGCAACGGCGTGCGCACGTCGAACTGCGAGGCGAGCGTTGCCTTGCCGGAATCGAGCGCCATCGCGACGGTGAGCGCCTTGAAGGTGGAGCCCATTTCGTAGACGCCGGTGGTGAGGCGATTGAGCCGGGTGGGGTCGACCGAGTTCGCGGGCACGTTCGGATCGTAATCCGGCAGCGACACCATCGCGACGACTTCGCCGGTCTTCACGTTGAGCGCCATGCCCGAAACCGAGTTCGCCTGATAGCGCTCCTTCGCCGCGAGCAATTCGTCGCGGAGCGCATGCTGGACGGCGAGATCGAGCGAAAGATTCACCGGCTCAAGCGAGCGCCCGGTCGCGAGCCCCGCCAGATGCAGGTCCGCGAGCCCGCCGGTATCGACCCACCGCTCGAGCCCGGCGATGCCCTGATTGTCGACATTGACGTGACCCAAGACGTGCGAGGCCTCGCTGCCGGCGGGATAGACGCGCTTGCTCTCGCGCATGAAGCCGATATGCGGAATGCCGAGGCGATGAATTTCGTTTTGCTGCCCCGGCAGGATTTCGCGCTTGATGCGCACGAAGCCTTTCTTCGACGAAAGTTTCTGGCGAAGCTCGGTCGCGTTGACGTCGGGAAGGACGGCCGTGATCAATTCAACCGCTTCGTCCACGTCGCCGACTTTCTTGTTTGGCTCGGCGTAGAGCATCGAGGATTCGACATCGGTCGCGAGCAGTCTTCCCCCGCGGTCGTAGATGTCGGGGCGGGACGAGGTCATGGAATCCGCCGCGACCAAGCGGCGCTTGTCGGACATTTCCGGCATCATGCCGAGCATCGTGAGCCGTGCGGCGATCACGCCGTAAATCAGCGCGAAGCCGCAAACAACGACACCGATACGCAAGCGCGATACCCGGCCGTCGGCAAGGCGCAGCGTCCCAAGCGTCATGCGCAAGCGCGAAGCCGTTGCGCCGCACCACTTCAAGAAGGAGCGCATCTCAGTTCCCCGATCCGGCGGAGCCGGTGGTGGCGGGATCCGGCCCGGACGCGCCCAACGTCTCGATCATGCTGCCGAGCGCGTCGCGCGATTTCTTCCCGTCGCCCGGCAGGGACTCGATCAGGTCGCCGAGCGGATCGCCCGCAGACGCGGCTTTTTCGGGCAGAGCGGAAAAATCGTCGATACGCGAGACGTCGAGCGCCTTCATGCTGAGGTAGCGCTCGGCGAGAGTCTGGATGCGCTCCGGCGTCGCCAGCCGGCTTCGCTCGGCATTCAGCGTCGCGATCTTCTCGCGCTCGGCGCGGATTTCGCCGTTGAGCCGCGCCACCGCCTGCGCCTTGTAGGTAGATTGATATTTGACCTCATAAACGCTCACCGCTGCGACGATCAGGCAGCCAACCACCACGAGATTGAGGATGCGGATCATCGCTCAGCCCCGTTTCATGTCTTCGAGGCGCGGGAAGCCGGCAAGCGCTTCGGCCAAAGGGTCGTCGGCGCGGGCCGCGGTCTCCGTGCGCTCGGCCGCGCGCAGTTTCGCCGATCGCGCGCGCGGATTGGCAGCGGTTTCATCGGCGGCGGCGACAAGCGCCTTTTTAGCGAGCAGGCGAAACGTCGCGGGCAACGCGCGCGCCTCCGGCTGGTGGCGAGACGAAGTCGCCGCGCGCGAGCGCGCGTTGAGGAATGTTTTCACCAAGCGGTCTTCCAGCGAATGAAAGGAGACGACCACGAGCTTGCCGCCGGGAGCGAGCAGTCGCTCGGCGGCGGCGAGCGCGGCCGCGAGCTCCGCCAACTCGTCGTTCACGTAAATGCGGAGCGCCTGGAACGTGCGCGTGGCGGGATCGATGTCGCCGGGCTTGGAATGCACTTTGCTGCGAACGAGGTCCGCGAGCGTGGCCGTCGTCTCGATCGGCGCGGTTTTGCGCGTCTCGACGATCGTTCGCGCCACGGCGCGCGCACGGCGCTCCTCGCCGAGTGTCGAAATCACGCGCGCGAGTTCCGCTTCCGGCAGCGTGTTGACGACATCCGCCGCACCTGGCCCACGCCGTTCCATGCGCATGTCAAGCGGGCCGTCGCCGCGGAAGGAAAATCCGCGTCCGGCTTCGTCGATCTGCATGGAGGAAACGCCGATATCGAGCACGACGCCGTCGACGGAGGCAAAGCCGAGATCGTGGGCAACCCGGTCGAGACGCGAGAAGCGGTCTTCGACGAGCGTGAGCCGTCCGGAAAATTTCTCCACCAGCGCGCTGCCGCCCGCGACCGCGTTCTGATCGCGGTCGATCGCGACCACCTTGCAATTCGCGGCTTCGAGAATGGCGCGGCTATAGCCGCCGGCGCCAAAGGTCGCGTCGAGATAGACGCCGCCGTCGCGCGGCGCGAGGTGCAAGAGAACCTCACGGAGCATGACGGGAAGATGGCTGGCCAGTCCGCCAGCGGCATCTGGTCCGATGCCGCGGCCCGCCATCATCCCGATGCTCCGGGAGGTTCCTTGCCCTTGGAGCCGAGCGACTTCTTCAGCGCGCGCACTTTCCCGGTGGCCTCCGCGAGATGCGCGCGAAAACGCTCCGGCTCCCAGATCTGAAACTTGTGACCGAGCCCGACGCAGGTGACCGCGTCCGCGATCAGCGCGTGCGTCTTCAACGTCTCGGTGAGGATGATGCGGCCCTCGGAATCGAGCTTCAGCGTTTCGCTCTGGCCGTAGAGCGCCGCCGAGAATTCCTCGCGCTCGTCCGAATAGGGCGGATAGCGCTCGATCAGTGCCTCGATCTCGGCGAGCAACGCGTGGCCGCCCGCGTCGAGCGCGGGCCGGTCGATCGCCGGATGGCAATAAAGTCCCTCGAAGCCGTCGCGCGATAGCACCGCGCGGTAGCTCGCCGGAATCGAAATACGGCCCTTGGCGTCGAGGCGCATGGTGTAGGTCGACACAAAGCGGTTCATGGGGCCGCCCGACGCGTGAACACGGACCTTCCCGCAACGCGAACGACGAATTGGGCGAACGCGACCACAAGTCCCGCCCAACCGGGAAGGCTCGATACCGGAACGGGATAATTTGGGATATCATGGGATTATATGGCCGTCAATTTGCAGGGATCCGATGTCCACCGTTTCGACGGCTGCGTGCGCGGGCGTCGCGTGGCCGATTAACGCAAGCTGAAGCTTAAGAATTTGTTGCCGTCGGCAAGCCCGCGCGACGAGTTCATCAAACTTCGGATAAATTGAGCGGTACCAAGCCGATGGAACCCTTCTCCCCTGACTTTGCGACCGCCGAGGTCCTGCCCTCGCCCAATTTCGGCGAGCGCCGGGGCGTCGCAGCACCCGACCTCCTTATTCTTCACTACACCGGCACGAAAACCGCCGCGGAGGCGCTCGCCCTGCTCCGCGATCCCGGCGCGGAGGTTTCGAGCCATTATCTCGTCTTTGAGGACAGCCGCATCGCGGAACTCGTGCCCGAGGCGCTCCGCGCCTGGCATGCGGGTGTCTCGTCGTGGGAGGCCGCCCACGACATCAATTCGCGCTCGATCGGCATCGAGATCGCCAATCCCGGCCACGCATTCGGCTATCCCGACTTTCCGCCGAAACAGATCAAGGCCGTGATCGCGCTCTGCCAAGACATTATTACGCGCCACCGCATCCGCGCCGACCGCGTGCTCGCGCATTCGGACGTGGCGCCCGCCCGCAAGCAGGACCCCGGCGAGAAATTTCCCTGGCGGCAACTGCACAAGGCCGGCGTCGGCCATTGGGTCATGCCCTCGCGCGGCGGCAAGGGCGCGGCGCTTAAGACCGGCGACGGCGGCGCCGACGTACTCGCGCTTCAAGAGGAACTCGCGGCTTACGGCTATGGAATTTCCGCGAGCGGAGAGTTCGATTCGACGACCGCGAATGTCGTCGCCGCGTTCCAACGTCACTTTCGTCCGGCGCGTGTCGACGGCGTCGCCGACGCTTCCACGCGAATCACGCTGCAGAACCTTTTGGTAACACGTCCCATGGTTGCCGCCTGAGCGCCGCTCAACGGCCCCATTCGCAACTTTTACTCACATTTTTACGGGAACCCGAACGATGATTTCACTGCGCGCACGAAATTAGCCACATCAGAATCGGAACATTTAACCCCGCGTCGGATTCTCCTCGGCTTTTATCGCCCTTCTCCGCACTTGTGGAAATCGAAAGGGCGATGGATGAAAGTCAAAAAAATTGTACTTGGAGTACTTACACTTTTCGCGCTGGGAATGGGATCTTCCGATACTATCAATGCCTCCGAAAATACGCAGATCGACCGTAAGCCGCGCACCAATGGCGTTCCGCCCGACGTGTGGACGCGCATGGAGCTCGGCTCGATCGTCAGCCTCTATGCGGAGGACGCCGGAATTCCCGCCGCGCTCGTGCGCGCGGTGGTTCGCGTTGAGAGCGACTGGGACCAGAACATGACCGGCTACGCCGGCGAGATCGGCCTCATGCAGATCAAGCCGGAGACCGCCCGTGACATGGGCTTCGTCGGGCAGAACGAGAAGCTCTACGACCCGGATACGAACATCCACTGGGGCGTGCGCTATCTCGCCGAAGCCTGGAAGCTCGCGAGCGGCAATATCTGCCAAACGGTCCTGAAATATCAGGCGGGTCATAATGCAGAGAAGATGACCCAGGCCGCGACCGAATATTGCGCGCGCGTGCGCGTCATGATGTCGTCGGCTTCGCTCAACTGGGCCGAATAGTTCCCTTTCCCCATCCGGCCTCGGATGAACCCGGCTTCGGCTGGGGATAGGGATGGTGAGGGAGAAGGGCGCGGGTATTTGCGTTCCCTTCACCCTCACCCGGCTCGTTGCTTGACCTTCGGGCATGAAATGCCCACACCTCTCCCCGTCAGTCGGCTGGGCGGCCGCGGCGCATATCGCGTCGAGGAAAGTCCGGGCTCCACGGAGACACGGTGCCGGTTAACGGCCGGCGGGGGCGACCCCAGGGAAAGTGCCACAGAGAAGAGACCGCTTCGGCTCACGCCGCAGCAAGGGTGAAAAGGTGCGGTAAGAGCGCACCGCGCTTTCGGTAACGAAAGCGGCACGGCAAACCCCACCGGGAGCAAAGCCGAATAGGAATGGCAGCGGGAGAAATCCCGCGATCCGTCTTCGGATTCGCTATTCGGGTTGGCTGCTTGAGGCGGCGCGCAAGCGCCGTCCCAGAGGAATGGCCGCCGCGCGGGAGCAATCCCGCCTTACAGAACCCGGCTTACAGGCCGGCTGATGCTTGAGTGAGAAGGCCCGGCGGAAAAACCGCCGGGCCTTCGCCCATTTCGGAGACATATCGCCACGCGGCTGAAGATCGACCGGCGATAGGATGGGGCTAACAGGCGATCGATTTAACGCGCCATTAGGGTCGAAAATATTTTTCGGATCGCGAATGCGAGCGATCGGGTCGAAGCCATTCTCATATTGCGCTTTGAATGACGGGCTTCAAATCCGTGCGCACCTCGTTCGACTTGGCTCATGACTTGGCTCATGACTTGGCTCATGACTTGGCTCATGACTTGGCTCATGACTTGGCCCACTAGGCCGATCGCTCAAAGGCGGCTCAAAAGCCGGTTAAATCCCATCGATTGGCTGGGCAATTAAATTACCTTTGCACAAAGAATCTTGCGCGGGGCGAAACGGTGGGTCCAGTAATTCCGCGATTTTGCCCCGCTTCGCCCAAATCCTGTTTGGCATTGCACAACAGAGGAACTTCCAGCCCCCCATCGGCGTTGCTACGGTCGATCTAGCTCAGAAACGGGAGGCGACCTTGATTCTCAGCCGTCCGATCAATGTGCTGGCGGCATTCGCCGCTTTTGCTTTCGTGGGAGCGGTGCTGCTCGGCATGTTCTGAAATTGAGCAAGAAATCAAATCAAGCGCGCCGGAGAGGGAAACCTCCCCGGCGTTTTTCTTGATCAGGCTCACGCCACTTCCCGGCTCGATCCCGCGATCACCATCCGCCGGTCGCGCCCGAGCCAGAGCGAAACGGTGAGCGCGTCCTTGGCGGCGCGCTCCGGCGAGAGCGTGCGGTGAAGGACGACATCGAGCCCCGCCGCCGCCATCCACTGCGCCACCGTTTCCTCCGCGAAGCCGAGCCGGCGGTGGGTGTGCTCCTCGCGCAGGAATTCGAGTTCGTGCGGGGCGAAGTCGATCACCAGGAGCCGCCCGCCAGGCCGCAACAGGCGCGCCGCTTCCCGGATGGCGCGGGCGCCGTCCTCCAGGAAATGCAGCACCTGGTGGACGATCACCACGTCGAAGGCGTCGCGGCCGAGCGAAAGATTGTAGATGTCGCCCTGCCGCACGCTGCAATGCTTGAGGCCCGCGCGCTCGAGATTGGCGCGCGCGACGCCCAACATTTCGGGATTGAGGTCGATGCCGACGCCGCGGCCGATCTCGGGGCCGAACAATTCGAGCATACGGCCGGTGCCGGTGCCGAGATCGAGCAGGCTTTCGATGCGGACGCCCGAAAGCGCTTCGCGGACCGCCGCCTCGACCGCGGCCTCCGCGACGTGGAGCTTGCGCAATTCGTCCCAATGACGGGCGTGCTTGCGGAAATAGGCCTGCGCCGCGGCGGCGCGCGCGGCCCGCACCTGGTTCAACCGCTCGCGATCGCGGGTAAGGACCCGGTCGGTGGGGTCGATCAAATCCAGGAGCGTCTGCCCGAGCTTCGCGCCCGGCCCCTCGGATACGCGGCGATGGAAGGCCCAGCTTCCCTCGCGGAAGCGCTCGATCAGGCCCGCTTCGGACAAGAGCCGCAAATGACGCGATACCCGCGGCTGCGACTGGCCGAGGATTTCGATGAGGTCCGAGACCGTCAGCTCCGCTTCACCCAACAGGGCGAGGAGACGCAGGCGCGTATCCTCCGCCGAGGCCTTGAGGCCCGCGAGCAGCGGTTCAAAACCGAGCCGATCATCTTTCGGCGCCACGTTTCTCTCTCCACCCGGCGGAAATTTCCGCCTACCTAGCCACAGATCAGGCGAATGACCATTTTCCGCTTTCCCGGTTCGCGCCCCGATCCAGTTACTATGATACCTTCGCCGCATCGGCCGGCGATTCGCCGGATTACGCAGAAAAACCGCAACTGAATGCTCATTCTCAAGCCGTGACCGCGCCCGTACTATCGCTCCCACACAAACTGTCCGTTGCGGTGCCAATGCTCCCTGCTCCGCCTGCCGGCCGCGATCTGCGGCTCGATTTTTTTCGCGGGCTTTCGCTTTGGTTCATCTTCCTCGACCACGTGCCGTCGAACATCGTGGCCTGGTTCACGATACGCAATTACGGCTTTAGCGACGCCTCCGAAGTCTTCGTGTTCATTTCCGGCTACACCGCCGCCTTCGTCTATGGCCGCGTGATGAACGAGCGCGGCTTCATCATCGGTGCCGCGCGCATTCTCAAGCGCGCCTGGCAGATCTACGTCGCCTTCGTATTTCTCCTCGTCTTTTACTTCGCCGAAATCGCCTATGTCTCGAGCCACTTCGCGAATCCGCTCTACACCGAAGAATTCGGCATTTTCGACTTTTTCCAGAAGCCCGACGTAGTGCTTGTCGAAGCGCTGATGCTTCGCTTCCTGCCCGCCAATGTCGACGTGCTGCCGCTTTATATCGCGCTGATGACCTTCTTTCCGCCGGTGCTGTGGCTAATGTTGCGCCAGCCCGACTTCACGCTGTTGTTGTCGATCGGTTTTTATTTTGTCGCCAAGGCGTTCGACTGGAACCTCGCGCTCTATCCCTACGATCATAGCTGGTTCTTCAATCCGTTCGCCTGGCAGCTTTTGTTCGTCATCGGCGCCTGGTGCGGACTCGGAGGGGCGCGTCGCGTCTCGCCAATTCTGAATTCGCCGCCCGTCATTGCGCTGTGCGCACTCTATCTCGTGTTCGCCGCGCCCTTGCAATTGAGCTGGCTGTTTCCTTCACTCTCGGGCCGCTTGCCGAGCTGGCTTTTGATCCTGCCGCTCGACAAAACCGGGCTTTCGGGCTGGCGGCTCTTCCACTTCCTCGCGCTCGCCGCACTCGTCATTCATTACGTGCCGTTCGATGCGAAATTCCTGCGCTCGAATTGGGCGCGGCCGCTTATTCTATGCGGCGAGCATTCGCTCGAAATCTTTTGCCTCGGCGTCTTTCTGTCTTTCTCCGCCCATTTCATCCTGACGGAAGTATCGAGCCTGATCGCGATGCAGATCGCCGTCAGTCTCGCCGGCATCGGTCTGATGGTAACCGTTGCTGCACTCATGACGTGGTATAAGAACATCGAACGCCGGGGCGGCAAGCCTCCGCCATCGGCGACACAAGAAGGCTTCGGGGGAGTGACGGCATCATGAAGATGCTTTCCGCCACGTTGATGCTTGTGCTGCTGGCCGCGGGCCCCGCCCGCGCCGCCGCGGACAGCTGCGACGTGCCCGATAATCTGGTGGAGACCCTCGCCCGGCTTCCCCGCGTCGGGCTCTCGGTCAAGCGCGACCACAAGCTCGAAATCTTGGTGCTTTCGGCCGCCCCGAAACTTTCGGGCGAGGCGAACAGCCTGAAGAGCTACCCCTATTATTTGGAAAACGAGCTGCGCGAGCGGCTGAAGGGCACCGACGTCCACGTCTTCGCGCAGTCGGAGCCGCGGAAAACCATTCTTGAGGTTGCCAAGGACTTGCCCCGTCTCCTCTCCGAGCGGCAACCGGTCCTCGTGATCTGGCAGACCGGCACGGTCGAGGCCATGCGCGGGATCGACCCCGACGGTTATGGCCGCGCGCTCGATTCAGGCGTTGCTGCATTGCAAAACGGGGGCGCCGATGTGGTATTGGTTAATCAACAATATAGTCCCCGCACGGATTTCATGTTCGACGGCGGCCCATATACAGAAAATATGCGTTGGGTTTCACAGACGCGTGACATCCCCTTGTTTAATCGCTACGAAGTGATGAAGTACTGGGGGGAGACTGGGGCCTTCGATTTAACCGCGCTGAAGAATGACGGCACGTATGAGAAGGTTCATACGTGTATCGGCCGGCTGATCGCCGACCTCGTTATGCGGGCGGCCTCGCTTTCCGGGACTGTGGAGCGCTAATTGAAACGCCCTTTTGCGTGCCTTGCTGCTGCGTGCCTCGCCGCGTCTTTCGCGGCGGCTGACGCGCGCGCGCAGGAAACTCCCCGCTTCCGCGCCGACTGCCGCGGGCCCAACGACATCGTCCATCTCGACGAAGCGATGCCGCACCTCGCCGCCCGCATCGCAGAGAAGGAGGCGGTGACGATCGTCGCACTCGGCTCCTCTTCGACCGCCGGTGCCGGCGCAAGCTCCGTCGACTTTACCTATCCCGCGCGGCTCGAAGTGGAGCTCAAGGCGCGTTTCCCCGGCATTCCCATTCGCGTGCTGAACCGCGGCATCGGCGGCGAGGACGCGAAAGAGATGCTCGATCGCATGGAGCGTGACGTTGCCGGGGCGAAGCCCGAGGTCGTGATCTGGCAGCTCGGCACCAACGCCATCCTGCGCGACAACGGCATCGATCCCGAACAACCGCTGATCCTCGAGGGGCTGAAGCGGCTCGCTTCGATGAACACCGATGTCGTGCTGCTCGATCCGCAATACGCGCCGAAGGTGCTGAAGGATCCCGACGCCTATCCGATGGTCGACCTCATTTCCGATATCGCGCACGAAAAGCACATTAACCTCTTCCGCCGCTTCGCCTTGATGCGCTATTGGCACGAGACGAGTGGTGTGCCGTTCGAGACGTTCTTGTCGCCCGACCTATTGCACATGAACGACTGGAGCTACGGCTGCACGGCGCGCTATTTGGGTGCCGCGATTTCGGAAGCCGTTTCGATCGAGCTCGCGGCCCAGCCGAAGACGAAGATCGATACGATGCATGCCTCGGCGCCGGCCGCGGCGTTGCCGGGACAGCCCACCGAACGATAATGCCGGGGATTTCCCCTCCCGCTTTCGATTCCTCCTTGTTGATGAAATTTCGCCACCGCCCGCGCGCGGCGCTTGACATTCTTTTCCCGCGGGCATTGTAATTCCGTCATGGGGAATGCGATCTCCCCACGAGGCGACAGCCGAAGCATCGCGTCCCGCTCTTTCGAAAGGACGCGCCATGTCGTCAATCAACGCTATTTCTGCCGAAAAACTCGCGCGCCTCATCGGTACACCGAAATGTCCCGCGCTCGTCGATGTCCGCACCGACGAGGACTTCGCATCCGAGCCGCGTCTGATCCCCGGATCCATCCGCCGTCCGGCCACCGATCCATCCGGCTGGGCGGGCGAGTTCGCCGGCCGGGCGGCCATCGTCATCTGCCAAAAAGGGTTGAAGCTCAGCGCCGGCGTTGCCGCGTGGCTCCGCCACGCCAATGTGCCGGCCGACCTCTTGGAGGGCGGCGCTGCCGCCTGGGCGAAAGCCGGCCTTCCGCTCGTCAATACGAAGAAATTGCCGCCGTACGACAGGCTCGGCCGCACGGTGTGGGTCACCCGCGCCCGGCCCAAGATCGACCGCATCGCTTGTCCCTGGCTTATCCGCCGCTTCATCGACCCCAACGCCGCCTTCCTGTTCGTCGCCCCTCCCGAAGTATTGCCGGTGGCCGAGCGGTTCGGAGGCGAGCCCTTCGACATCGAAGGCGTGTTCTGGAGTCACCGCGGCGAACTTTGCACCTTCGATGCGATGCTCGACGAATTCGGCCTCCGTACCGAGCCGCTGCTTCGCTTGGCCACGATCGTGCGCGGCGCCGACACCGGGCGGTTCGAGCTCGCGCCGGAAGCGGCCGGGCTCTTGGCGGCATCGCTCGGACTTTCCCGCATGCATGCCGACGATCTCGCCCAGCTCGAAGCGGGGATGGCGCTCTACGACGCCTTCTACCGTTGGTGCCGCGATGCCACCGACGAGACCCACGGCTGGCCGTCGCACAAGGCGGGGTCGTGAGATGGAGAGCGCAACTCTCGCAAAATCCCCGCGCACTTTCCCTTCTTTCGCGGAGGCGTTCCGCGTCTGGCTGAAGGTGGCTGCCCTTTCCTTCGGCGGCCCCGCCGGCCAGATCGCGGTGATGCATCGTATTCTCGTCGAGGAGAAGCGTTGGATTTCCGAAAGCCGTTTTCTGCACGCCCTCAACTACTGCATGCTGTTACCGGGTCCCGAGGCGCAGCAGCTCGCGACCTATATTGGCTGGTTGATGCATCGCACCGCCGGCGGCATCATGGCCGGCGGGCTGTTTATTCTACCCGGCATTATCTCAATCATGGCGCTGAGCTACATCTATGCCGCCTATGGCCAAGTCGGCGCGGTAGCGTCGCTCTTCTTCGGATTGAAAGCCGCGGTCCTCGCCATCGTGCTCGAAGCCGTGGTGCGGATCGGCAAGCGAGCGTTAAAAACGGATGCCATGTTCGTGCTCGCGGGCGCCGCCTTCGTTCTGATTTTCTTTTTCGGCGTTCCGTTTCCGCTGATCATCCTCGCGGCCGGCATTATCGGATTTGCCGGCGAGCTTTCCGGCCACTCCTCTTTCCAGGTAAACGCCGGACATGGCGCGGGCGGCAAGACCGAGCATACTGATAGCCTGCTCGGCGAAGAGCTTCCCCCGCATGCGCGCCCCACGGTCTCATGGACAATCGCGGTCGCCGCGATCTGGCTTCTGCTTTGGCTGGTACCCGTCGGCGCTATCCTCGCGACCCTCGGCCAAGCGAATGTGTTCAGCCAGATCGCGATCTTTTTCAGCAAGATGGCGCTGGTGACCTTCGGGGGCGCCTATGCGGTGCTGGCTTACGTCGCGCAACAAGCGGTCGAGCATTATCGCTGGCTCGCGCCGGGCGAGATGCTCGACGGGCTTGGCATGGCGGAGACGACGCCGGGCCCGCTGATTATGGTGCTGCAGTTCGTGGGCTTCATGGCGGCCTTTCGCGATCCCGGCGGCCTGCCGCCGATGCTCGCGGCGACGCTCGGCGGCCTGCTCGCCACCTGGGTTACGTTCACGCCTTGCTTTCTGTGGATTTTTCTCGGCGCGCCGTTCATCGAGAAGCTCCGCGGCAACAAGGCGTTGAACAGCGGGCTTTCGGCCATCACCGCCGCCGTCGTCGGCGTCGTTCTGAATCTGGCGATCTGGTTCGCGATCCACACGATCTTCCGCGAAGTATTTCGCTTCAGTCAATTCGGCCTCACCTTCGACGCACCGGTATTCGCCAGCGTCAGTGCGTGGGCGCTTTTCCTGTCCGTCGCCGCCGCCATCGCGATCTTCCGGTTCAAGATCGGAATGATCCCAGTGCTGATCGCCTGCTCGCTCGCGGGGCTCGGCCTCTATCTCACCAACGCAATTACGTAACGGTAGCCGGGATCATGGACCTGAACATTCTCAATCTCGCCATTTTCGTCGCGGCGACTTTTCTCGCCGCGTTTGTCACCGGTCTCAGCGGTTTCGCGTTTGGCCTCATCGCCGCGGGAATTTGGTTGCATGTCATTACGCCGGTGCAGACGGCGACGTTGATTGTCGCTTTTGGCTTGCTCGCGCAGGGCACGTCCGTCTGGAAATTGCGCCACGCGCTCAATTGGTCGCGGCTTTGGCTGTTTCTCCTGGGCGGCGCGCTCGGTGTGCCGTTGGGCGTCAGCATTCTGGAATGGGTGAACCCGCGGCATTTGCGCGAAGGCGTCGGCGCCGTGCTCATTCTTTATAGCCTGTACTCGCTCCTCCGGCCGAACCTGAAGCCGTTGACGGCGAACCCGCCAGCGGACGCTGCGATCGGTTTTCTCAACGGCATCCTCGGCGGCGCCACGGGTCTCGCGGGAATTGTCGTCGCGGTCTGGTGCGGCCTGTTGGCGTGGCCCAAGGATCAACAGCGTGCGGTTTTTCAACCGGTCGCCGTTGCGGTCTTTCTCATGAGCGCGGGCTGGCTCGGCGCCAAAGGGGCGGTATCGTGGGATGCCGCGTGGCTCTTTGTCATCGGATTACCGGCGTTGGCCGGTGGGCTTTGGCTGGGCCTTAAACTCTACGGCCGGCTGGACGAAGCGAAGTTTCGAAAACTCATTCTCGTGCTGCTGCTCGTTTCGGGCGTGTCTTTATTCGTCTAGAAATGGAGTGGGCGCCCCTCGCAACTACATCTTCATAATCATGCACGTCGTCGTGCCGTGAGCGTAGATTTTCCCGTCCTTGTCGATGAGCTTGCCCTCGGCGGTGCCCATGCGCGAGCCGCTATGGATGATCCTTCCTTCAGCGCGCAAATGCCCGGTCTTGTCGGTGATCGCGCGCACGAGGTGGACCTTCAATTCGAGCGTGGTGTAGGCGGAGCCCGCCGGCACCATGGTCTGGATCGCGCAGCTCATCGTTGAATCGAGGAGCGTACAGGCGAGGCCGCCATGCACGACGCCGATCGGATTGTAGTGATATTCGGCCGGGTCGCATTCGAACACAGCGAAGCCGGGCTCGACATGGGTGAGGGTGAAACCCAGAAGCTGCGCAATCGGCGGCGGTGGAATTTCGCCGCTGACGATCTTTTGCAGGAATTCCATGCCGCTCGCACCTTTTCGCATCAGGGCGGCGCTGATCATCGGGTCGGCCCAACTCACGGTGCGGGTGCGGCTTTGCGATTCGGTTTTGGCGGCGTCCTTGGACAAGGAAATCTCCTCACAGAAAACGGTGTGGCGGCGTCTCGCGGTGCATCGAACATGAACGCCGGATGAACATGCGGCGCATTGTTCCGTCTGCGCGCGGTTTGTCCATCACATTTAAAACATGTTTGACATTCCTATTTGACGGGTCTGAATTTCGCCCTAGAAGGTGATTTATCAGTCGAGCGATCGGCGATTTGGCCGACCTCCTGCGAGGAGAACTCCATGAAGAAAGCACTGCTTGCTCTCGCCGCGGCGTCGTCGATCGCCGCAGCAACAATTTCCGTGCCGACCACGGCCGATGCGCGCTGCCGCGTCGGCTGCATCGTCGGCATCGGTGTCGGCGCCGCCGTCCTTGGCGGTATCGCGGCCTCCGCCGCGCCCCCGCCCGGCTATGCCTGGGGTCCGAACTATTATCCGGGACCCGGCTACGTCGCCTATAACGACTATTACGGGCAGGCCCCGGTCGGCTGCCCGGGTGGTTATTGGGCGCGCCGCCCGCTCTACGATCAGTGGGGCAACCAGATGGGCTGGAGTCGTCCCAAGTTCTTCTGCCCGCCTTACTAATCGCGGCAGAAGTTTCGAATTCGAAGCCCGGCGCGGCGAAAGCCCGCCGGGTTTTCGATTTTACGGGGTCGCGCCAAGGGGCGGATTTCGCGGATCAGTTCGCAATCCGCATGTGCTGCAGGAGCGAGGCCGTTGGCCAACAGTCGAGAGCGAGCCCGTTGGCCTTTTGATATTGCCCCAGCGCCGCCCGCGTGAGCATGCCGGCCTTGCCGTCGATCTTTTCACGGTAGATTCCCCGGCCGGTCAGATAGCGCTGCATCTTTTCCACGTCGGCGGTCTTTAGCAGCGGAATCTTCGCCCACGGCGTTTCGAACGGGCGGGGGTCGGAGATACGGTCGCTCAAATGTCCGACGAAGAGAACGTAGAGATCGGAGAAATTGTACTCCTTGAGCACGAAGTAATTCTTGGTGGTGAGAAAGGCCGGGCCGTAGGTTCCTTCCGGCAACAACAGCGAGGCTTCTTCCGCCATCTCCTCGCGGCCGAGCTTTCGGCCATAGGCCGGGATGAAACCGAGCGCGATCCATTCCTGCATCGGCTTTTTCACTTCCGGCACGCCGATGGTGCAGTCGAGGCTTCTCGGCATCCGCACCTCATAGGCCCAGCGCATACCCGGCTGCCAGCCCTTGGCGGCGAGCTGCTTCGCGGCCGACGCCAGCGCGTCGGGCACCGAGGTCCAGATATCGCGCTTGCCGTCGCCGTCGAAATCGACGGCGTATTTGTAGAACTCCGAGGGTAGAAATTGCGTAAGCCCCATGGCGCCGGCCCACGAGCTCTTCATGTCGGCGAGCTTCACGTGTCCTTCGTCGATGATCTTGAGCGCGAGCAGGAATTCCTCGCGGAATTTCTCCTTGCGCTTGCCGATATAGGCCTGCGTCGCGAGCACCCGCACGGCGTTGTAGGGGAGCTTGTAGGTGCCGTAGGCGGTCTCGCGCGCCCAGATCGCGAGCACCACATTCGCCGGCACGCCGAACTGGCGCTCGATCCCGGCGAGCGTCGCGCGGTGCTCTATTGCCAGCCACTTGCCCTGCTCGGCGAGCCGCGAAATCGACGCCTCGGAAACGTAGTCCGCCGGCGACTGGATGAATTCCGGCTGTCCCGGCGGTGGTGCGCGGCCGGGCAGATCGAGATCCTGCAAGGAGAGATCGGGCTCGAGCCCCCGCGCCGCCGTCTCGAATGTTTGGCGCGAGACGCCGAGGCTTTGCGCCGCCGGCCAAAGCCCGGCGAGCCATTGCGTAAAGGCCGGATCGGGCGCCGCAAAAGACGGTGCGGGAGAAGCGAGCCAAGCCGCGAAGCAGAAGGCCAAGACGAATTTCGCTGACCGGCGTCTCGGCATCGAATGTCTATCTCGTGAATTTCTTATATTTGATCCGGTGTGGAATTTCGGCGACGACCCCGAGTCGGCGCTTCTTGTCGGCTTCGTAATCCTGGAAATTGCCCTCGAACCACTCGACATGGCTGTCGCCCTCGAAGGCAAGCATGTGGGTCGCGATGCGGTCGAGAAAAAAGCGATCGTGGCTGATGATGACGGCGCAACCGGCGAAATCCTCCAGCGCCTCCTCGAGCGCGCGGAGCGTATCGACATCGAGATCGTTGGTCGGCTCGTCGAGCAACAATACATTGGCGCCCGACTTCAGCATCTTGGCGAGATGCACGCGGTTGCGCTCGCCGCCCGAGAGCGAGCCGACCTTCTTCTGCTGGTCACCGCCCTTGAAGTTGAACGCGGCCACGTAGGCGCGGCTTTGCACCTTGCGCTTGCCGAGTTCGATCTGCTCCTCGCCATTGGAGATTTCCTCCCACACGGTCTTTTTGCCGTCGAGCGAGTCGCGGCTCTGGTCGACATAACCGAGCTTGACGGTTTCGCCGATCTTGATAGCGCCGCTATCGGGCTTTTCCTGGCCGGTGATGAGCCGGAATAGCGTCGTCTTGCCCGCGCCGTTCGGGCCGATCACCCCGACGATGCCGCCCGGCGGCAGCTTGAAGTCCAATTTGTCGAATAGGAGATTCTCGCCATAGGCCTTGGCGAGAGCGTCGGCCTCGATCACCATTTGGCCGAGACGCTCGGCGACCGGAATGACGATCTGCGCGGTCTGCGGCGCCTTGTCGGCGGATTTCGCCACCAGCTCTTCGTAGCGCTGGAAGCGCGCCTTGTTCTTCGCCTGGCGCGCGCGGGGCGAGGCCCCTATCCATTCGCGCTCGCGCTCGATTGAGCGCATGCGCGCTTCCTCCTCGCGGCCCTCTTGCTCGAGCCGCTTCTGCTTCTGCGTAAGCCATGAGGAGTAATTCCCCTGATAGGGAATGCCGCGGCCGCGATCCAGTTCGAGAATCCAGCTGGTGACGTTGTCGAGAAAGTAGCGGTCGTGGGTGACGATCAAGACGGCGCCCGGATATTGCTTGAGATAGCCTTCGAGCCAGGCGACGGTCTCGGCGTCGAGATGATTTGTTGGCTCGTCGAGAAGCAGCAAATCAGGTTGTTCGAGCAACAGGCGGCAGAGCGCGACGCGGCGCTTCTCGCCGCCCGAAAGCGCCTCGACCTTGGCATCGTCCGGCGGGCAGCGCAGCGCGTCCATCGCGAGATCAATCTTCGAATCGAGATCCCACAGGCCCTTGGCCTCGATCTCGTCCTGCAACTTCGCCATTTCGTCGGCGGTCTCGTCGGAATAGTTCGCGGCGATCTCGTTGTAGCGGTCGATCAGCGCACGCTTGTCGGCGACCCCTTCCATTACGTTTTCGCGCACGTTCTTCGTCGGATCGAGCTGCGGCTCCTGCGAGAGGTAACCGACGCGCGAGCCTTCGGCGGCCCGCGCCTCGCCGGTGAATTCCGGGTCGAGGCCAGCCATGATCCGCATCAAGGTTGACTTGCCGGCGCCGTTCACGCCGAGGACGCCGATCTTGGCGTCGGGGTAGAAAGAGAGATGAATGTCGTCCAACACCTTCCGGCCGCCCGGATAGGCCTTGGACAGACCATTCATTTGATAAACATATTGCCAGGACGCCATGGTGACGGCGCGCTCCATTTCGACAAATCAGGAAGTCGCGCGTATGTAGCGGCCGGCTTCGCCCTCGGCAAGCCTCTCGCCGTTTGAAATGCCCGCGGCTTGCCGCTAAGGAATACGCCGCCTTACCCGCTCGCCCGAGCGTATTTGACCGCCCTGCAAGGACAATCAGGAATGAACATCGCCACCATCTCCGATCTGCGCGCGTCGGCAAAACGGCGGCTGCCGAGCTTCGTGTTCGATTACCTCGACGGCGGCGCGGGCACGGAAGCGGGCATGGTGCGGAACACCTCCGCCTTCGACGAAATTCGTTTCAAGCCGCGGATGCTCGTCAATATCGAGAAGCGCGATCTTTCGACGACCCTGTTCGGGCACCGCTGGTCGCTCCCATTCGGGACCGCGCCCATCGGATTTTGCAACCTGATGTGCCCGGGCGGCGAGGAAGCGATCGCGCGCGCGGCGGTCGAGGCCGGTATTCCCTGCACGCTGTCGACGGCGGGCACGACCTCGCTCGAGGATTATGCCCGCTTCGCCCCGCAGAACGCCTGGTTTCAACTCTACGTCTCCCGCTTCGACGAAATCACCAACGACATCGTCGATAGGACCGACCGCGCGGGCTACGAAGCGCTTGTCGTCACCGTCGACATTCCGCTCGCGGCGCGGCGTCCGCGGGATCTGCGCAATAATTTTAGCGTCGCTTTGAAAGTGAGCCCGAAATTCGTCTGGGAGCTTGTGAGCCATCCGTCCTGGTCGTTCGCGACCGTCTCGGCGGGAATTCCGAAGTTCGAGACGATGGAGCGCTACATGAAGCAGACTGGCACTAAGCAGGTCGCCGGATTCGTGTCGTCGCAAGTGAGCGGCAGCTTCGATTGGGACGCACTCAAGCGTTTGCGCGACCGCTGGAAACGACGCTTCATCGTGAAGGGTTTGCTCGCGGCGGAGGACGCCGTGCATGCGCGCGACCTCGGCTGCGACGCCGTGATAATTTCCAACCATGGCGGACGCCAGCTCGACTCGCTCCCCGCCCCGATCGAGGTCATTGCCGAAATCCGCGCGGCGGTGGGCCCGAAATTTCCGCTGATTCTCGATAGCGGCATTCGCTCCGGCGAACACATCGCCAAGGCGCTCGCGGCGGGTGCCGACTTTTGTCTCGTCGGCCGCGCGATGATGTATGCGATTTCCGCGCTCGGCACGCGCGGAGCGAAGCTCGCCATCGAAATTCTCGGCGACGAGTTGAGCCGCACCCTCGCCCAAATCGGCTATATCGATATCGCTAGTTTGAAGGCGGCAGCGCCCATCTTCAAGGCGCGCTGAGGAATCGCTTACGCGACGGCCGGGCCTTCGCCGGCGGCGATCAGATCCGCGATCCGCTTCCCGGAGCCCGCCGCCAGCGTCCAGCCGAGCGTTCCGTGGCCGGTATTGGCCCACAGATTCCGGTAGCGCCGGGTGCGGCCGACATAGGGAATATTCGACGGCGTCGCGGGCCTGAGACCCGCCCAGAATGTCGCCGCCTCGAATTTCCCCGCGCGCGGGAACAGCGCCTTGGCATTGCGCAGAATAGCCTCGCAGCGCGGATAGTTGAGCGAAATGTCATAGCCCGAAAGCTCGGCCGTCCCCGCGACGCGTAGGCGGTCGCCGAGATTCGAATAGACCAGCTTGTATTGATCGTCGGTGAGGCTGATCGCGGGCGCGCGATTCGTGCCGTTGAACGGAATCGTCGCCGAATATCCTTTTGCCGGATAGACCGCGAGCGGAACTCCGTAAGGACGAAGGAACGGCGCCGAATAGCTGCCCAGGCTCACGACAATGTCGTGCGCCTTGATCGATTCGTAACCCCGCGGTGTGCGGACTTCGACCGAGCGCACGCTCAAACTTGCGCAGTCGGCGTCGAGCGCGATCACTTGCGAGCCGTATAGGAACACGACGCCCATCTTCTCGCAGATGGAAGCAAGCGCCTGGGTAAATTTTTTCGCGTCGCCACTTTCATCGTCAGCGGTGTATGTCGCGCCGACAATCTCGCGCCGGCTGTCCTCGAAGGCGGGCTCGATCTTCACCACTTCGTCGGCGTCGATGACGCGGAGATCGCAACCATGTTTTTTCATCAATTCGGCCGCGTGCCGCGCGAGCTCGAGCTCGCGGCGATCGCGATAAAAATGCAGAATGCCCTTCATCCGCTCGTCGTAATGAATATCTTCCCGCGCACGGATTTCTTGCAGCCGCGTCCGGCTTTCCATCGCAAGCTTAACGATCTCGGTCGTGTTGCGGTCGGCGCGCCGCGGCAGGCATTCGACCAGAAAGCGCGCGATCCAAAGCCATTGATGCACGTCGAGCTTCGGCCGGAACAATAGCGGGGCTTCATCGTCGAAAAGCCATTGCAGGATTTTCGACGGCGCCGACGGATTGGCCCAAGGCTCCGCATGGCTGACCGAAATCTGTCCGCCATTGGCGAAACTCGTCTCCAACGCCGCTTCCGGCTGGCGGTCGACAACACACACCGACTTGCCTTCGCGCGCGAGCCAGTAGGCGGTGGTGACGCCGATCACGCCGGCGCCGAGAACGACCACGTCGAAACTCTTGCCGGGGGGCTGGGCGGGGGACATGACGGTTTCTTCGCCCGGCTGAAGGCTTTTTCGAGGAAACTGGAAAAAGCGGCTCAGCGCCGCGATTTCGATTTTTTCCGCGCCTTTGTCTTCGCCCGCTTTTTGCCGCTACGCCGCGCTTTCGCTTTCGGCTTCTTCTTCGGCTTCGAGCGTTTCTTGGGCCTCAAAGCGGATTTCGCTTTCGGCTTTACGCTCGAAGCAGGCCTCACGGGCAGCGATTTCGCAACCGCCAGGGCGGGGGGCTTCGGCCGCGCGTTGCCGAGTGCTTTGGTGAGGAAAGCGAGCGAGCGTTGCCAGGCGATGCGCGCGGAGTTTGGTTCGTAGCTCGCACTTTCGTCGCGGTTAAAGGCGTGCCCCGCGCCCGGATAGGTGAAGATTTCGCATTCCGGCCTCTTCTGCCGGATCGTTTCCACGTCGCCCGTCGTGATGCTGGCGTCTTTCTCGCCGAAATGCATCTGCACCGAACAGCGCGGCTTGTTATCGGCGAAGCGGACGATCTGCCCGCCATAATAGCAAATCGACGCGGCGAGGCCGCCGAGCCGCGTCGCCGCGATGAAGGCGACGGTGCCGCCCATGCAAAAACCGATCATCGCGACCGGGCCGCTCTCTTTTTTCAGTGCGTCGACGGCAGCCGATGCGTCGAGCATCAGCTTCGCCCAATCGAGACGCGGAATAAACTCGCGCGCTTTCGCGACCTCGGCCTCCGAATAACCGCTTTCGAAATTGGGAACCATTCGGTCGAACACCTGCGGCGCCATGGTTCGAAAGCCGGCATCCGCAAGCCGGTCGCACACGGCGCGAATGTGATGATTGACGCCGAATATTTCCTGGATGACGACAACGCCCCCGCGCGGGGGCCCCTTCGGATCGGCCCGATAGGCGCCGAGCTGAAACCCGTCGGCGGCAGTGAGGGTAACTTTCGTTCCCATGATATTCTCCCAACCCCAATCCTGGTGGCGCGCGCAGTCTAATCGAGTCTGCCTCTAAATCGAATTCCCCAGTATCAGGGAAAAGAACAGGGAACGCCCTAGTTATTGGCTGTTCTCACATAAATCGACAACCAGTATAGCAGTCATTTCAGTGACTTAGGCGGAAAATTCCCTACGCCAGAGAACAGGGATTCCTTCCGCACGATCAAGGATTTGCGACAAGATAACAGGGAATTTCATCCTGCTCTTACCCACGTACCGGACCCTTCGTAAGATTTGTCTCGCTCGCATCTTGCCAATACAAAGCACAGGAAAATCTCCATGGGAGACGAACAGCGCAAGCGGCCGCTCGTAGTGAGCCGCAAGGATCTTTATCAGCAAGTTTGGTCTACTCCGATGAGCCGATTGGCTACCGAATATGGAATCTCTGACCGTGGTCTGAGTAAAATTTGCGAACGTCTCCAAATTCCCTGCCTGCCCAGAGGGTACTGGGCCAAAAAGGCCGCCGAAAAAAAGGTGATTCAATACCGGCTGCCAGAACCGAACGAGGAAACGCCTTTGGAAGTGACACTTAGACCCACCCCAATTCCAATTAGACCTGACTTGACCGGGCTTTTTTAGACCAAGCGTTGTGAGAGAATGAGCTTGGAAAGGAGCTTAAGGTCATGCCGAAGAAGAGGTTTAGCGCGGAGCAGATCGTGACGTTGCTTCGTCAGATTGA
>PLBP01000005.1:0-93312 GCA_003135415.1 Hyphomicrobiales bacterium
ATTAGTCTTGGCTTATTGATTTTATATCTTCGCTTCGATCTTAAAAATGTGCTCGTTGTAATAAACCCCGTTGAACAGATGTTTTCGTACTCTAATATTAATCCTTCCGAGTTGAATGGCGACTTTTCTGATCGACTAAGTCTAATTATCAATCTTCTGTTCAACGGAATACAAACTCTAGTTGCGACCCGTACTTTTGTATTTCATCCGTCCGCTCGACCGACAATCTTCTTAGAATGGATCGTTGTCGCGTGTATTATCTATATTTGGCGTCGTGGTGATAGAAGAGCCGCATATCAAGCTGGCATTCTTCTTATTTCTGCATGGGCCATTGACTTGATAGGTACAGTACGAACACTGAAACATGAGTATTTCACAATAACCGATCCACTAGTCATAATTTCAGCTGCTGTATTATTCTCAAAAGAATCGGCTCTTCGGAGCCATCGATTAACGCTACACATTGGGAGAGCTCTGATTGTCCTAACTGTTTTGGTTGGGTTGGCAGAGCCAGTCAAGCACAGCTTTAAAAAGGGTGTTCCATCAGATTTATGTGCTCCTCATTTTCGTCAGACTGAACGAATTGAGCACTTACCATTTTGTCCATAGCGAAAGTATAGAACGTGATCTGCTGAGATGACCTGATGGATTTTTTGTATCAAGCCATTGGCGCCGGCAAGCAATGCGGCAAACATTCGTAGCACCGCAATAAAGCGGCCAAGAAACAAGACAGCGTTCCCGTACCGAAAAACAGATATCGACCAATTAGCAGTCGGCACTCGTCGAGGCGAATGTATCGTCCGTATTTGCGAAGAAGCGGCAAGCCGATTCGGCGCCCAACCGTGCATCCAATCCCATCTCCGACAATCGCACTTGCGGCGGCTACCATCACAACCACCGTGAAGTCGATTTGATTGGTTGTGGCAGCCGCGTTATGTTCGCTCATCTTTCAAAAGCAGATATTGGCCCACGCGGTCGCTTTGTCCGTTCGGTGTCAGAAGCAGACATGTCCAATCCGATGGGGCGGACACATACACGTCACAACTATAATCGTTTTTAATGTACAGGATGCGATTCTGGCGCAACGAGAACAAGGGCGTAGTCGATGGGAAACCCTTCCATACCGAGATAGCGCTGAACCACGGTGACGTCGATTCTGCGACTCTCCGGTGCAGCACGGGCGATAATCTCCGCTTTATCAATGCATGCCTGTTCCTTTCTGCGGCAGATTAGCGCGATCCCTTCCCGCTTGATGCGGGCATCGTCAGCCCATGGCGTTCGATTCCTCAGTATGAGATCCACTGTGGACGGTTTATCCGAGAGATAAAACGCCGTGCTGTCGGCGAGATACTGATAACTGCCGACCAGCCGTAAGGGTTGGTTCGTAAACGTGCGCCAATTTTTCTCAACCTCTATCGCGATCAATCGATATGGATCCCAATGATGGCCGATAAGATGTTTATAGATAGCAGCAGCCGGCGATAAAAGAAGCGCCGCTACCGGCAAAGCGATCGCGAAAACGACGATCGCCGCAATGGCGTTTCGTGTCAGCGCGATTTTCTTCGAGGAGAGCAGAACGACCGGCAAAAGACTGACGGCTGGAATCGTCCACATCGCGTCAAGATCGGAACGAAGAAGCAAGACAACCGAAATCGGCAAGGCGAGCGGAAGCCAGAATGCCAGCGAAGCGAGCCGGGCATCGGCTTCCTTCGGCCAGAAAAAATCCTTGACGACGCCCGCCGTCGGTCTTGCCGCCAGCCAGACCAACAGCAAGGGGGCGGCAATATAAGCCGCGAAACCCACTATATAAAGAACGATTGCTTCCGCGGAAAACCACAATGATTGGCCGGCATGGGTTGCCAACGGATAATCGAAGGAAACAAATTTGTTATTGATCAGCCAAACAACGTGCGGAGCGATGACGAGGGAGCCGGTCGCAATTGTTACCCATGGTGCCAGCGAGCGAAAATAGATGCTTCGACGTGTGTCGACAATCGCCGCAATGGCGAGACCGGCAATGAGAAAGATCGACCAATATTTTCCCAGCATGCAAGCCGCGGCACCGGCGCCGGCAAGGGCCGCGAACCACAGGCTTCGTGTCGAGTATGACATCAAGAAGCAATAGGTCGTGAGCGCCCAGAACGGCACCAGGACCAAGTCCGCATTGTACTTGAACGCCAGGAAGTTGAAGAACGGCACGAGCGTAAGCAACGCAAGGCCGGCGACGCGTTTATCGGGGTCGAGCCAGCGCTTCGAGAAACTCCACGCAATCCACAGAGCCGATGTTGCGCTCGCAATCGCCAACAAATAGTAAGCCCAATCCTCAAGAGGGAAGATCTCGAACCATAGGCCTACGATCCACGCGGACAATGGAGGATGCTTGACGCCGCCCCATGAGAGCTCGCGGGACCAGATCACCACCTCAGCCATATCGAAGTTGATGTCCTTGCTGCTCTTTTCAATAATGCCTTGAAGCGTCCAAACTGCGAGATAAGCCAGCAGAAGCCAGCGAGCGCTACGTTCAGAGCTGCGGACATCCGTCAGAGCCGCAACGAGCCTATTTCCGTATGCGAGCGCCGCGGCACATAATTTCCGCCAGGCCGCTGAAAGATTATTCATTTCGGGGATGACTCCAATAGGCAGACATTAGTGCGCGCAATCGCGAGGTCCATCGATCTCGATGGTACGAAAAATTCGTCAGATCAGCGGCGATCCGCTCCAGCGAGCCGCATCAGATAGTCTCCGTAGCCTGACTTGCCGTAACGGTTCGCGTTCTGAATCAAGCGGTCGCGATCGATAAAGCCTTTATAATATGCGACCTCCTCAGGGCATGAGATCTTCAAGCCCTGGCGCCGCTCGAGAATCTCAACATATTCGGCAGCTTCGAGAAGACTATCTTGGGTTCCTGTGTCCAGCCAAGCGAAGCCACGGCCCATGATCTCGACCGCGAGTTGTCCGCGTTCCATATAGACCCGGTTGACATCAGTGATTTCGAGTTCACCGCGCGCTGACGGCTTCAAGGAGGCAGCGATGTCGAGTACGCTGTTGTCATAAAAATAAAGTCCGGTAACAGCGAAACTTGAACGTGGTTTTGCCGGTTTTTCCTCGATCGAAATTGCCCGCCCACGCGCGTCGATCTCGACCACGCCGTATCTTTCCGGGTCCATGACAACATAACCGAAAATGGTCGCGCCGAGCGGATTTGCTCGGGCCGAGAGGAAAAGATCCGGCAGGCCGTGGCCATAGAAAATATTGTCACCGAGGATCAGCGCGACGTGATCGCTCCCGACAAAATCGCGCCCGATGATGAAGGCTTCCGCAAGCCCGCGTGGCTTGTCCTGCATCGCAAAGCTGAGATTTATTCCGAGATTGCTCCCGTCGCCGAGTAATTGCTTAAAGAGAAATTGGTCCTGCGGCGTTGTGATGATCAAAATATCGCGAATATCGGCCATCATAAGCGTAGATAGAGGATAATAAATCATCGGCTTGTCGTAGACCGGCAATAATTGCTTAGAAATCACCAATGTTAGCGGGTAAAGCCTCGTGCCCGATCCGCCCGCGAGTATGATGCCCTTCATGTTTCCACTCGGCAGTCCTTGAGAAGCATCTCGACCGTCTCCTTTGCACATGATTGCCAGGCCCGTGCACGATAGCCGAAGACAGCACCGAACAGGCGGCTATCGAGTTCGGAATTGGCGGGCCGCCTGGCTGGAGTAGGATAGTCAGCGGTCGAGATCGGTGTAACCTTCGGCCGTTGCCCAATCGATTGCGCCCGAGCCTCGACGATCACATTGGCAAAACCGTGCCAGGTCGTGACGCCCTCGCCCGCGAAATGATAGGTTCCGGTGGCATCAGACCCACCAGCCCACGCACGATCGATGGCAAAGATGGCTTCTGCCAAGTCTTGGGTCGCGGTTGGGCAACCGTATTGATCAGCGACGACGCGCAATTCCTCGCGCTCGCGCGAGAGGCGCAGGATCGTTTTGAGAAAATTCGTACCGAACCGGCCATAAACCCAGGCCGTACGCACGATGAAATGGCGCGGATTTTGTTCCCGAACCCGCGCTTCGCCCTCCGCCTTCGTCGCTCCATAAACGCCGAGCGGTGCGATTGGATCAGCCTCGACGTAAGCGCCAATTTTCGTACCGTCAAAGACATAGTCGGTCGAAATGTGTATGACAGGCAAATGCTCTGCCGCCGCAGCGCGTGCGACCACTTCAGCTCCCCCCACATTTGCTGCGTATGCCGCCGCTTGCTCGGATTCCGCTTTGTCCACCGCGGTATAGGCGGCCACATTGAGAACAATACGGGGCTTAACCGAGAAGATTGCGGCTTTGACCGCGGATAAGTCAGTGATATCGGCCTGTGCGCGATTGAAACCGGCGACCTTGATACCTCGACCTTTCGCAAGCGCCATCACTTCGCGCCCGAGCTGACCTTCGGCCCCGAAAACGAGGAGCGGTCCCCTCATGCCACGGTTCCGAGACGTTCGCCGCGATAGAGGCCTGAGCGGATCCGCTTCCACCATTGCGGATTGTCGAGATACCAGCGAACCGTCTTGCGAAGGGCGGTGTCGAAGGTCTCGCGCGCCTCCCATCCGAGATCGCGTTTGATTTTGCTGGCATCGATTGCATAGCGCCGATCGTGTCCCGGTCGGTCAGCAACATGGACGATCAGCTGTTCGTGCGGTTTTCCTGTCACATTCGGTGCCATTTCATCCATCAGCTGGCAGATGCGGCGCACGACTTCAAGATTGGTTTTTTCGCTCGCCCCTCCAACATTATAGCTTTCGCCTGACTGTCCCGAGACGGCAATTAACACGAGCGCCCTGGCATGATCCTCGACATAGAGCCAATCACGAATATTGCCTCCATCGCCGTAGACCGGAATGGGTTTGCCCTCGAGTGCGTTTAGTATGGTCAATGGAATGAGCTTTTCTGGAAAATGAAAGGGTCCATAATTATTGGAGCAATTCGAGATGACCACCGGCATGCCATAGGTATGATGCCAAGCTCGCACCAAATGGTCTGAGGCAGCCTTCGACGCGGAATAAGGCGAGTTCGGCTGGTAAGGACTGGTTTCAAGAAACAATCCTACATCGCCAAGCGACCCAAATACCTCATCGGTCGAGACATGATGAAAGCGAAACCGCGCTTGTCCTGCCGGGGTAAGGTTCTGCCAATAGAAGCGTGCGCATTGAAGCAGCACGCAAGTACCCATGACGTTGGTTTCGATGAAGGCATCCGGGCCATCGATTGATCGATCGACATGGCTTTCGGCGGCAAGGTGCATGATGATATCAGGGCGAAAACTTTCGCAGATTTGCCGCATCGCGAGTGCATCACAAATGTCGGCCTGTCTAAACAGATATCGCGGATCACCAGCGACACTGGTGAGATTGTCAAGATTTCCTGCGTAAGTCAGTTTATCTACGATGCATATCTCGTGGGAACTCTCCCCTATCAGGTGCCGAACCACCGCTGAACCTATGAAGCCAGCACCTCCCGTGACGAGAAATCGTTTGCTCATAAAATTCTCAAACGCCGAAGGGTGATACAAACGTTTTAAAAAAGGGGAGCCCCGCATCCTTTTCGGAGATTACTGTATCAGCCGGTCGAACTGGCCATCGGATCGCCAGGTCAGGGTCGTTCCACCGAAGGCCAGCATCGCACGAAGGCGCGTAGAAGCTATCAACTTTGTAGGCGACCTCGGTATCTGGTTCAAGCGTGCAAAAACCATGCGCATAACCGCGCGGCACAAAGAGTTGCTCCCCCCCCTCCCCAGTCAATGTCATTGCGCACCATCGCCCATAACTGGCGCTGGCGTGGCGTAAATCGACCACCACATCGAAAATTGATCCTCGCAGCACGCGCACCAATTTCGCCTGCGCCGCCGGCGGACATTGGAAATGAAGCCCCCGGATCGTCCCGGCTTTTCGCGACAAAGATTGATTGTCCTGGACAAAAACACTGCCGATGCCTGCTTCGGCATAGCTCCGAGCATTGAACGTCTCGATGAAAAATCCCCGCGCGTCGACGAATTTCTTCGGACGAAATAGCGTTACACCTTCGAGTTCCAGCGATTTCGCTTCTAACGACATCAGAAAGCCAATAGTCTTTTGACCTGATCGATTTTTTGTACCAGCGGGATAGAGATTACTGCATCGCTGCCCTCCGATCCAGATAGAACATTTTCGGTGCTGGGCGGTCGGTTGTTCAGGAATAAGTGCGGCTGGATTGTATTGTAGTGATTGCGTCATTACCCGATGACGGCGTTGGCCTCCTTCAAGCTGCGGCCCGTGATCTCGGCGAAAAAGGGGGACTAGGCGGCGGAAGAGCTCACGCGTTGCAGCGCGTCGCGCTCCTTAATCCAGAGGTCACCGTAATCGACGTTCTGCCACTCGGCGAACCACGGGCCGCCGCGGGTGAAGTGCACTACATTGGGCGTGCCCTTCGCGGGCTTCTCGTTCCAGCCCTCGAGCCAGTTCCAGGTGTCGGGAAGCGCGTCGATGTCCTCGTCCTTCACCCACTGCATGTGGTGCAGATAGGCGCCGGTCTCGCGATTGACGACATCGGGCGTGAGCGCTTTGACGGCGGGGTGCTCGCAGTTAAAGAGCATCAGCGACGACCAGTTCTTGCGCGGATAGGTCGTCTGCAACTTGCCGTCCATCTTGATCGATTCTTTCGGCTTGTAGTCGTGCTGCACGCAGTAAACCGCCTTGGGCGTCTTGGTATATTCCACAAGACCCGCGATGTCGCCGAGAAAGAGGAAATCGCAATCGCAGAACAGCGCCCAGCCCTGGTAGCCGGCGAGTGCGGGCGTCAGAAACCGCGAATAGGTGAATTCGGTCGTAGCGAGCGGATCTTCCGCGCGCCGATAGAGCCCGCGCGCGCGCAGATCGTCGAGCTTGATCGGGCTCACCTGCACCGGGATCGACGCGCGCCGCTCTAGCGAGAACTTGGCGACGTCATAGGTGATGGGCTCGCGCTTGTCCCAGCCGATAAAAATACGAAAAGGATTTGTCATCGCTCGAACCCAATCGTAGCGGAAGGATCGCGGTGCACTATAGAACGGCGTTCCGTGTTTGATTCTGATCCGTTCCTGTACGAAGGCTTCCTAACTGAAGACAGGCCCTAATCGATGATACGGGATTCCGTACCGTTCAACTTGCGGATAAAAACCAACTGTGCCGCGGCGATAGCCTCGTATTCGCCGGCGTGCACATCCATGAACCGGTCGATCGCGGCGCGTGGATTGCAGAGCGGCCGCTTGTAGGAAAACCAAGTGTAATCATCCCAAATCAACACACCGCCTTCACGTAACATGGCCCAGGCGAACACTGTATCGATATAGGCGTCGTCATGGAAGTGGTTCGCATCCACGAAAGCGAGATCGTAGGAGCGACGCGCAGCCTCCAGGCGGGGCAGGATGATGCGGGAAAAGCCCTTGTGCTTGGTTACGCGTCCCTGGAATCGCGCGACATTACGATCGAACCGCGCTTCGAGCTCTGCCCAGTCTATCTCGCGGCTGAAATCCGACCCGCCGTCGAATCCGTCGACGGTATCGACCCGCGCCTCGGGAAAATAAGTCGCAAAAAATATGGTGGAGCGGCCTTCGAACGCTCCGATCTCCAGTATCGAGCGCACTTCCTTCCGTTTCTTAGAGAACACGAGATGACACAGCGGGCGAAGCAGCGAGGAATAGATTGATGTGAATTCTCCTTCACGATCGATGGCAGTGATTTCAGCGATCTCAGCAAGTTCTTTTTTGCAGCGGTCAATATTGCGACGAGTATAGTCAGCAGCGCGGTCGAGCGCTGAATGACGAACGCCAGTGAAAGCCCGTTTTTTTTGGTGACGACGCAGCCGATAGAGGACGCTAGAGAAATAGGACAATCCCGCCTCCCTCGCCCGTTACCGTTCTTGCGCCGCGATGGAAGCAGCGCCTGCCTGTCTGTGATGTGATGTCGGAAAAAGTATCGGCCCCTGAGAGAACGCGCCTGTTGATAGCAAAGCCGCTGCTCCCTTCACTCCAAAACGAAAATTTCGGCAGCTAGCAGCTGTCTGAAGATTACTGATGTTATGCGCCTGTGAGAAGGGGATTCGTATGGGCGGTGATGTCTCAGAAGGGTCAGAAGCGGAAGTGGCGGCATGTATGCATAGGGTAGTTAACTCTCTTATATGAGGTAGTCCTCGTACAGTACTCCCCTAATTTCGCAGTAGAGTCGACTTCCAAATGCTGTCTTGCAGTATCGATACAATCGCTGAGAATCGTTTGAGTGCAATATCCAAAACGTCTTGAGCGCGCGTCCACTCGGTTGCTTCCCAAGGGCCCGCACCCGTATTTTGGTCAGTAAGGTCAATCAAAGCGAGTGCGCCGGGCTTCAATACCCGAGCCGCCTCTCGAAAAAATTTGTCGAGATCAAGAGCGTGGTCAAGTGAGTTGCAATAGAGCAGATCGATACTTCCAGCTTCAAATGGCATTTTGTGGAAATCCCCCGCAACCACGAATTGATTGTTCGGACCAGGATTTAGATCAAAGCCAATCGCATCCTGGAAGCCCAAATCTCGCCATACCTCAACCTCGGTTCCGTCGCGTGCCGCAGCGCAGACTATCTTGCCAGTGGGGGAAAGAAATGGAATTGCGAGCAGGAAGTGTCGGCGAAACATGAGCCGGTTCTTTGCGATGATCCGTCCTGAAAAGCCGCCATTGTTAGCAAGCATCTTAGCGAACTTAGACGATTGATGTCGGATGTACTCTTCGTAGGTGGTATATGCGCGAACGCGAACCGCTCCGCGGTTCTGCCAAACACTATCAGCGGATACACCGTTCACAGATAACGGCGGCTCAATTGTCCTCCGGTGACGGCGCGCTAATCTGTACCGTTCAAAAATAAACGGAGCGGTTCGATAAAGCGCAGTCTTAACAAAGAAACGAAGAGTCATTTCGTTAGCCGGAAGTTCACTGAGCTATTGACTTTCAGCATTCTTCGCCACGCGTTCTGCCGAAACAGTGAGACAGGAAAGTGAGGCCACCTCAGTCGGCGGCCCCCTCAAGACTCTAGCGCGCCCACGATATCATTAATTTCCCAACTAACCTACTTCCGGCCGCTCAGCTAGGGCCTCATCGCGCGCAAGACAAGGCTGCGCGAGGTGAGTGCAGTCCAACTATTCGCATCGCGTGCGATTGCGGCGGTTTCGTCATAAAGCGGCGGCTCACGACGTGCGAGGCGGTTCAGGTTGAGCGCGGTGGTGAACCTTGCAAACGGCCAGAAAAAAATCGCAGCACCCGCCGCGCCCTTTTTCGTGCGGTCCTTGTGCAAGGCAATTTGCGAAAAACCCGCGAGCCGTAATCCGTAGTGCCAATATTGATAAGCCAACGGCGCAACGTGGCCGCAAAGACGTCCTGCGTTCTCCGACTTTGTGCTCGGGCTCGGGAACATGTAATAATGCCCGCTCAACAGGAACGAAAGCCGCGACAGCATGTGACCGACATTCGGTACGGAGAAAACGAGCACGCCGCCGGGCCTTAGCACACGCCGAATTTCCGCGAGCACGTTATAGGGCGCTGCGGTGTGCTCCATCACTTCGATCGAGCAGACCGCATCGAACGTAGCGTCGCCATAGGGAAGACCCTTGTTGATGTTGCATTCGGTGAAGTTGACGCCAGACACGGAAAACTTCTTGCCGTCGATATCACAGGCCTCCACCCCTTCTCCATTTTTGCGGGCTGCGCGTTCCGGTGCGGCAACAAAGAGGCTCGAGAGATACCCACTGCCCGCACCGAGATCGAGGATGTTGCCGGACAGCTTGCCCGCTTCGCGAACCAGGGAGAGCGCGAGTTCGTTCGTGGAGCGGAGCGAGGCCGTGGCGGGAGGCTGCATGATGGAGAAAGGACCCAGTTATTTTTTTTCGGGCAGCGCGAGGCGGATGTGCAATTCGCGCAATTGCTTTGGCGAGACTTCCGACGGCGCACCCATCAGCAGATCTTCGGCCTGCTGGTTCATCGGGAACAGCACCACCTCGCGCAGATTCTCCTCGCCGCACAATAGCATCACGATGCGGTCGATGCCGGGCGCAATCCCGCCGTGTGGCGGCGCACCGTAGCTGAGCGCGCGCAGCATGCCGCCGAATTTTTGCTCGAGCACGTCCTCGCCGTAACCCGCGATGGCGAAGGCTTTTCGCATCACGTCGGGGCGATGATTGCGGATGGCGCCGGAGGACAGTTCCACGCCGTTGCAAACGATGTCGTACTGGATCGCCTTCAGCGCGAGGATCTTGTCACGGTTCTTGGCGTCGAGCCTAAGGAATTCCTCAGCAGCCATGTTCGGCATCGAAAACGGATTGTGGGAGAAGTCGATCTTCTTCTCCTCCTCGTTCCANNTCGTACATCGGAAAATCGACGATCCAGCAGAATTCGAAGCGGTCCTTGCCGAGAAGCCCGAGTTCCTCGCCGATTTTCGTGCGCGCGGCGCCCGCGAGCTTCGCGGCGTTTTGCGGCTTGTCGGCGGCGAAGAAGACCGCATCGCCCGCCTTGATCCCCGCCTTCGCCGCGATCTTCTGCTGCACGTCGGCAGGAATGAATTTCGCGATCGGGCCTTTGCCGCCGTCGGCCTCGAATACGATATAGCCGAGTCCCGGCGCGCCCATGTCGGAGCGCGCCCATTCGTTCAGCTTGTCGAAGAATGAGCGCGGCTGAGCGGCGGCACCCGGCGCCGGCATCGCGCGCACGACGCCGCCCTGCTTGATGACGTTCTTGAACGCCTTGAACTCCACCGCGTCGAGCCCGAACTCTTCGGTCACGTCGGCGATCACGATCGGATTGCGTAGGTCCGGCTTGTCGGAGCCGTATTTCAGCATCGCCTCGGCGTAGGGAATGCGCGGAAACTTCTTCGTTACGGGCTTGCCGCCAGAAAATTCCTCGAACACGCCGCGCAACACCGGCTCGACTGCGGTGAAGACGTCGTCTTGCGTCACGAAGCTCATCTCGATGTCGAGCTGGTAGAACTCGCCNNGCGCCTGCGGCAGCGCGTAGAACTTGCCGGGATGCAGGCGCGAGGGCACGAGAAAATCGCGCGCGCCTTCGGGCGAGCTCGCCGTGAGAATCGGCGTCTGAAACTCGAAGAAGCCCTGCTCCTTCATGCGGCGGCGAAGACTGTCGATGATTGCACCGCGCTTGATGATGTTTTTGTGAATGCGCTCACGCCGCAAATCGAGAAAGCGGTATTGCAGCCGGATGTCCTCGGGATATTCCTGCTCGCCGAACACCGGCATCGGCAATTCGCCGGCCGAGCCGAGCACCTCAATCTCGGTCGCGAAGACTTCGACCGCGCCGGTCGGCAGATCGGAATTTTCCGTGTCGGCTGGGCGCTTGCGCACTTGGCCGTCGATCTTCACCACCCATTCGGAGCGCAGCTTCTCGGCGGTTTTGAAGGCGGGTGAATCGGGGTCGGCGACGACTTGCGTCAAGCCGTAATGATCGCGGAGATCAATGAATAGCAAGCCGCCATGGTCGCGGATGCGGTGGCACCAGCCGGAGAGCCGCACCGTCTCGCCGATATGCGACTCGCGGAGCGCGCCGCAAGTATGAGAGCGATAGCGATGCATGGGGGTCCCGGAAGTTTGAGCCGATGAGAATGGCGAGTGCATAACGCAATTCACCGGTGCGGCAAAGCGCCTGCGGGCCGGTCCGTGGGCCCCGACCAATTCCGTGATCAGCGCCGCCGGAAATTCTGCCGGCGTTGGGCCGGTGCCACCGCGGGGCCCGTCTTGTGGCGGAAGCTAATGCGGCCGCGATCGAGATCGTATGGCGACATTTCCACGATCACGCGATCGCCGGCGAGCGTGCGGATGCGGTTCTTTTTCATTTTGCCGGCAGCGTAGGCGAGAACCATGTGCTCGTTGTCGAGCTTTACCCGGTAATTGCCGTCCGGCAGCACCTCGATCACGGTTCCGTCGAATTCCAGCATTTCTTCCTTCGGCATTATTGCTCTCCTGTTCTCCGATGCCGTCAGCGCGAATGGCGGCGCGCGCCATTCGGCCCATCCGTGCGTCCATCCGAGCGCCCATGGGCGGCACGGTGATCGCGCTTTCGGTGCAGGAATGCAACGCCGTTGAGGTCGGTACCGCGATGCGACTCGCGGGGTACGGATTGCTCGCCCGCGGAACGCGTTTGAGGTCTGCCCTCGCCATGGGCGGGACGGCCATGCGCATGATGGCCATTGCCTTGCTCTCCACCGCGATGGTTGCGGCTGCGGTGGTGCTTTTTCTTCTGGTGCGACCCATGCGGCCGGTGTTGCTCATGCGGCTGAAATGCCTGTTGCGGCCGCGGTTGCGAATTCCCGCGGCGGTCGGTTGCCTCGATCGGCGCGCGGATCAGCTTCTCGATGTCGCGTAAGTAAGCCCTCTCCTCGTGATCGCAGAACGAGATCGCGATCCCCTCGGCGCCCGCCCGCGCGGTGCGGCCGATGCGATGGACGTAGCTGTCGGCGATGTTCGGGAGATCAAAGTTGACAACATGGGTGATGCCGTCAACGTCGATGCCGCGCGCGGCGATGTCGGTCGCGATCAGCGTGCGCAGCCGGCCCTCGCGGAAGGAGGCGAGCACGCGCTCGCGCTGATTCTGCGACTTGTTGCCGTGGATTGCCTCGGCGTGGATGCCGGCGCTGGCTAAGCTCTTCACCACGCGGTCAGCGCCGCGCTTGGTGCGGGTGAACACGAGCGTGCGGCCGGTGGCCTCGTCTCGCAGGACCTCGGCGAGAAGAGCGTTCTTGCCGTTGCGGTCGACGTGAATAACGCGCTGGTTGATACGGTCCGCGGTCTTCGCGGACGGTGTCACCGCCACGCGAATGGGATCGCGCAAAAGTTTTGCCGCGAGCTTCTCAATTTCGTCCGGCATGGTCGCGGAGAAGAAAAGCGTCTGGCGCTCAGCCGGCAATTTGGCGACGATCGCGCGGATGTCGTGGATGAAGCCCATGTCGAGCATACGGTCGGCTTCATCGAGCACAAGCACTTCGACGCGATCGAGCTTCACCGCCTGCGATTGCATAAGGTCGAGCAGACGGCCCGGAGTCGCGACCAGCACGTCGACGCCGTTTGACAGCGCCCGTACCTGGCGGTTGATCGGAACGCCGCCGATGACGAGCGCCACGGTCGGACGGACATGCCGGCCGTAGGTTTTGAAGCTCTCGAGGATCTGGCCCGAAAGTTCGCGCGTCGGGCTCAGCACAAGCACGCGGCAATGCCGCCGCTCGGGCCGAAAGCGGCGCGAGACGAGGTGATGCAGGATGGGCAGCGCGAAGGCCGCCGTCTTGCCGGTGCCGGTCTGGGCGACGCCGACGAGATCGCGGCCCGCGAGCACGTGCGGAATGGCCTCGGTCTGGATCGGCGTGGGGGTGATATATTTCTCTTCGGCGAGCGCTTGCGCGATCGGCGCGGCGAGGCCGAGACGATGGAATAGAGTCAAGATATGGTTCTTTCTGTCAGGCGAAAACGGTTAGGCGAATCCTTAACGGACCGCCAACCGCGATTCGCGGGGTGGATCTGGACTTCCCCGCGCGACTTGGGTTGTCGATGTAAGTTGAGGAAAACGGGCGGAAATTGAAGAATTTCGATTTCAGACACGCGGCCCGGAAGCGCATAAGCGCTTACACTCGGAGTGTGTGCACGAAAAGCGTGGCCATTTCAAGACATTTGAACGCCCTTCCCGGTCGTCTCGCGCAACCAACTCCGCTATGAAACCATCATGGATCTCGTGACTTCCAACGCCGAACTTGCCGCCGTTTGCGAACGGCTCGCGCGCCATCCCTTCGTCACCGTCGATACCGAATTCCTGCGCGAGACGACCTTCTGGCCGAAGCTCTGCGTCGTGCAAATGGCAGGGCCCGACGAAGCGGTTATCGTCGATGCGCTTGCGCCCGAACTCGATCTCGCGCCCTTCTTCCGGCTGATGGTGGACGAGCGCGTGGTGAAAGTGTTCCACGCCGCCCGCCAGGACGTCGAAATCGCCTGGAATCTGGCCAAGCTCATCCCGAAGCCGATGTTCGACACCCAGGTCGCCGCCATGGTGCTCGGCTATGGCGATTCGATTTCCTACGACCAGCTCGTCCAGCGCATCACCGGCGATGCCATCGACAAAACCTCGCGCTTCACCGACTGGTCGCGGCGCCCGCTGTCGCCGGCACAAGTCACCTACGCGATCTCGGACGTGACGCATCTGCGCGATGTCTATCTCAAGCTCAAGGAAGATCTCGAAAAGAAGAACCGCCTCGAGTGGGTCGAGGACGAGATGAAAATTCTCACCTCGCCCGAGACCTACAAGCAGGAGCCGCACAACGCCTGGCAACGCCTGAAGACGCGGGTGAGGAAGCCGAAGGAACTCGCGGTCCTGATGGAGGTCGCGGCCTGGCGCGAGCGCGAGGCGCAATCGCGCGACCTGCCGCGCGCGCGCGTCCTGAAGGACGATGCGATTGCCGAGATCGCGCACCAGCAGCCGAAAACGCCCGAGGCACTATCGCATCTGCGGGCGCTCCCCAAGGGCTTCGAGCGCTCGAAGGCGGGCGAGGCGATCCTCGAGGCGGTGCGCGCGGGGTTAGCGCGCGATCCGAAGACGCTGCCACGGCTGTCGCGCGAGCGTCACCTTTCGAATGGCGCTTCAGCCACGGTCGAACTGCTGAAGGTGCTGCTCCGCATGGTGGCCGAACAGCATGGCGTCGCCTCGAAGGTGATCGCTACGACCGACGATTTGCAGAAAATCGCCACCGAGGACGACGCCGAGGTGCAGGCACTCGCGGGCTGGCGGCGGACGATGTTCGGCGAGCAGGCGTTGAAGCTCAAGCGCGGCGAAATCGCCCTCGCCTTCGAGGACGGCCGCGTGGTCGCGATCGAGCGTGAAACGCCCGCGAAAAGCTAGGTATGGGCTTATAAGCTCGCAGCCAAATCCGGACGGACGCGAGCTTGATGAAGGCGACCGGAGGACCTAATGCCTGATCATCGGGGTCGAACGAACTCGCTGCGAACAGACCGCAGCTTCTGCTTCTGACCAAAGCGGACATGCGCGATGCTCGATTGAAATGCCGAAACCCTAACCATAACCGACTTGCAACAGGAAATAGGGCGAAATAGCCGTACTCAAAAGCAATCTTTGCACAGCGAAAGGCAAATCAAGTCGAGGAGGGTGATATGATGGACCGTTACACAAAGGCCGTGCTGACAGTAATCGCTTCGGCGCTTATAATTTTGGTTGCTCAGAATTTTGTAAAAAAAATCATCAGCTCAAATTCTTGATATTTAGAAAGTGCAAATTTGCGATTTTCCAAGTCGCTGCCTTAGTTTGAATGAGATTACCCGTTCACTTCCAATTCCCACTGATAAGCCATTTTCAATACCGAAGACTTACAAAACGCTCGCGCTTCCCGTTCAAATTGAGAAGACAGACTGAGCGGTGGCAGTTATGTATTTGAGAAAGCTGGCGCTGACGCGATCGCTCGATCTGAAGATTCGACGCTATGATGGTTGATCAGCGCCCGACGGCGACGGCATCGCCATTGGCTCTTTGTGTGCCGGTTCTCCTCAAGGGGTCTAGTTTTGCGGAACGATGGGAGCCTCGCCAAAAGGCCGGTTAATAATGGACAAGGCGCTGGGCACAGCGAAAACCTTGTTTCGTGCGTAGCCAGTTCGTTCTTTCAATATTCCTGCTTTCAAAAGTTGCTCGACGGCCCCATTGGCAGCTGTGAAGCTGACGTGGAGAATCTCACTAAGGCGTTTTACCGTTAACACCGGATAGTCCGGCAGCACCTTCAAAGCGTTCATCGCAGCGGACCCTTGCCGGAATTTTGTTCTGTCGAGCCAGCGCTTGCTAAGCGCGGTGAGAGCCTCGCGTGTTTTGAGAAGCTCATCGGTCGTGCCGACAATCGCGTCAGCAAGAAATCCCATTGGTTCTTGCCAGTCTAACCGCTGTTGGGATGCCCTGAGAGAGGCATAATATTTATCTTTGTACGCTTCTATATACGGCGATAGGTACAAAGGCGTCCGGCCCTCAGCCGCCATCATAAGCGGAAGCAAGAGTCGCCCGACACGGCCATTGCCATCGCGGAAAGGGTGTACTGCTCCAAAGTGCGAATGAGCAATCGCCATCCGAACAATTAGCGGCTGCGTCTGTGCCTGCATGCCTTCCAAGCGCATGTAACTCATTGTGTTTTCGAGAGTTGTGGCGATGTCTTCTGGCGGGGCAGGGTTATAGTTGGAGTAGGCTATATCTCCGCTCCCGCCGATCCATACTACTGTTGTTCGCAGATCACTTGGTCTGTCTTGGTAGCGGCTGTCACCGGCCATCACCGTTTTGTGTAAGTCCCGGACCAATTCGATTGTGAAGAGAGACTGTTTTTCAGCGCGCGCGCGCGGAACGAAATCGTCAAGCGCAAGAGCGTAGTCGCGCACTTGAATAGCTGCGTCACTGGGTTGTTGAGCGTCAGTTTCTTCAATCGATAACAGCTCATCGAGCGTGCTGTTTGTGCCTTCGATTGACGAACTGCTCACGGCTTCACGACGTGGTAGAATGCGGCTGATCAAATAAGGATCGTGCATTTCCGCTGCGAGCGTATCGATCTTTTGGAGCGCAGAATCCGCAGTGCTTAGTTGTGCGGAAATATCCTTGATGGAGATGCTTTCTTCTGGTGGCGGAAGCGGTACAACTCCGTAATGTGCCGAATACGGTACTGGTAGCCGTTTGAGGCTGTCGCGCACCGCCTGAGTGAGATCGCCTCGTTTCAAATGAGCACCTTCCGTGAAAACCTTCAATAAGAGCCGCTTACAGGCAGTTATATTAAAGGTTATATATATAACCTTAAATAAGGATATATAAAAAGGCAGCTTCCTCAAGGAAAATTGGGGGCGGCCTCGGCAGGATATTACCACGGGGTCTGCCGGTAATTTTGGCGCCTGCGGCCCGCACCGGACTCTACTCGCTGTGCTCACCGAGCCGTCGTGACCGCGTTAATGAGAAACGTCGCGTGTTGGCACAAAAAGACGTACCGTTCGCCGCGAAGAACATCCCCTTACGGCTCTAAAGCCGCCTCTCAGCCGTCCAAGGAACTGTTTATGAGTTCGCGCCCTAGTTTGTCGAAATCTCGCTCTTGCGCCCGATCAGCTTGCCGAGCTGATTGACCCGCTTCTTCAGGCGATCACCCGAAAGCGCCGCCAATTCGCCTTCCAGCCTGAGCACGAGCAGGCCCTTCTCTACCCGCATCGGAGCCCGCGGCAACACGCCGGGCATCGAGGCCGAGGCGAGATAGGCGACGCGCATCGCGGTACCGAGAACGCGGGCACGCTCCAGGAGCCTCTCCGTCGCAAGCTTGCGCAGTAAGTCGGACGGCTCCTCCTTCCACCCGACGTGGCGGTAAAATACCGCGAGCGCGAGAAACGCGCGGCCGGGATGATCGACGCCGGCGAAAGCGGCATTGGCAATGATGTTGAGCGATTGCTCGCCGCGGTAATCGGGATGGGCGCGCCAGCCGATGTCGGCAAGCAGGCAAGCGGCGTGGCGCAGCCGTTTCTCCTCGGCGGTTTCCTCGGTCTCGGTCGATGCCATGAAGGCGTCGGTCCAGCCGATCAGTTCCTCGCCATGGCGAGGCGAGCGCGAGCGCAGCAAATTGAGGGCGCTCGCCGCCGCCATCAGCGGGTCGCGGGCGCGCTCCTCCGGCGGAAGCTGCTCGTGCAACAGGCCCTCGCGCACGCCGAAGGCGGAGATGACGACCCGCGACGGCTTGCCGGCCCTCAGCACCTCACGCAGCACGAGCGCGCCGTAAGCGAGCAGCGGGCGGCGGCCGGCGGAAATCTCTTCGATGTCGGACAAGGTATCGGGATCGACCCGTTGCACGTAATCGCAAAATTCGAGCGCGGCATCGGTTTCCATCGCATAGCCATGCGTCACGTGCAGCGGGTAGCCGGTGTGATGCATGTGCAGACGCGCGAGCGCGCGCCAGGTGCCGCCGACGGCATAAAAGATGCGGTCCTTGAGATTGGAAAGAGCGGGGCTATCGGATAGCGCGTTGCGGACGATTTTTTTCGCCTTGTCGAGCGAATGCTCGGAGCTGTCGACGAGCGAGAGACCGCCCAGGGGCAGCGTCTGGCCGTTCTTGCTGCGATCGCCCGCAACTTCCACCAATTCGAACGAGCCGCCGCCGAGATCGCCGACGACGCCGTCGGGCTTGTAGAAACCGGCAAAGACACCGGCGGCGGCAAGCTGGGCTTCCCGCGGTCCCGGCAAAACGTCGATGGCGATACCGCAGGCGGAAGCCGCGTCCTTGATGAAGGCCGGTCCGTTCTTCGCCTCGCGCACCGCCGCGGTCGCGATCGCATGCACGCGCTCGACCTGAATCACCCCGCAGAGCGCGCGGAAACGGACGAGCGCGGAGAGCGCTTTCTCGATCGCATCCTTGGCGAGGACGCCCTTGCTCGCGACCTCGCGGCCGAGGCCGCACAGAACCTTTTCGTTGAAAATCGGCGTCGGGCTGCGGACGAGCCCTTCGTAGACGACGAGCCGCACCGAGTTCGAACCGATGTCGATGACCGCGACCGGCCGCCCAAGCGGCAGCCGCCCCAGCGCCTCGTCCGGCACGGTTTCAACCGCGGGCGATTCGACGGAAGAGACTCTGCGGCGAAGAAGCTTGGAGAGATTTTCCACGGCCTGACAGACTCGGATTGGTCATGAAGTAGCGGTGGGCGTTAAACGACTCTTCGCCCTCCGCCGGCAAGATGCGCGCGCTGGTGCCGTCAGGCAAGACCCTATAGCTCTGCTCGTTATCTTTTAGATTGGCGACCATGATTTGGTCGAGCATCTGCTGGTGCACGGTGGGCGTTAGGATCGGGCAGAGAACCTCGACGCGGCGGTCGAGATTGCGCGGCATGAGATCGGCCGAAGAAATGTAGACGGCGGCCTCGGCATGCGGCAGGCCATGACCGGCGCCGAAGCAATAGACGCGGCCGTGTTCGAGAAACCGGCCGATGAGCGACTTCACGCGAATTCGCTCGGAGAGGCCCGGAACGCCGGGGCGCAGGCAGCAAATGCCGCGCACCACAAGATCGATCTCAACGCCGACGCGGCTCGCGGCGTAAAGCGCGTCGATGATGCCGGGATCGACGAGCGCGTTCATCTTTGCCCAAATCGCCGCGGGCCGTCCCGCCTTGGCGTGCTCGGTTTCGGCCTCGATGTGATCGAGGATGCGCTTGCGCACGCCCCCGGGCGAAACCGCGAGGCACTCGAGTTCGGTCGGCTCGGCATAGCCGGTAATGAAATTGAAAATGCGGGCGACGTCGCGCGCGATCGTGGGATCCGTGGTGAAGAAGGATAGGTCCGTATAGATGCGCGCGGTGATCGGATGATAGTTGCCGGTGCCGACATGGACGTAATTGACGAGTGAATCGCCTTCGCGGCGCACGACGAGCGAAAGCTTGGCGTGGGTCTTGAGCTCGAGGAACCCGAACACGACCTGCACGCCGGCGCGCTCGAGATCCCGCGCCCAGCGGATATTCGCTTCCTCGTCGAAGCGCGCCTTTAGTTCCACCAGCGCCGTCACCGACTTGCCGGCTTCCGCGGCCTCCGCGAGCGCGTGCACGATCGGGCTTTGCGACGAGGTTCGATAGAGTGTCTGCTTGATCGCGATCACGTCGGGGTCGCGTGCCGCCTGATTGAGGAACTGCACCACCACGTCGAACGATTCATAGGGGTGGTGGATCACCATGTCCTTCTGGCGGATGGCGGCGAAGCAATCGCCGTTCTGCTCGCGCACGCGCTCGGGAAAGCGCGGCTCGTAGGGCGTGAATTTGAGGTCCGGCCGGTCGATCGCCACAAGTTGGTCGAGCTCCGCCAGCGCGATCATGCCGTCGACGAGGAAAATTTCGTCCCCAGTCGCGGCGAGCGCGCGTGCGACGAAGGCGCGCAGGCTCTCGGGCATCGCCGCATCGATTTCGAGCCGGATCACGGAGCCGCGCCGGCGGCGCTTCAACGCCGTCTCGAACAGCCGCACAAGATCCTCGGCCTCTTCCTCGACCATGATGTCGCTGTCGCGGATGATGCGGAAGGCGCCCTGCCCGCGCACCCGGTAGCCGGGGAACAGGCGGCCGATGAACAACAGGATCGCGGTCTCCAACGTGATGAAACGCATCTCGCTCTGCTTGCTCTCGGGCAGGCGAATGAAGCGGCGGATTTGTGCTGGAACGCGGATCAGCGCCTTCATCCCGCGCCCGTCACTCACGCGCGCGAGTTCGAGCGCGAGCGAGAAGCTGCGATTGGGAATGAAGGGAAACGGATGCGCGGGATCGATCGAAAGCGGCGTGATCACCGGGAAAATATGGTGCAAAAAGTGCGAGTCGAGCCATGCGTGTTCGCTCTTGGTGAGATCGCCGCCCTCCACCAGCACGATGTTCGCTTGCGCGAGCGTGCCACGCAATTCGCGCCAGCGCGCCTGTTGATCGGAGGCGAGCGTTGCCACTTCAGTCGAGATGCGCGCGAGTTGTTCGACGGGCGTCAAGCCATCGGGGCTCGGCGTCGCCAAGCCCGCGCGCACCTGGCCCTTGAGGCCGGCGGCGCGCACCATAAAGAACTCGTCGAGGTTGCCGGCGGAGATCGAGAGAAAGCGGAGCTGCTCCAGCAACGGGTGCTTTGGATTGGCGGCTTCCTCGACGACACGGCGGTTGAAGCGCAGCCACGAAAGCTCGCGATTGACGAACCGCTCGGGACTGGTGGCGAGTTCGCTCGCGGGCAAAACGAGTTCCGCGACTTGGCTCTTAACCTGGCCCTTAGGCGGACCCTTGGCCGCCTCGCCCGGCACGATTTTGATTTCGGCTGACATCAACGCCTTCCTGCGCCCCATTATCGCCAGCCCACATTAACGCTGGATGACAGTTTCGCCCCGGATGACAATTTGGTCGCAGGATAAATCTTTGAAAATAAATACAGTTTTCATTCTTCCCGGAATATCTCGGCGGCAAGCTGCCGGTTCACCGCGCGCCCCCGCGACAGCGCCGCGGCATCGAGCCTCCCCACCGTCTCGCGGGCGGCCGCAAGCGAGCGCTCCATGCGCGGCAGGAGGTAGGCGATCACCCCCTCACCCACCGCGAGCTGGCGGTCGGCGAAGAGTTTCACCAGCACGGCGGACAACAGCGCGTCATCCGGCGGCGCCAGCGTCACCGACGGCACCGCGCGCAGCCGCGACACGAGATCGGGCAGCGCGAAGCCCGGGCTGTCGAGACGCTGCGAGGCGGTGAACAAAAGCCACGCACTGTCCTCGCGCGCCAGATTGAAGAGATGAAAGAGCGCCGCCTCGTCGGCAACGCCGGGCGCGACGTCTTCGACCACGAGCGCGCCGGTAGCGAGTGCGGCGGGCACCTCGTCGCGCGCGAGTGCGGCGGTCGCGACGATGCGGGCGCCCGTGCGCTCGGCCCAGATGGTGGCGAGATGGCTTTTGCCGGCGCCGCGCGGGCCGACAATCGCAGCCATGCGGCCGGGCCATTCGGGCCAGCGCTCGACGAGCGAAAGGGCCGCTTCGTTGGCGGGGCTCGCGAGGAAGTCGTCGCGGCGAAAACTCTCGGCGTGCGGGAGGTCGAGTGCAAGCTGACAGGCGAATACGCCGGGCCGCTGCAAGGTCATTGGCCGCCGCCGCGCGACCTATCCGTGTAAAGAGGACTCGCGAGATATTCTGCGAGCGCGAAGCGCAGGAGCACGCCAACCGCGGCAGCGAGCGGAATCGCGATCAGGAGGCCGACGAAACCGAATAGATAGCCGAAGGCGAACAGCGAGAACATCAGCCAAACGGGATGCAGGCCGACGCTTTCGCCGACGAGCTTCGGCGACAGCACATAGCCTTCGAGGAATTGGCCGATGATGAAGATCGTCAGCACGACCAAGATCGAAAACAAATCCGGCCAGAATTGGACGATCGCGACGATCATGCCGATGATGAGGCCGACGACCGAGCCGACATAGGGAATGAAGGTCAAGACGCCCGAGGCGGACCCAATCAAGAGCCCGAAACTCAGGCCGGCAAAGGTGAGCCCGACCGCGTAATAAAGGCCAAGGATCATGCACACGAGCGCCTGCCCGCGCAAGAAACCCGCGATCGCCCGATCGATCTCGCCCGCGAGCATGCGGATTGTGTCGCGGTAGCGGAGCGGGAGCCAGGAATCGACCTTGTCCACGACCGCATGCCAATCATAGAGCACGTAAAAGGCGACGACCGGCGTGATAATGATGAGCGAGAACAATGAGATGATCGCGCGGCCGCCCGACCACAGCGACTTCAGAAAGGCGAGGAGCCAAGACGCGCCCTCGCCCACCAGATCGCCGAGCGATTTCTGAATGTCGGGCAATTTGTCACCGACCAGGCGTTGCAGCCATTCCTTGTTCTCCTGCGTAACCAGCTCCTGCAACCGCGTGATGTAGTCCGGCAGGCGCTGAATGAAGGAGAACAACTGGCTGCCGAGGATCGGAAACAGCAGGATGCCGACCAGTATGAAAAACAGCACGAACAGCCCGATCACGATCAGCGTCGCGATGATACGGGGAATCCCCAACCCTTCGAGGCGGTCGGCCGCGGGGTTGAGGAGATAGGCGAGCGCGGTGCCGGCGACGAAAGGCAACAGCATCGCGTGCAGCAGCCAGACGACTAGAATAAAGGTCGCGAGCGCGCCGAGCCAGAACATAAGTTGGCGTTGCAGGGTCATGGCTCGCGCTCAGGACGCCATATGGCGCATCCAGGCGACGAGATAGGCAGCCGCCGAAAGGCCCGTCAAGACACCGACGGCGGCGAGCGCGGCCGGATAGGCGTAACCCGGATCGAAGCCGAATGCGTTCATTGCCAGCACCAGCGCGGCAAGGACGAATTGCGCCCCGGTGTTGAGCTTCGACACGAGCAAAGGATGAATCTCGAGCGGCTGTTCGACGAGCCAGGACACGACGATGGCGCCGAGAATCATGACATCGCGCGAGACGACCGCGATCACGACCCAAAGCGGCAGCAATCCCGCGATCGATAACGAGATGTAAATCGACATCAGCATCGCCTTGTCGGCGAGCGGATCGAGATAGGCGCCAAATTCGCTCGTCATGCCGAGGCTCTTCGCGAGAAAGCCATCGACGGAGTCGGAGACAGCCGCCGCCACGAACAGCCAGAACGCAAAGAGTATTTGCCCCGACGCGATCGCCCAGACAATGACCGGCACCAGGAGAAAACGGCCGATGGTGATGGCGTTGGGAAGGTTCACGCTTTGATCGCCCCGCTTTTATTAGAGACATAGCCATGCGGCCGGCTCCCTGCCAAGCGCAACCCAAATCTGCAGCTCTTCTTGCGTCGCTGCCCCGTTCGGGCTAACCGGCCTTCCTTGGAGGCCTAAATGGCCAAGGCGCGAGGATTCAGCTACCGCGAGGCTGGCGTCGACATCGATGCCGGCAACCGGCTCGTCGATCTGATCAAGCCGCTGGTGAAAGCGACCGCGCGCGCCGGCGCCGATGCCGAGATCGGCGGCTTCGGCGGGGTATTCGACTTGAAACGCGCGGGCTATCGCGATCCCCTGCTCGTGGCCGCGACCGACGGTGTCGGCACAAAGTTGAAGATCGCAATCGAATGCGGTCGTCACGACACGATCGGCATCGATCTTGTCGCCATGAGCGTGAATGACCTCGTGGTGCAGGGCGCGGAGCCGCTGTTGTTTCTCGATTACTTCGCCTGCGGCAAGCTCGATCCTGAGCAAGCCGCCGAAGTGGTCAAGGGGATCGCGGCGGGCTGTAAGGAAGCGGGCTGCGCGCTCGTCGGCGGCGAGACCGCCGAGATGCCGGGGCTTTACGCGGCGGGCGATTACGACCTCGCGGGCTTCGCGCTCGGCGCGGTCGAGCGCGAGAAGCTATTGCCGAAGAAGGATATCGCGGCGGGTGACCGGATTCTCGCGCTCGCCTCATCCGGCGTTCATGCCAACGGATTTTCGCTGGTGCGAAAAGTGATCAAAGCGGCGGGCGCCAAGCTCAAGGACGCGGCACCGTTCGACAAGGAGAAGTTGCTCGGTGAGGCGCTGCTTGTGCCGACACGAATTTACGTGAAGCCCGCGCTCGCCGCGCTGAAAGCAACCGGCGGCATCAAGGCGCTGGCCCACATCACTGGTGGCGGCCTCACCGACAATATTCCGCGCGCGCTGCCGAAGGGCACGAGTGCAAGAATCGACCTCCCGAATGTTCGCGTGCCGCCGGTCTTTCAGTGGCTCGCGCGCACGAGCCGGGTTGAGGAAGCTGAAATGTTGCGCACTTTCAATTGCGGCGTGGGCATGATCGTGATCGCCGCCGACAACGAAGCCGACGCGGTGGCAGCAAGTTTCGCCAAGGCCGGAGAGAAGGTCGCGCAGATCGGAGAGGTCGCGGCCGCTGACGGCGCGCCGCGCGTTACCTATTCCGGCCACCTTGACCTTGGAGCCTGACGTGACGCGCAAGCGCGTTGCCATCCTGATTTCCGGCCGCGGCTCGAACATGGCCGCGCTGATCGAGGCCGCGAGCGCACGCAACTATCCCGCCGAAATCGCGCTCGTCGTCTCGAACCGGGCCGCCGCCAAGGGGCTGGAGCTCGCCAACTCGAGATCCATCGCGACCGCGACGATCGATCATGTCGCCTACAAATCGCGCGAACAATTCGAGGCCGAACTCACGAAGCAGCTCTCCGCCGCAAAAATCGAAATCATTTGTCTGGCGGGCTTCATGCGCATCTTGACCGCGAGCTTCGTGAAACAATGGGAGGGGCGTCTGCTCAACATCCATCCTTCGCTGCTGCCCGCCTTCAAAGGCATTGACACGCATGTGCGCGCGCTCGACGCCGGGGTGAAGGTGCATGGCTGTAGCGTGCATTTCGTGGTGCCCGAACTCGATTCCGGGCCGATCGTGATGCAGGCGGCTGTGCCGGTACTGGAGGGCGACGACGAAGAGGAACTCGCGATGCGAGTGCTCGCCGCCGAGCATCGCATCTATTCGGAGGCGCTTCGGCTGCTCGCCGAAGGCAAACTCACGATCGAGGGCGAGCGGGTCGTGGTCGCAGGCGCGAACGGCGATCCGGATCGCGCGCTCGTTTCGCCGCGAATCTAAGCGGTTTTGCCGCTCTTCTGCTTTTGCGGCTTGTCGCCCGGCACCGGAACATTGGTGCCCGCTGCGCAACTTCGCCGCGACGATCAATCTGTTCTTTACGCATGTCGCGGATCCATCGACGGCGGACGTGTGATAAAGCTGCCGAGGAATCGCTTTCGCGTTGAGTTGACCGATCCAATTGAATTAGCCCGCGACAACGAAGGCCGCATCGTTATTCAGCCCGCGATGCAGATCATCATGTCCATCATCGAAGGTTGGATTCATGAGCATCCAGAGCAATGGCATTGGCTGCATCGCAGATGGCGCGATTGATGACGTTGTTTTCCTTAGCTTTTGCCGCGATCTCCTCGTCCGCAAATGCAGGATACGTACCGCATCCGAACCGAGGACGTCGCGCTTGCAGAACTAGACGGCCTGTATACTCTCCGCTCTCACTTACTTACAATCCAATGCGTATGTTGCGGAGGTAGAGCTCGCCGCCGATGCTCGGGGCATTACCCGCGATATGCTGCGCCGCCAAGACCAAACCTCTTCCCTTTTGAGATGTCTGAACCATGGCCGGTTCGATTGTCGACTTTTCGAAGATTTCGCGTGTGCTCGTGATCCATCTCCGCCAGTATGGGGATGTGTTGCTGACTTCGCCGATGTTTTCAGCGTTAAAGAAACATGCGCCGCATATCGAGACGGACGCGCTCGTCTACGAACACACCGCAGAGATGCTCACCTTTCATCCGGCGATCGCAGAAGTACATCGCATTCGTAAGGGGAGGGAACTTTCATTTACCACCAGGCTCGGGGCTGAACTGCGTCTCCTGCAGAAGCTGCGCGCGCGCCGCTACGACATCTTAATCAGCGTCGGGCGGCATCCGAGCGCGGTTTGGCTGAATTGGTTTTTGCGACCGCGTTATCACGTCGCGCCACAAAAAGGAGGTCCTTTTGACTATCTCTGGAGCGGTAACTTCACCCATGTCTTCAAATATGCGCCCAATGGGCGACGGCATCAGGTCGAGTTTAACCTCGACGCGTTGCGCCAATTTGGCGTTTTCCCAAGCGAAGAAGATCGCCGGCTCGTGCTGGTGCCGGGCGAGCAGGCCGAAGATAGCGTCCGCAATCGTATGGCTGCAGTAGGACTCTCACCCCGGGGCTTTGTTATTGTTCATTCGCCTTCTAATTGGGCTTTTAAGTGTTTGCCAGCCGAGCGCACCGCTCACCTTATCGAGCAGCTCGTCAAAGATGGCGAGCATGTTGTGCTGACCGCGGCAGCTGCGGAATCCGATCTCGCCTTAGTGCGCGCGATTCGCGATACTTGCGGCGTCGACACAGTCGACTTTTCTGGCCAGCTCTCCATGAAGGAACTGGCGGCCTTGATCGGGCAAGCCAAGCTTGTGATTACGGTTGACTCCGCGCCATCCCACATCGCGGCGGCGATGCAGACGCCGGTGGTTGCGATTTTTGGGCCCAGCAATGAATACGTATGGGGCCCATGGCGCGTGCAACATCGCGTGGTCGGTTCGAACACACATCCTTGCCGACCGTGCAATAGCGCGGGCTGCGGCGACAGCAGATTGAGCGATTGCCTCCTCACGCTTCCTGTTGAGTCGATACGCGCCGCGGCGAGAGAGCTTTTGGCCGAGCGAGCGGGGTGTCGTCGAGCGTGAAGCTTGAAAGACTAGTTCAGCGCAAAGTTACCGCGCGGGCTTCGTGAAACAATGGGAGGGGCGTCTGCTCAACATCCATCCTTCGCTGCTGCCCGCCTTCAAAGGCATTGACACGCATGTGCGCGCACTCGACGCCGGGGTGAAGATACACGGCTGCAGCGTGCATTTCGTCGTGCCCGAACTCGATTCCGGGCCGATCGTGATGCAGGCGGCGGTACCCGTGCTGGAGGGCGACGACGAAGAGGAGCTAGCGATGCGCGTGCTCGCCGCCGAGCATCGTATCTATCCGGAAGCGCTTCGGTTGCTGGCCGAAGGCAAGCTCACGATCGAGGGCGAGCGGGTCGTGATCGCGGGCTTGGACGGCGATTCGGATCGCGCGCTCATTTCGCCGATGATATTTCCCGGCGCATGATCTTTTCCGAAAACCGGTTCCCACCTCCGGATCAAGTCCGGGGGTAGGCTTTTTCGGGATCATGCTTTTTTGCGGGCGCATGATCTTTTCCGAAAACCGGTCCCCACTTTTCGGGGTCATGCGCTAGGCAGTTTTCCCGCTCTTCTTCTGCGGCTTGTCGCTCGGCGCCGGAGACGTGGTGCCCGCCGCGCAACGCTTCTTCACGTCGTCGTATTTGTCCTTGGAGAGCGTCGGGATCAGACCGTAATTCGCGTAGTAGTCGATCTCGTCCTTGCTCATTAGCTTGACCACGCCGCTCGCGTAGCAGGCGCAGCGCTCCTGCATGTTGCTAGCGCCGACGCCGAAATAGTTGGCGGGCTCGTAGGCGCAAGTCTGCTGAATCTTGCCGCGCGCCTGTTCCATCGGATTGGAGGTCGCGGCGAAGGGCTGCGTGCGGTCGCCGCCGACGGTCTCGTAGCAGCCGGAGAGCGCAAGCACCAACCCGCCTGCCAATGTGAGGCGGCCGAGCATTGCTTTGGCGATGTGGGCTTTCATGGTTCGATCAATCGGCGGATTCAGCGCCGGCCGGCTTTCGCCCGCGCATGCGGGCGGCGCGATGTCGTAGCCCGTATCGTCTTCGCGACACGCTTCGGCTTGCGAGCCGGTCTTGTCGCACTCTTTTGCATGTTGCTTCGCAGGTATCCGAACGCGATCACGATCGCGGTGCCCGCCGCCGCGGCCAAAAGATCATAGCGTTCGGCCGCCGCCTCGCCGATACGTTCGACGATCGCGGGGTCACTGATCATGAGATCGCCCGCGATCCAGCCGAGAAGGCCCGCGCCGGCCCAGACGAGGATCGGCCAGCGCTCGAAGATCATGGTGATGAGGGCGGCTCCCACCACGATCAGCGGAATCGAGATCGCGAGACCGAGCGACAATAGCGTCCAGTTTCCCTGCGCGACGGCGGCAATCGCCACCACATTATCGAGGCTCATCACCATATCGGCGACCGCGACGGTGCCGACCGCCCGCCACAGGCTGTCATAGGCTTTCACCTTGGCCTCGCCGCCGCCGTCGTCGGGCTTGACGAGATCGATCGCGATGTAGAGGAGCGCAAGGCCACCGGCGAATTTCAGCCACGGCAGCACGAGCAATGTCGCCACGATGCCGGTGAAGAGGATGCGCAGAAGGACGGCCACGGCGGCGCCGAGCGCGATGCCCCATTTGCGTGTCCGTAACGGCAGCTGCCGGCAGGCGAGCGCGATGACGAGCGCGTTGTCGCCCGACAACAAGACGTTCACCCAGATGATCTGGAGAACGGCAAGCCAGAAAGCCGGCTGGTCGATGCCCATCAAGCCGTTGCCTCTACTTTTGGCAGCCTAGCCGACGATCTCGTGATCCTTGAAGAAAAAAGCGATTTCCGCCGCTGCGTTCTCGGCGCTGTCGGAACCATGGACGGAATTGGCTTCGATCGACTCGGCGAAGTCCTTGCGGATGGTGCCGGCCGCGGCCTTGGCCGGATCGGTCGCGCCCATCACTTCGCGATATTTCGCGACGGCATTATCGCCCTCCAGCACCTGCACCACGACCGGTCCCGAGGTCATGAAGGCGACGAGGCCCGCGAAAAACGGCCGCTCGCGGTGGACGGCATAGAAGCCCTCGGCGTCTTTCTTGCTCAGCTTCAGCCGCTTTTGCGCGATGACCCGAAGTCCCGCTTTCTCGATCCGGTCATTGACGGCGCCGGTGAGATTGCGGCGCGTGGCATCGGGCTTGATGATCGAAAAGGTACGCTCGCGCGCCATGGCGGTGTCCGTCCAGGTCCAGCTGAGGGGGAACTTTTTTCGTGCAGTGGCGTTTTACTGGCACTGAATGGAAGGGGCAAGCCGTCCCATGGGAGCGACGGGATCCAATGGAGACTGCCATGTCGATCGACATCATGGTCTTCCTGACGGTTGTTGCCGCTCTCTTCGGCGCGGGCTTCGCAAGCGGCCCGGCGATCGCCCGGAAATTTCACCTCACCCGCTACGATCATCCGCACGGCCACAACGGTCACGCACACTAAAGGACGGCGCCGCTGCCCTGGTGCGTTGCCGTCTGCTTGATAAGCAGCCAGTGAACGGCATCCGCAAGCATGGCTCAATCAGCTGAGTGTGCGCGCCTTCGGTGGGCGTACGGCGCGGCCTTGTGTTTCGTGGATTTAAAGCGCCCGGTATGCCGAAATGGGCGTAGCCGAGGTGTTGGTCTATGGCGGAAAAGATCATTCAAGCACCTAATTGCCGAAAATGCGCGGCTGAGATGGCCGAAAAGTCCAGCCTGCAGATACCCGGCACCACGGTCCATCGCGTGACTTTCGCTTGCGACAACTGCGGCATTGAAGCAATTATGACGACCAGACTATAGCGGCCGGGATTCTTCCAGTAGCATTATCGCCCTAACACCCGCGAAAAGGCACGCGCGTGAGGATACTCGCAAACTCCATGATATCGCGCGGCGCCCTCCTTCACTTTCATCGCCATCTTTTCCTCGCGGCAGCCCTCGCGGCGATCCTCAATTTCATCGCCTTCTATCCGGGCATCCTGCACCACGACGCCTGGGCCTATTTCGCCGCCGCACGCAGCGGCGACTTTACCAACTGGCAGCCGCCGCTCCTCGGCAAGATGTGGATTCCGCTGCAGGCGATCTGGAACGGGCCGCAGCCGATGCTCGTCTTGTTCATGGCCGGCTATTGGTCCGGCTTCGTTTTGATCGCCCGCGCTTATGAAGCGGAAGGCGGCAAGCTCGCCGCCTGCACCTTCGCCGCCGGGCTTTTCCCGCTCGCGCTCAACTTCAACGGCCAGTTGGTGAAAGACGTGAGCATGGCGGTGTGCCTGTTGCTCGCGGCCGGCTGTGCTGCGGCGCTTGTGCGCGGCGCGATCAAGTGGCGCGCGGCGACCGTCGGCGCGATGTGGCTGTTCCTCATCATGGGCGCGTTCATGCGCGCGAACGCGCTGTTCGCGCTGCCGCCGCTTCTCGATCTTGCTGGCATCGCCACGAGCCCCTATTGGGCGAAAACCGGGTGGATCAAACGGGCGATCGCCGTGTGCCTGATCTCGCTCGCCTTCGCGCCCGGACACATTCTCGCCGACCGCAATATTTTTCGCGTGCGCGACCTTTTTCCGATGTCGCAACTGCAAATCTTCGACATTGGCGGCATCACCTATTTCTCCGGCATCGACCGTTTCCAGGGGTTTTTCGGGCCCGACTTCGCGGCGAAGAACCGCACCTGCTACAAGCCGAAAGCATGGGATGTTTACGGTTGGGGCGGCTGCGAGGAAGTCTACGAGAACTTGCAGCCGCAATTCGGCTGGCCGCTCACGAAGATGTGGCTCGCGGCGCTTGCGGCCGATCCGACCACCTACCTTGAGCATCGTGTCGCCCACATCAATCGCTTTCTCGAGTTCCTCTGCCACGACTGCAAGGAGATGATCTACACCGGCGCGCAGTCCTCGAATCAGAACGAGTTCACCTTCGAGCCGACAGTCATCTATCGAGCGATCGACTGGACATCGGAGGCAATCAACGATTCTCCATTCGGCCGGCCCTATGTGTGGCTTTTGATTTGCCTTGCCTGGTCGCTCGTGGCATTCGCGATTCCCGATCCGGTGACGCGGCGCATCACGCTGACGATGACGGCATCCGGCGCGCTCTATGCGCTCGCCTTCGCGGTCGTCGGGATAGCGAGCGATTATCGCTACATCTATTGGACGATGCTGTGCGCGCTAATCGCGACGCCCGCGGTCGTCGCGCGCGTCATCATGCGGCGCGACGCGCCGGCGCGGCTCCGCTTCGGACCGCTCGCAGGAATTTTTATTCTGATTGTGCTCCGCGAGATCGCGGTTCGCGCGATACCTTGATAAGTATCTGTACGGGCTACGCTTTCTTCTGCCAGCGGCCGTCCTTGTCCTGCTGCCAATAGATCACCTCGAAGCCTTCGCCCTGCGTCTCTTTCCACAGGTCGCGCGCGGTATCGACCGCGTCGGGATCGTTGCCGTCGAACAAAATGATCGCGCGCTGGTAGGCCGAAAGATCCGCGGCGGTGGCGCCGTCGATCAAAAAACGCACCTCGGAGCGATTCGGATTTTCCGGCTTCGTGGTCAACATCACGGGATGCTCGGCGGCCTCCTCGTCGCGATCGGTGCCGTGGGCAAGGAAGCTGTCGTCGCGATAGGTCCACAGCAGCGAGTCGAGCGCGTCGACGCGCTCGCCGGAGGCCGTCTGCACCACGCAGCGCCAGCCGCGCTCGAGACATTTTTCAATCAAAAGCGGCAGCGCGCGTTCGAGCGGTTGCGACTGCAAATGATAAAAATGGATCTCGGTCATTTTAGTTATTACTCTATCAATTGCTGAATGCGCTTAGGAACGCTAACGCTCGTAAGCGCTTTCATTGCTTCTTTGCTGAGCCGTCTCAATTCAAATCTAACCCGTTTTTTCTCGATCGCGGTACGAATGCTATCTTGAATTTTTGATAGTCGGCTTTGACCTGTTTTGAATTCAACAAAAGTTATGTCGGTAACTGCGCCTTGAAAATAACCGTCAAAAACAACGAAGTCGACTGGATCGAAAACAGGACGAACATCGTATGGATGATGCCCAAACCCTGGAAACATCGGAGCAATTTTTTCTAACGTTTTGCCTAATTGGCCAACGCGCGCTCTAGCAATGGCATCTTTTCGAATCTGGCGTACCGTTTTTAGTAACTGCCGCTCAACTGCAGTAGAGACTTTGTCTTTCCATCTATCGTCCAGAGTCCCCAACTCGTTATCATGTTCAAGCTGGGTATCCTCGATATCCTCTTCAAGTTGCTCCAATTTCTCTTTCAATCGATCTCGTTCACTTTTCATTCGAGTTAAAAGGTCCTTTGGGGGCTCCTTTCCATAAGTCAATTTGACTTCCGAAAGGCGAAACGGCTCCTGACAATGAGGGCACCGACCGAAAAGACGAGTTTCCTCTTTATAAAAATTAAGAAGTGATCCGATGTTGCCATTTATTTCAATTCTCGCCATTTGCTCCCCCATATTCTGTCCTGAAAAGAATGATTAGTTCTCGTAGCGATCGCGCACGAGCCGGTCGAGGAGCCGCACGCCCCAGCCCGGCCCCCAGCTTGTGTTGATGTCGGAGGCCGACGCGCCCATGCCGGTGCCGGCAATATCTAGATGCGCCCACGGCGTCTTGTCGACGAAGCGCTGCAGAAATTGCGCGGCGGTGATCGAGCCGGCGTGGCGGCCGCCGGTGTTTTTCATGTCGGCGAATTTGGAATCGATCATCTTGTCGTATTCGGGACCGAGCGGCAGCTGCCACACGCGCTCGCCGGTCTCGATGCCTGCTTCGATCAGGTGCTTGGCGAGCTTGTCGTCGTTCGAAAACAGGCCGCTATATTCCTGGCCAAGCGCAATCAGGATCGCGCCGGTCAGCGTCGCGAGATCGATCATGAATTTCGGCTTGAAGCGCTCCTTGGTGTACCAAAGCGCATCGGCAAGCACCAAGCGGCCTTCGGCGTCGGTGTTGATGATCTCGATGGTCTGGCCCGACATCGACTTCACGATGTCGCCGGGCCGTTGTGCTGCGCCATCGGGCATGTTCTCGACCAGGCCGATGACGCCGACAACGTTGGCGCGCGCCTTGCGCGCGGCCAGCGCGTGCATCAAGCCGACGACGCAGGCGGCGCCCGCCATGTCGCCTTTCATGTCTTCCATGCCGCCTGCGGGCTTGATCGAAATACCGCCGGTGTCGAAGCACACGCCCTTGCCGACGATCGCGACGGGCTTGTCGCCTCGCTTGCCGCCGTCCCAACGCATGACGACGAGCCGCGGCTCGTGGACGGAGCCCTGGCCGACGCCGAGCAGAGCGCCCATGCCGAGTTTTTTCATTCGGCTCACGTCGAGAATGTCCACCGCGACGCCAAGCTTCTTCAGGGTGCTCGCGCGGCGCGCAAACTCGACCGGAAAGAGCACGTTCGGCGGCTCGTTGACGAGGTCGCGCGCGATCTCCACGCCACGGGCGAGCGCCTCGCGCGCGTTCCATTTCTTGCGCGCCGCCGCCGGTTCGGCGAATGCAATGGTGACATTCGCCGGCGCCGGTTCGCTCTTGTCCTCGCTATCTTTCTTTTTTGTTTTGTAGCGATCGAAGCGATAGGCACGGAGCCGCATACCGAAGGCGAAATCAGCGGCCGCTTCCGCGCTCGCCGCGCCTTCTGGAAATTCGAACAACACAGTGACGTTTTTGGCGGCGGCGATCTTGCCCATGATCCCGCCGCCCAACTTCGCCCAGTCTCCGTGCCCGATCTCCTTCAACTCGCCGAGACCGAGCACGATCAGCCGGTCGGCTTTGAGGCCGGCAGGAGCGACCAGATCGAGAGCTTTGCCCTTCCCGCCCTTGAACCCCTCGGTGCGCGCGGCGCGGGAAACGAGGTCCTTGGCGGGCTCGAGAACCCTTCGCGTGAGTCGGCCGGAGTGCAAATTTTCGTCCGCGAGGATCACAAACGTCCCGTCGGAGAGCGGTTTCGGCTCGGAAAAGGAGATTTTGGGAGTTCCAGACATGATTTTCCCTGTCGATTCAAGGCGTCGCAAAGACTGTTAACCGATCGGGCCAAAAGGAGCGAGACGCACCCTAAAGCCGTAATATCGCCAAATCTTCCAAGTCTTTAGATGGTGGGGACGTGGGTTAGCTGCTCGCTTAACGCGAAGTGGCGCGGGGATGCAATCGATGGGGCGGCTCGACCGATACATCGTGATGACGGCGGGCGGGGCGTTCCTCGCCGCGCTTTCGACTCTCACCGGCATGGTCTGGCTCACCCAGATCCTGCGCCGCTTCGATCTCGTGACGAGCCAAGGCCAAACTATTTTGATGTTCTTCACGGTGACGGGGTTGGCACTTCCTACGCTCATTCAGCTCACCGCGCCGATGGCGCTCTTCCTCGCTATTACCTACACGCTCAACAAGCTCAATGGCGACTCCGAATTGATCGTGATGGGCGCCGCGGGATTCAGCCAGTGGCAGCTTTTCCGGCCGCTCTTTTTGTTCGCGCTCGTGGTGACCTCGGCTACCGCCTTCCTCAGCATCGAGGGCGGCCCGCTCAGCGTCCGGATGCTGCGCGAACAGCTCGCGGTGGTGAACGCCGACATCATCAGCAATGTCGCACAGCCCGGCCGGTTCGCCGCGCTCGACCGCGGGCTGACGTTCCACATCCGCGAACGCGCACCGGGCGGCGCACTGCGCGGCATCTTCGTGCACGATTCGCGCGACCCCAAGGGGGTCACGACCTACATCGCCGATCGCGGCCAGATCGTTTCCTCGGACGCCGGAATCTTTCTCGTCCTCGAGGACGGTACCATGCATCGCTCGGCGGAGAGATCGGACAGCGCCTCGATGGTCGAATTCAAGAACTATGCGTTCGACATGTCGCAGCTCAACGCCGGCGAGAAATCGGCCCAAGCGAGCGCCGCCGACATGCCGTTCTACGACTTGCTGTGGCCGTCGAAGGACGACCCCAATCCCAAGGTCGAGGACAGCCGCAATTCCAAGATCGAGAACAGCAGCAATCTCAAGGCCGAAGAGAGCCGCATCCGAGTCGAGCTGCACAAGCGGCTTTCGTCTGCGCTCTATCCCATCGCCGCCTTCATCATCCCGTTCGCGTTTATCGGCTCGCCGCAAACCACGCGGCAAAGCCGCAACGCCGCGATCTCGGGTGCGGCCCTCATCTTCATGGCGATCGAGATCGCGGGCTTCGGTACGTGGGGATTCGTCCAGCGCAACGAATACGCTTGGTTCCTGCCCTATCTCATGCCGCTGGCCGCGATCGTGCCAGGACTCATGGTCGTCGCCGGGTTCATCGAACTGCGAATGCCCACCTTCGTGCAACAGCTGACGAGCGCGCTGATGGCACGGATCGCGCGTCTGCAATCGGCGTAAGGAATTTGTGATGGTCGCGTTTGGTAGGCTCGGGCGTTATTTCGGCCGCCGTTTTATCGGCGCGGTGATGCTTGTGTTCATCAACTGCGCGCTGTTGATCGGCATCGTCGATTTCTTCGAGTTCAGCCGGCGGCTCGGCGAACGCGGAGACATCTCGGTCGCCGATATCGGCTATCTCGTCCTTTTGCGTTTGCCCGCTTACAGCGAACAGATGTTTCCTTTCGCCGTCTTGCTCGGGGCCATGGCGAGCTTTCTCACGCTCTCACGCCGGCTCGAACTCGTGATCGCGCGCACGGTGGGGGCTTCGGTCTGGCAATTCACGCTTTCCACGCTCGCGCTCGCGGTCCTGCTCGGCGCCTTCCTGACCGCCGTTTACAATCCTATTTCCGCCGCCCTGAAAGAGCGCGCGAACAAGATCGAAGCGTCGCTGTTCAATGCGAATCGTAGTCTCTTTCAGCAGAGCACCGACGGAATCTGGGTGCGGCAGCAGAGCGTCGACGGCCAAGCGATCCTGCAAGCACAGGCGAGCTCGGACAAGGGCCGCACACTCACGGGTATTCGTATTTTCTCGTTCGACCGGCACGACAAGTTCGTCGAACGCATCGAGGCGCAGTCGGCCGCGCTCGAGAGTGGCGTTTGGCGGTTGAACAAAGCGCGTGTCTTCCCCGCCGGCGTCGAGCCGCAGGATTACGATTCCTATCTTGTCAGCACGAATCTGACGCCCGAGCAGGTGCAAGGCAGCCTCGCCAGTCCCGACTCCCTTTCGTTCTGGGATCTGCCTGCCGCGATCAGCGCATCCGAGCGCGCCGGCATCAAAGCCGAGCGTTACAAGCTGCAATACCAGACCTTGCTCGCCCGGCCGCTATTGTTCGCGACGATGGTGCTGATCGCCGCTTCCGTGAGCCTCAGGATCTTCCGGCTCGGCGGCGTGGGAAAAATGATTCTGAGCGGCGTGCTCGCGGGCTTTCTCTTGTACGTGGCACAAAAGCTCACGGGCGAGCTCGGCGAAAACGGTATTTTGAATCCCGTGGTGGCCGGGTGGCTGCCTGTCGTTATCGGCGGATCGATGGGCTGCTGGATATTGTTGCAGCAAGAGGACGGTTGATGGTTCGGCGTAGTTCCGTCCTATTCCGGTGGCGAGCGTTCGCGCGCAGTCTCGCGCGCGCGTTTTTGCTTGCGCCGCTCGTGCTATTCGCGACTCCCGCGAACGCGCAATCGGATCAGACCCAACCTCAGCCTCAGGTCCAGACTGCGACCCCGCCACAGGCGCAACCCCAGCCTCAGCCGGCCAAGAAAAAACCGACCCTCCTGCAAGGGATGCGAGAGAAGAAATCGGATCCCAACGCGACCATGCTCGTGAACGCGGACGAACTCGTTCACAATTATCACGACAATATCGTTTCCGCCGTCGGCCACGTGCAGATCTATTACGATGGCGCGGTGCTGGAAGCTGACCGCGTGACCTACGACCGCAACACCAATCGAGTGCATGCGCAGGGCAAAGTCCGCTACAAGACGAAAGACGGCAAGATCCTGTACGGCGAAGTGCTCGAGATGGACAGGAATTTCCAAATGGGCTTCGCCGACTCGCTTCTGTTAGAGACGCCGGAAAAGACGCACTTCGCCGCGGCGCGTGTCGACCGCACTGAGGGCAACATCTCCGTGTTCCGAAGCGGCGTCTACACCGCGTGCCAAGCCTGCGAGGACGACCCGAGTAAGCCGCCGCTATGGCGGGTAAAGGCGCAGCGCATCATTCACAACGAAAACGAGCAGATCATCTATTACGAAAACGCGATTTTCGAGCTACTCGGCCAGCCGGTCCTCAGCGTACCCCTCTTTTCGACTCCCGATCCAAGCGTGAAACGGCGATCGGGATACCTGGTGCCGCACTTCTTCTCGACAAGCAACCTGGGGGTCGGCGTGGAATTTCCCTATTTCTGGGACATCGCGCCGGACAAGGACCTGACCTTCGCCGCCGTTCCGCTTACCCGTCAGGGCGGACTTCTGAAGGCCGAGTATCGGCAGCGGCTGGAGACCGGCGCATTCACGATTAACGCCTCGGGCATCATTCAGCAGGACCCGGGCGCCTTCTTTAACGGCATTGGCGTGAGTCCGGGAGACATAAAGGCTCGCGGCGCGATCGAAACCGCGGGCCAATTCAACATCAACAAGCAATGGGTATGGGGCTGGGACGCAGCACTCGTCAGCGATCGCGCCTATCTCAATGACTACAACACGCTCACGCTGAATCGCCAGAACGAAAAAGCTTCGCAGCTTTTCCTCGTTGGCCAAGGCGACCGCAGCTATTTCGACATGCGCGTTTTGAGCTTCCTCGGCATGTCACTGGTCGACCGCAATAACGAGCAGCCGATCATCCATCCGGTGGTGGATTATTCCTACATTTACGGCCAGCAGGTCTTGGGCGGCCAACTCGGATTCAACGTGAACTTCGCGAGCGTTTCGCGACAGGAAGCGCAGTTCAACGCGATCAATGCCAACGCCATTAACAACCAGAACCTCGCTCTAGGCCCAATTGGGGCTAATTTGTGCGACAGCCGAAACATTGTCCTGGGCACCTCTCCGGCGAACTGCATCATGCGCGGCGCGCCAGGCGAATACACGCGCGCGTCCTACCAATTGGACTGGAAAAAAACGATCACCAACAGTCTCGGCCAGATATTCACTCCATTCGTGCGGCTGCGCGCCGACGCCGCCTACAGCAACATCAACAACGACAACGGGGTCACTTCGCCGTTCATCAATACCGGCGGCGAGACGCTCGTTCGCACCATGCCCGCGATCGGATTCGAAACGCGTTGGCCGTTCATGTCCGTGCACGAATGGGGCACGCAAGTTCTGGAGCCGATCGCGCAGCTGATCATCCGGCCGAACGAAACGCAGATCGGGAAATTCCCCAACGAAGACGCCCAGAGTCTCGTCTTCAGCGACGCCAATCTGTTCTCGATCGACAAATACTCCGGCTTCGACCGCGTCGAAGGCGGCTCACGCGTCAATGCCGGTATTCAGTATTCGATGAACATCAACCGCTTCGGCACCATCAATGCGCTGTTCGGACAGTCCTACAACATCATGGGCAAGAACTCGTTCGCCATCACCGATGCGACCAATGTCGGCTTGGATTCCGGGTTAGAGAACAACGTCTCCGATTATGTCGGGCGCCTCTACTATCAGCCCACCAACAACCTAACCTTCACGACACGCTATCTTTTCGATCACAACACTTTCTCAGTTAACCGCTTCGAAGCGGAGGCGACGGTCATCTGGGGCCGGCTCCAGCTATCGACGATTTATGCGAGCTATCAGGCGCAGCCGGACATCGGATTCCTCATCCGCCGCGATGGCATTCTAGAGTCGCTCACATACAATTTAGCGAAGCACTGGAACGTGACGAGCGTCATTCGCTACGATCTCGACCTCAAACACCTGGACCTTTATACGATCGGGTTAAGCTATATTGACGAATGCTTCGCACTCTCGGCCGCCTTTTCGCACGATTCCACGAACTTCCTCTTCTCGAAGCCAGACAACAGATTCATGGCGAAAATCACGCTGAAAACGTTCGGCAACCAGGATATGCCAACCGGCGTCACGACCGTCGGACCGACCGCCGGTACGAACGTGTTCACGACGCCAAACTGAGCAGCGTGTCCCATTGCGGCCACATGACTTATGCATGTCAGGGTACAAGACAGGGGATCGGAAACGCGGGCCAGCCCGATCAGCGATTCATGAACGACCTTAAATCGATCAAAATGCGCGCGCTTCGAACCGCCCCGTCCATTGGGCTGCTCTTCGCTTTGGCTCTTGCCGCTGCTTCTGCCGCCACTTGGGCGCACGCGGCTCAGTCCCCTCCTGCCGCCGGCGGCGGGCAGGTTGTCGCCCTCGTCAATGGCGATCCCATCACCGCGCTCGACGTCGTCCATCGCATGCGCTTGTCCGAATTGATGTCGCACAAGCCGCAGAGCCGGCCCGATGCACTCGATGAAATGATCAACGAAAAGATCAAGCTGCAACAGACGAAAAACGCAAAAGTCGATATCACCGACGCACAGGTCGACAAGGTGGTTGGTGGAATGGCGCAGCGCATGAGCCGCAAGTCGACTGATTTTTTGTCAGCGCTCGCGCAGGCGGGCATCGACATCCCGCGATTCAAGCTCCGCCTGCGCGCCGAACTCGGCTGGCGGCAGGTGCTCGAACAACGCGCGCCAGGCATCTTTCAGGTGCGCGACGCCGACCTTGTGGCGATCCTGATGGCGCGCGGCGAGGCGGCGCAGACGAAAGCGGTGCAATATTCGTTGCAGCAAATCGTGCTCGTGGTACCGCGCAACTCTCCCGAGGCGGTGCGTACGGGACGCATGAAGGAAGCGGAAAACCTGCGCAACCGCTTCTCCGGCTGCGAGCAGGATATGGCGCTTGCGCGCGAGATCAGGGAAGTCGTCGTCAAGGAGCCGATCGTGCGGCTGTCGACCGATCTCGGCGTGCAATACAAGCAATTGCTTGATAAGACGGCGGATGGAAAAATGACGCCGCCGGAAGTCATCGCCACTGGCATCGAGCTCGTCGCCATTTGCAGCCGCAAGGAAGTCGTCGCTGACGTTTCCTCGCGCCGCGAATTCAAAGAAGAGTTACTCACCAAGCGCCTGGCGGAGTACGAAAAATACCTGCTCGACTACTTCAGGAAGCAGTCGACCATCGAATATCGTTGAGCGCGCCATGCGCCCGCTCGCTCTTACTCTCGGGGAGCCCGCCGGCGTCGGGCCGGAACTGACGCTTGCGCTTTGGGCCAAGCGCAAGGCGCTGTGCCTCCCCGCCTTCATCGCGATTGGCGATCCGGCACTGCTCGCGAGCCGCGCGCGGCTCCTGAAACTCGAAATTCCGCTCGCCGAATGCACGACCGAACAAGCAACGGCCCGCTTCGCTAGCGCGCTGCCAGTATTTCCTACGGGAGAAGTGGCGACGGCATCGCCGGGGAAGCCCGACCGCACGAGCGCCGCCGCCGCCCGCGCCGCGATTGAGCGCGCCGTCGACCTCGCGGGCGCCGGAAAAGTTTCCGCCGTCGTCACCAACCCGATTGCGAAGTCCGTACTCTACGAGGCCGGATTCGAATTTCCGGGCCACACCGAATACCTCGCCCATCTTGCGGCGAGACGAGGCGGAGCGGTGCCGCGCCCGGTTATGATGATCTGGTGCGAGGAGCTGGCGGTCGTGCCGGCGACCATTCACGTGCCGCTGAAGGAAGTGCCGGCGCTCTTGAGCATCGATCTCATCGTCGAGACCGGCCGGATTGTCGCGCGCGAACTTAGAGAGCGCTTCGGCATCGCGCGCCCGCGTCTTGCCGTGTGTGGGCTCAACCCGCATGCCGGCGAGGAGGGGCGCATCGGCCGGGAAGAAATCGAAATCATCGGGCCCGCGATCGAGCGGCTCGTGCAGGAAGGAATCGCCGCGAGCGGACCGTATCCCGCCGATACGCTGTTCCATCCGGAGGCGCGCAAGCGCCACGACGCGGTAATCGGCATGTATCACGACCAAGTGCTCGCCCCGATCAAGACGATCGCATTCGATCGCGCCGTCAACGTGACACTCGGGCTTCCGTTCGTGCGCACCTCGCCCGACCACGGCACGGCGTTCGATCTCGCCGGCACCGGCCGCGCCAATCCCGCGAGTCTTCTTGCCGCACTGAAGCTCGCCGAGCGCCTGGTCGCGGCCAGGACCGCCGTCGCGGCAAAATGACAGCGCTGCCGCCGCTGCGTGAAGTCGTCCGCCGTTTCGAATTGCGGGCGAGAAAATCGCTCGGACAGAACTTTCTTCTCGATCTCAACCTGACCGGCCGCATCGCACGCGCAGCCGGCCCACTTGAAGGTGTGACGGTGATCGAAGTCGGACCCGGCCCCGGCGGGCTCACCCGCGCGCTGCTCGCGGAAAGGGCAAAGCGCGTCGTCGCGATCGAGCGCGACCCGCGTTGCATCGCGGCGCTCGCCGAGCTTGCCGAAACTTATCCCGGGCGCCTCAAAGTGATCGAGGGCGACGCGCTCGACTTCGATCCGCGCCCGCATCTCGACGCCGGCCCCGCGCGCATCGTCGCCAATCTTCCCTACAACATCGCCACGGCACTTCTCCTGCGCTGGCTTTCCATCGAGCCGTGGCCGCCGTTTTACGATTCGCTGGTATTGATGTTTCAGCGCGAGGTCGCCCTCCGCATCGTCGCCGGTCCCGACGACGACAGCTACGGCCGCCTGAGCGTCATTACAGGCTGGCGCACAGAGGCGAAGATTCTTTTCGACGTGAACCCGTCCGCCTTCGTGCCACCGCCGAAGGTCACCTCCTCGGTCGTCCGCCTCGTTCCGCGCGCCGTACCGCTCCCGTGCGAGCGCGCTATGCTCGAGCGCGTGAGCGCCGCCGCATTCGGCCAGCGCCGGAAAATGTTGCGCGCAAGCCTGCGCACGCTCGGCACCGATCCCGCGGCGTTGCTCGCACGCGCGGGCATCGATCCGACAAAGCGCGCCGAGGAAATCGATGTCGCCGGATTCGTTGCGCTCGCCAACGCGCTTGCTAAGGTCGAATAAAATCCGCGGGCAGCGAGGGAACGAACATGAGCCGCATGAGGCGTGAAGTATTCAACGACTATGGCGTTCCGCTCTGCGAAGCGATGAGCGATGTCCCGGCGCCGAAAGGCAGTGAAGTACTCGTGCGGGTGGGCCATTGCGGCGTCTGCCATTCCGACATCCATCTGCACGAGGGCTACTTCGATCTCGGGGCTGGCCGGAAACTCGAACTCGCGGGCGGGCGTCCGCTCCCCTTCACGCTCGGCCATGAAATCGAGGGCACGATCGAAGCGGCGGGTCCCGAGGCCAAGGACGCTCAGGCGGGCCGGCGGGTCGTGGTCTATCCGTGGATCGGTTGCGGGTCTTGCGCGTTTTGCGCGCGCGGCGAGGAGCATCTGTGCCTCAAGCCGCAGCAGATCGGCATCCAGGTCGATGGCGGCTATGCGACGCATGTGATGGTGCCGCATCCGCGTTATCTCTTCGACTATGACCCGATCCCGGCTCCGCTCGCCGGCACCTATATGTGTTCCGGCGTTACCGCTTATTCCGCGGTCGAGAAACTGGGTGCTGTCGCCGAAGACTATCCGGTGCTCATCGTCGGCCTCGGCGGCGTCGGCATGATGGGATTTTCGTTCCTCAAGGCGCGCTCGAAGTACCCGCCGATCGTGGTCGAGATCGACGCGAAAAAACGCGAATACGCGCTCGCGAACGGCGCCGCCGCCGCGTTCGATCCGAACGATCCGGCCTCGCGCAAAGGCATCATGGCCGCGAGCAATGGCGGTGTCCTGGGTGCGATCGACTTCGTTGGCTCGGATAAATCAGCAACTCTTGGCTTTGGCTCGCTCACCAAGGGCGGAAAGCTCGTGCTCGTGGGCTTGATCGGCGGCGAGATCAAACTTCCGGTGCCGACCTTCCCGCTCAAAGGCGTTTCGATCCTCGGCAGCTACGTTGGCTCGCTTGCGGAAGCGAAGGCGATGCTTGCGCTTGTGCGCGCAGGTCGCGTGCCTCCAATTCCCGTCTCGACGCGGCCGCTCGCCGAGGCGCAAGCGGCGCTGGAGGATCTCCGCGCCGGCAAGACCGTCGGCCGCACGGTACTCGTGCCCTAGAGCATGATCCCGAAAAGTGGAAACCGGTTTTCGAAAAAGATCATGTCCTAAAGTCTCTTCTGCAACTCGCGCACGAATGTCGCGAGTCCCGTTTGACGCGCGCGCTTCAACCGCTCGGCCGCGACGATCGCGCGGAGTTCGGCGAAGGCCCGCTCCAGATCGTAATTGATCACAACGTAGTCGTATTCCCGCCAATGGCTCATTTCCCTCCCCGCCTCCGCCATCCGGCGGCGGATCACGGGCTCGGAATCCTGCGCTCGACTCTTGAGCCGGCGGCCAAGCTCGGGCGCCGACGGCGGCAGCACGAAGATCGTGACGAGATCGCTGCCGACCTTGCGCCTGAGCTTATTCGCGCCCTGCCAATCGATGTCGAAGAGAACATCCTTGCCGGCGGCGAGCGCCCGCTCGACCGGCGCGCGCGGCGTGCCGTAGCGGTGGCCGAAGACTTCCGCCCATTCGAGCAGGTCGCCGCCGCGGATCATATGGGCGAAGCGATCGGCGCCGATGAAATGATAGTGACGCCCGCCGACCTCGCCCGGCCGGCGCGGACGCGTGGTGACCGAGATCGAAAGCTCGATGGATTTGTCCGCGTCGAGCAGAAGGCGCGACAGCGTGGTCTTGCCCGCCCCCGAAGGCGAGGACAGCACCAGCATCAGCCCGCGGCGCGCGATCGGGCGGACGCGGCGCTTGCCGTTCGCCTTGCGCAATTTTTTCGACTTCTGCTTCTTCATTCGATGTTCTGCACCTGCTCGCGAAACTGGTCGACCGCGGCCTTAAGGTCTAACCCGATGGCGGTGAGCGAGACGTCGTTCGACTTCGCGCAAAGCGTATTCGATTCGCGGTTCAGCTCCTGCGCCAGGAAATCGAGCTTGCGCCCGGCCGGGCCGCCTTCGCTCAGCAACTTCTGCGCCGCCTCGACATGCGCCTTCAGCCGGTCAATCTCCTCACGCACGTCGGCCCTGGCGGCGAGCAGGATCGCTTCTTGATAGAGGCGGTCGGAATCGAGCTTTTCGCCGGTGCCGATAATCGACTTCACTTGTTCGGCGAGACGGGCACGGATCGCCTCCGGCGCGCGCGCGGGAGATGCCTCGGCCGCCGCGGTCAGCCGGGCGATCTCGGCGAGACGCGTCTCCAACACGCGCGCGAGTGCTGCACCTTCGTTGCGGCGCGCATTCACAAGATCGGACAACGCCGCTTCGAAGCCCCTGGCGACGGCACCTTCCGCTGCGCGGCGATCGCCGGCGTTTTCTTCCGTCTCGGTGATTTCCATGACGCCCTTGAGTCCGAGAATTCCGTCGAGGCTCGGCGGGCTCGCGTCGACGCGCTTGGCGATTCTGCGGATCGTCTCGAGGAGTGCCGCGAGCACCTCCTCGTTCACGCGTACCGCCGGCAGCGCGCCGTTGCGCTCCACATTGAGCGTCGCCGAGACGTTGCCGCGCGCGAGCTGACGTGCGGCACTCGTGCGCGCCGGCACTTCGATCGCGTCCCAACCTTGCGGCAGGCGCAGACGCAGATCGAGACCCTTGCCGTTGACGGATTTCAGTTCCCAAGCCCAGTGGTAGCTGCCCGCCGACCCTTGCGAGCGGGCGAAGCCGGTCATGCTTGCGAGCGGCATCGAAGCCAATTCCCGGCTGATCGTTCGAGACGGCGCGAACCTTAGCCGCGCCGCAGGACAGCCTCAAGTCCGCGCTACTGCTTTTGGCTCGTGCCTTGCGCCGGCGGGGTCGCGGCGGATTGCCCCGCGGCGTCGGTCTTCTTCGCGGTCTTTTTCTTCTGGTTCGTGATCACCGTGCGGGGCGAAGTGAGCGGCGCGCCCGCGGCCGCCGACTGCGGTTTGGCTTGCGGTACCGGAGTGGACGGTGTGGTCTGCGGAGCGATCTGATCCTGTGCGTTCTGCACCGGATCCTTCGGCTGCTCATTTGACTGGGGCTGCTGGGTAGCGGCGGGAACGGGTTGTGGCACGGAATTCTGCTGTTGTTTTTCGACGTCGCGCCAGCGCGCGACGTTCTTCGCATGCTGGTCGAGATTCTCCGAGAAGACATGGCCGCCGCTGCCGTCGGCGACAAAATAGAGGTCGCGGGTGCGGGCGGGATGAGCGGTCGCTTCCAGGGAAGCGCGGCCGGGATTGGCGATCGGTCCCGGCGGCAGCCCGTCGATCTGGTAGGTATTGTACGCATTGGGCTCGTCCAGCTCCGTGCGCAAAAGCGGCCGGCCGAGCGCGCCCTTGCCGCCCATCAGCCCGTAGATGATGGTCGGGTCCGATTGCAGCCGCATGCGCTTGTTGAGCCGATTCACGAAGACGGCCGCGACGCGCGGGCGCTCGTCGGTCTTGCCAGTTTCCTTTTCGACGATCGAAGCCAGGATGATGAATTCATCCACGCTCTTCAGCGGCAGATCGGACGCGCGGCGATCCCAAACCTCCTGGACGAGCCTGCGTTGCAAGGCCGCCATGCGCTGCAAAACCTGGTCGCGGGTCGTGCCGACCGTCACCTTGTAGGTTTCCGGAAGTAAGGTGCCTTCCTTCGGGATTTCGCTCACCTCGCCGGTCAAAACATTGGAATCGCGCAACCGCTGCACGATCTGCTCGCTGGTGAGACCCTCGGGTATCGTCACTTGATGCTGAATCGAACGTCCGTCGATGATGGCGGAGAGCACGTCGCGCATGCTGGCGTGGGGCTCGATCAGATATTCGCCCGCCTTCATTTCGTCGGTGACGCGAAACGCGACGGCGCCGGCGACGAACGGAAAGACCTGATCGATGACGCCTTCGCGCTTGAGTGTCTCGGCGATTTCGCGAATTCCCTGGCCGCGCTGAATCACAATGGTGCGCTCGCGCTCCAGCGGTCCGGCTGCGGTGAGCTTGCCTCGGCCGAGATAGAGCGTGGCGCCGCCCGCGAAAATGAGCAGCAAAAGGCCGGTGAAGATCGCGTTGCCAATGATCACGAGCGGATTGCGCGCACGCCGGGAAGGCGGCGGCGGCAGGTGGTCGGGAACGAGCGCCTGACGCGGGCTGCGCGGTTGCACGATCGGCCGGCGCTCGGAATATAACTCGTCGGTGTTCCGAGGCCTCTGCGGCCCCTGTTGATCGCCCGGCATAAATTCGCGTTTCCGTGGTGACCGATTGCGAAACCGACGGGTCGGTTTCGTCTGCTCCATGGGTACAGTCTTTGGGCCGAAGTGTCGACTTCAGCCCTGGCAACCTAGTGCCCCGAACCCGAAGTTCGCACGCACCCTGCCGCAAGGACGATTGCGAACTTCGGAATCGGGACACTAGCGGCAATTATGGCGAAAGCGCGAAGGGAGCCGCGTCAGCGTCCGTTGAGCCGGCGGAACACGAGCGAAGCGTTGGTGCCGCCGAAGCCGAACGAATTCGACAGCACCGTATTGATTTCGCGCTTGCGCGGTGTATGCGGCACGAGATCGATCGGCGTCTCGACCGATGGGTTATCGAGATTGATCGTCGGCGGCAGGATCTGGTCGCGCATCGCGAGCACCGAGAAGATCGCTTCGACCGCGCCGGCGGCGCCCAGAAGGTGGCCGGTCGCGGATTTCGTCGAGGACATCGAGATGCGGCCGGCCGCGTTGCCGACGATGCGCTGCACGGCGTTCAACTCGATCTCGTCGCCCATCGGCGTCGAGGTGCCGTGGGCGTTGATGTAGTCGATTTCCGCCAGTGCGATCCCGGCGCGCTTGATCGCCATCGTCATGCAGCGTTGCGCGCCGTCGCCGTCGGGCGCGGGCGCGGTGATGTGATGGGCGTCGCCTGAAAGCCCGTAACCGATGAGTTCGGCGTAAATCTTCGCGCCGCGCGCCTTGGCATGCTCGAACTCCTCGAGCACCACGACGCCCGCGCCCTCGCCCATGACGAAGCCGTCGCGATCCTTATCGTAGGGGCGCGAGGCCTTTTCGGGTGTGTCGTTGAAAGAGGTCGAAAGCGCCTTGCAGGCGCAAAAGCCCGCGAGCGAAAGCCGGTTGATCGGCGACTCGGTGCCGCCTGCGAGCATCACGTCGGCGTCGCCAAGTGCGATCATCCGTCCGGCGTCACCGATCGCGTGCGCGCCGGTCGAGCAGGCGGTGACCACCGCATGGTTCGGGCCTTTCAGGCCATGGGCGATGGAGACGTAGCCCGAGGCGAGATTGATGAGACGGCCCGGAATAAAGAACGGCGATATCCGGCGAGGCCCCCGCTCCTTGAGGACGATCGCCATTTCGGCGATGCCTTCGATGCCGCCGATGCCGGAGCCAATCAGCACGCCGGTGTTGGCTTGATCGTCCGCGCTTTTCGGATGCCAGCCCGCGTCCTCGATCGCCTGGCCCGCGGCCGCCATCGCGAAGATAATGAAGTCATCGACTTTGCGTTGATCTTTCGGCTCCATCCATTTGTCCGGATGGAATGCGTCGCTCGCACCGCCGCCGCGCTTGACCTCGCAGGCAATTTTGCACGGAAGATCCGAGACGTCGAATTTCTCGATTCTAGCAGCACCGCTCTTGCTTTCGAGGATCTGCTTCCACGTCGACTCGACGCCGGCGCCGAGCGGCGAAACCATTCCGAGACCCGTGATCACGACGCGGCGCATTCCCTAACCTCCGGCCGCGGCGACAGAGCGGCTCGAATATCAAAGATCGTTCAAGCTTGACATGGCCAGTCGAAGGCGACCCTGCAAGTGCTTGAGGCGAGCGTCCTGAAACGCGAAAAGCGTCAGGCCGCGGTTTTTTCGAGGAATTTAACGGCGTCGCCGACGGTGAGAATCGTCTCCGCCGCATCGTCCGGAATTTCGCAGCCGAACTCTTCTTCGAACGCCATTACGAGTTCGACCGTGTCCAGGCTGTCGGCCCCGAGATCGTCGATGAAACTCGCCTTGTCGGTGACCTTCTCGGGATCGACCCCAAGGTGTTCGACGACGATCTTTTTTACGCGTTCCGGAATATCGCTCATCGCTCCGCCCTTCGTGGCCCTGTTGCTAAAATCCGTTTTTTCCAGCCGCGGCACTCGTCCGCCGCGAAATCGTTGCGGTCGTTACCATACTTCATTTCCCATGGCCAGCGCCCCGGCGAAAGCATGCCGAGGGGAAAAGGCCAGCTAGATCATTGCCATACCGCCATTCACGTGGATGGTCGCGCCGGTGACATAAGCGGCTTCGGTCGAGGCAAGATAGACGACCGCCGCGGCGATATCATCCGGCGTGCCGAGACGTGCCGCCGGCACCCGCGTGAGGATCGCCTCGCGCTGCTTGTCGTTCAGCTTGTCGGTCATGGCGGTGGCGACGAAGCCGGGGGCGACGCAATTCGCGGTAACGCCGCGCCGCGCGTATTCCGACGCGATCGATTTCATCATGCCGATGATGCCGGCCTTGGCCGCCGCATAGTTTCCCTGGCCCGGATTGCCGGTGACGCCGACGACCGAGGTAATGCCGATGATGCGGCCGAAGCGGCGGCGCATCATGCCGATGGTTGCCTTGCGCGCGAGGCGAAAGGTCGCGGTGAGATTGACCGCGATCACCTGATCCCACTCTTCGTCCTTGAGCGACACGAACAGATTGTCGCGGGTGATGCCGGCGTTGCAGACGAGAATATCGAGTTGCTTCATGGCAGCCTCGGCCGCGGGCACCAGCGCCTCGACCTCATCCGTCTTGGAAAGATCGCAAGGCAGCACATGCACGCGCGAGCCAAGCTCGCTCGCGAGCTTGGCGAGCGCGTCCCGCCGCGTGCCGGAAATCGCCACGGCCGCACCCTGCTTGTGTAGCGCTCGCGCAATGGCGCCGCCGATGCCGCCCGAGGCACCGGTGACAAGCGCGGTCTTTCCGGAAAGATCGAACATGACGGCTCCGCTTTAAGCCTTGACGTTTTTGAAAGCTAGCACGTCGTCGGCGGTGCCGACGGTCGCGGTACTTACTTCCTTGGCGATGCGCTTTACAAGACCCGCGAGCACCCGACCGGAACCGATCTCGACGATCCGGTTCACGCCGTTCGCGGCCAGATACGCCACCGACTGCCGCCAGCGCACGGTGTCGGTGATCTGCGCGACCAGGAGTTTCACGATCTCGGCGGGATCCTTCACCGGCAGGGCGGTGACATTCGCCACCACTCGAACTTTGGGCGTCCCGACTTTCACCTTTGCAAGTGAAACGGCCATCACATCGGCGGCGGGCTTCATCAATGCGCAATGGAAGGGCGCCGACACCGGCAGCATCATCGCCCGCGCGCCGCGGGTTTTGGCGATCGCGACCGCGCGCTCGACTGCGGTCTTATGGCCGGAGACAACGACCTGCCCCGGCGCGTTGTCGTTCGCGGCTTCGCACACTTCGCCTTGCGCGGCCTCGCGCGCGACCGCTCTCGCCGCCTCGTCGTCGAGGCCGAGGAGTGCCGCCATCGCGCCGACGCCGACGGGCACCGCCTGTTGCATCGCGCGGCCGCGAATGCGCACGAGGCGTGCCGCGTCCGCAAGCGCGAAACTGCCGGCGGCGGCGTGGGCGGAATATTCGCCGAGCGAATGGCCGGCGAGGAAGGCGACATCACGCGTGAGATCAATACCGGCTTCCGCCTCCAACACCCGCAATGCCGCGATCGAAACCGCGAGCAGCGCCGGCTGCGTATTCTCGGTGAGCATGAGCTTGTCGGCCGGCCCTTCCCACATGGTCTGCGTCAGCTTCTCGCCGAGCGCCGTGTCCACTTCGTCGAATACCGTGCGCGCGGAGACAAAATTGTCCGCGAGGCTCTTGCCCATGCCGACCGCCTGGCTGCCCTGGCCCGGGAAAACGAACGCGGTTGTCATGCGGCACGCACTCCTTGCAAAAGCGGGGTGAGAGACAACGGCGGCGCAACTTCTGTCAAGGCAGGCGGCTCTAAAGATTATGAAATTTCTCGCTTTTTCGGATCGCCCGGAATGCTTGCGCCCCCGCCAAAACCGCGTATAAACCCGCGCTTCGCCGGTTTCGGCCGGGGGCTGAACGGATGGCCGCTTTACACGCGGCAGGGCTAATTTCCCGGCATCCCGTGTCCCCGCCTTCGAGGATTTTCGAGCCTTTCCGAGGCTCGGGGGGCTCGGCGCCGGACGGCGATCGAACAGGAAAGGCAATTCATGCCGCTTTACGAGCACATTATTCTCGCGCGTCAGGATGTGACCGCGCAGCAAGTCGAAGAATTATCCACCCAATACAAGGACGTGATCGAGAAGCACGACGGCAAGATCGTCGGCGATCTCGAATATTGGGGCGTCAAAACCCTCACCTTCCGCATCAAGAAAAACCGCAAGGCGCACTTCGCCATGCTCCGCATCGACGCGCCGCCCGCGGCCGTCGTCGAGATGGAGCGCCTGGAGCGCATCAACGAGGACGTGATCCGCTTCCTCACCGTCCGCGTCGATCAACACGACGAAGGTCCCTCGATCATGTTGCAGAAGCGCGACCGCGACGAGCGCCGCAGCCGTCGCGACCGCGGCGAAGGTGAGTTCGACGCTCCGGAAGGCGTCGTCGAGGAACCGGCTGCTGAGAAGACCGCGTTATGAGCCGCTCTGCACCTTCCGACGATGGAGGCGGTGGTGGTGGTGGTGGCGGCGGACGCCGCCCGTTCTTTCGCCGCCGCAAGACCTGCCCGTTCTCCGGCGCCAACGCGCCCAAGATCGACTACAAGGACGCCAAGCTCCTGCAGCGCTATATCTCCGAGCGCGGCAAGATCGTGCCGAGCCGCATCACGGCGGTGTCGGCGATCAAACAGCGCGAGCTTGCGTCCGCGATCAAGCGCGCGCGCTTTCTCGGGCTCCTCCCCTACGTAATCCGTTGAGGCGCAAGCCTCGGCATAAGTCGTAAGCCGCCCGGATGGTCCGGCGGCGATGGTTGGGGCGGCGACGCCTCTAACCGCTCAAAAAGCGGGACAGCTGACGATGGTACAGATCGTTTTCATCGGCCTCGGCGCGGGCATCGCCTCCGCGCTCCTGTTCGCGTCGATCGCATCGGGCTCGCCGATATCGATTCTTCTGTTCTACCTCGCGCCGCTACCGATCCTCTTGGCCGGCATCGGCTGGAGCCACCTCGCCGCACTCATCGCGGCCCTCGCCGCTGCTGCTGGTCTTGGAGTTCTGTTCGGCTTCTGGTTTCTCATCGCCCACTTCGTCGGTGTCGGCGTACCCGCCTATCTCATCGCTTATGTCGCAATGCTCGGCCGACACGCGCCGGATGGCACGGTGGAATGGTATCCGGTAGGTAAGCTCGTGCTGTGGGCCGCCGGGATCGCGGCGGTTTCGACCGCGCTCACAATTCCCGTGTTCGGCAGCGATCTCGATTCCTACCGCTCGACGGTGAAGGAGATTTTCGAGCGCGTCATACGCCTGCAGCTCGGCACGCCCGCTGGCGAACCGCTGAAGTTGCCGAATGGCGGCGACCCCGCCGCCGCGCTCGATCTCCTCGCAACCGTGATGCCGCCCATCGCCGCGGCGATCGCGATGCTCACCAGCCTCTTTAATCTGTGGCTGGCGGGAAGGATCGCGCGGGTGTCGGGAAGGCTCAAGCGGGCGTGGCCCGATCTTTCCGCCCTGAACTTTCCGGCGATGACGCCGGTCGCCCTCCTCGCGGCGATCGCGCTGTCGTTTCTCGCCAGCATCGTCGGCGTTGCCGCCGGCATGCTCGCGGCCTGCCTTCTGCTCGCTTACGCCATCCTCGGCTTCGTGGTCATCCATCAGCTCACCCGCCCACTCACGGCGCGCAGCGTCATCCTCGGCGCGGTGTGGCTCGTGGTGCTCTCGCTCGGGTGGCCCGCAATCGTCGTCGCCCTGGTCGGGCTCGCCGACGGGTTGCTGGACCTGCGCAAGACGAACAAACCAAATTCCAATCTTCCCCCCAACAAACCGAACTGAACGAAGGAGCCTGCCATGGAAGTTATCTTGATCGAACGCGTCGCCAAGCTCGGCCAGATCGGCGAGGTCGTGCGCGTGCGCAGCGGTTTCGCGCGCAACTTTCTCCTGCCGCAGGGTAAGGCGCTCCGCGCCACCAAGGAAAACCGCGAGCGCTTCGAAAGCATCAGGGCGGAGCTGGAGGCGAAGAACGCCCATAAGAAATCGGGCGCCGACGTAGTCGCGAAAAGTCTCGACGGCCAGAGCTTCGTGCTCATCCGGCAGGCGGGCGAGAACGGCCAACTCTACGGCTCGGTCTCCGCACGGGACATCATGCAGGCGCTGTCCGCCAAGGAATTCGAGGTCTCGCGCCAGCAGATCGTGCTCAACATGCCGATCAAGACGATCGGCTTGCACAAGCTGCCGGTCGAGTTGCACCCCGAGGTCGAGGTCATCATCACGGTGAACGTCGCCCGCAGCCCCGACGAGGCGGCGCGCCAGGCAAAGGGCGAGGATCTCCGGATCGCGCGGAGCGACGAGGAAGAAGCGCGCGCCGAGGCGGGGATAGCGGCGGGGAAATTCTTCGAGCGCGGAGAGGACGGCGAGCCGCCACGGGAGAGGAAGCCGCGGCGCGAAAACAGGGTGAAGGCCGAAGACAAGGCCGATGCAGAGGCGGACGCGAAGCCCACGGCCAAGGCTCTGCGCGGCCAGAAACAGGCTTCACCTGCGGCCGGAGAGGCCGACGCCAAGCCCGCGAAGAAGCCGAAGAAGGAGAAGCCGGCAAAGGAGTGAGGCCCTTGGTCAGCCCGGCGGGGCCGAATATCATCCATTTGGTCACCCTCGCCGTCCGCCTTTCGGACGGTTGTGGGCCGGGCGGCTCTTTCTTCGGTGTTTCCCCGGCGGCGCCTTGTCGCAGCGGAAGACCGCGAACTTCGTTATCGGTTCAATTTTACGAAAGGATTGAGCGTTAATGTGCGGGCGGTTTTGCTCCTCGGAAGGGGCGCCACGGCCATGGTCGAGTACAGAAAACATACACGCCACCGCACGTTGAAGGGCGGAAAAATTATCTACAACCGGCGGCTGACGGTGATCGATTGCGTGATCCGCAACCTGTCGCCAGGGGGCGCGTGTCTGGAAGTGGACACGCATTATTTGCCTGACGAATTCGACCTTTCGATCCCGATCGATGGCGCCAAGCACCACTGCCGGGTGGCGTGGCGGACGCCGAACCGCGTCGGCGTCGCCTTCGGGGATACCGGCGCCGACCGCGCGGCTTAAAAAAATGGCCCGGCGGGGAGCCGGGCCTGGGGGTCTTGGCTGAGTTTTCGAACGCTCCTTATTTAGACATTCTTGATGACGCTCCGATGACCGCCCGCCCGCTTGTGGACAACGGTGTCACATCGGCCCGTACACTCAGGCTGGCATTGATTGGGCGGCCGCAGGCTGCCGCTTGCCGAGCAGCATGAAGGTCGCGATCAGGCCGCAAAGTGCCGCGAACGACATCCATAGGCCCGGTGCCGCCTTGTTTCCGGTCGCCTCGATCAGCGCGGTCGAAATCGCCGGTGTGAAGCCGCCAAAGAGTGCCGTTGCCAGACTATAGGCGAGCGAAAATCCGGCGGTGCGGACGTCCGCAGGCATCACTTCGGTGAGCGTCACCACCATGGCGCCGTTGTAGCTGCCGTAGAGAAACGACAGCCACAGCTCGGCGGCGAGCATGCGCTCGAAGCTCGGTTCCGCCACCAACCACGAAAGGGCGGGATAGGCGGTGAGGATCGTCAATATCGTGAAGCCCAACAGCACGGGCTTACGGCCGATGCGGTCCGATACCGCACCCCAGAGCGGAAGCCAGGCGAGATTCGAAACTCCGACCGCGAAGGTGACGATCAGGCTGTCGGCATCGGTGAGTTTGAGCACGTTCTTGCCGAAAGTCGGCGTATAGACCGTGATGAGATAGAACGACACGGTCGTCATCACGACGAGCAGCGTACCGGCAAGCACGATCCGCCAGTTCACGAGCATATCGCGGTAGATTTCGGCAAGGCCCGGATGATGCTTCTTCGCCAGGAACACCTCGGTTTCGGCGAGCGATTGCCGGATGACGAAAATGATCGGCACGATCATGCAGCCGACGAAGAACGGCACGCGCCAGCCCCAATCGCTGATCGCCGCCGGATCGAGATACCGGTTGAGCGCGTAGCCGATCGCCGCCGCGACGATGATCGCCACCTGCTGGCTGCCGGACTGCCAGCTCACATAGAATCCTTTATTCCCCGGCGTTGCCATCTCCGAGAGATAGACCGAGACGCCACCAAGCTCGGCGCCCGCGGAAAAACCCTGCAACAGGCGGCCGATCAAGACGAGGGCGGGGGCCGCGAACCCGATCGTCGCATAGCCCGGCACAAAGGCGATCAGAATCGTGCCGCAGGCCATGATGGCAAGCGTCGTGATCAGGCCCTTGCGGCGGCCGACCCGATCGACATAACCCCCGAGCACGATCGCGCCCAAGGGCCGCATCAAAAAGCCCGCGCCGAAGGTCATCAGGGTCAGCATCAGCGAGGCGAATTGGTTATCGAGCGGGAAAAAGGTCTTGGCGATGTAGATGGCGTAGAAGCCGAACAGGAAGAAATCGAACATTTCGAGGAAATTGCCGCTGGTCACCCGCAGCACGGTCGCGAGTCTGGATTGCGATCCACTCATCACAGCCATGACGCTCCCTCATATGATTTAGCGCTCGTTCCGGCGGAAACCGAGCATGCTTTCCGAAAGCCTACACCCGCGGGGAACAATTGCCGATTGCCCTCGTTAGAAAGCTTTGCTTTAATTTGGTCCGACGCCGAGGTGGAGGGTTAGGGGCCAAGGCAATTTTGAGAACGGTTGAGGGCGCGTTCAGTCATGGAGCGGTGGCTCAAACGCATACTCGGAAAGCGTGTTCAACGGGGCACGCTGAAGGTTTCACTCGGCCCGAAGCATGCATTCACGGTCGGTGACGGGACCGGTAAGCCGATTGCCATTGCCTTCGACCGCCCCGCCACCCTGTTGTGGATTCTGACCGACCCCGATCTCAAACTCGGCGAAGCCTATATGGACGGCAGCCTCCGCGTCACCGAGGGCTCGCTCGCCGACTTCCTCGACCTCGTCGAATCGCAAAACCCGGCTTCGCCGACATTTGCCTCGCTCATGCTCGCCGGCGCCCGCTATCTCGGCCGCCGCGCCGCACAATTCAATCCGCGCGGGCGGGCACGCAAGAACGTGCACCACCACTACGACCTCGACGGCCGGCTCTATTCGCTCTTCCTCGACGCCGACCGGCAATATTCTTGCGCGTATTTCGAGGACGAGAGCATGACGCTGGATGACGCGCAGATCGCGAAGAAGCGCCATCTCGCCGCGAAGCTCTTGGTGAATAAGCCGGGCCTGCGCGTTCTCGACATCGGCTCGGGATGGGGCGGCCTTGGGCTTTATCTGTCGGAAATCGCTGGCGCACGGCACGTCACCGGCGTCACGCTGTCCGACGAACAAGCCGCCGCTGCCCGGGCGCGGGTGGCCGAACACGGGCTCAAGGGAAAGGTCGAGTTCCGCCTGCAGGATTACCGGGATATCGACGAGAGCTTCGACCGCGTCATTTCGGTCGGCATGTTCGAGCATGTCGGCATCAATCATTACGGCACTTTCTTCCGCAAGATCGCGGACATGCTGAACGAGGACGGGGTGGCGCTGGTGCACTCGATCGGCCGCTCGGGGCGGCCGTCGACGACCAGCGCCTGGATCAAGAAATACATTTTCCCCGGCGGCTATATCCCGTCGCTGTCCGAGGTCATGCCCTCGGTCGAGCGCTCGGGCCTCGTCGTCACCGACGTCGAGATCTTGCGGCTGCACTACGCCGAGACGCTAAAGGCATGGCGCGAGCGCTTCCTCGCCCGGCGCGAGGAAATGGCGGCGCTCTATGACGAGCGCTTCTGCCGCATGTGGGAATTCTACTTGGCGGGATCGGAAATGGCCTTCCGCCACCAAGGGATGGTGGTATTCCAGATTCAACTGGCCAAGCGCCAAGGAGCGGTGCCGCTCACGCGCGACTATATTGGTCAGGCCGAGGAGCGGCTGCGTTCGGCCGAGCGGCGGACGAAGCCGCTATTGCGGCTCGCGGGCGAGTAAGCGCCCAAAACTGCCGCTGCATTTTCTTCACAGTCAAGCTCGAATCTTTTTTCGCACACAGTTGCGCCTATCATGTGAATTGGTGGGATGAGTCGCGTATTCGCGTCGGCATTCCTTGCCTTCGTGTTAAGCCGGTTTTGCCACAGTTCAAAATAGATAGATCTGACTTGCCGCCATGGCCCTCGAATCGACCCTGCGAAAAGTTATCGACCAGCCGGAACCGAGTTACCGGCAGGCGCCGCACAACGTCGAGGCGGAGCAGGCGTTGCTCGGCGCCATCCTCATCAACAACGAGGCGTTCTACCGCGTCTCGGATTTTCTCGAGCCGAAACATTTCTTCGAGCCGATCCACGCGAAAATCTACGAGGTGGCGGCGAGCATCATCCGCGCCGGCAAGATCGCGACCCCGGTCACGTTAAAGACGTTCCTGCCGCCCGACGCCGACATCGCCGGGCTTTCGCCGCCGCAATATCTCGCCCGCATCGCCGCCGAGGCGACGACCATCATCAACGCCGAGGATTACGGCCGCACAATCTACGATCTCGCGACGCGGCGCGATCTCATTCAGATCGGCGAGAACATGGTGAACGTCGCCTATGAGGCGCCGGTCGACTTCGCACCGCAAACGCAGATCGAAGAGGTCGAGCGGCAGCTTTACGCGCTCGCCGAAACCGGCCGTTACGACGGCGGGTTCCTCCGATTCTCCGACGCGCTGAAGGACGCCGTCGATCTCGCGAGCAAGGCCTATCAGCGCGACGGCCATTTGTCGGGGCTCGCCACCGGCCTTCTTGACCTCGATCAATTGATGGGCGGTCTGCAGCCGTCCGACCTTGTCATCCTCGCCGGCCGACCCGGCATGGGAAAGACGGCACTTGCGACCAACGTCGCCTACAACGTCGCGGTCGATTACCGCGGCAAGCCTAAGCCTGACGGCTCGATCGAAACCGTCTCCGGCGGCATCGTCGGCTTCTTCTCGCTCGAAATGTCGGCCGAACAGCTCGCGACCCGCATCCTTTCCGAGCAGACCGAAATCCCCTCCTCGCGCGTGCGGCGCGGCGACATTTCGGAGGCGGACTTCTCCAAGCTCGCCGCGGCCGCGCAGACGATGCAGTCGATCCCGCTCTTCATCGACGAGACCGGCGGCATTTCGATCGCGCAACTGGCCGCGCGCGCGCGGCGGCTCAAGCGCCAGCGCGGGCTCGACCTGATGATCGTCGATTACCTGCAATTGCTTTCCGGCTCGACGCGGCGCGCGATGGAGGGCCGCGTGCAAGAGGTGACTGAAATCACCACCGGCCTCAAGGCGCTGGCGAAGGAACTCGCGGTGCCGATCCTGGCGCTGTCGCAGCTCTCGCGTCAGGTCGAATCGCGCGACGACAAGCGGCCGCAGCTCTCGGACTTGCGCGAATCGGGCTCGATCGAGCAGGACGCCGACGTCGTGTTGTTCGTATTCCGCGAAGAATATTATTTGAAAAACAAGGAGCCGCGCGAAGGCTCGGAGGAATGGTTCAAGTGGGAGGCGGACATGAAAGCCGCCGAGAACCGCGCCGAGCTCATCATCGGCAAACAGCGTCACGGACCGACCGGCACCGTGAAGCTCTCGTTCGAGGCGCATGTCACGCGTTTTGGCAACCTCGCGCGCGAGGATCGCCTGCCGGAGCGGACGCGGTAAGCGTCTTATCCCTCCCCGCCTCGGGGAGGGATAAATTGCGCGATCAAAACTAATGCCGCTTGAAATACTGCACTTCGCGCTCGTGCTTCTCGGCAGCTCCGCGCGTCGTGAAGGTGCCGAGATTGCGGCGGCGTCCGTTTTTCGGATTTAGCTTGCGGGAATAAAGCCGGTATTTGCCGGATTTCAGTTTGCGGATCATCATCGCCTCCTGTGCGGACCTTTTACCTGCCGCGGCCCGAATTGCGCCACGCCGATCCTGCATCCACAACGATCGAGGATACGCTAAGGTTCGCCTGGATCGTGTCGAGAGCCGAAAAATGAGCCAGAAAACCGCCGCCCGCGTAAAGCCCGAAGAGGCCGAGACCGCCTTCGGCCCCGGCGACGCCGAAACAGGCGGCTTATTGACCGTCGATTTGAACGCGCTCGCCGCGAACTATCGCGACCTCGCCGCGCGCGCGAAACCGGCGGAGTGCGCGGCGGTGGTGAAGGCCGACGCCTACGGCATCGGGCTCAAGCCCGCCACCGCGGCACTCGCCAGCGCCGGCTGCAAGACTTTCTTCGTGGCGCTCATCGACGAAGCGTTGAAGCTCCGCACCGTCGCGCCCGATGCCGCGATCTATGTGTTGAACGGACTCAACCCGGGCACCGCCGGCGCCTTCCGCGACATCGATGCGCGGCCGGTGCTGGGCTCCATGCTCGAAGTGGAGGAGTGGGATGCCGCCGCGCGCGCGGCGAAGGAGCCGCTCCCGGCCGCGATCCATATCGACACCGGCATGTCGCGCCACGGACTTTCCGCCGACGAGGCAAACGCGCTCGCGGCAAAGCTGAAAAGCCTCGCCTTCAAGCCCTCGCTGGTGATGAGCCACTTCGCCCGCGCCGACGAGGCCGGTCGGCCGATGACTTTGAGGCAGATCGCGGATTTCAAGGCGCTCGCAGCAAAGTTTCTCGGCGTTACGGCGTCGCTCGCAAATTCCGCCGGGTTGCTCGCATATCCCGATGCGCGCTTCGATCTCGTGCGCCCCGGCATCTCGCTCTATGGCGGCCGCGCGCTGATCGAGGGCGACAATCCGATGCAGCCGGTGGTGCGGCTCGACGTGAAGATCGTCCAGGTGCGGAAGGCCAAAGCCGGCGACAGCGTCGGCTATGGCGGCGAGTTCAAGCTCACGCGGGATAGCCGCCTCGCAGTGCTGTCGGCGGGCTACGCCGACGGCATTCCGCGCGCGTCGGGCTCGACCAACGAGAAGCGCGGCATCGAAGCCGTGGTCGCGGGCAAGCGCTGCCCAACCGTCGGCCGCGTGTCGATGGACCTCGTCGTGATCGACGTCACCGAACTCCCCGAGGGCGCGGTCAAGCGTGGCGATCTCGCGACCTTGCTCGGCGAAGGGATTTCGGTCGACGATCTCGCCGCCCCTTCGGGAACGGTGGGCTACGAGGTGCTGACGCGGCTGGGCAGCCGCTATCGGCGCACTTATATTGGCGGCTGAAAGAAAATTTTCGAATGCCCCCGGGTGAATGGATCGTCGCGCAGGAATACCAGCCGAAGCCCTCCGACTACGGCTACAATCTCGGCCGCGCGCTGACCTCGGTCGTCGGCTTGCGCTCGATCATTCCCGCCGACGCCGCGACCGCCGAAGTGCTCGGCACCGAGCGGACGGGAAACGGCGTCGTTATCCGCGAGAACGGCCTCGTGCTCACGATCGGCTACCTCGTCACCGAGGCCGAGACGGTGTGGCTCTCCACCCATGACGGACGGAAAATCTCCGGCCATGTACTTGCCTTCGATCAGGAAACCGGCTTCGGCCTCGTGCAGGCGCTCTCGAGCCTCGACCTTCCGGCGCTCTCCTTCGATCAATCCTCGACCGCCAAGGTCGGCGAGCAAGTGGTGGTCGCCGGCGCCGGCGGTCGCGCGCATGCGGTGGCGGCAAAAATCGTCGCCAAGCAAGAATTCGCCGGCTACTGGGAATACTATCTTGATGAAGCGCTCTTCACCTCCCCGTTCCACCCCAACTGGGGCGGCACGGCATTGATCGGGCCCGGCGGCGACCTCTTGGGCATCGGCTCGTTGCAACTCGAGCGTACGCGTGACGGCGGCCGTGCCGAACCGATCAACATGATGGTGCCGATCGACATCTTGAAGCCGGTGTTGAACGACCTCGTGAAGTTCGGCCGCCTCAGCCGCCCGCCGCGGCCGTGGCTCGGGCTCTACTCCACCGAGATCGACCAGCGCATCGTGGTCGCGGGTCTCGCCAAGCGCGGGCCGGCGCGGCGCGCGGAATTGAAGATCGGCGATATCATCGTTGCTGTCGGCGGCAACGAGGTGAGCGATCTCGCCGACTTCTACCGCAAGATCTGGTCGCTGGGTGCCGCCGGTGTCGGCGTGCCGCTCACCATCCACCGCGACGGCGATACCTTCGATGTGACGGTGAAATCCGGCGAGCGCAACCAGTTCCTGAAGAAGCCGAGCGTGCATTGAGCGCCAGCCGATTGTGCTAGCGTTCGGCTCGCGACTCCCTATCTCCTGAGCTTCATGGCCAAAGCGCACGCATCCTTCGTCTGCCAATCCTGCGGCGCGGTCTATCCGCGCTGGCAGGGCAAGTGCGAAGCCTGCAATGGATGGAACACCATCGCCCAGGAAGCGGGCGCGAAGGATTCCGTTCCCGCAGCACAGCGCACGAGCCGCAAGGGCCGCGCCTTCAGGCTCGAGCCGCTCGCGGGCGAGGGCGAAGAAGCGCCGCGCACGCCGTCCGGCATCAAGGAATTCGATCGCGTCACCGGCGGCGGCTTCGTGCGCGGCTCGGTGCTTCTCTTGGGCGGCGACCCCGGCATCGGCAAATCGACGCTGCTGATCGAAGCCGCCGCGACGCTCGCGCGCGCGGGGAAGCGCGTCATCTATGTCTCCGGCGAGGAAGCGATCGGTCAGGTGCGGATGCGCGCGGCCCGCCTCGGGCTCGCGAGCGCCAAGGTTGAACTCGCCGCCGAGACCAATGTCGAGGATATCCTGGCGACGCTGAAGGATGCAGCACCGCCCGCCCTCGTCGTCATAGATTCGATCCAGACGCTGTGGACCGAGTCGGTCGAGTCGGCGCCCGGCACCGTCACGCAGGTGCGCGCCTCGACCCAGGCATTGCTGCGCTACGCCAAGCGCAGCGGCGCCGCCGTGGTGCTGATCGGCCACGTCACCAAGGACGGGCTGATCGCGGGCCCGCGCGTCGTCGAGCACATGGTCGACGCGGTGCTCCACTTCGAGGGCGATAGCGGCCATCAGTTCCGCATCCTGCGCGCGTTGAAGAACCGCTTCGGGCCGACCGACGAGATCGGCGTGTTCGAGATGACCGGCGAAGGTTTGCGCGAGATCGAAAATCCGTCGGCGCTGTTCCTGTCCGACCGCCACCTCGGATCGCCCGGCACCGCCGTGTTCGCCGGCATCGAAGGCACGCGGCCCCTGCTGGTGGAGATTCAGGCGCTGGTGGCGCCGACCGCGCTCGGCACGCCGCGCCGCGCCGCCGTCGGCATCGACCCCAACCGGCTTTCCATGATCCTCGCGGTCCTGGAGGCGCGCTGCGGCGTGCGGCTCTCGGGCCACGACGTCTATCTGAATGTGGCGGGGGGTCTCCGCATCATCGAGCCCGCCGCCGATCTTGCGGTCGCCGCCGCCCTCGTCTCGTCGCTTTCAGGCGCGGCCCTTCCGGGCGACGCGGTCTATTTCGGCGAGGTGAGCCTGACCGGCGCCGTGCGCGCGGTGCCGCAGGCGGCCGCCCGCCTCAAAGAGGCCGGTAAGCTCGGCTTTACCCGCGCCGTGCTACCTGAATTGGGCCGCGCGGAAGCGGCGGAGGGCTTGAAAATCAACGCTCTCGCCACACTTTCAGCCTTGGTTGCGGAGATCGCGGCTCGCAGCCCCCGGGGACCACGGCGGGCGGCCGATCTCGGGTTTACCCGAGATCGGTAATTAGTTGCCCAAGTCGGCTAAAGCCGACTTGGGTGTCTCGGGTTTACCCGAGATCGGCAATAACCGGGCACAAGTCGGCAACAGCCGACTTGTGGTGCAGGAGAAGACGGATGACGCCGTGCCCGGCTAACGCTATACCCCTCGCGCGGGCGCTGCCCCCTCTTGAGTCGGTCGGAGTTCAGGGACTTTAGGCCAGATGCCCTTTTCCCTTCTCGATATCGGCCTGATCGCGGTGATGCTGGTTTCCGGCATCCTCGCCATGGTGCGCGGCTTCATGCGCGAAGTGCTGTCGATCGCCGCATGGGTGATCGCCGCCTTGGTCACGCTCTACGGCTATGCCAAGGCCGTCCCCTACGCCAAGCAATACATTTCCAACGATCTGATCGCGACCGGCGTCGCGGTCGCCGTGCTCTTTCTTGGCACGCTCCTCGTCGTGTCGCTGTTCACCGTCAAGGTTTCCGACCTCGTACTCGATTCGCGCGTCGGCGCGCTCGACCGCTCGCTCGGCTTTCTGTTCGGGCTCGGCCGCGGCCTCGTGATCATGGTCGTCGCCTTCCTGTTCTTCGTCTGGCTCGTGCCCGCCAAGAGTTTGCCCGATTGGGTCAAGAACGCCCGCTCGCGCCCCGTGTTGCAAGGAACCGGCGATTGGTTGCTCTCCCTCTTGCCGGACGACCCCGAGACCGCCATCTTGAAGAGACTGCGTCGCCCGAAGGACGGCGACGATTCGGCGCCGCCCGACGCCCCACCCGGCCCGGGACAGCGTTCGGAATTGGGTTCCGCGCCCGCGCGCGTCGCCGGTGGCGATACGGATTCCGGCTACAAGCGCAATGACCGGCAAGGCTTCGAGCAACTTCTCGAAAGTACCCGCGGCGTAACTCGCTAGCAAACCAGGCGGAGGACGAGGATGAGCGCAGCCGAACACGAAACAAGGTCCGGCGAGGCGCACGATTTCGACCTCGAGATGAACGGCGACAGCCTGCGCGAGGAGTGCGGCGTGTTCGGCATCTTCAATCATGAGGATGCCGCCGCCATCACCGCGCTCGGCCTGCACGCCCTCCAGCATCGCGGCCAGGAGGCGGCGGGCATCGTCTCCTACGACGGCAAGCGCTTTCACCTCGAGCGCCGCCTCGGCCTCGTCGGCGACAACTTCTCCCGGCGCGAGGTGATCGACCGCCTGCCCGGCCGCGCCGCCATCGGTCACACCCGCTATTCCACCACCGGCCACACGATCCTGCGCAACGTGCAGCCTTTGTTCGCCGAACTCGACGGCGGCGGCTTCGCCATCGGTCATAACGGCAACCTCACCAATGGTCTCACGCTCCGCCGTCAGCTCGTGCGCGAGGGTGCGATCATGCAGTCGACCACCGATACCGAGGTGATGCTGCATCTCCTGGCGCGCTCGAAAATGCCGCGCTTCGTCGAGCGCTTCATCGATGCGCTGCGCTCGATCGAGGGGGCTTACGCCTTCGTCGGCATGACCAACAAGAAGCTCGTCGGCGCGCGCGATCCCTTGGGCATCCGCCCGTTGGTGCTCGGCGACCTCAACGGCTCGCCGATCCTCGCTTCCGAGACCTGCGCGCTCGACATCATCGGCGCGCGCTACGTGCGCGAAGTCGAGAATGGCGAGGTCGTCATCATTTCCGAGGAAGGCATTCAGTCGGTGAAGCCGTTCCCCGCAATGCAGCCGCGGCCGTGCATCTTCGAATACATCTATTTCGCGCGGCCGGATTCGATCGTCGGCGGACGCAGCGTTTACGAGGTGCGGAAGAACTTGGGCGCGCAGCTCGCGCGCGAGTCGCCGGTCGAGGCCGACGTCGTCGTCGCGGTGCCCGACTCGGGCGTTCCCGCCGCCATCGGCTATGGGCAGGAATCGGGTACGCCGTATGAACCCGGTATCATCCGCAACCACTATGTCGGGCGCACCTTCATCGAGCCGACGCAGCACATTCGCGAGCTCGGCGTGCGGCTCAAGCACTCCGCCAACCGCGCGGTGGTGGAGGACAAGCGCATCGTCCTGATCGACGACTCGCTCGTGCGCGGCACCACCTCGATCAAGATTGTGCGCATGATGCGGGAAGCCGGCGCCCGCGAAGTGCACATGCGGATCGCGAGCCCGCCGATCAAGTATTCGGATTATTACGGCATCGACACGCCCGAGCGCGACAAATTGCTCGCGGCGACCCACGACCTCGAAGGTATGCGGAAATATATCGGCTCGGACTCCCTGGCCTTTCTATCGATCGAGGGCCTCTACAAGGCGATGGGCCACAACCGGCGTGATCCCGAACGGCCGCAATATACCGACCACTGCTTCACCGGTGAATATCCGACCGGGCTCACCGACAAGACCGGCGGTGACGCGCCGAAGCAGTTGTCGCTCTTGGCCGAGGCGAGTTGACGCGAAGCGTCATCCCGGAAGTGCGCGAAGCGCACTGTCCGGGATCTACATTCGCTGCCATTTGATATTCATGAGACCGGTGGTTATGGATTCCGGCCCTCGCTCCGCTCGGCCGGAATGACAAGAGAACATCGATGTCCAAACCACTTTCCGATCGCATCGCGCTCGTGACCGGCGCCTCGCGCGGCATCGGCCGCGCCACTGCGATTTCGCTCGCCGGCCGCGGCGCGCATATCGTGGCGCTTGCGCGCACTGTCGGCGGCCTCGAGGAACTCGACGACGAAATTAAAAAGGCGGGATCGAGCGCCACCCTCGTGCCGCTGGATCTGCGCGATTTCGACGCGCTCGACCGGCTCGGCGCCTCGCTGCACGAGCGCTTCAAGAAGCTCGACATCCTGGTGGGAAACGCCGGCCAGCTTGGGGCGCTTTCGCCGCTCGGGCATCTCGATCCGAAAGTGTGGGACGAGGTATTCGCGGTGAATGTGACGGCCAATTGGCGGCTGATCCGCTCGCTCGACCTACTGCTCCGCGCTTCCGATGCCGGCCGCGCCGTCTTCGTCACCTCCGGGATCACCTATCACGCGCGCGCTTATTGGGGGCTTTACGCCGCCTCGAAGGCGGCGCTCGAAATGCTGGTGCGCGTCTATGCCGAGGAAACCGCCAAGACGAACGTGAAAGTAAACCTGTTCAATCCCGGCTCGATCCGCACGCGCATGCGCGCCAAGGCCATGCCCGGCGAGGATCCGATGACGCTCGACACACCGGAACAAGCGGCGGAGGCGATCGTGCCGTTATGTCTGCCGTCGTGTGAGAAAACCGGCATGATTTTCAACTATCCGAACCGGAAATTCCTCGCCTTCAACGCGCCAGCGTAATCAATCAAGCGAGTACGAAGTCGGCTTATTTCTTTTTCGCGAACGGGTTATCCGACTCGCGAAAGGCCATGCGGATCGGCACGCCCGGAAATTCGAACGTCTCGCGCAACGAATTAACGAGATAGCGCGTGTACGAATCCGGCAGCGCGCTCGTGCGCGTTCCGAACAAGACGAAGCTCGGCGGCCGCGCCTTCGGCTGGGTGATGTAGCGGAGCTTGATCGTCTTGCCGGTGACGGCGGGCGGCGAATTCTGCTCGATCACGGCGCGGAGCCACCGATTGAGCGCGGCGGTCGAGGCGCGGCGGTTCCACACCACGTAGAGCGCGATCACCGCCTGCATCAGGCGATCGAGCCCCTCGCCGGTTTTTCCCGAAACCGGCACCACGGGCATTCCCCGCGCCTGCGGTAGCCAATGGTCCGAGTCCTCACTGAGCTTTTTCAGCGCGATTTCGCCGCGCGGCACGAGGTCGCACTTGTTCATGCCCACAACGAGCGCGCGGCCCTCCTTCAGCACGAGGTCGGCGATACGCAAATCCTGCTCCTCCCACGGACGGGTGGCGTCGAGGAGCAGAATCACGACCTCGGCGAAACGGATCGCGCGCAATGCATCGGCGGCGGACAGCCGCTCCAGCTTGTCGTCGATCCGGCCGCGGCGGCGGAGGCCCGCGGTGTCGAAGAGCTCGAAGCGCCGGCCGGAATGCTCGAAATCGACGGCGATCGAATCGCGCGTGATCCCGGCCTCGGGCCCGGTGACGAGCCGCTCCTCGCCGATCAGCGCGTTGATCAGCGTCGATTTGCCCGCATTCGGCCGGCCCACCACCGCGACACGGATCGGGCGGGCGTTCTCGTCTTCGGTTTCGAGCGTTTCACCGTCCGAAGGTTCGGCTTCGCTTTCCTCGGGCTCCTGCGTCAGCACTTCGCGCAAGGCGCCGTATAGATCCGCCATGCCTTCATTGTGCTCGCTGGAGATCGGAACCGGCTCGCCGAGGCCGAGTTCGAAGGCTTCGTAATAGCCGGCGGTGCCCGCCTTGCTCTCGGATTTGTTGGCGACCACGATCACGGGCTTCCCCGCGCGGCGCAACTCATCGGCGAAGGCGCGGTCATCGGGCAGCACACCCGCGCGCGCATCGAGTACGAAGAGCACAACATCCGCTTCCGCGATCGCGGCCTCGGTCTGGGCGCGGATGCGGCCCTTGAGGCTCTCTTCTTTCGCCTCCTCGAAGCCGGCGGTATCGATAACGCGAAACTCCAAGCCGCCGAGGCTCGCCTCGCCCTCGCGGCGGTCGCGCGTGACCCCCGGCCGGTCGTCGACCAGCGCAAGCCGCCTGCCGATCAATCGGTTGAACAGGGTCGATTTGCCGACATTGGGCCGGCCGACGATGGCGACGATGGGAAGCATCGCGAGCGGCGGTACAGCAACCGCGATTTAAGTCAAATCAGTTCGGCGTGCGCGTATCCGACCACGGATCGTCCGCAGCGGCGGGCTGCGCGACCGAGCGCGGTGGCTGTTGAGGTGGGTTCTGCGGGGCATTGCGCGCGGTGCGCGATTTTGCGTGCGGAACCGCCGGCTGATCCTTTTCGTATTCGCCGGGTTGCGCCCCTTCCCGGTTCTGGCCGGTGGCTGAAATTTGCGTATCGATGGGGATATTCGAGTTGGTCGGCTGCATCGGCGGCGCGTTGTAATTTACGCCCGGAACGCCGGCTGGGAAGATTGGCTTGCGATCGCCGGCAAGCGGCGTCTTCTTCTCATCGAACCAGTCGAAACTCTCACAGGCCGTCAGTGCAAGTGGCAGCGCGACCAGCACGCAGCGAAGAAGGAAAGAAGGACGGATCGATCGCATGCTCGTCCTCACTGCGTCGCCGATCCCGGCTTCGTGGGCCGGTCGGTGCCGGCGGAGGCGAGCGCTTGCATCACCTCGGCACGGTTGCGAAGGGCGGGCGGCGTCTCGGGATCGCTCGCAAGCTCCGCGAACATCGTGCGCGCCGCCTCCTGCTCTCCCGCCTTGTAGCGGGCGAGCGCGAGCGTTTCGCGCGCCGAAAACCGAACCGTAGAAGTGACAGCCATGAGCGGCTCGACGCGGGACGCGATTTCCGCGACTTGGGCGGTATCGAGGAGGAGAAATGCCGCGCGCAGCCGCGCCACGTCGCGGATGCCGCCATCGACCGAGCCGTCGGCGGCGATCGCGTCGTAAGCGGCGGCACCCGCGGCGGCATCGCGCACGCCAGTCTCCGCCGCGAGCCGCATGCGCGCGAGCAAGCGGTAGCCCCAATTCGCGTCTTTCGTGAGTGCTGCAAATTCCTGCTCGGCCTCGGCATGCTTGCCCGACTCGGCGAGCGCGAGTGCCGACTCGAAACGCGTTCCCGCCGCGAGGCCCTCGCGCGTTTGATACCACTCCCATCCGCGCCAGCCGCCGGTGGCGGCGACGATGAGGAAAGCCGCGATGACGGCATAGAGGCCGTATTGCTCCCACAGCTTCAACAGGCGCTCGCGCCGAAGGTCCTCGTCGATCTCGCGGATGAATTGGGTGTCGGACATCGAAAATCCCGCCGCATGGCGCGGCCCTTGTTCAGCGCGGACGTACGATAGAGATGTGGACGGAACGTGGCAAACCGCCCAAATACTTGTGGACGTTAAGCTTTCGCCTTGAGCGGATAGACGTTGGCAAGCCCCGGAAATTCGCGATTCCGCACCTCGCGGGCGTATTCCTTCACCGCGGCCTCGATGCCGCCGGCGAGTTCACCATACTTTTTCACGAATTTCGGCACCCGCGGCGACAGTCCGAGCATGTCCTCGAGGACGAGGATTTGACCGTCGCAGGCGGGGGAAGCGCCGATGCCGATGGTGGGAATCGGCACGGCTTCCGTGATGCGCTTCGCCAAGGGCTCGGCGACCGCTTCGATCACCATCGAAAAAGCGCCGGCCTCCGCGATCGCGCGGGCATCTTCGAGAAACGGCGCCCAGTCCTTCTCCTCGCGGCCGAGCGCCTTGAAGGAGCCGAGCGCGTTCACCGCCTGCGGCGTGAGACCGACATGGCCCATCACCGGCACGCCGCGCTCGGACAGAAAGCGCACGGTCTCGGCCATCTTGGCGCCGCCCTCCAACTTGATGGCGCCGCAGCCGGTTTCCTTCAAGACGCGCGCAGCAGAACGAAATGCATCTTCCTTGCTCGCCTCGTAGCTGCCGAAGGGCATGTCGACGACGACGAGCGCGCGCTGGGAGCCGCGCATCACCGCGTGGCCTTGCAGGATCATCATTTCGAGGGTGACGGGGACGGTGGTCTCGAGCCCGTGCATCACCATGCCGAGCGAGTCGCCGACCAGGAGAAAATCGACATACGGGTCGAGAATGCGCGCGGTGTGCGCGTGATAGGAGGTGAGTGCCACGATCGGCTCCTTACCCTTGCGGGCGCGGAGTTCCGGCGCGGTGATGCGGCGCGTTGGCTCGATACTCATGTAGGCAACACCTCGAGGCCGATGACATAGGGATGGAAGAGCTTGGCGAGGAGGAGGAATAGCACGAGGCCTGCGGCGACGGCGACCCCGTCAGCGACCCATTTCGGCGCTGGATAGCTCGGTGCGGGCCGCCATTTCATGGAGATACGGCTCCAAACCGCCCATGCCAGCACCGTCGTGAAAAGGATAATGCCCGCGAGGTCGCCATTGGCGAGGAGATGCGCGAGCGCCCAAATCTTCACGCCCACCAGCATCGGATGCTTGAGCCAGACGCGGATGTGCGTCGGCGGATAGGCGGCGATCACGCAAATGCTCGCGAACAGCATCAACAGGATCGCGAGGTGCTTGGTCCAGAGCGGCGGGTACCAGAGCTGCGGCGAGCCTTCGGCGCGCCAGGCGGCGAAGCCGTAGCCGATCAGGAACAGGCCCGCGATCGAGACGAGCGAATAAAGGCCCTTGTACGGCCCCTCGCCTATCTTCGCGACCACGCCCGCGCGGGCGACGCGCATGGTGGTGAACACATGCGCGCCGATAAAGACGAGAAGGCCGAGGAGCATCAACTTCATGGGAGGCCCGGCCGGTTTTCGCGGAGCAAGTTATTCAAACTCGCGCGCGCCATTTAATCCTTGTCGCGATACTTGAACGAGACCTTCAAGCGCACCCGGTAGGCTTCTACTTTTCCATTCTTGAGCTGCAAATCGAGTTCCTTGACCTCGGCGACGCGAAGGTCCTTCAAGGTTTTCCCGGCCCGATCGACGGCGGACTTTGCCGCTTTCTCCCAGGACTCGGTGCTAGTACCGACGATTTCAATAAGCTTATAAACGCTCTCCGCCATGGCTCTCTCCCATATTTCTGTCGTTATCGGCAAGCTTGTCGTCGAGGAGAGTGTAGCACCCGCACAGGGAAATCTCACTCCCACTCGATCGTCAATGACCAGTATAATATATTGAAGTAGCTTTGTTCTCTGTGTCGAGCTTCTCGACATACCGTCAGACGGAACTCCGCGGTTGCTAGTTCGTTATGGGTTGAATCGAGCAAGCTTCAATCCCCGCGAATCAAGATGATCGAACGACCCGCGCGTTATCGGAACGCGATTGTGCCTCACAGCTATGTCGACGGGGCCTCAGACGGAATCGCCTTTTACAAGCGGGCGTTCGGCGCGCTGGAGTTGTTCCGGATCGCCCATCCTAACGGCAAGATATTGCATGTTGAGATCTCGATCTGCGGTTCGGTGGTGATGATCGGCGACCCCGACGACAGGCTGTACGGCGAGCCGCGGGCACTTGGGCGTTGCACCGCTAGCCTCCACATCTTCTTAGACGATAACGCCGCCTTGCTGCGGCGCGCGGTCGAGGCAGGCGCCGAAGAAATCCAGGCACCCACTGAGCTGTTTTACGGAGCCAACTCCGCCAGCGTGCGCGACCCCTTCGGTCATGTTTGGGTACTCTTGTCGTGGAAACAAGATCTCGATCTGGCCGAAATAGAACGTCTTGGAAATGCACCCTTAAGGCAGTGAGCGTCTCTTCTGAGAGCGGACGGGGCGAGCGTTAGCTCGCACCGACGTGTTCAGTGCCACGGCGGCGCGAATGAGCGGCCTTCAACACCTTTTCATCAATCTTGTCGCCCTCATGGAAATCGATGGCACGCCTGGTGTTGCCTTCGAGGCTGGAGTTGAAGAGGCCTGAAGGGTCCTCCAACGAAGCGCCCTTGGCGAAGGTTATCTTCACGACATTCTTGTACGTCTCACCGGTGCAGATTATTCCGGCGTGCGACCACACCGGAACTCCTCTCCACTTCCACTCCTCGACCACTTCGGGTCGGCCCGCTTGATGAGAATTCGGACCCGAGCGAGCGTCTCGCCCCGCCAATCGCTCAGCTCCTTGATTCTCGCATCTATCAGCTGAGAGGGAGAGTCTCCTCCTTTTCCTTCCTTCGAGCCGCTCCCGCTCTTCTTCATGGTTGTTGCCGCTCGCCCCCCGTGCTGGTGTAATTTCGATGCGTCCGGATCGGCAAAATCACTCCCACTCAATCGTGCCCGGCGGCTTCGAGGTTACGTCGTAGACCACGCGGTTGACGCCGCGCACCTCGTTGATGATGCGGGTGGCGACGCGGCCGAGGAAAGCCATGTCGAAGGGATAGAAGTCCGCGGTCATGCCGTCGGTGGACGTGACGGCGCGGAGCGCCACCACCTCGTCATAGGTGCGACTGTCGCCCATGACGCCGACGGTGCGCACGGGCAGGAGCACCGCAAAGGCCTGCCAGATTTTATCGTAGAGGCCGGCGCGGCGGATCTCATCGAGGTAAATTTCATCGGCGAACCGCAAGGTGTCGAGCTTTTCCTTTGTCACTTCGCCGGGGACGCGGATCGCGAGCCCCGGCCCCGGAAACGGGTGACGGCGGACGAAGGCGTCGGGCAGGCCGAGTTCGCGGCCGAGCGCCCGCACCTCGTCCTTGAACAATTCTCGCAGCGGCTCGACGAGCTTCAGCTTCATCCGCGCCGGCAGGCCGCCGACATTGTGGTGCGACTTGATCGTCACCGACGGTCCGCCGGAGAACGACACGCTCTCGATCACGTCGGGATAGAGCGTGCCTTGCGCCAGGAACTCGACCTTGCCGATCTTCTTTGCTTCCGCCTCGAACACGTCGATGAATAATTTGCCGATGGTCTTCCGCTTCGCCTCGGGATCGCTCACGCCCTTCAGTGCCTTCAGAAACCGCGCCCCCGCCTCCACGTGCACGAGCGGGATATTGTAGCTCTCGTGGAAGAGCGCCACGACCTGCTCCGCTTCGCCGAGCCGCAACATGCCGTGATCGACGAAGACGCAGGTCAGCTGGTCGCCGATCGCCTCGTGCAGCAGCACCCCCGCGACCGCGGAGTCGACGCCGCCGGAAAGCCCGCACAACACGCGCGCGTTGCCCACTTGTTTCCGGATCTTCTCGATCGATTCCGCGCGGAAGGCGCGCATGGTCCAGTCGCCCTTGGCGCCGGCGATCTTGCGCGCGAAGTTCTTGAGAATGGCGGCGCCGTCGGGGGTGTGCACCACTTCGAGATGGAATTGGGTGGCGTAGAATTTTCGTTTTTCGTCGGCGATCATCGCCATCGGGGCGTTCTCCGAAGTGCCGATCGCCTCGAAGCCCGCGGGCAATTTGGTCACGCGGTCGCCATGGCTCATCCACACCGGATAGCGGTGACCGACCTGCCAGACGCCCTCAAAGAGCGCCGAGGGCTTCTTGACCTCGACCTCGGCGCGGCCAAATTCGCGGTGATGGCCGCCCTCGACCTTGCCGCCGAGCTGCTCGGCCATCGCCTGCTCGCCGTAGCAGATGCCGAGCACCGGCACGCCCGCCTCATAGACCGCCTTCGGCGGCAGTGGCGCGTTTTTTTCGTGCACCGAAGCGGGGCCGCCGGAGAGGATCACGGCCTTGGGTTTGGCGCCGTTCAAGGCGGCTTCGGCGCGGTCGAAGGGGACGATCTCGCTATAGACCCCCGCTTCGCGTACGCGCCGGGCGATCAGTTGCGTGACCTGGGAGCCGAAATCGACGATCAGGATCTTGTCGTGAGGCGCCGCCATTGCCGCGCTTCTAAGGCTTCGGCGCGCGGCTGTCGAGGCTCCGCGCGTGCCGCATCAACCATTCAAATCGGCAGCAGCATCACGAGCCGCTTCAGCTGCTTCGAGCGCGCGAGCTCGCGGCCGAGCATGATCGCCTTGGCGGCGCCGGCCGCGAGCGCGTTCGGCGCGAAGTCGAACTGGCCGGGGATCTCGGCGACCCGGCCACGCTTGCCGACATTGCCGAACTTGTAGAGCTGGAGACCCGGGTCCCGCTCAGCGCCACCGAGGTCAAGCCAGCGCGCTTCGGTACCGCGCAGGCGTTCCATGATCCTCCAGCGCAGCACGTAGCCGGCGCGGAGTTCCAGCGCCTTTTCGTCGGTGGCGCTGAACGGCACGAACGCGCGCTCGCCCGCACCGATGATGACCGAGCCGGCCACGGGTTTTCCTTGATGGGAGGCGATGAACAGGCGCATGCCGAGCGCGGGGCCTGCGGCTTTCGCGATTGCCGCCAAATCCTCAATGCCAGGGCGGCCGTCGAATTGTTTGCGCGCAAGCATGTCGCGGTTGAGCGCGAGAAATTCAGGCAGTCCTTCTTCGAGATCGGCTTCGCGGATGTCGAGCTGATCGATCGCGGACTTGGCGAGATGATAGCGCCATTTCGAGCCGAGGCTCTTGAGTTGATCGCCCTCGGACAGCGTGAGATCGACGAGGTAGCGTTCGCGATCGGTCGCTTTCGCTCGAAACGCGAAATTTGCGCAGGCGAGCGCGTCTTTCCATACCCGCTCGTAGCCGGGATCCGCCGGCGGCCTGATGCGCAAGGCGAGTCCCCGCTTTTGCGCGAACTCCCCCTTCAGCGCTTCCAGCATGAGCGCGAGATGCGCAGGGTCAGCGGGGATGCCGCGGCGGCGCCAGAGCGGGCCGAATTTCACATCGGCAAAGCCAAGGCCGATCACCGGCAAGGTCGCGATGATCGCGAGCGCCATCGCCACCGGCTCATTGCTTGCCGCCTCGCGCAAGATCACACCGATCGAAGGCGCGGCGTCGGCGCGCAGATCGGCGAAGGCCGCCGTTTGCTCAAGGCACATATCGGCAAAGCCGCCCGCCAGCCGGTCCCATTCCGCGCCCGGCTCGGCCATGATTTCGCAGCGATAGGATACGAGCGACGGCGCGAGGACAGGCGCATCGCGAGTTTCCATCGGGGCTTGCATTGTCATCGGCATCGGCATCGGCATCGGCAACCAAAAGTTCGGAGGTAAGGCCGCAAGGTTGCAAACAAACCTCAACAACAGGTTGTGGTGAACGCATAAAAACGGGCCGAATCACATTTCGTTAGTGAGCGGCGTGCGACAAAATGCCTTCTTCGGTCACCGTCCGGATTGGCTCGAATGCACGCGGCGCATGGAAATTTTTCGTCCCTTTCCAAGAATGAGGCGGCGGAGTGGCGTGCAGAGCTTTTTCGCGAGATGCCGCGGCTCGTGGCTTAGCTCGCCCGCTTTATCAGCGAAATAAAGAAGCCGTCGGTTTCGGTGCGCTTCGGCGTGAGCAAAATTCCTTCCGTGCCCGTTCGCGCCGCGGCGCGGAGAATTTGGCCGCGCTCGCCGAGTGCCGCGCAAACTTCCGCGACGGGAACCGCCGACCAGCCGGGGGCGCGCGATAGAAAGCCTCTCACCTGCGCGCCGTTCTCGGCGTCGAGGACGGAGCAGGTGACATAGGCGATCCGGCCGCCCGGCTTGGCGAAGCGCGCGGCCTGATCCAGGAGCGCCGCCTGTTCTTTCACCCGTTGCTCGAGCGCGCCCGGGCGCATGCGCCACTTGGCGTCGGGGTGACGGCGCCAGACGCCGGTGCCGGTGCAGGGCGCGTCAATAAGGACGAGATCCATCTTCCCTTCAAGATCCGAAAGAACGTCGGTCTTCCCCTTCGGTGCCCGCGTTTGAATGTTGCGGGCTTCCGCGCGCTGGATGCGCTCGTAAATCGGCGCAAGCCGGCGGAGATCCGCGTCATAAGCGAAAATCTGGCCGTGATTTTCCATTGCTGCTGCGAGCGCGAGCGTCTTGCCGCCCGAGCCCGCGCAGAGATCAAGCACCTGCTTGCCGGCCTTTGCGCCGGCAAGAAAGGCCGTCACCTGCGAGCCCTCGTCCTGCACCTCGAACCAGCCTTTCTGGAAGGCCCCCTCGGCGGTGACCGGCGGATGGCGGCCCTGCATGTCGAGCGGAATGCGGAGGCCGGCCTGCGACCACCGCGTCTCTTGTGGCCCGAGATAAGAAAGTGAATCGCGCACCTTCTCGCGTGTTACCTTCAACGTGTTGGTGCGGAGATCAAGCGGCGCCCGCGCCGAAAGTGCTGCCCCTTCCGCCGCGCGCTCTTCGCCGAAGGTCTCGTTGAATTGCGGCTCCAGCCATTCGGGATAATCGCCCACGACATGCGCCGGCGCACCATCGAGGCTGCCGGATTCAAGCCTTGTTCGTTCTTGTTCGGAAAGCGGCGGCGGCGAAAAACGCCCGCCGTCGAATAATTTTTCGATGGCGGCAAGATCAAGGCCGCGCGCACGCCGTAGCATTCCGAGAATAATTGCGCGCGGCGAACGGTCGTCCATGACAAAGGCCGCCGAGGCCTTCCGCCGCAGCGTGTCGTAGACGAGGCCCGCGATCGCGGCGCGGTCGCCGGAGCCGGCGAAGCGGTGCGCTACACCCCACGTCTTCAGCGCTTCCGACGCCGGACGCACATGCGCGTCGAGTTCCGCTAATACCTCGATCGCGGCGGAGATTCGGGCCGAAGGCGTCATTCCATCAGAGGAGATAGAGACGGAGCGCGAGTTCGATCCAGAGCGCCAGCACCATCAATACGCCGAGACCGTAAACGAGGCCGCGGCGCGCCACCCGGTTCGAGGTGGTGTGAATAAAGGCGTGGACGTAGCGCAGGATTACGAACAGCCAGGAGAGGAAGACGAACAGCAAATCGGCCTGCCGCGTGATCAACGCAAGAATGGTCACGATGTAGAACAGGACCGGAATCTCGAACTGGTTGCTGAAGCAATTCGCCACCTGCATCGCCTTCGCCGGCCATTTCGGCTCGCGCAGCGCGATGTCGCGGTGATGCACCTCGCCGCGCCGGAGCGCGGTCTGGCGCTCTTTCGCCATCCACATCATCAGGATGAAGACGAGCAGGACCTGGAAAAACAACGGCGCGAGCGCGAATTGGATGGACATGGGTTTTCTCCTGCAACTCGTCGCTGTCGTATAACGCGTCCCGGTCGTCCGCCGAAGAAGAAAGATAAGCAATCGGTCGCGAACGGCTAAGCGGTTGGGATCGTTGCGGCAGGCGTCATCGGATCAAGCAGCCTGGCGCGGCCGGAAAATCGCATTGTGTGCGACTTTCTTCAGCGGGATACCGCTCTTGAGCCGCCGCGCGCCCGGCCGCGTATGGTGCCGCTCCGCGAGCGCGTAGCCGCAATCGGCAAGAAATGACGCGATTTCCTCTTGCTCGCCGATATTGAGTTCCACCTGCACGGCGCGCGGGCGGTCCTTGCCGGCAAGGAACTTTTTCATGCCCTGCAAAATCTTGATTTCATTTCCGTCAACGTCGATTTTCACGAGGTTGGGCGCCTTGATCGTTCCGCCGGCGATCAACTCGTCGACGGTGACCGCCGCCAGCATCTCGCGCGCGACCGGCTTGAAATCATGGCTCGCGCCGGCGACGCGCGTATGGCCGAACTGGCTGCCGCTCGAAGCCGAGGCGAGCGAGACATAATTAAAGGGAAGCACGTCGGAAGCATCCGAGAGCGCGCAAGCGAAGAAATCGACGCGCTCGGCAAGGCCGCTCGCTGCGAGATTACGCAGTAATGTAACGCCGTTCATTTTATGCGGCTCGAATGCATAGACCTTGCCGGTGTCCCCGACGCGATGCGCGTCCGCGAGCGTGTAAATGCCGATGTTGGCGCCGATATCCATGAAGATGTCGCCGGCGCGGACCTCGCCGTCGATCCAGCGCATCGTGCCTTCTCCCTTGAGCCACAACGCCATCGGCCGCTCGGCGTCGTGCTTGCTTTCGCACAGATAAACAGAGCGGTGGCCGTTGTCGTCGAGCCGCACGCGCACGAGAAGCAGGCGGCGGAGACCGCCCGCCGCCTTCAGCAGGATTTTTTCCAACCGATTGGGAGGCCGGCGGCCGTCGGAGCGGAACAAGATCAATACTTGCGTTCGATATTGATGGTGACGGTCTTGCGGAGCGCGTTGTCGGTCTTCGAGGTCATCGGGTTGACCGCGTGCCAGGAGTTGAACGTCTTGACGAAGATCAGCGCTTGGTTCGGGTTGAAGCCGTATTCCTTCACTACGTCCACTTCCTCGAGGGGAAGATAGTAATTGATCTGGTTGTAGCTCTTGCGCTTGTCCTTCGGCCAAACGACCGCCGTGCCGCCGCCCCCACTCGCCCGGCTTCACCATCGAGAACACGATGGTGATGAGCTTGCGCGGCATGTCGGTATGCGGCCGGATGCTGCCGCCCTTGCCGTTCATCATCGAGAACTCGAAGCGCGCCGAAAGCTCCGGCACGCGCAAGAGCGCGTTCCACGGATAAGCGCGGTTGCTCCGTTTGTTGGAGACGGTGCGGTATTTTTTCATGCCGAGATCGATGAAATTGGTGCCCAGCATGCCGATCGTCTTTTCGATGAATTCCCTGCTCTTGATGTAGTCGTGAAAGCGGCCCCAACCCTCGTTTTCCTTGAGGAAGCGGTGGTAGTCCTTCGGGTTATTCGATTCCGACAGTGAATATTTGTGGCCGAGATTCGGCATGTATTTGAACAGCTCGAGCTGCGGATAATCCCCGGTCAGTCCTTGATACAGTTTCGGCTTGAGCACGTTCTCGATCAGGCCGATCGGGTAAGGCTCGTAGTCGAACTTTACCTGGTCGTAGCGCAACATGGAACGCTTCCTTGCCCTTCATGGGGGACCGAAAACCCGTCTTCGCGGCAAGCGGGCTTATAGCCCGCCCGGGCGGATCGTGAACCGGAAAAAATCGAGGTGGGGCTTTTCGCCGCGCAATGATCTCCGATGGGTGAGAAAAATAGACTAAACCCTCGACGGGTAGTTCGGGCTCTCGCGCGTGATCGTGACATCGTGGACGTGGCTCTCGCGGAGCGCCGAGCCGGAGACGCGCACGAATTGCGCTTTCTCGCGAAATTCCTTCAATGACTTGGCGCCGACATAACCCATCGCCGCGCGCACGCCGCCCGCGAGCTGGTGCAGGACGGTCGCGAGCGGACCCTTGAACGGCACCTGGCCCTCGACACCCTCTGGCACGAGCTTCAACGTGTCCTTGATGTCTTGCTGAAAATAGCGATCGGCGGAGCCCCGCGCCATCGCGCCGACCGAGCCCATGCCGCGATACGACTTATAGGAACGGCCCTGATAGAGATAAACCTCGCCCGGGCTTTCCTCGGTGCCGGCGAGCAGCGCGCCGATCATTGCGCATTCGGCGCCGGCCGCGAGCGCCTTGGCGAGATCGCCGGAAAACTTCATGCCGCCATCGGCGATCACCGGCGTATCGGACTTCGAGGCCTCGTCGACGGCGTCCATCACCGCGGTGAGCTGCGGCACGCCGACGCCCGCCACCACGCGCGTGGTGCAGATGGAGCCTGGCCCGATGCCGACCTTCACCGCATCGGCGCCGGAATCGATCAAGGCCTTGGCGCCTTCGCGCGTCGCGATATTGCCAGCGACGACCTGGACGGCATTCGAGTGGCGCTTGATGCGGCGGACGGCATCGAGCACGCGCTGCGAGTGCCCGTGCGCGGTGTCGACCACCACCACGTCGACGCCGGCATCGATCAGCCGCTCGGTGCGCTCGAAACCCTCGTCGCCGACGGTGGTCGCGGCGGCGGCGCGCAACCGCCCCTGCTCGTCCTTGCAGGCGTTCGGATTGGCGACCGCTTTTTCGATGTCCTTGACGGTGATGAGGCCGACGCAGCGGTAGTCTTGGTCGACGACCAAAAGCTTTTCGATGCGATATTGGTGCAGGAGCTTCTTCGCCTCTTCCTCGCTCACGCCTTCGCGCACGGTGATGAGCTTGTTGGTCATCAATTCCGCGATCGGTTGGCGCGGATTGGCGGCGAAGCGCACGTCGCGATTGGTGAGAATGCCGACGAGCTTGCCGGTGCGGCCGTTTTTCTTGTCCACCACCGGCAGGCCGGAGATTCCATTGAGCGTCATCACCTCGAGCGCTTCGGCGAGCGTCGCCTCGGGATGAATGGTGACCGGGTTGATCACCATGCCGGATTCGAATTTTTTCACCCGCCGTACATTTTCGGCCTGATCCTCGGGGTTGAGATTGCGATGGATGACGCCGATGCCGCCGGCCTGCGCCATGGCGATGGCAAGACGGGCCTCGGTCACCGTGTCCATCGCGGCCGAAATCACCGGGATGTTGAGCGCGACCGAACGCGTGAGGCGCGTGCGGACGTCGGCCTCGGAAGGCATTACTTCCGAGAGCCCAGGCTTGAGCAATACGTCGTCGAAAGTGAGCGCTTCTTGCGCGAGGCCGTCGGTAAGACGGTGCATCGCCAACTCCTAAGCCCGGTTTTCCCGGAATTCAGTTAGCGCGGTTGATATGGAATTGCCGCAGCGGGTTGGCGAGGGTCGTTAGCACGCTCCTCTCCTTCTGCAAAGGGCCGGGCGGGCTTGCGCGCCGCGCATGGGAAAAGGTGGTAAAAGGCGGCTGACGCCGATCAAACTGCCCTTCAATATCGAGGGCTTCGGGGAGGTTTTGGATGACCGACCATGTCCGCGTTTCGCGCGAGCAGGGCGTTCTCACGCTCACCTTCGCGCGACCCGAAAAGAAAAACGCGCTCACCAACGCCATGTACGAGGCCGTAGTGCGCGAGATGAATCGCGCGGAGAACGATCCCGAAGTCCGCGCCATCGTGTTAGCCGCCGAGGGCGACATGTTCACCGCCGGCAACGACATCGGCGACTTTACCGCGGTCGCGACCGGCGCGGTGGCACCGCGTAGCATTGGTGCCAGCCCGTTTCTGCTGGCGCTCGCCCACCTCACCAAGCCCTTGATCGCGGCGGTGCAGGGCAATGCCGTGGGCGTCGGCACCACGATGCTCTTGCATTGCGACATGGTGTTCATCGCCGAGGGCGCGCAACTCACCACCCCCTTCGTCAACCTCGCGCTGGTGCCGGAAGCGGCTTCGACCTGGTTACTGCCCGCCCGCATCGGCTACGCACGGGCCTATGCGATGTTCGCGCTCGGCCAGCCGATCGACGGCAAGACAGCAGCGCAAATCGGTATCGCAACCGCGGCACTCCCCGCCAACGAGGTTCAAAACCGCGCGCAGGAAGCGGCGCGCGCCTTGGCCGCCAAGCCCGCGGGTGCGTTGCGCGCGATGAAAAAACTCATGCGGGACGTCGAGACCATCAAGGAAGTGATGCAGCGCGAAGGCGATGAGTTCCAGGCGCGTCTGAAAAGCCCGGAAGCAATGGAAGCCTTCCGCGCCTTCGCCGAGCGCCGGCCGCCCGATTTCAGCAAGGTAGCCTAAAAACCATCCCTCCCCTCTAGGGGAGGGTGGCCGCGCAGCAGTGAAATGGGGTTACTGCTTCCACCCCGGCGGCGGGCCGTGGCGCTCGATCGCATCCACAATCTCGCGATGCTTGCGGTTCTCCCGCGCCATGTAAATCGCGATCACGGCATGCGCCGAGGGCACCAAAAGAAGCAGATGAAAAAACGGAATGAGCCCGAAGAGGAAGCAGGGCACGATCAGGAACACGTTCAGGATCGCCGAGAACGGCTGGCCGTTCAGCAGCAACGCGAGCGGCGGCAGAAAGATCGCGAGCAGATAGATCATGGCGCACTCCCCGGTGGCGCCGATCAATGTGGGAGCGCTTGCCGCCCGGCGCAAGCCCGCCTCGCGGGATGACGGGGGCGGCCGAAGCCGCTATTCCAGCCTGTCAAAATAAGCCCCGGTCCCCCTCATGCCCACCCAAATGATCGTCCCCTTGATCGTCGCCTGCGCCCTCTTCATGGAGAACCTCGATGCGACGGTGATCTCCACGGCGCTGCCGGCGATCTCGATCGATCTCCACGAGGACCCGATCGCGCTCAAGCTCGCGCTTACTTCCTATTTGTTGACGCTCGCGGTCTTCATTCCGATTTCAGGCTGGATGGCCGACCGCTTCGGCGCGCGTACGGTGTTTCGCGTCGCGATCGTCATCTTCACGGCGGGCTCGGCGCTTTGCGGCTCCGCCACCTCGCTTCTCGATTTCGTCGTTTACCGCATCATCCAAGGCGTCGGCGGCGCGATGATGACGCCGGTGGGCCGGCTGGTGATCGTGCGTCTCGTGCCCAAGCACGAACTCGTCTCGGCGCTCGCCTGGCTCGTGGTACCGGCGCTGCTCGGGCCGTTGATCGGGCCGCCGCTCGGCGGCTTCATCACAACTTATTTCTCGTGGCGCTGGATTTTCTGGATCAACATTCCGATCGGAATCATCGGCATCCTGCTCGCGACCCGCTTCATCGAAAACATCCGCGAGCAGAACGTGCCGCCACTGGACGTCAGGGGCTTCGTGCTCTCGGGCGCAGGCCTCGCGGGGCTTGCCTTCGGCTTCACCACCATCGGCCAGAATTTTATGCCGACATCGATCTCGCTCGCGCTCATGGCCGTGGGCGCGGCCGCGCTCTTCGCCTACGTGCTGCACGCGCGCTCGGTGCCCTTCCCGCTCCTCGATCTCAAGCTGCTTTCGATCCCCACCTTTCGCGCGAGCGTCGCCGGTGGCTCCTTGTTCCGTATCGGTATCGGCGCGCTGCCGTTCCTGTTGCCGCTCCTCTTCCAGATCGGCTTCGGAATGAGCGCGCTGCAATCGGGATTGCTCACCTTCGCAGGCGCGATCGGCGCCATGGTGATGCGCGCGAGTGCCGCGACGATTCTCCGCCACTTCGGTATCAAGCGGGTCGTGTTGATCAATACGATGGTGGCCGCGGCCTTCATCGCAGCCTGTGCGCTGTTCCGGCCGGACACGCCCTATGCTTTCATTATATTCGTTCTGCTTGTCGGCGGCTTCTTTCGCGCGCTGCAGTTCACGAGCCTCAATTCGCTCGCCTTCGCCGACCTGGGTTCAAGCGAGATGAGCCAGGCGACGAGCTTCACGAGCGTCGCCCAGCAGATTTCGATCACCGCCGGCGTCGCGGTCGCAGCACTCGCGCTCGAAGGCGTGCGCTTCGTGCGCGGCGATGTCGTGCTCGCGGCGAGCGACTTTATCCCGGCATTCCTGGTCGTTGCCGTGGTTTCGGCCTCTTCGATCTTTTTCTTGCTGCCGCTGCCGATCGACGCCGGCGCTTCGCTCACCGCGTTGCCGCCGGACGAAGCGCCACCGCCGGAATCGGGCAAGGAGATTTGAAGTTTCTTATCCCTCCCTTAAGGGGAGGGATGGCGAGCACCGAAGGTGCGAGCCGGGTGGGGTGAACTTTAGAACCCCACCCGGTCGCTCGCTAACGCTCGCGACCACCCTCCCCGGAACGGGGAGGGATAAGGGGCTTAGCCGCGGAATCCCGTCGCCAGCACGTAAAGCTCCGCCGAATCGGCGCGGCTCGCGGGCGGCTTGATGTGCTTCACGCTGGTAAAATCGCGCTTGAGCGATGCCAGCAACGCGGCCTCGGTGCCGCCCTGGATGACTTTGGCGAGAAACGCTCCGCCCGGTGCCAGCACTTCGCGGGCGAATTCGGCTGCGGCTTCGACGAGCGCCACGATCTTCAAATGGTCGGTGCGGCGGTGACCGGTGGCGTTCGCCGCCATATCGCAGAGCACCGCGTCGGCGGGGCCATTGAGCAAAGTCTTGAGTTTTGCGGGCGCGTCAGCGTCGAGAAAATCGAGCCGCAGGAACTCGACGCCCGGAACGGACTTCATCTCCAATAGATCGATCGCGACCACGCGGCCCTTGCCCGCGCCCACGCGTTCGGCCGCGATCTGGCTCCAGCCGCCGGGGGCGGCGCCCAAATCGACGACGCGGGCGCCCCGCTTCAAGAACCTCGCCTTGTCGTCGATCTCGGCGAGCTTATAGGCTGCGCGCGAGCGATAGCCTTCGGTTTTCGCGCGCTTTACATAAGGGTCGTTGAGCTGCCGCTCGAGCCACAGGCGCGAGGAGTGCTTGCGCTTCTTCGGCTTCAGCTTCACTTTCTTACGGCGGTTCTCGTCGGGCATCGCCCCTAGTTAGCCCAAACGCCGTCGGCGCGCATCAATTCGACCAGCATCCCTTCGCGCAAGCCGCGGTCGGCGACGCGCAGGCGATCGCACGGGAACACGCGGCGGATCGCCTCGAAGATGGCGCAGCCCGCAAGCACGAGATCGGCGCGGTCGGCGCCGATGCAAGGATGCGCGACGCGCTCGGCATAGCTCGTCGACAACAGGCCCTCAACGACCGCGCTCACGTCCTTGGCGCAAAGCCACACCCCATCGACCTGCTGGCGGTCGTAGCGCGGCAATTTCAGGTGCACGCCCGCGATCGTCGTCACCGTGCCGGACGTCCCCAGCAGGTGATAGTTCTTGGCGCCGTTCGCCTTGGCCTCGCGGGAGAACGCCTCGATCAGCGGGACCGCTTCGCCCACCATCGATTCGAACGTCTCGCGCGAGACCAACTCGCCACCGTGGCGCTCGGCGAGCGAAACCACCCCCATTGAGAGCGATACCCAGGCGAGCATCGGCGCAACCGGCGGCCCGCGATCGAGCGTTTGCGCGCGGCCCAGAAGCGCCAGCTCCGAAGAGCCGCCGCCGATGTCGAACAAGATCGCGCCGTCGGCGTCGGGATCGAGCAAAGGCGCGCAACCATAAGCGGCGAGCCGCGCCTCGGTCTCGCGATCGATGATTTCGAGCGTGAGACCCGCCTCTTGCTTGACGCGCGCGAGAAACTCGGCGCCGTTCTCGGCGGCGCGCGCCGCCTCGGTCGCGATCAGCCGCGCGCGCACTTGGCCGCGATGCGCGAGCTTCATCGCGCAGACCCTGAGCGCGCCGATCGCGCGGTCCATCGCGCTATCCGCGAGCCGGCGGGTGCGGCCGAGCCCCTCGCCGAGCCGTACGATGCGGGAGAAAGCGTCGACTACGCGAAAAGAATCCCGCGTCGGATGCGCGACCAACAGGCGGCAGTTGTTGGTGCCAAGATCGAGCGCGGCATAGAACGAGCGGCCCGCCGCGTCGTCATGACGCGAGGATGAACCGTACCGTCCGAAACGGGACCGGTGTCGGCGCCGGTTGCGCGTGCCCGTTCCGTGCGGTCCGGACGCGCCCCCTGCGCGCTCGTCCGCCATGGCGTTCCTTTCCCGTGCGTGCCGGCCGCGCCAATTTTGCGCTCGACGGCCGCTCGGTGTTCTTGAGTTCCTCCAGTTGAGGGCGAGTGTAACAGCGCGCCCTGGGGGCGCAACACCTGTGCGATGATCGGGCGGGTTGCACGGATTTCTTGCGGCGTGCGAGATAGAAACGGTAATTACCTCCCTGCTTGCACGGGCGGGACGCCTCGACTAGTTGTCTCCCCCTCCAGCGGGCCCAGAGTCATTCGTTCAGGGTAGAAGATCATGGACAGGCATGAGCTCAATCGCATCATCGATCATGTGGCGGCCGCGATCGACGCGGCACCGGTGGGACAGGACCCGTTCTTCCATCTCAAGCTCGGCAACATCTTTCCGCCGGACGTGTACGCGAAAATGATGCAGGAAATGCCGGTCGCGAGCGATTACCGGCGCATGTCCGGCCGCACCAAATCGACGCGGAAGATGGACGGGGGCGGCACACGCGTAAAAATCGACCTCTTCCCCGAATATATCCGGCATCTGCCGCGCGAGAAGCGCGAGCTTTGGAACGCGATCGGCAAGGTGCTGTGCTCCGCCAAGGTGCGCGACGCCTTCATGCGGCGGCTCGCGCCCGGCCTCGAGCGGCGCTACGGCGCGAATTACCAGAAGGTCGGCATGTATCCGATTCCGATTCTCACCCGCGACGTGCCCGGCTACCGCATCGGGATTCACCCCGACACGCGTTGGAAGGGCATGACCATCCAGCTTTACTTGCCGCGCGACAACTCGATCGATCACGTCGGCACCATCTTCCACTCGCGCAATCCGGACAAGACATTCATCCGCGCTTCCCAAATGAAGTTCGCACCGAACTCGGGTTATGCCTTCGCGGTCGACAAGAATACTTGGCACTCCGTCGACACGGTCGGGCCGGAGGTCGATACGCGCGATTCGATCCTGCTCACCTATTTTGTCGACAAGAACCCGCTGCAGGTGTTGCGCAACCGCGGCAAGCGGATCGGCAACTTCCTCCTCAACGAAGTCCGCAACATCGCACGGCAGTGACAAGCGCCGCCGCGGCCGATTGACCGAAGATGGAACGCGAGTTTGACGGCAAGATCGTGGTGGTGACCGGCGGCAGCCGCGGCATCGGCCGCGCGATTGCCGCCGCCTTCGCGGGCGCCGGCGCGCAAACCGTGATCGCCGCTTCGTCGGAGAAAAATCTCGCCAGCGCCGCCGAAATCATCGCGAAGAAGGGCGGGCCGGCAACGCTCACCCGTGCCGGCGACCTCAAACAGCTCGAAAACTGCGAAGCGCTGTTCGATCTCGTCGGCTCGCGTTTCGGCCGCTGCGATATCCTGGTGAACTGCGCCGGCGCGACAAAAGCGGGAAATTTTCTCGAGCTGATCGACGAGGACTGGCAAGACGGCTTCGCGCTCAAATTCTTCGCGGCTGTTCGCCTATGCCGCCTGTTCTGGCCGATGCTGAAGGCGGCGAGCGGCCACGTCGTCAATATCGTCGGGGGTGCTGCGCGGACGCCGGACCAGAATTTCCTCATCGGCGGATCGGTGAATGCCGCGTTCGCAAATTTCTCCAAGGGCCTCGCCGACCGCGGCAAGCACGACGGCGTCAACGTCAATGTCATCCATCCGGGGCTGACGGAGACTGAGCGCTTCTTCGAGCAGGCGAAACGCCGCGCCAAGGCTGCGAACATCACGCCCGAGGAAGCGATCAACCGCGTGATCGAGAAACAGGGCATCCGGCGGATCGCCAAGCCCGAGGACATCGCCGAGCTCGCACTATTTTTGTGCTCGCCGCGCGGCAGCCATATTCAGGGCAGCGCCATCGCCGTCGACGGCGGCGCGACACCGGGATTTTATTGAGCGCGGCTGGCCGTAATCTCACCGCCGGCGTTATCGCATCGAATGCTCGTCACGATATTGGGGCATGATCTTTTCCGAAAACCGGTTCCCACCCCGGATCAAGTCCGGGGCAGTCTTTTTCGGGATCATGCCCTAACCCGCTCTGGAGGAAGCCATGCCATTGGTCAGAATTTCGCTCCGAAAAGGAAGGCCCGCAAGCTATCGCAAGAAGATCGCGGATAATATTTATCTGGCGCTCCGCGAGACGTTCGACGTGCCGGAAGAAGATCGTTTCGTCACGGTGGACGAATATGAGCCGGATAATTTCTTCTACAGCAAAAACTATCTCGGGACCGAGCGCAGCAACGATTTCATCGTCGTTCAGATCACGGTCAGCAATACGAGAACGGTGGCGCAGAAGCAGGCGCTGTTCAGACGCATCGTCGAGCGGCTGCAAGCTGATCTCGGCCTCAAGCCTGACGACGTTTTCATCAATTTGCTCGAAGTCGGAAAAGAAAATTGGTCGTTTGGACGCGGCATCGCGCAGTATGTGACTGCGGCGTAACGTCAGGGCAATGCCGGCGTTTTTACTGTTTTTCGCAAACGGATTCGCCTAGACTCGCGATCGAATGGTCATGGAGGGTTGAATATGAGCGATATCGATTGGGGCGGCCTGCTCAAGGGCGTCGCCAGTGAGCTCGGCAAGCAGGCGCCGACCATCCTGTCGCAGGTGCTGGCGAATAGCGGCGGGTTACAGGGCGTTGTCAACAAGCTGCAGCAGGCGGGCCTCGACAAGCAGGTCGCCTCCTGGCTTTCGAACGGACAGAACATTCCGGTCACCAAGGAGCAGCTGCGCGCCGCGATCAACGACAAGGAGCTGCAGCACATCGCCCGCTCGCTGGGCGTGCCGGTCGATCAGGCGCTCGATGTGCTGGCGAAATACTTGCCGGAGGCGGTCGATCAGGCGAGCCCGAACGGGCAAATCCAGAAGAAATAAAATTCGATGCGAAATGAAGTTGCGGCGGCGCAATGAGATCGCGCCGCCGCCGCACTAATCACATGCCTTTTTCTTTCATGCGTTTATCGCACGCGCTCCAGTATTTCGGCCAGGTCTGACCCTTTTCGATGTGGCCGGCCGCCTTTTCCTCACGCCATTCCTTGCCGCAAGCACGCTCGCGCGCGTACATCGCCTCACGGCCTGACTTACCCTTCACTTCGCCCGCGGTCGACGGCGGCGTGGTGACTGGCGGCATGGTTGTCTTCTCGGCCTTCTCTTTCTTGGCTTCCTTCTTCTCTTCGGCCTTCTCTTTCTTGGTTTCCTTCTTCTCTTCCTTGCCGCCGCCGGCTTTCGCCTCGCATGCGGCAACCCAATCCTTTTTCTTGGAGTCTTTCTTCTCGGCCTTCGTCATGTCCCTCCACTGGGTGTCACAGTTCCTCGTCCTTGTTTCTTGCGCTGAAACGGGAGCGGTGAACGCGACGGCGGAACCGAGAAACGCGACAGAACACAAACCAACAATCAAACGGCTATTCATTGCGGCCTCCTTGATGGCGCATCGGAAGTCGCTCGGCCGCGGCGCCCAACTGCGCCCAGGTCGGAGCTCTTCTTGCGGCAATTCCGCACTAGAACTGCGGGAAATACAAGACAGGGAAATAGCCACTTCACGCTTGTGATCGAAAACGCCGCAGCCGTGCGGTATCCGAGGCGGGGCTAAATTTGCACAGCGAAATCATTGCCTTATCTTGCCGCAATCGGTTTCCTGCACTGCAGCGACGCGCCGGCGTGATGCGGCGTGCCGTCCGTCATTACCAAATCGGCGCGCTTTTGAGGCGACTCACGGCGCGCGCTTCCGCGCCGAGGTTCGCGTCCGAGGATTCGTGACAAGCGTTTCCTATCCTCCCAGAGCCTCCCGGATGTCGCGTTTTTTCGTTTGAGTAAGCCGTCCGGATCGAGCAGTCTTCGTTTTCCGTGCCGTCCGGCCGCGCTGGAACACGGGCGCCGGGGCCGTGGGGGCGTCGGTGTGAGGCGCCTACCCGAAACGGAAGGAAGCCCGTATGTCGACGCTTATCAGCCTCCTCATCACCGTTCTTGTCATCGTTCTCGTCCTCTATCTCGTCAATATGCTTCCGCTCGACCGGAAAATGAAACAGATCGCGCAGATCATCGTCATCATCATCGGCATTCTCTCGCTCTTGCGTTATCTCGCGGTGTTCTAAAAACCCGCCCTGCCGGAGCCGGCATAGAAACGCGGCCCTTCGCGGGCCGCGTAATCTTTTCAACCGGCCGCCTTTCCCGATTTACATCGGCGGCGTTAGGCCGTCACGCCCGACGCCGATGCGGGCCGCGACGAGGCTCCCATCCGGCTGCTTGGCGGCGCCCGCGATGAAGATCTTGGCGCCCACCTTCAACTCGCTTTTGTCGCCCGGTACATAGGCCACGATCGGCACGCCGGGCGGAACGACGATGGTTTTTTCGCCGTCCTTATATTTGAGCGTCATCGTTTGGGCGTCGGCCTTGGCCACCACCTCGGCGACGGTCGCGTTGGTCATGGTGCTGTTTGGCCGCAAGTCCCAGGGCCGGAAGCCCTCGGCGGTGCCGCGCATCGCTTCCGGGAAGATCAGCACCTCGAGCGCGCGCTGGCTGCCGTCCTCCTGCGGCATGCCGGCGATGCCGACATAGCTGCCCGCTTTGATGTCGGCCATCGACGCCTTAACGACGCCCGCCACGGTCGCGTTGTCGGCGATCTTGATCGCGAGTTTCGTCCCGTCCCGTGCGGTTACGCTCATCGTCTGGCCGTCAATACCGTCGATGGTGCCGCGCACACGCACGGTCTGTTCCTGCGCCGACGCGATCGCGACGATAGCGACGGCGAGCGCAAGCGCAGCGACGGTAACGAGGCGCCATTTGGTTTTGCGATCCATGACTTTCTCCGATTATTGTCGGCTAACAACCCCTCGAACCGCCGAGCCGGCTGTTTATTCCCCGGAGGTATGGCGCTCCGAGCCTGTTTTCAGGAGTATATTGAGGTGTCTATTGGCGCCCGCGAACCTGCAAGGGAGGAACTTTCATGACCGACTCCAAGCTTTACCATGAGGGAAATCGCCGGCTGCAGGATCGGTTCCAAAGCCGCAAGATCGCCGACCGGCTGGAGCAGGTCACCACCCGCGCGCAGTTCACCGAAGGCGACAAGGATTTCATCGAAAGCGTGCGCTACTTCTTCCTCGCGACCGCTGACAGCGAGGGCCGGCCGGACTGCTCGTTCAAGGGTGGTGCGCCGGGTTTCGTGCGGGTCACCGGTCCCTCCGAGCTCGTCTTCCCCGATTTCGACGGCAACGGAATGTTCAAGAGTCTCGGCAATATCGAGGTCAATTCCGAGGTCGGCTTGCTCTTCCTCGACTTCGAAAAACCGCGCCGCCTGCGCGTAAACGGAAGGGCTCTCATCCGCGCCGACGATCCCTTGCTCGCGCACACGGTCGGCGCGCAATTGATCGTGCGCGTCCGCGCGCGCGCGATCTTTCCCAATTGCCCGCGCTATATCCCGACGATGAAGCTCGCCGAGGAATCGAACTACGCACCACGGAAGGGTCGCGATTTTCCCGAGCCCGCCTGGAAAGGCTTTCCTGAATTCAAGGATGCCATTCACCCGCGGCAGCCGACATTCAAAGGTTAAGGCTTTTCAAGGCCTCCGTCGCCGCCGGGAACCAACTTTCACTTCCTGCGTTGAGGCTCAGATTTTCCATCAACGCGCGAGGGAACGCCATGATTCTACTTATTCGCACTTCCGCCTTGATTGCGGCACTCGCCGCAGCCGCGCCGGCAGCGCTGGCGCAGACCACCGTGACCACGACGGTGACCAAAGAAACTATGGGGCCTTATCGGCTCACGCCCGAGCAGCGCACCACCGTTTACCGCACCGTGACCCGAGAGCGGCAAATGGCGCCTGTCGCGCGCCCCGCTCCTACCGTGCGCTATGAAATCGGCGCGCCGGTTCCTCCCGGCGCCGTCGAACTCTCGGATTTTCCCGAGGATGTCTATGTCGATGTGCCGGTGCTGAAGCGCTACCGCTACGTCTATATCAATAACCAGCTCGTGCTTGTGGATCCCGAGACAAGCCAGGTCGTCGACATCATCAACGAATAATCAACGCGAACCGGCGCCTGCGCGCCGGGCCGTTCACAACAAGGCCGAAGAGTCGCCCGACGAGAGCCGCATTGTGGCGCTACTCGGGGGGCGGGAAGAAAAAGACACAGTTCACGGGTCGAATGGAGGCTGAGTATGAAACGCGCATTTCAATCGATGGCGGCCATCGTCGTATTCGCCGCCGCCGCACAGACAGCGTTCGCAGCCGATCTGCCGCGTCGTCCGCCGCCCGATTATCCCACCAAGGCACCCCCGCTACGCGCCTTTGACTGGAGCGGGTTTTATGTCGGCGTTAATGGCGGTTATGGCTGGGGCACGTCGCGCTACGATTTCGGCGCCGCCGGAATCAACCGCTTCAACGTGAACGGCGGCCTCGTTGGCGGCACCATCGGCTACAACTACCAATTCGGCCAGACGGTGCTCGGCATCGAGGGCGACATCGATTGGGCCGATATCAACGGCAGCGCGGCATGCGTCGCGGGTCTGTGCCAAACGAAGGTCGATTGGCTCAGCACCGTGCGCGGGCGCCTCGGCTATGCGATCGACCGCTTCATGCCGTTCGTGACGGCCGGCGCCGCCTTTGGCGACGTGAAGGCGAACATCCCGGGCCTCGGCTCGCAGAGCAATACGCAGGCGGGCTGGACGGTTGGCGGTGGCGCGGAATACGCCTTCGCGCCGAACTGGACGATCAAGGCCGAGTATCTCTACGTCGATCTCGGCAAGTTCAACTGCAACACTTGCGGTGCGAACGTGAAGTTCAACGAAAATATCGTACGCGCGGGCTTAAACTACAAGTTCTGACGCCCCTCACGAGTTATCGGACAAACCCCGGATCGAAAGGCCCGGGGTTTTGCTTGGCGCTTAGCCCGTAGCAAGCGCGCTTGCGGGCCGTGCGCCTGCCAAGCTAGAACGTCCGCGCTGTTCCGCTGAATCGGCTGCGTGCGAGCACGATAGGCTGTTAAGTTCAGCCAGCTCTTTGGGGGATCGTCCAACGGTAGGACATCGGACTCTGACACCGCCTCTTAACGAGGCTACCCCCTCCCTCCAAAGGAAGGGGTACTTATTTGAATCTCCTATTTTCACCTGCGTACGTACCTCGGTTGGCACATTCCTGGGATGGATGACGGTCGCTATCGGAGGCATAGCGGACATTGTTCGGCACTCGCGCTGAATGTATCGGTAGCGAATGACCCAAAGCGGACATTGGTCGCGCGCCCGGAATGCGTCTGTAGCGAATGACCCAACTGCGACATCGGGGGCCGTAGTTTATTGCGGTGCACTCCAGTCGTTACCACGCGGCCTTGTCAATCTCGACCGGACCGCGTCTCTACAGAACTACTGGGTATGTTGAACAGATCTTTTCAATGCATAATGTGCCTGAACGGATATTAATTGCGGGGGTTAGGGTTTGAACGGCAGCATCCGCGGTTCCGCGGCCAATCGCCCCATCTCGTTCGCACTTATTGGTGCTGGGTCAGCAGGCGCGGGCGTGTTCCATCAGTCTCTACTTACCGAGAATGTTCGTTGTGACGTTGTTTGTGATTCCAATATCGAACGCGCGCTTGCATGCAACGATTCTACTCGTGCTGCTAAACTGGTGACGTCTGTAGGAGAGCTTGCAGATGTTGTGCGCACAGGACGGTTAGCCATATGCGAAGACGCCACTCTGGCAGCCGCAGCTCCGAGTATTGATGTTCTCTTTGACGCATCAACCGCAATCGATGCCGCACCACAATTCATAACGATGGCAATGGCAACCGGCAAACATGTCGTCTTGATGAATGCAGAGGCGGATACGCTTTTCGGTCCTTTTTTCTGGAGGGAAGCGCAACGCTACGAAGTAGGGTACACAAGCGCTGACGGGGATCAGCCTGTCGTATTGGCGCGCTTGGTCGAGGAGTTACGCTTCTACGGTCTGACTTTTGTCATGGCTGGAAACATTAAGGGGTTCCTTGATCGCTATACAGATCCCATCAAGATTCAACCCGAAGCGGCAAAAAGGTATCTCGATCCGCAACAGTGCGCGTCTTACACAGATGGTACGAAACTCGCGGTGGAAATGTCTATTGTGGCCAATGGCCTGGGCTGCAACCTTTTGCGAAAAGGAATGATCGGCCCACGCGTGGCCGAAATCGATCTTCTTGCGGCGTTTGATTTGGCTGGTCGATGGGGGCCGGGGAAGCCGCCGGTAGTGGATTATATACTGGGTGCGAAGCCGAAAGGCGGGATATTTGTAGTTGGCTACACGGATGATGCTTACCAACGTCGCATGCTCAATTGGTTTCCGTCTGATTTGGGGCAGCCTGGACCATTTTATTTTTTGACAAGGCCTTATCATCTTGTCCACATGGAAACTATGCGGACTGTGATCGAAGTGGGGCGAACGGGACGTTCTATACTTGCGCCGCGATATGGGATGCGAACTGAGGTCATCTGCTACGCAAAGCAGGAGTTGCGGGCGGCCACAATACTGACCGGCCCCGGCGGTTTTGAGTGTTATGGATTGATTGAAGAACGTGATCGAAGCACCCCAGGCCTACCGATCTGTCTCTCGTCCGGTGCAAAACTGAATAGGGCCATTCAAAAAGACAGCCGGATTGAATTCCGTGACGTTGACGAAGGCTTGCTTCCGCGGCAAGCGTTGAAGGCCTATCGAGAGGCGCTTGCGGTGACGTCGAGTACTGGTTTTCTCGCTGAGTGAATGGTCGGAGCTCCCTAAATGGTTGCGGCCACAGTCTTGATTCCAACCCATAACCATCCGCAAGCCTTGGCCCACGCCGTTGCGGGTGTTCAGACACAGACGCTGCAAGATTTTGAACTCTTCATAGTTGGCGACGGGGTAACTGACGAGACGCGTGACTGCATCGCCGAGCTGGCGAAAGATGAACCTCGTATTCGCTTCTTTGATTTTCCTAAGGGTCCGCGGAAGGGCGAGATCCATCGCCATCAGGCCTTGCAGCACGCGCAAGGCCGTTTCGCTGCATATCTTGGCGACGACGATTGCTGGATGCCTAACCACCTGGAAGTGCTTGACGAGCTTTTAACCGACGTGGACTTCGGCCACACGTTGCAAGTGGGCATAGACGCCAAACGGCAGATCGTTGTCATGCCCGCTGACCTGCAAAATTCTGCGTTTAGGAATCGAATGCTGACCGAATTGTTTAATCGCTTTGATTTTACTTTTGCGGGTCACACGATGGCTGCCTATCATCGGCTGCCCCATGGCTGGCGCACGACGCCGACTAAGTTTCCCTGGACCGATTTATTTATGTGGCGTCAGTTCCTTGCAGAACCGTGGTGCCGTGCACGATCCGCAATGGTTCCGACGGGGATCAATACCTGGACCCACCAACGTCCCCATCTTAGCGACCGGGAGCGCGCCGATGATTTGGCCTATTGGTGCGCGCAAGCCGCCACGCCGGCCTTTCGCGAAAACCTCTGGCGTCTCACGGCGCAACGCTTCGCCAGTGAATCTGTTGCCTTCGAGCTCGAACGCTTCGAGCTGGCAAATTCGCTAGAAGCGATGAGGAATTCGACCGAGCTCGAGCGCTTCGAGCTGGCGAATTCGCTAGAAGCGATGAGGAATTCGACCTCTTGGCGGGTGACACGACCGCTGCGCGAACTCGGGCGCATGGCGGCGAGATTTAATGGTCGATGAATCGCTGCTCGCGATTCTCAGTGGACACTCGATTTACCGCTCGGTGATGCTTACCGGATGGAATATCTTGCTTAAGATCTGTGGCAGGGAACATCCAAGTCGAAAGTCCGCTGTTGGCACTTCGCGTCATTCGCTGCATCGCAGCGCTTTGGTCGCTATCGGAGACATAGCGGACATTGATCGGCACTGGCGCGGAATGCGTCTGTAGCGAATGACCCTGAGCGACCATGCGGACTACGCGCGGCGTACCCGCGTCTTACCACCAGCCCTGTCGCGCCCGAGGATAGTACTGGCCGCCGCCCCGACGCGTATTGCCGTCCCAATTGCGGCGGAAAAAGGAGCCGAAGCCGAAGTCGCCCCAGCCGTTGTCGCCCGCAACGCGGTCGTCGGTCGTAGGCTTGCGCGTTATAAAGCCGCCTTGGGGCTGATTGCTCAGCACCGCGACAAACTCGGTGCGGTAGTTGGTCTCGCGGCTCAGCGGCTCGTCCGAGACGATGATCGAGGATCGCGGCAATGCAGTCGGCGCGATGCGATCGAGCAAATCCTGCGGGATGGTGATGCGGTCGAGCGCGTCCTTGGCGTCGTCCGCCTCGTCGATCGTGACCGCGGTCCAGCGAAGGCCGGCCTCGTTGCGCGCCATCGCCGTGAACACATGCGTGCCGATCGGCTTGTCGGGATTGCGGATCGTGACGGGGACCTCAATGGTCGCATCGAACACCTCGCCCCCGTCCGGCCAC
>PLBP01000005.1:93338-94350 GCA_003135415.1 Hyphomicrobiales bacterium
GGCGGCGGCGGCGGCGAGTTTGGTCTTCGCGTCGGCCTTGGCGGTGTCGAGCTGCATCCCCGCTTCCGCGACCTTAAGGGCGGCCTTCTGCTTCAGGTCCTCAGCCAGCGCCTTGGCTTGTTCCGCCTTTGCGGCGGCGAGCGCCTTGTCGGCGAAAGCGAGCTCGGCGTCGGCGCGGGTCTTGAGCCATTCCAGCTTGCGCAGCGACGCCGTGAACGATGCGGTCTCGCGCGCCGCTGTCGCGGCGGCTTTCTTCGCCTCGTCGGCCGCCCTGGAGGCCTCCTCGGCCTTGCGGACGAGCGTCTCGGCACGCGCGGGGGCAGCCGCGATGGCCTCTGCGTTCGGCACAAATAGCGCCGGATGCGAGAACTCGATCGGCTCGGCGTCGTTCGGCGAGATAATCACCCGCATCCCGATCCGCGTCTTGTCGAACAGTTTCTCGGCAAAGCCAAAGGGCATCCGCACGCAGCCATGCGAGGCCGCATATCCGGGCAGCGGCCCGCCGTGCAGCGCGATGCCGTTCCACGTGATGCGCTGCATATTCGGCATAGAGGCATCGTCATACATGGTCGAGTGGTGATCCTTGTCCTTCTCGATGACGGCGAAGATGCCGGCTGGCGTCTCGCGTCCCGTGATGCCGGTCGATACCGGCGCGCGCAGGATCCAGCCGTCGGCATCGTAGAAAGTAACCTGCTGTGTTTTGATCGACACGATCACCATTATCGGCTCGCCTGCATCGCGCGGCGCCGTCGCCTCGGTAGGCGCGGGGCGCGCCTCTCTCGCCGCGGCGCTTGCGGTCAGCGTCGTCAGTGCGGCCATCGCCGCGAGCGTCACAATGGCGGGGGGGCCCCAACGCCGGATCGCCACGGTGGATTGCGCCGTCGCAAATCGATTTACCATTCCATCCCTCGGGTGAAATGCCTGTCCGCGCTCGCGTCGCTCAAGTGTCAGATCGCGATTTTTACTGGTCCTGTGACAAATCTCTCATGTACTGATCGGCCCCCACTAAGTG
>PLBP01000003.1 GCA_003135415.1 Hyphomicrobiales bacterium
ATCGGATGCAAAGCGGACGTTGGTCAACACTGGCGCTGAATAGATCGGTCGCTAATGACCCAAAGCGACCCATAGCGGACATTCACCACAAGGCCACAAAAGAAAAAGACCCGGAGAAACCGGGGCTTTAGGAATGCTGACTTACCAAGTTTGTTTGGTGAACCAATCGTCGATGTCCTTGCGAGCTTGGTCTTTTGCAATCCCATAACGCGCTTGAATCTTTCCTTCGAGCTGTTCTCGACTACCGTTTATCGCAGTCAAGTCATCATCAGTGAGTTGACCCCACTTCTCTTTTATTTTTCCCTTGGCCTGCTTCCAATTTCCTTCGACGCGGTTCCAGTCCATGGTCATCCTCCTGTCATTGAATAAAGAACTAAACAGTGTCAAATTCGTTCAGATGCCTGTGGCGCTTTTTTGCGCAACGGGCCCTGAGCTAGATCCCAGCCTAATTGACTTTCGGCAGCGTGATCGTCACTGAGTTTTTGTTTCCGATTACGCCAGTGGCGTAGAGGATGGCCCCGCCGACGACCAACACAAGTAGTCCGCCCAGGAGAATGCCAAGCACGCCGCTGTTGCCGTCATTGCTGGCCATAATGAACCCCTTTCGCGATTTCGCAGGAACCTGTCGCAGTCGTACTTTCGGTACATGAAACTGTTGAAACCATGGAAAGTTCCCGGAGAGTACTAATTAACGGCCATCGCCTGCGGCACACGTCGCGTGGATGATTAAGACGAGCGTGTTCAACTCGTGCCGCCCGCACTAAATTGTGGCCGTGAGGGGGGTCGCAAGTTATCGAATTTTCACCAAAATAAATCCGAAAATCGGAAAGATGATTTCGTCGCCTGTGTCCGCTTCTGGCACTTAGCGGACATTACAGCCCGTCCGCCGGATGTCTGCTTTCGGGGTGGCACCAAACGGACCTGCAAAGCAGCGTCAATTAATGTCTAAAGTAATCTGCCAATCAGATGTGCAGCGAGCGTCCACCCAGCTCCGGCGAAGAAGCCCACACAAAACCAGACGCCGATAAGATATAGGGTGATGGTCATTGGCATGTCGATCTCCATCAATGCAGCTTGCCTATGCGTTTAAGGCACACGGCACTCATGCTCAAGCCGGAATGGGCGATCTCCCAATGGTCGGTCAAGCACGTACCTTTTTGTAGCTGAGACAGTGCCCCGCGCATAATGTCCGCTATTGGCACTTAGCGACCGTTCGGGCATTGCATCAAAATGGACGCTATTGGGGAACAGCGGACATGCGCGAGCCGCCGACCAATGTCCGCTTACGGCGCAAGAGCAGACGAGCGGAGATAGCCCCTACTCGTGACGCTGCATTGCCGAGTCGGCCTTGGTGTCTCGCATGAATAGGTAGACGATTAGCGAAATGCCAATCATTCCAGTGAGATAATAATAAAACCAGTTTTCGTGGCCTAACGATTTAAACCACAAGGCTACCGAGTCGGCAGTTCCGCCAAAGATCGACACCGTGAGTGCATATGGAAGCCCGACACCTATGGCGCGGACCTTGGTCGGAAACAACTCCGCCTTTACGACCGCGTTGATCGAGGTGTAGCCCGATACGATCATCCAGGCTGCCGCGATCAGCAGGAAAGCTGAAAGCGGTCCCTTGGCTGTCTGCAGCGTCGTGAGCAGGGGGATCGTGAACAGGACACCGCTGACACCGAAGGCGATGAGTAGCCACTTACGGCCGATAAGATCAGAGATCGCGCCGTAGATCGGCTGCAGGATTATGCCAAAGAGGAGGGAGCCAAGCGTCACCGAGGTGGTCTGGTCATCGGTGAGGCCGACCGAAAGTTTGAGAAACTTCTGCATATAGGTCGTGTAGGTATAGAAGGCCGCGGTCCCACCAGCGGTCAGTCCCACGACAAGAAGAACCTCACGCGGATATTTCATCAGGGCGCGAATCGAAGACGTCCGGTCTGGTACGTTATGCGCTATCTCGAAGGCTTCGGTCTCCTGCAGATGGCGTCGCATGATTAAGGCGATGACTGAAAGGAGTGCTCCGATGAAGAAGGGGATGCGCCAGCCCCAGGCCCGGATCTCGTCGCTAGTCAAGAAGACTCTCTGCAGAAGAAGCAGTACGATCAGCGCGCAAATCTGTCCGCCGATCAGTGTTACATACTGAAAGCTGGAATAGAAACCGCGATGGCGCTGATCGGCCATTTCCGTGAGATAGGTCGCGCTCGTTCCATATTCGCCGCCGAGGCTCAAACCTTGGACGATGCGCGCAACGGCGAGTAAGATAGGCGCATAAATTCCAATTGAAGCATAAGTCGGCGTCACCGCTATCATCAGCGAGCCGAAACACATCAAAGTGACGGAAAGCATTAGTGCGCCGCGCCGTCCGTGATGGTCGGCCAGATAACCGAACAGCCATCCGCCCAGCGGGCGGACCAAGAATCCTGCCGCGAACAGCAGCGCAGCATTGAGTTGCTGCACTACTGGGTCGGAATTTGGGAAGAAGGCACCCGCGAAGTAGAGCGCAAAGGCCGCATAAGCATAAAAGTCGTACCATTCGACCAGATTTCCGATCGATCCGATGAAAATGGCCTTGATCCGTCGCCGCATGTCCGTCAAATCGAGAACCTCATCATTGGCAAGGCTCGCTATTGGTGCGGGGGCCATTGTTCACTCCAATTGCCTCGATGCATCAGGCTTGAAATACTAATCTGTGCTTCTCATCTTGAACAGAGACCGCTGACGTCGATGCGCGCATGACTACGGATCATCTTGACCGAGGCGAGGTATGTCCGGTTATGGCACTTCGCGACCGTTCGGGCCTTGGAGCAAAATGGACGCTATTGGGTGTAAAGCGGACATTGGCCGGGGATGACGCTCACACAAAAGCGGCGTCAGAGACGAGCTTTTCTACGGCAGTCACGGAAGGGTCTTGCTAACCGTGGCAGTCGGGTTTGAGTTCAACCGCGTCCGTAAGTCTTGGGCTTTGGCTCCCGCCATTGCCACCAATTCGCTCCTCGGCCGCGGCATTGCGGGTCGAAGTCCTCGCCGCCAAAACGCAGCTTGAATTTCTCTGCATCAGCTTTTTCTGAGAAACAAAGAACATTCCAGTAGGCATCATCGCGAACCACACAATGCCCACGAGGGCATTTTGATAAGCTCTCGCAGAATTTCTCGATGAGCTTGAAGTTTTCGGAATGAGCGGCCGCAGGGATGGCGACTTGATGCGGCCATCCACGATCTACGCCCGCAGCTGACAGCTCGCCCTTTCGGTAGACCACGGTTTTCTTTCCTCGATCACTTGACTCCAGTTCCTATTTTGTTCTCATATGAAATGGAAGAAAGGCCTCGTTTCCCGTCGCCTTGGTTTGTTCACCGATCTTCTGATCGGACATTCCAAGTTCTCGACGCGAAAGGGCTCGTGCTTGCCCACGTCGATTTTCAATCGCCCGATCTCACAGAAGAAGAAGCACGAGCCTTGGCGAAAAACATTGCTCGGCTTCCAGAGCTTCTGAGAACGAAAAAGGATGATCGTAGGTGCTTGCTCGATCCGGTCGTCCAGAGAATGATCGAGTAAAGCTCTTTTGATGAGAAGGAAAATCCCACGCGAAGAATTGCCACAGCTGCATCCTCGGCGGCGCTCGGAGCCCGAGCCTCCTGCTCCTACTCTGCGCGAATATCGCAAAGGTACCCACTGGACTTGGGTTTGCTGTCAGAACTGGTGGGATTGCGGGCACAGAGCCAAGATCGCTCTGGTCCCTTACATGATCCGCTGGGGTATGGACGCTTCGTCCGATTTATTGATGACCCGATTCCGTTGCACGGCTTGTGGGAGCAAGGGTGCCACGCTTGAGCATCCCAGCTGGAGCGAATACCAACAGAATGTTCCAGCAATACGGTAATATCCTGGCTGAATCTGATGTGCACCCTCTATAGCCTCAAGACGACGCAAGCCGATCTGCGCGGAGTCTTCGCTGACACGGAAGGCGATGCGGGTAACTTGCACTCGCTATCCGCAATCTTTCCCGATGCCTTCGTACCTGTCATCCGCAATACCAAAAGCGGCCACGAATTGACCCGCATGAGATGGGGAATACCTGGCCCTGCGATCCACGGCGGCGGTCTCGTTTTCAATGTTCGCAATACAAAGAGCGGCTTTTGGAAACCGCTGCTCAAGGCAGAAACACGCTGCCTAGTTCCGGCCACGTCATTTTGCGAGTATGCGGAAAATCCGAACAAGAAAGAGAAAAAGAAAATTCCGACGTGGTTTGCCCTATCCGACAAGCGACCGTTGTTTTTCTTCGCCGGCGTATGGAAGCAATGGGAAGGAACGCGCGGCACCAAGGCAGAACCCGTAAAAGGCAAGCACCTGATTTATGCCTTCCTGACCTGTGAGCCGAACAAGGTCGTTGCGCCGGTTCACGGCAAGGCGATGCCGGTGATGCTCACGAAAAAGGAAGAATGGAAGGTTTGGCTCGAAGCCCCGATGGATGAAGCTCTAGAGCTGCAACGCCCTTTGCTCGACAAGATGCTCAAGATCGTGGCGAGCGGAGAGAAGAAGGATTAGAGCGGATCCGCTTTACCTCCAATAGCAGACATTGCTCGAATGAACCGCCATGTCCGCTAAGTGCCAGAACCGAACGCTCCAATAAATCCTTACCCGAAAGGCATTGAGCAGCCTTATCGTGTCACGTAATCTTTCAACTCGACTTTGACCAACCGTATCAAATGGCCAAGGAGTGCGACGCTCGTGAGTGATACCGATGCTGCAGCTCCAAGACATAGCCTAGCCGAAGACATCCTCGCCATTTTTATCGGCACGTTGTTCGTTTCGTTCGGCCTCGCCATATTCAAGCAAGCGGGATTACTGACTGGCAGCACCGCGGGGCTCGCTTTTCTGATTTATTACCTTACGGCTCTCCCGTTCGGTGCGGTGTTTTTCGTCATCAACCTGCCGTTCTATTATTTGGCGTTCCGGCGCATGGGCTGGCGCTTCACGGTCAAGACATTCTGCGCCGTCGCCCTGGTCTCCGCACTGTCGGAACTGCATGCCCATTTTATTCATATCAGCATGCTCGATCCATTCTACGCGGCTGTGTTTGGCGGGCTTTTGATGGGCGTCGGCTTCATCGTGCTGTTTCGCCATCAAGCAAGCCTGGGCGGCGTCAACATCCTCGCACTCTATATGCAGGACAAATACGAAATTCGCGCTGGAAAGCTACAAATGGGGATTGATCTGGCGATCTTGCTGGCGTCATTTTTCGTGGTGGATGTGAAAGCCATGCTGGCCTCGGTGATTGGCGCAATTGCCATGAACCTGGTCATTTGGATGAATCATCGCCGCGACCGTTACGTCGCATGGTCCGCTCCTTGAAATCTGGTCTATTATTTTGAATGTGCGATGTCCGCTATGGGTCATAGGCGGACATGGCGACAAGTTCGCGCGATGTCTGCTTTACCCCCAATAGCAGACATGTGCTTCGTCGGTCGGCACGTCTGAAATGGACCGGATCCATAAATATAACGGGGGTAAAATCAGCACCTCGAGAAATATTGGGGTTCAATATCCCTTTTTCTAACGTAAGCCTCAGGAGAAAGCCTGTCGTGAGATTGATTCATAACCAATTCGTGGGCTTTCGCTGTCCGAACGTCCTTCGACAGACCCTAGAAGAGATTGCTGTCGATAATGACATGCATCTTTCACAAGTGATCAGGGTTGCTTGCATGAATCTAGTGCGAGCGTCGAAGAACGAAACGAGTGGCGATGCCTATCAGAGATATCGCCTCACCTTGGCAAGATAGGCTTTGTAGTTTTTCCCAAACTTCTTGGTGAGGTATCTTTCCTCCGGCAACACCGCGATGAAATGCACGACCAAGAGAGCGGGAGCCGCCAACAATGAAATCCAAAGATTATTTACTGCTAGGCCAAGACCGACTTGGATGAGAGTTAATCCCAGATACATCGGATTCCGAGTGAAGCGGTAGGGTCCTTCTAATAGGAGTTCAGGAGTAGGTGTCCAAGGTGCTGGTTCCTGGCCTGTACGCCTGAAAAGCATGTACGCCATGACGATGAAACTCACGCCGGTCAGTGAAATGAGGATGCCTGCGGTGATGCTTATCCATCGATCAACCGGAAACGATATTGGCGCTACGGCATATTGAAGGGCCACGCCCAAAAGGACGAAGCCGACATAAACGAACGGAGGGGGGAAGCGGACATGAGCGCCGCGTTCGGCGGTCTTGGGTTGGGCCATGATTCTCCTCTTTTATCCGTGAATTGTCGGAAAGCTATAACAGGTTCCGAAATTGAATGATTGAGGAACACCCAAATGGGCATCAGAAACGATGCCTTTTGTGGGATTTCAGCTCGCTAACGGTGAGGGGGTTTTCTGTACAGGCGCGGAATGGGTCTCATTATTGCTTTGCTGGCTCACCTACAACAACAAACGGTGCCCATAGACGCGGATGAAATGCCGCATCTTCTTGAGCTTCTGGCTGTACGAGTCCGCGTGACTCCCGCGATCCCGAACCAGAGCCCTCGATGATTGCCAACATCGCTTGTTGGAGTGCTTCTCCGTGTGAGAGCTTGGGATTGTTCTTCATGACAAGAAATATCTTGATCATCAGATTGATCGTTACTTGGTCATCGACCTCCCAATGCGAGACAATCAACGGCTTAGCACCCGCATAGAGGAACGCTCTTGCCAAGCCCGATAGCGCCTCTGCTCCAATTCGCTCGCGTAAACAGAACGCGCCGCGATTTATGCGCTAGTGAAATTATCGCCGCTCGCGTAAGTTGAGCCCTTTGCAAATCCGCCAGTTCATTTCGGAGGCGGGCTTGATCCGATAGCAGCTAAGGAAAATCCGGCGACGCTCTTTGCCTTTGCAGCACCGCTCAAACGGTGGGCGATCATCTATACATTGGATGCGCTCAAAGAAAACGTTTGAGCGATTTCGGGTTAGACCACTCGCCGTCGGATCAAATCCTACCCAACCAAATTAGAACGAGGACGATCAGCAGTATGACCCCAACAACGCCCATTCCTCTATGGCCGTAACCGTAGCCATAACCTCCAAAACCTCCATGGTAGCCGCCGAACAGAAAAACGACCAAGATTATGAGTAGGATAATTCCAAGTGGTGACATGGATCCGTCTCCTTAAATGGTGCTGACTATTTTATTGGGCGACCTAGGTTTCGATCATAACTTAAAGCCATAGAGTAGCTAAGTATTTGCAGTCAGCCAAAGTATGATGCCGATTATCGCGTTTGTGAATTGATTGATGATTTGCGAAATGAAATCCAGGTTGAGACCGAATTGGGCTCCAAGCAGCGGCAGAAAGAACAGCAGACCGATGAGGACCAGTAGACCATAAGGCTCTACGCGAGAAAGTGGAACAGCCAACGCATTTGGAAGCAATCCGACAGCAATACGACCTCCGTCGAGCGGTGGGATCGGCAGCAGATTGAAGACCGCCAAGAGAACATTTATCAAAAGCGCGTTCTTGAGATTTTCAGCCAGCCATTGGGCGACCGTAGCAGGTGCATAGCCTGTGAAATGAAACGCAAGCGCAGCGAGCGTCGCCAAAAGCAAGTTCATGCCCGGTCCGGCTGCGGCGACCAAAACCGTGTCACGGATATGGTAGCGTCGCGGCTGGGAAGGGGCTGAGAGGTGGGCGGATTTGGCCATATGGAGGCAACGATGACCGATAGTAAGGATCAAGCAGATAAAAAGCGTTTGGTGAAAGCAGCAAAAGAGCTTACGGCAGAACTACGCAAGCAAGATCTTCCGAAAGCGATTGATTGGGTAAAAACCAAGCTTCTTCCTACAGACTCAAATGGCTGGTTTATTGTTATTGCCAAATGGAGTGGTTATCCCAGGCTCGAACTCTGGTTCGACAAATATTTAGATATTAGCAGCAGACACTTTTGGTTTGGTTTTGTTGCCGAGGGTGGGAAGACTCATTCAATCAAATCTCTAGTTGATGCAATGCCGACGAAGCTTCAGCCCAGGATATTGTTGACCAGCGATAGTTATGAACGAAAGAAAGTCTTGGGAAGCAAAAATAAGCATGTTGACGTCATAATGGAGAAGCATCGCCCCTCGACCCAAGATATACGCCATCCAATCAAGGAGATTTACAAAGGTGAGGAGCAATTCTTTGGAATGTATGATGATCGAACAGACTTTGACGTAAATCGAGCCGCTACTTTTATTTGCGATGTTATCAACACAATTTCGGATTTTCAGGCCGACTAGTCGTAGTGCGGCATGTCCGCCTTGAGAGGGATCCGGGCTTGGCCCTCGCGCGGAAGAAAGGAGACAACTTTTGTTGCTAGGTTTGCAAAGCGAATTATCGCGATCCTTACAAAAATCTACATCAAAAGGTTATGGAGGCGCATCACATAGTTCCCTTAAATAAACTTCGCAGGCCGAGAATTAACCGGGTCAGGGATCTCAGTAGTACGGCTGGTGTAATTCCTGTGTAATGCTGCACCAATTCCCTTAGAAAATCCTAGAATTTAAGAGAACGACCAACGTTGCTGTTTCCTTGAAAATATAACGGTTTCGACCGTTATGGATGCTGCGAGAATGCAACCAGCACTGACTGAAAATCACGGCGTGATACTGTCCGTGTGCTGCTGGTATTTTCGTTGGTTCTGAGCCATTCGGTCGAACAAGAATGTTCTACTTTTCAAAAAGATGCTCGCCGAATTGGGCTCCGCCCCAAGACGCACCATCGGCGATATGCTCGCACTCGCTGATTGACGTTGCTTTCTCATCCCATCAGCCATGACCGAGTGAGTTCACGCGAGCGCCACAATTGCGAAACCCTTGGACTTGGGCTGAAGAGATAACTATTCTTTTCGGATGGGGAATTTACGCATTTTCTGCACGCTGGTGTTCGCTGTCTTCTGGTCTAGCCCATCGTTGGGCCAGGGGTCGGTGCCGCCGCCCACCGAGCCTTTTCTTCGCATCGACGCCAATATGCACACGGCGGCGATCCGGCGCGTCGCCGCCGATCGAAATTGTTCGCTGTTGGCCACGGCTTCAGAAGACAAAACGGTTCGGTTGTGGCGAGCATCTGACGGAAAATTTATTCGAACGCTCCGTCCACCAATCGGGAGGCTGAACAACGAGGGGAAAGTTTACGCGATTGCCATGGCGCCCGATGGTAAGTGGCTCGCGGCCGGCGGATTTAGCCGCACCGGAGGAGATCACTGGATCTACATTTTTGATGTTGAGTCGGGCGCGATCGCAACACGGTTAGGTCGATTCAGTCAGATCATCGAACAAATCGTTATTTCGACGGACGGGCGATTTCTTGCCGCGACGTTTCGTAACGGCCTTGGCGTGCGCATTTGGGAGCGAAAAGACTCAGGTTTTACGAATTGGCAGCCTGTTGGACAGGACAGCAATTACGATGGCAAGAGCGCGTTCGGCGCGACATTCGGCCAATCCGGCATATTGTATACGGTTTCCTACGATCACAAGATCAGACGCTATGCGCCGGGTTCGTGGAGTTCACCGAAGATTGCCACCACGCGAAGCGGCGGTCTTCCTTATTCGATCGCGGTTAGGCCGAAAGGCGATCTTCTGGCCGTAGGATTTTCCGATGCGAGAGTCGTCGATCTGTATGACTCCACCACACTTACATGGCGTTCCGCCGTCAAGGCGGGTGAAGCCGGTGAGGGCGGTCTAGAGGCCGTTGCCTGGTCGTTGGCGGGTGATCGTCTCTATGCCGCCGGCGCGAATGAGAAGCTCGGAAATCATGTCATCCGCGTCTGGGAAAATATAGACGGAGACGCGCCGCGAGAGATCAAAGGCCCCACGGACGCGGTTTTTCAGCTCGTGCCGTGTGGCGAGAATATCGCCGTGGCAGCCGCAGACCCTGCCTTCGGTCTTCTCGATGGAACTTCGAAACTATGGCGAGGTCGCGAAGGCGCCGACATGCGCGGCAAACTGGGCGATAACTTTACGGTTTCCGCCGATGGCTTACGTGTCAGATTTGGATTGAAGCGCGCCGGTGGAGAACCGGTGCTTTTTGATCTCGCGGAGCAAAAGCTCGTCGACTCGCCGTCGCCATCAGCCGACCTCACAATCGCAGACATCACCAGTCTGCCGGTCGCGGGATGGGGAGGATCAGATAACCGTCGACCCAGAATCGGTTCTGTTGCCCTTGAGATAGAAAATCTCGAGCGCGCGCTGTCTCTTGCTATCTCGCCCGATAAGCAGACATTCGTTCTCGGCGGCGACAATTACATTAGAGCCTTCACAGAGGACGGCACTCTAATCTGGCGCCAGCAAGCTCCAGGCACAATCTGGGGCGTCAATATCAGCCAGAACGGTAAGGTTGTTGTTGCGGCCAGCGGCGATGGCTCCCTTCGCTGGTACGGGCTGGAAAAGGGCGATCCGTTGCTTTCGTTGTTCGTCGATGCCGACAGCAAGCGCTGGGTGGCTTGGACGCAAGGAGGTTATTTCATGTCGTCGGCTGGCGGCGACAACTTAGTGGGTTGGCATGTGAATCGCGCTTCCGATCAAGCCGCCGATTTCTTCCCGATCTCAAGATTTCGCGACATGTTTTATCGACCCGACGTTGTCAAGGACGTTCTCGCGACTCTTGACCATCCGGCGGTCGAGCCAGGCAGGCAACCTAACCGCGAAGGCCTATTGGAGAATCTGCCTCCCGTGGTCCGGATGGTCTCGCCTGTCGACGGCGCGGCCGTTTCAATCGACGAAGTGACCGTGGAATTCATGCTTCGATCGCCATCAGGGCGGCAGATTCAACGCGTATTTGCATTGGTGGAAGGCCGGCCTGTGGAGGGAGCGGCGCTAACGGGCAAGATCGAAAGCGGCAAGGACGAGGTTCTGGCCAAGCTCAAAATCAAAATACCGCCACGAGACGTGAGCATTTCAATTATTGCGGAAACGGATCGCCCCAGCGTGCCGGACCACGTCGAGCTGAAATGGTCCGGTGCTGTTTCATCGTCGACGCTTCAGCCAAAACTCTACGCGTTGATCGTCGGCGTGGGGGACTACGCAAACAAAGCCTTTTCACTGGGTGACTTCCCGGCCAACGACGCGGACGATTTTGCAAAACAACTGAAGTCGCAAGAAGGAGAGGGGCGCGCGTTCGCGGCCGTCAATATATTCAATGCGGCGCCCCTCAAAGATCGCCAAGCGACCCAGGAAAATATCGTCAAGGGTCTCGAATGGCTCGCCTTGAACGCGAAGGACTCTGAAAGCGACATCGCGCTGATGTATTTTTCGGGTCACGGGGCTTCGACTGCGGGAGGCGCATCCTACCTTCTGCCATTTGAATTCGATCCGGAGCACCCGATCCTGACGGGTATCGGAAAGGCACGGATCTTGGAGGTTCTTCGTCAAATTAATGGCAAAGTCATTTTCTTTGTCGATGCCTGTTACGGCGGTGCCGGTCTCGATATCGTTAGTCTTGGCGGTACGAAGGTTCGGAGGCTGGATACGAATGGCCTCGTTAGCGAATTCGCAGCGTCAGAAAATGGCATTACGGCTTTTGCTTCATCGTCCGGGATCGAACTCTCCTATCCGGCGCCGGATGGCCGTAACAGTGTTTTCACGCAAGCGGCGATCAAAGGACTGCTAGGCCAAGCTGCTCACTTTGGTGACAAGGTTATAATGACGGATGACCTTTCGGCATGGCTGCGGCGGGAGGTACCGCGCCTCACAGGCAACAAGCAAACGCCGATTATGATTCCTTCGCCACTTGCTAAACCCGTGCCGCTTGCCGTGTTGCCATAAGGAATGGTCTAGGCTGCGATTGCAATGAAACGTTCCTGTAGTTCCTGGTTTCACGGCAACGACCCGGCGAGATCTTTTTTTCGGCCTTGGATTGCTGGCACCGGTCTCTGCTTGTTGGGCCTCCTGAACGGCCCATGCGCGGCCTCAGGACAGGAGTTACCGGCAGATGTCGCCAATGAATCGGCAAAGTCGTACCCGGCCAGCATTGTCAAGGATGCGAAGGGAAAACAGCCGGCTGAATTGCCGACTCAATCCAAAGTGGTTGGGGGAAAGAGCGCGCATGCCGGACAGTTTAAATGGCAGGTTGGCATCATTCGATCCGAGGCGCCTGTCGAAGAGCCTTTTGACGGTTTTTTCTGTGGCGGCAGTCTGATTGGATGGCACTGGGTTCTCACGGCCGCGCACTGCACTTATGAAAACAACCCGCAAGGCAAAGGCCTGCCGCCAATCGAACTCGATCCTGCCGCGATTAACATCTATTTGGGGTCATATAATTTCTCTGGCGGCCAGCGTGTGGCCGTTAAGCGGATCATTCGACACGAAGGGTATAGCCGCAAATCTGACGACAATGATCTTGCGCTGATCGAGCTGGACGAAGAGCCATCTGACAAGTCTACGCTGGAGCTTTTGCGCCTCATACGAGCTGGAAACGAAGCTCCTATTCAATCAGGAAAACGCGCTACGGTGTTGGGCTGGGGGTCAACCGTTCAAGGCGTCGTCCCCGCGTTGATGCGTGAAGCTGTCCAAACACTTCAATACGCCGACGATTTGCAATTTAAGGATTCGGACCTCTGCAATGAATATTACATTCGCGACCGGCGCGCAGCGATTACGACTTTCCTCAAGAAAAAAGGAGAAAGCGACGAACGGATCAGACAATCACTGGACGAATGGTATCCGCCCGGAAAGCGGCTCATCACGGAAAACATGGTTTGCGCCGGCACGAACAACGGTTCGAAAGATTCGTGTTTTGGCGACAGCGGAGGGCCGCTGATTGTCTATAGCGGCGGCCCTGTCCAGGCGGGGATTGTGTCCTGGGGGCCGGGGAATGGCTGCGGGCTAACAAATTTGTTCGGGGTTTACGTGCGTGTGTCGCAATACCTGGATTGGATTTCGAGCAAAATGAAATGACTGGCAAAGTCGTCAACTGTGTGATCCAGAGAAAATGAAAGCCGCCAAATCGGCATTTGTTCGATTCATGTATGCGTTGCCGCTAATCGCGACCCTGTGCACGCGGCAAGCCGTTGCCGAATCGAATTACGCTGATATCGCGCGCTACCTTGCCGGCATTCCGCCCACAAGTCCTTCTGCACTCGGAGAGTTGACCGACACGCCTGAATGGAAAGTGCATGCGAAGTATCTGGGTGCCCGTTGGGCGCAGCTCGAACAAATTCAGTTAGCGAAAGTACGAAAATTCGCCGATCGAGAGCTTGGTGCTCGTCAACCGGTGGTCAGTTACATGTTCGGCGGACCAGATTTTGCATACATCAATGCATTTTTTCCCGCCGCCACGACCTATATCTTGAGCGGGCTCGAGCCGGTCTTGGACATTCCGGATCCCGCGAGTCTGACGCCGATCGAACGAACGAATCTCCTTTTCGAAGTGCGAGCATCGACACGCACTTTTTTTGAAAAGGGTTTTTTTCGGACAGAAGACATGCACTCACCGGGGTTTCCCGGCGTCGTCCAGCTACTTTCCATGATAATCGCTCGGTCCGAGGGTGAGATACTTTCGCTAGATCGCGTTTATCTCGATTCGGAGGGCAAGCTTACAAATGTGCTGGACGAATCGCGTAAATTGTTCGGTGCTCGCATCCGTTTTACGATTCACGATCAACCTCCCCAAGAGGTGTTCTATTTCAGCGTTGACCTGTCCAATAAATCGATAGTCGAAACGGGCTTTCTAAAATTCTGCGCGGCGATGGGATCGGCCGATGCCTTCGTCAAAAGCGCTTCGTATCTCCCGCACGAAGGCGATTTTTCAGTTGTCCGGGACTTCATACTCGAGCATTCGCAAATCGTCGTGCAGGACGATTCGGGCATTCCGCTCAGGAATTTTTCGAAAGGTACATGGGATGTTCGGGTCTTTGGTCATTACCGAGCGCCCATTGGACCGATGAGTAAGTATTATCAACCGGATCTGGAGACTGAGGCGAACGGCACGAAGCGCATTCCGGTCGATTTCAAGATCGGATACGCTGGCTCGGCTCGGGACTCCATCTTGCTGGTAGGAAGGCGAAAACAGGTAGGAAAACAATGATTTGCGGTTCGAGGCCCAACGGATCGTCTTGCCCTAACGAGTTCTGGGGTGGCCGCCTAAAACGCGGAGGATCCTGTGCGATCGTGATTGTGACGACATGCATTCTATTTGTCGGCGTCGGTCGTTTTATTTCACCGGCATCGGCGTCTATGGGCAATTGCGCATTGCAGTTGCGGGAGTTTGGAGGCGTCAACGGCATGCCTAATGTTCGTGAGTACGCATGTCAGGTCGATCCTGCTGCGGGTTCGCCCGACATTCGAGTGACCTTTGCCAGATTGAACGAAGTTCTTGCGGCCAATCTGGCTATGGGCGAGCCGATACCAGAGATCGACAATCTGCTTGGCGCTGGCGGTCTCGTGGAAAACGATGTTCTCGCTGCATTGAAGCCGCTTGTTCGCCAATTCGCACGTAAGGTCGTTGAGCAAGTCGAGAACGTGACCTTCGCGATCAACGTCAAAGCTCCCGTCGACAATGAAACACCGGCATGGAGGTCGATGGAGCTGCCGGCGTCTGAACAGTCTTTCGGCAAACTGCGTCAACTGTGGTCGTTGTCGAAGCCTTTTGGCCGCGATCAATCAGACAGCTATTCGATTTCTATTATTGACGCAGATAACGCAATTGCGAAGACAAGCCGCTGGCCTGAAAAATTCAAACAATTCTACACCTGCCGTCACAACGCCATTCTTTGTACAAGGCTTTGGAATTATGCCGAACTGGCCGATCTCGATAAAATGGAGCGCGACACAAAAGCCGAAGATGAGCGGGCGATGAAAGAGCTGGGTGCGACGGCATCTCCCAACAATGCCGTTACGGATTCTCGAGATTCGACGGAATGGGATTCTTCGCCTGATTATCAGCGGCACTTCGCTTTATTCCGCTATCTGGGCAAGGAAGGATTGCCAAAAGAGTTCATCGTAGTGGATCGTGGTTATGGTGAGGATGGATGCGGGGGTGATTCGCCGACATTTGGCTACCGTGTTCGCGCACTCGCACTTGACGTTGCCATTATTGAAAACACTTCACCTGAATCTGTACGTCTCGTCGATTTGATTGGGTCGATTAAGCCGGGCCTCAAACTGCGTAATCTGGACGCCGAGAAAACCGTGTCCGCAGCCGCGACACCGCTCCAGCAAAAAGAAGTGATCATCCCCGCCAAGGGTAAGGCCATCGTGCCTCTTCGGATTATTTTTCTCGACACGGGACTAGATTGGAGTTCCACGAATGGTTCTGTGTCAAAAAAGATGTTCGACACCATAAGGTCAAAGCCGGTTGGATCTATTTTTACGCATGACTCGTGGGATTTCGATGGAAAGCACAAGACCACGATAAAGAAAGATCGTGACGATTTTCGCGCGCCAGAATTTCCATTGTCGAGCGACTATGCCTTCGGACCGGAAATTTCCGTTTCCGGTCTACTTATTTCGAAGGGTCAGGCTGCCATTGGCGGCGAAAAGACCAATGAAGTTGCGCTGACTGATAAGTATCATTTGCTCGAGGGGGCAGATGAAGAGAAGGCAATGGTTGAGGAATCCACGCCCGTAACACAGCTTCGCTTGCATACAAGCTTCCGACCCCAGGGCTCGTGCCCGATTCTGTATTCTCTGAATGAAGGCGGAGAGTGGGTGCACCATGGCAAAGTCATCGACGCTGCGGACGGCGTTCGCAATGAGATGACGGCTGTCGTAGAAATCGGCTCGAATGCAACCCATTTCCGGCTTGCGGAGCAGGAACCGGAAGTCGCCTATATTCGCGATGTGCAGCTATGGCTCACGCTGTCCGACGGCCGGCGAATAGCGGTTAGCCCGAACGCTGATCCATCCGGTAGTGCTAAACGGTCCCATATCACTATTCCGGCATACACCCACGTCGACTTCAAATTCGATATTCCCGAAATATATTCATCGATCGGCATCGTTCGAAGTGAACTCGCAGTCACCGGTTACTACCGCCGATATAGTTCGATACTCTCTTTCGCGCAGCCGCCAAGATCTCCAGAAGCCTTGCGTTAGAAAATAAATCGACAAATCAGGTCGAGCAGAAACGCTCAGGATGACGCTGAAAAAATTCTATCGCTTATTTCTGCTGGCAACGGCGTGTATGGTCGTCCTCACGTCAATCACGTTTTTCTTATATCCCGCTCGATCGGAAGACGCCGCCGGAAAAGAAGTCCTGGGCAAGTTCAGAATCGATTCAAATTTGCAGCGAATAAAGGACGAACAAAACGGCCCTTCCGACGATTCGGCCGACACTCCAGAAAATTTGCAATCGCCGTTTGGCAATAGAGCAATCTACGGGAAGGATACTCGCCTGGATTGGGGGCAAATCAAGCCGGAAAAAATCAAGGCAATCGCTCGCTCAAGCGTCGCTTTATTTCGGGAAATTTCGCTCGTTTCAGTGGAAGGTAGGAAGGAACAAAAGTTTGGCTTATTGGCGCGAACTCTAGGAGAACAGTCGTTCGACGAAGCGAGGGGAGCGCGTCTCTGCAAGAGCGAGCGTTTTACCGCTCAATTGGTGGTCCCGATTTGCTCCGGCGTTCTGGTTGGCGAAGACCTCGTTGTGACGGCAGGTCATTGCATTAAGGAGGCGAGTCATGACCGTGGCTCTCCCGCCTTGGACAGCCTTCGCTTTGTTTTCGGTTTCACCGCAAAAAACGAGAAAGATCGGGGTCAGTCGGAATTTGATGCGCGGCAGATATTTCGCGGGATTGAACTAGTCGGCAGCGGTTATACTTCAAAAGAAAACGGCAGCGAGGATTGGGCGGTCGTGCGGCTTGATCGGAAGGTATCGGTCGATATTGCATCGCCGGTGAAAAATATTCGCACAACCAATGTCAAAAAAGGCGAACGTGTTTACGCAATCGGTTATCCGACCGGGTTACCGCTCAAATACGTCTCCGGCGCACGAATAAGCGATGACAAGCCAGGCGCAAAGTTTTTTATTGCGGACCTAAGTGTGTTCCAAGGTAACTCAGGCTCGGGCGTGTTTCTGAGCGGGACGAATGAACTTATTGGAATTCTTGTCAGGGGAGACCGAGATTATTATCTGGATGAGAATGCGGGCCGTTGTGCGAGGGCTTACATCTGCGATCTCACTAAGTGTACCGGGGAAGCTGTGACTCGAATTCAAGATAGCAAGATTCAGGCGATTATTTCCGGAGATCACACTCCCCAGTGAATGATTTGGCGCCGATTTTGGTTCTACGGACTGGTCGGTTTTTTGCTAAATACCGATCAGTCGCGGCAAGGGGCCGCGCTTGATTGAGATTGGTGAGCATGGATAACCAGGTCGTCTGTTCGCCATCAATCGCGGCTGCACAAATTCGGTGTTGGTACGGTTGCTGGTCTCGCAGACTTTTCCTTCCGGAAAAGTGCTTGTAGTTCATTGGCTTGCCTGACAAATTTGTGTTCAGCCCTGGGCACCAGTAAATTATCGTGTATTTTCACGCACTTAGCTTGATTTCTCGGATCTCTCAATAGCATCAGAACGTAGCCGCGTGACGCAAGACCTTGGCACCTATCTTGAATAACATATCTTGCAATATCGTCAGCCAAGATTACGCGTCTAAACTTGGCAATAAGCGGACCAGCCAATCGGGTGCGCTGTCGTACGCTTATGGGGGATAGGCGAATGCAAAGTAGACATGCCACTAATTCCGATTCTGACTCAAATCTTATGCCGCCGACATGGCCGACAATACCACTCTTGTGCCGCGATCCAGCCAAACGCGTTGCTTTGCTATCGACCGTCGGCCCATTAAAATTTCGTTTCAACCGTCACCATCTGACCGCTGGCACAAATGCTAATGCTAAACTAACATCCCAACTGGGCCACTCCCGTGAGGCGATCAAAGCCGCTCCGATGAAACCACTGTTCGGAATGGCTGCGCGAAAATTTTTAGAAGTTGCGGCGCCGGATTCCCGATGTTTCTGAAGCGTTTCGTCTTGTTTTCAACGGTTGTCGGCGTTGCTTTGTTATTTGGCCTCGGCAGCGCCGGTTCAGGACTTCAGCTTTGCTCTCCCGCCGCGCTTCCCGGCGACGAAATCTGGACCCGATGGCAACACGTTTACCAAGCGGTTCAGTTGGTATTCAGCTCGTCGCGGGCTTCTTCAAATCCCGATTGTTTTACCGGAAGCCTTTTCGGCAGCGCGCTGATTCAAGTTTCATCCCGGACTCTTCCCGCGATCCTCGCAGTTGCGCTGTTATTCGCCGCTTGGCTTGTCTTGGGACCGTCCATTCATCAATGGTGGTTCCGCCAATGGGGAAAACACACGATCGTCGCCGGAGAGCCCGAAGCTATTCGCGAGGTAGCGCGTCAAGCCCGGCATCAAGGCGGCGTGGCATTTCTTGCGGTCAATCAGGACCATCTCGAACGGCTCCGGCGGCAATTCTGGCTGTCTTTGATCGAACCAATATATGCGCCGGAAAACGTCGCACATGTGCTTGACCGGATTGGCTGCGGAAAAGCACAAGACGTAATCGCCGCATCGACGAGCGATGTGGCGAATATCGAGATCAGCAGGGCGGCGATTCAGTTGGCCAATCCCGGCGCTTCACGCCGGCCAAATATCGTGACCCTCATCGAACAGGCGGGACTGCGCAATTTGCGCGCACATGAACTTGCGCAGGACGCTTCCGCTCGCAATGTCGAACTAACCGTGGTTTCTCTCGGCCAAATGCAGATCCGACAAGGCATAAAATTGGCGATTCCGTATCAGTCCAAAATTGTCGCTGCACGACGTGTGCATGTGATCGTTTCGGGTTCAGGCTTGCTGCTGCTGCCACTGGCGATGCAAATTATGCGGCAGGCTTATGAACTTCGATCACAAAAGCCGATGGTGACCATCGTGCGATTTGGAAACGATAATTTTTCCGAGGCCGCTGTTGAACGGATCAAATCTGCGACGCTCGCGGCGGATATCCGCGTTATCTCCGGCGACGCAAGCGACGACGCCGGCTTCGAGCGGGCGATCGGCCAGGTTGGGTTCGACCAGTACCCCATTTTTGCTATCCACTGTATCGAAGGAAATGATGGTGAGGCGGAGGTACTCGCCCGGCGCTGGGAAAAAACCTTGCGCCAGTTCGGGCAAGAAGTTCCTCCGATCGCGATCTACCCGTCCGCCGCGGCTCCGGATACGAAGGCATTGCCGGCCGGCGGCAGCGGCATGTGGCGATGGTCTCCGCTAATTCAGATCGCCACCGCCCGCGGTTTTGCAAGTACGATTGATCGCCATGCGCGGGCGATCCATGATGATTTTATCGATCAAGAACGGAAAAAATACGGTGCGAAATTTCCGACCCAGTTCAGCCACGCCGCGTGGCCCGATCTGCCGGCCGAATTTCAAGACGACAACCGCGCCGTCGCGGACCATTTCGACACCAAGCTCATGATGATCGGTTGCCGCACCGCCGACGGCGCTGATCTACCAGCATACGAGCTAACGGCTGAGGAAATAGAACTACTTTCCGCGGTCGAGCACGCGCGCTGGATGGCGGGAAAATCCCTGAACGGCTGGAAGTATGGAAAAGAGCGCAACGATCAACAGCGGCTTCATCCGAGCATGATGGATTACGATTCTCTTTCGGAGGCGGAGAAGCAAAAGGATCGCAACAATATCATTATCATGCCTCGACAGCTGGCCCTGGTGAATAAGCGCGTGGTTCGAGACTTCGCGTGTGGGATCGTTATTGCCAACGATCCCACGCGATCCGATCGATTTGAGTCCTTGATTTCGCCGCTCCTGGACTGGCCTGGTCGAAATCCAGGGCGGTACCCCGTTATATGGATTACGCTGGATTTCGCCCGGGCCGCCTCGCTCGCGGAAGCCCTTATCCGGGCGGGCCTTTCCATCGGTATCGTTCATGGGGGAGCGGGAGGCATCGCAGGTGTAAATTCGCTTGATCCCGACCGTCTCAGACTCGCCCGCATCATGAAATCGGCGGATAGGCACCTGATTTTTGCCAAGGACGAAAGGCTCAATGCCGCATCCGGGGAGCGGCACCACCACTATCAATCCTGCGATGCCCTTGTGATTGAGAACGATATCGATCCGATGCCGCCGCATCGGACAATCGCAACATGGGATAGCCAGAGGGGGATTGCCGATGCGAGCTGGCTCGTCTGATCCCCGAGGTTCGACCCCTTGCGCGCGAGGGCTGAAAACTGCGCTAGCGGTCTGCGTTCTCATCGCCGCTGCATCGTCATTGGGATCATCCGGCGCTTTCGCCCAGAGTCAGCCACAAGGCGACGCGATTTCGGCCCGAGGCGTGGTCGTCCAGAAGGCCGAGGAGCAGCTCTCGAAAATCGAAGTGAAGCTCGACCCGAAGCACAGCTTCGCGCTCGTGCTCGGTATCGACACATTCGACGATCGCGCCTGGCCTCGCCTCCCCGGAGTGCTCAAGGAAATTCAAGAAGTTCAGGCCGCCTTCAAAAGCCATGGATTCCAGATCGAGACAAATTTGATTGGGGACGACGAAGCGAATGCCGGTCTCAAACCGCTCGGTGCCGAAGAGCTCAACCGCCGGATCCGGGACTTTCTCGACAAACACGGCCGCGATGCCGGAAATCGACTCCTCATCTATGTCGCGACCCACGGCTATGCCGACCGCGGTTCAAGCAGAAATCTGGAATCAAAGGGATATGGATATCTCGTGACAAAAGACACTCCCGATCCGCGCACGCAAAATTTTGCCAGCCACGCGTATTCGGTGACGAAGCTCGCCGATGAATTGCTGACGGTGCAGGCGCAGCACGTTTATTTCTTTTTCAATGCCTGTTTTTCCGGCGCGATGGTTCCGCTGATTCAGGTGCGCGAGAAAACCGAAAGCGGCGTTGCCCAGGAATTGGAGGATGGCGTCGCGGACTGGGCGCAAAGATTGCTCGCGCATAATGCGCGCCTTATCCTTACGGCAGGAAGCGACGATCAGACGGTGCCCGACGTCAACAACCCGTTCTCCAAGGCGGTGATCGAGGGTCTGGCGGGCGCCGCGGACCAGAACGGAGACGGGCTTATCTTGGGAAGCGAACTCGCTTCCTATGTGCGCGCTCGTGTGGCCACTGAGACCCGGCGCAAACAGCATCCCAACGATCCGGTTTTTGCGTTTGTGCCGAAAATCACCCCGCCGGCCAAGCCGAGAGGCGATCTCAAGACCGAGAAGTTGCTAACGATCGACTATTCGCAAAACGGCGATTTTGTTTTTCTGTCGCCGCGCGGAGCGCGCCGCGGCGCACTGGAGGGGCAGGAATTCACGGCGCTGCAGCAGAAATTGCCGCCAACCCAATCGATCGACTGCCCGGATTGCCCTATCATGCTCAAGATTCCGGGCAGCGAAAAAGCGTCGGCATTTTCCCTCGCGCAAACCGAGACTACATTTTCGCAATGGGATGCATGTTATCGTGATTTCTACTGCCATAGCTGGATCGAGGATCACGGTCTGGGCCGAGGTAACAGGCCGGTTTCGGGAATCACCTGGCAGGACGCGCTGCAATTCGTGTCCTGGCTCAATTCGAAGATCGAAAAGTCTCCGTGCAAGGAATATCGGATTCCCACCCCCGACGAATGGAAATTCGCCGCGCGCGGCAACACGACGACACGCTATCCTTGGGGCGATCGCGTCGAACTCGACCAAGCCAATTGCTGGGATTGCGGATCGCCTTGGGACGGTAGGGGGCCCGCGCCTGTCGGACGATTTTCACCGAACGTATTCGACCTTTACGACATGATCGGCAATCTGTGGGAATGGGTGGAGTCGCCCGACAATCAATGCAGACCTGCGGATATGCTGGCGGACGGCCACTGTCCCCGAGACGGCAATGTGATGGGCGGCGGCTACTCGACAAAACTCGAGGAAATTTCCCTCGAAAAAATGGGAAGTATTCCGCGCACTTCGAATGACAAGCATCGATCCTATCGGCTGGCTTCTGTCGGGCTGCGCGTCGCGTGCACCCTTCGAAAGGGGCAGGCGGCTGCAAATTCGGTGTTGGTACGGTTGCTGGTCTCGCAAACTTTTCTTTCCGAAAAATTGCTTGTAATTCATTAGGTTACCCGGATAGTTGGTGTTCAGCCCTGGGCACCAGTTCCTATTCTTATAGCAACACATCGCGCAACATAATCGTCCATGATCTCAACGGCGCGGGACGGCGATCAAGAGGGAGATATCGATGACAATGAACTCACGGGGTTCAGGATGGGCAACCGCCGCCGCTCTTGCAGGACGGCTGATCTATGCAGCTGTCTTCATCATGGCGGTCAGCTTCAAGCTGATCGACATCAGTGCGACAGCGAGCTTCATTGCATCGGCTGGATTTCCCTTGCCACTCGCGCTTGCCTGGCTCGCCGCCGCCTTTGAGCTTGCCCTCATTGTATGTTTTCTCACCGGAGCATATTTTTCCGAAGCCTGTCTGCTCGCGGCGGCCTATGTGCTGTTCCTGGGGTTCACCTTTCACGGACCATCGCATTGGGCCGGGAACCAAGCGGAGTTTGGGTTCTTCGTCGATCACTTCACCTTCGCCGCTGGACTTTTATTCGCCGCGGCATATGGGCCGGGGCGCGCGCTCGCAATGAAGGCTGGAATCCTGCGCCACAGTTAGTTTGCCGGACCCGGTTGTGGGGACTGAATCGGGCATCGCGCCTTGAAGCGGCGCGTTAATGGCGCGTCGTGGATGTCCGCCTTGGGTACTTGGCGAAGCCAAGCCAGCCAAAAGATGATTTGGCATACACAGCTTCGCAAACAACGGATACAAAGGTTATCTCGAAGATCGCCGCCCTAAGTCACAGGGCGACCCTTACGCGGTCGCTTCTCAGATATTGAAGACGATTGCATCTGTACTGACGGGCGCCAAAGTTTCGGCTGCGGCTTAAGCGATCGTCACGGCATAGACGCAAGCACACTCACCTCCTAGTGCTTCGTTCGAACCCCCGGTGTGGGCCTCACGCCGGGGGTTCACTTTTTCCCCGGTTCATTGCACCGATCTCGCACTGCGCGAATTACGTGCAAGGCTTTACGCTCGCGATTGCCTATGCGTGAGAATTTTTTGCCTACTCAGAATGCCAGCAATATTAAGCGAACTTAAAAAATCAGTAATGTTGCAGCCCCACAGGCGCCGGAAATCCGCCTCGTTGTTTGCCGTGAATGTCGACGGCGACACGAATGGAGATTCCTGATGCGCCGTCGAGATTTTCTCACTTTTACCGCCGCGCTCGCACTCTGCGATCCGACACGGATCGCTTTTGCCGCGCCGCTCGCGCCGGATCAAACGCTCGCCGCCCAGTCGCGGCTTTCCTTCCGGCTGCTAGAGCGTCTTTCCGCGGCGCGCGAGCGCGGCGCCAATCTCGTGATCTCGCCGGCAAGTCTCGCCGCTGTTCTTTCACTGATCGATCTCGGCGCCGATGCCAATTTGCACACTTCGCTCCACCGCGTGCTCGGTTTTGAGGATGGCGACGCGGTCGCCACGCTGGAGAGCTTGCGGGTGCTGGTCGGCAATATTCTGCGCGACAATAGCGGGCCGTTGCTCGCGGCCAATGCGCTAGTGATCGACGCGAATACGAGACCCATCGAGGCGACGCTTGCCAAGATGCGCGCTGCCGGTGCGGAAATCACCGTTGACGACGTGACCGACCTCTCGGTCGTCAAGCGCATCAATGACTGGGCTTCGATGCGCACCAAAGGACACATTCCGGTGATCCTTGACGGCCCGCTGGAGAAAGGCGCGGTCGCGCTCAATGCGCTCTATTTCAAGGACGATTGGGAGCGCCAATTTGACAAGGCTGCCACGAGACCGGGAGCGTTCCATGGCCTCGACCGCATCGCCGAAGTCCCGATGATGCAACAAAAGGCTTCCTACTCCTTCCGCCGGGAAGGCCGCTTCGCGGCGGTCGACTTGTCATACGTCCACAAGCGCTACTCGCTAGTTGCACTAACAACCACGGATCGGCCGGCTGCGGCGGGCGAGTTCGCAAGCGTCGCGCATTGGCTCGACGGCAAGAACTTCTCGACCGCTCGAGCGCGGCTCTCGCTGCCGCGCTTTGCCGTAACCGAGCAGGCTGATCTACTCAGCCCACTGAAGACCATGGGCCTTGCCGAAAGCCTCTCTTCTCCAACCGCATTCGAGGGCCTCGCCGCCGCCCCGCTCACCATCACGGGCATATTGCAACGTACTTTTCTCAAGCTCGGCGAAGAAGGCACCGAAGCCGCGGCCGTGACCGGTGCGGTATTTGCAACGCGCGCGATGCCGGTCGAAGAGATGGCGATCGTAATCGATAAGCCATTCCTGTTCGCATTGCGCGACCGCGATACCGGTTTGATTTTGATGTCCGGCTATATGGGCAAGCCGGCGAGCGGCCCCGTGGCTTAGGGACCGACAAGTTAGATATTTTGAATCGAGTTTACTCGCCGCTCGATAAATTAGGCGAGCGCCTTCAACTTCGACGGATCGTCATTACTCCGCGAACGGCCCTTCGGTTTTCGCCGGCCCTTTGAGATCGAGACCGGTCGCGACCGGCGGCTGATAATATTTCGAGGTCGGCCCGTTACCGACCGGATCGATTTGCGTACTGCCGCCATTGTCGCCCGTGGTGCCCATGCCGGTATGGGGGCTGCTCATGGCATCGGGTTTCATGGGCTCGTCGGAAGATTGGGAAAAGGCGGACGAACTCGCAAGTGCCGCCAGCGCCGCGGCCGCCGCAATGGTTGTAATTCGCGTCATGGTTTGCCTCTTTATCGGAATGTCATGACGAAAATTCGCGGCCGGGAATAAAGTTCCGGGCTCACTTCTGCTTGATGATGCGGAAAATATAGAGATCGCCGCGTTGCTCATGGCTCGCGATCCGGTGGCCGGTCTGGTTCACGAAATGGGGCACGTCGATCACCACTAGGGGATCGGTGCACTCTAACACGAGCGCTCCCCCCACCGCCACGTCGCGGAGTGCCGTCTTCGCCTGCAACACCACGTGCGGACAACGCACGCCGCGCAAATCGAGCACCTTTTCGGCCTTGGCGGCTTCCATCCGGCGATCCTAAGCCCGCGCGGCCCCTGCGAAAAGCGACGGGCGCCGCTCGCGCGACGCCCGCTTCAAATTATTGCCGGATTTCAAGCCGCGATTTGGTTCGACGTGATCGCGTATTTGAACGTATCGGCGTCGAGGCAGTCGAGCCGGCCGGCCACGGTTTCGGCCTGCGGATACATCAGGAAGGCGACATCGCCGCTTCTCGCGCCCGGCAGCTTCACGTCGTGCGCGAAATTATAGGCGAGCCAGTTCGTCTCCCAGGCGCCGAACAGCGCCTTCCGCGCTGCCACCACCTTGTCGTCGCCGGCGGGAAGATTTCCCGGCGGCTCTTCGAGCACGACCTTGCGGACGTCCGCGGGATCCATCGGCACCCAGCCGAAGCCGGCGAGATGCACTTCGGCGCGGCAATGCTGCGCCTTGGAGATAGTCGCGGAATTCGCTCCCAGGCTCTTATAACCGAAGGCCGAGGGCGCGACGCGGATGCCGTAGATGTCGCGCGCCGGAATCGCTTGCGCGCGCGCGAGCCCCACGAACAGCGCGTTCAAGTCGGCGCATTTGCCGCCAAGATTGCCGCTCTTCAGAAGGGCCGCGATGTCGCCGATGCCGCAGCCGCGTACCTTGGCGTCGCGATAGGTATTGTCGACGATCCATTCGTAGATCGCGCGCGCCTTCTCGATATCGCTCGCGGCCGCAGCACCAGCGACGATCTTGTCGGAAGTCTCCTTCACGATGCCGTCGGTCGGAATGAGCTGGGTCGCGCCGGTGTAGAGCTTGCGCTCGGCCGCCGGGAGCGGCGCCGCCTTGCCGGGTTTTGTGAGATCGACCGCGCGGTCGCGCGTCGAAACGCGGCTCGTGACCTCGACCGCCGGATTCTGCTCCGACGCCGGCCATTCGACGTGGACCATACCCGCCCCGGATTTCGGGTCGCGGACGAGGCCGGCGTTGCCGTTCGTGGTCCATTTGTTGTCGAGGGTCTTGAACCAATCCGCCTCGTTCACCGACGGAACCGGAACCCACGCTTGCGCGGGGCTGGTTTGGCTCGCCACTTCGAGACGCGTCACGATCTCGAAGGCCCGCCAGTCGCCGGGCTTCGGCGCGAAGGCCGCTTGCGCCCACGCCGCGCGCGGTAATGCTGCGGCCGCGGCGAGGGCCGCACTGCTCACGAGAAAATCACGTCTGTGTATCGTCATGGCTTGCCTCCCGATGATTCGAGTGAAAGTTTGTCATCCTCCGGCCCCCGGGCCGTTTCGTTTTTGCGGCGCCGACAGTTCCGCGATCAGCTTGTCCATATCGGCGCGATCCCAATCGAAATCGCCCACGATCACGAATCGCGGGGTGAGTGTCGCGTCGAGCAGGAAGGTCGTCGGCAATTGATCGACGCCCCAGCTTTTCGCCGCCGCCTTGTCGCGGTCGAGCAGCACCGGGAAGTTGACCGGCAGCTTTTCGAAGAAGCGTTGCACGCGAATGTCGACTTCGCCGACATCCACCGCGAGCACGAGCGGCCACGCGGAAGCGCGCTCGGAAAGGCGCTGCAGGGAGGCTATCTCCTCGCGGCAGGGCTCGCACCAGGTCGCGAAGAATTGAACGAGTACGACCCGGCCTTTTTGGTCCTTGAGGCTTTTGCTTTCGCCACTGAGGCTATCGAGCGCGAACAGCGGTTGTTTGCCCTCGGTCCAAACTTGCGGTTCGGCTCTCGGCGTGAGCCTGCCGGCCTGGGCAATAGCCTGGGCAATGGGACCGTCGTTCGCGAGCGTCGTTAAAGAAAGAAGAAGCGCGCCGAAGCAAATCAGCGCGGCGACAAGCAATTTCTCTGTTGATAATTCGGAGAGCCGTTGATCGTCAGGCGCATACCATTGCACCGACACGAAAGCGCTTTCATGCGCCCGGGCGTTTTCCGTTCCAAGCTCTCGGCCCCGAGCCTCGGGAGCCAATGTGCCGATCACGCGTCAATCCTGTTCGTTATCCACCCACCGGTCAACGGACCCGATGGGTCGCAGAGGACTGAATTTTTTGCCGGTACAGTTTTGTTGCGCTGCACATAATCACGGCGGCCGACTGTGTGTTTGATAGAAAAAATTGTTTGTTTGACAGGGAATGTAATCCAAGTTGGAATGGTACTAATTTAGGGGTTCCGCTTTTCGCATTTCGGAACTGCCTAAAATTTTTGGGAGAGCGTATTGCGTTCGTTCCTCTCCTATCGGGGAGGAGTCAGGAGGAAGTCCGATGAATATGGAACTCTCGCGGCGCCAGTTTCTGACCGGCGCCGGCGCGGGTCTTGCCGGGACAACGCTTGGCGCGCTTGGATTCGGGGATGCTGAAGTCGCTTATGCCGCGGCCATCCGTCCCTTCAAGCTCGCCGGCACCACCGAAACCCGCAACACCTGCACTTATTGTTCTGTCGCCTGCGGCATCATCATGTATTCGAAGGGCAACCTTTCGAAGGGTGAGAAGGCCGAAATCATCCACATCGAAGGCGACGCGGATCACCCCACCAATCGCGGCACGCTCTGCCCGAAGGGTGCGGCCCTCCTCGATTTTGTCCACTCGGAGACGCGGCTCAAATATCCGATGCTGCGCAAGCCCGGCTCGGACAAGTTCGAGCGGATTTCCTGGGACCAGGCGCTCGATCGCATTGCTCGCCTGATGAAGGACGACCGCGACGAGAACTTTATCCAAAAAAATAACGACGGCGTGACGGTCAATCGGTGGCTCACCACCGGCTTCCTCGCCGCGTCGGCGTCCACCAACGAAACGGCGTGGGCAACTTACAAGGTCGTGCGCAGCGCCGGCATATTGGCGTTCGACAATCAAGCGAGGGTCTGACACGGCCCCACGGTGTCCAGTCTGGGCCCAACGTTTGGTCGTGGTGCGATGACGAATTCGTGGACCGATATTCGGAACACGGATCTCGTAATCATCATGGGTGGCAATGCCGCGGAATGCCATCCCTGCGGTTTCAAATGGGTTACCGAAGCGAAGGCGAACCGCGGCGCGAAACTGATCGTCGTCGATCCGCGCTATACGCGTTCGGCCGCCGTTTCGGACATGTACGCGCCAATCCGCCCGGGAACCGACATCGCGTTCCTGAACGGCCTCATCAATTACTGCATCCAGAACGACAAGGTGCAGTGGGACTACACCAAGGCCTTCACTAACGCCTCCTACATCGTGAAAGAAGGCTTCACCTACCAGGACGGTCTCTTCACTGGTTATGACGAGACCAAGCGCGACTACAATCGCTCGACCTGGGATTATGACATCGGTCCCGACGGCTACGTCGTCTCCGACAACACGCTGCAGAATCCGCGCTGCGTCTGGAATCTCCTGAAACAGCACGTTGAGCAATACACGCCCGAAATGGTCGAGCGCATCTGCGGCACGCCGAAGGAGAAGTTCTCGAAAATTGCCGCGATGGTCGGCGAGACCTCGGCCAAAGATAAGTACATGACGTCGATGTACGCGCTGGGTTGGACGCAGCATTCCAAGGGCTCGCAAAACATCCGCACCATGGCGATGTTGCAGTTGATTCTCGGCAATATCGGCGTGCGCGGCGGCGGCATGAATGCCTTGCGCGGTCACTCCAACATTCAGGGGCTGACCGACCTCGGGCTGATGTCGAACCTGATCCCGGGCTATCTCACGATCCCGACCGAAAAAGAGGTCAGCCTCGATACGTATATGTCCACGCGCGGCTTCAAGCCTTTGAAGCCGGATCAGATGAGCTACTGGCAAAACTACAAGAAGTTCTTCGTCAGCTTCCAGAAATCGATGTGGGGGCCGGCGGCCACCGCCGAGAATAGCTTCGCCTACGACTATCTGCCCAAGCTCGACGTTCCGTCCTACGACGTGCTTCGCGCCTTCGAACTTATGTTTCAGGGCAAGATGAACGGGTACTTCTGCCAGGGCTTCAATCCCTTGCTGTCGTTCCCGAACCGCAAGAAGTGCACGGTGGCGCTCTCCAAGCTCAAATACCTCGTCATCATGGATCCGTTGGATACCGAGACGGCGCGGTTCTGGGAAAATCACGGCGAGCACAACGATGTCGATACCGCCTCGATTCAAACCGAGGTCATTCAACTGCCGAGCACCTGTTTCGCCGAGGACGAGGGTTCGCTTGTGAACTCCGGCCGTTGGCTGCAATGGCACTGGGCGGGCGGCACGCCTCCAGGCGAAGCGAAGAGCGACGTCTGGATGATGGCGCAGCTCTATCAGCGGCTGAAGGCGCTCTACCAGAAAGAGGGCGGCGCCTATGCCGACCCGATCCTGAACCTCACCTGGAACTACAAGGATCCGAATGAGCCGACGCCGACCGAGTTGGCGCGGGAAATGAACGGCTCGGTGCTCGAGGACGTGCCGGATCCGACCGATCCGACCAAGCTTCTCTTGCAAAAAGGGAAGCAGATGGCGAGCTTCGCCACGCTCCGCGACGACGGCAAAACGGCTTGCGCCTGCTGGATCTATTCCGGCTGCTTCAACGAGGAGGGCAACAACATGGCCCGCCGCGACACCTCGGACCCCGACAACACGGGCGCCTATTCCAAATGGGCGTTCTCGTGGCCGGTCAACCGCCGCATTCTCTATAACCGTGCGTCGGCGGACCTCACCGGCAAGGCGTGGGATCCGACCCGCAAGTTGATCGAATGGGACGGCACGAAATGGGCGGGCTACGACGTTCCCGACATTGTGCCGAACGCGAAGCCCGACGTCGTCGGACCCTTCATCATGAACGCCGAAGGTACCGCACGCCTGTTCGCCCGCGGTCTGATGCGTGAGGGACCGTTCCCGGTTCATTACGAGCCGTTCGAATCGCCGATTGCCAATCCGATCGCACCGAAGATTCGCGGCAATCCGGTAGCCCGCGTGTTCAAGGGCGACATGGAGCAGTTCGGCGACGCCAAGGACTTCCCCTACGCGGCGACGTCCTATCGTCTCACCGAGCACTTCCACTTTTGGACCAAGCACGCCCAGATCAACGCGTCGCTCCAGCCTGAATTCTTCGTCGAGATCGGCGAGGAGCTCGCAAAGGAAAAGGGCATCAAGTCCGGCGGCTGGGTGCGCGTGTGGTCGAACCGCGGCTCGGTGAAGGCGAAGGTGGTCGTTACCAAGCGCATTGTCCCGCTGACGTGCGACGGAAAGAAAGTGCACATCGTCGGCATCCCGTTGCATTGGGGATTCACAGGTGCTGCGAAGAAAGGCTTCGGCCCGAATTCGCTCACGCCCTATGTCGGCGACGCCAACATCGAGACGCCGGAATACAAGGCGTTTCTGGTCGATATCGAGCCCATCGTCGGGCCGGTGTCGTAGGGGAGGCGGACATGGATCTACCGAACCCGAACGTCCAGAGCCCGAAGGTCGATCTCACGGAGCGCGATGTCGTTCTCCGGTCGGCCTCGGCCGTTCCGCCTCCGCCCGATCGCAAGCTCGCATCGGTCGCCAAGCTCATCGATGTGTCGAAGTGCATCGGCTGCAAGGCCTGCCAGTCGGCGTGTCTCGAGTGGAACGATATGCGCGAGGAAGTCGGCGTGAACGTGGGGGTTTACGACAACCCGCACGATCTCACGCCGAACACGTTCACGCTCATGCGCTTCACCGAATGGGTCAACCCCGATAGCGGCAATCTCGAATGGCTGATCCGCAAGGACGGCTGCATGCATTGCGAGGATCCGGGCTGCCTCAAGGCGTGCCCGGCGCCCGGCGCGATCGTGAAATACTCAAACGGCATCGTCGACTTCGTGCACGAGAACTGCATCGGCTGCGGCTATTGCGTGAAGGGATGCCCGTTCAACATCCCGCGCATCTCCAAGGTCGATCACAAGGCCTACAAGTGCACGCTCTGCTCCGACCGCGTCGCGGTTGGCCAGGGCCCCGCTTGCGCCAAGGCATGTCCGACCCACTGCATCAGCTTCGGCACCAAGGAAGAAATGCTGAAGCAGGCCGAGGGCCGCATCACGGACCTGAAATCGCGCGGCTACGCCAATGCCGGCGTCTACGATCCACCCGGCGTCGGCGGCACGCACGTGATCTACGTGTTGCATCACGCCGACAAGCCGGAAATCTACGCGGGGCTCCCCAACAATCCCCGCATCAGTCCGCTCATCAATCTGTGGAAGGGCGGGGCGAAATACGCGGGCATGGCCATCATGGGCATCACGGCGGCGGTTGGCCTATTGCACTACGTCGTTGCCGGCGCCAATCGCGTCAAGCCCGAAGACGAGGAGAATGCGAAGAAACTCGCCAAGGGGCCCGCGTCATGAGTAAGCCCTATGATGTGGAGCCCGGCGACAAGGTGAATCCGGGCGATCCGGTGACGGTCGACCGCTACACCGCCGGCGCCCGCATCAACCACTGGATTACGGCGACGAGCCTCGTGCTCCTCGCCATATCCGGTATGTCCCTATTCCATCCATCGCTGTTTTTCCTCACCGCTCTGTTCGGCGGCGGCGATTTCACGCGCTTTATCCATCCATGGATCGGGGTGGTTCTGTTCTTCGGCTTCAGTGGGCTCTTCCTCCGCTTCTGGCGGGCGAACCTCTGGGAAGGCGCGGACAACACCTGGCTCGCCCGCATCAGCGACGTGCTCCGGGACAACGAGGATAAGCTGCCGGAAGTCGCCAAATACAATGCCGGCCAGAAGATGGTGTTCTGGTCGATGTCGGCCTTGATCATCGTTCTGATTACGAGCGGCATCGTGATTTGGGATCGCTATTTCTCGAACGTCTTTACGGTCGAGCAGCAGCGCATCGCCGTGCTCGTACATGCGACCGCGGCGGTGGTGGCGATCTGCGTCTGGATCGTCCACGTTTACGCCGCGATCTGGGTGCGCGGCACGATCAGCGCCATGACTCGCGGACAGGTGACCGGCGGCTGGGCTTGGCGGCATCATCGCAAATGGTTGCGTGAGCTCGTCACCGGCGGCCGCAAATCGTAACGAATATTGGTTGCCTGCCGGGAAACCGGCAGGCTACTTTACCCGCCACGTGGCCCGTGTGGTTCGTGAGGTTTCGTAATGAGTAAAGCCGGCCCTCCCCGACACGACCCGGTTCCGATCGGCGAGGTTGCAGAACCCCCCTTCGTCCGGCTTCCCGATCCGAGCCGCATCTTTGCCGAGCGTGCTGAGCGCTTCGCGGCGCTCGCCTCCAACCATCCGCTCGCGTCCTATCTCCTTTTTCTCGCAGCACTCTGCGAGGCGCAGCACAAGGCGCAAGACGGCGCGCTCGAGCCGGAACTGCCGCCCGCCGACGCCATTGCGCGCGCGCGCGAGTTCAACATGCCGCCCTTAGACCGCAACCGCTTTACCGCGAGCGCGGAATTCGACGCGACATTCGGCCGTCTCCTCGGGCTCGCGGAGGCGATCGAAAAGCCCGCCGCCGCCGCCGAGGCGCTTGCGCGCGTGGCCGGCGCCGATGCGGCTCAGCGCGACGCCATGATCCGCAACGTGCTCGCCGACTCGATTCCGGTGGAGCATCTCGCCGATCACGTTTATGCCGCGGCAGCGATGCAGCTTCATTTCGCCCGCCTCGCGACGCGGCTCGACGACAAGCGGCTCGTTCCGGTCGGCGACGGTGCCTGCCCCGCTTGCGGCGCGCCGCCGGTCTCGTCGATGGTCGTCGGCTGGCCGCGCGCGCACGGCACGCGTTTCTGCGCCTGCTCGCTTTGCGGCACGCTGTGGAACTATGTCCGCATCAAATGCACGATCTGCGCTTCGACGGCGGGTATCTCCTATCAGGAGATCGACGGCGGGCCGGAGGCGGTGAAAGCCGAGATTTGCGACTCATGCAAAAGCTACGTGAAGATTCTTTACCAGCTGAAGGATCCGGCGCTGGAGCCGGTCGCCGACGACGTTGCTTCGCTCGGCCTCGACCTCCTGGTGCGGGAGGCTGGCTATCGCCGCGGCGGGGTCAACCCCTTCCTGCTTGGATATTGAGGGCGCGAAGGATGGCGCGAACCGAAACATTGGCGCGACTCCGCAACCTTCCCTCAGTCGACGAAGTAATGCGGGCGGAAGCAGCAAGCCTTGCGGTCGATCGTTTCGGCCGGTCGGCGGTCGTATCCGCCGTACGCGGCGCGCTCACTGAGGCGCGAAAAAACGGCAAGGCGGAAACGGCCGCGCATGACGCCGATCATTTTGCCGCCGCCGCGCTAACGCGACTCGATGCTGAAGCCGCGCCGAGACTGAAGCCGATTTTCAACCTCACCGGCACAATCCTGCACACCAATCTCGGGCGCGCGCTGCTTGCCGAAGAAGCGGTCGCGGCCGCGACGAAGGCAATGCGCGAATACGTCGCGCTCGAATTCGATCTCGATGGCGGCAAGCGTGGCGAGCGCGACGACCATCTGCGCGGCCTTCTGTGCGAACTCACCGGCGCCGAGGATGCGACGGCCGTCAACAACAACGCCGCCGCGGTCATGCTCGTCCTCAACACGCTCGCCAAGGGAAAAGAGTCGATCGTCTCGCGCGGCGAGCTGATCGAAATCGGGGGCGCCTTCCGCATGCCGGAAATCATGAGCCGCGCCGGCACCAAGCTGAAAGAGGTCGGTACCACCAACCGCACGCACAAGAAGGACTATATCGCCGCGATCGGGCCGAAAACCGGGCTTATGTTGAAAGTGCACACCTCGAATTACCGCATCCAGGGTTTCGTCGCCGGTGTTTCGCCGCGCGATCTCGCGGCGATCGCGCGCGCGGGTAAAATTCCGCTGGTGAACGATCTCGGCTCCGGCACGCTCATCGATCTTTCGCGCTTCGGCATCGCGCACGAGCCGACGGTTGCGGAAGCGGTGAAGGAAGGCGCCGATCTCGTCACCTTCTCCGGCGACAAATTGCTCGGCGGCCCGCAGGCCGGTTTCATCGTCGGCCGCAAGGCATTGATCGAGATGATCAACCGCAATCCAATGAAACGCGCGCTTCGCCTCGACAAAATCAGGATCGCCGCACTCGAAGCGACGCTCCGGCTCTACCGCGATCCGGATCGATTGGCCGCGCGCCTGCCGACATTGCGCTTGCTCGCGCGGCCCTTGCCGGAGATCGAGTCGCTGGCGTCTCGCCTTGTGCCTGCCGTTTCGTCTCGCCTCGGCGCTGCATTCTCCGTGCAAGCGAAGCGCTGCAAGAGCCAGATCGGCTCGGGCTCGCTTCCGCTCGAGACAATCGAAAGCACGGCGCTCGTGATCCACCCTTCGGGAGGGCGCGGCGAGGGACGGGCGCTCGCAGCACTCGCCGCCGCGTTCCGCCGGCTTCCGCTTCCGGTGATCGGGCGCATCGAGGATCAATCCCTTGTACTCGACCTGCGCTGCCTCGAGGACGAAAAAGGCTTCGTTGAAAACCTCGCCAAGCTCGCTTTTTCGGAGACGGCTCATGTTCGGGCTTAAGCGAGTCTCCCCTGTCGCCGCGAAAGACGATCCGCCGCTCGCCGAGCGAATGGCGGCAGCCTACGACGCCTCGATTCGCGGCGATTACGCCGCCGCGCTCGAAATCTGGGGTCCGCTTGCGCATGCGGGGATTGCGCGCGCGCAGAATAATATCGGCGCCTGCTTCGCCGAAGGTCTGGGCGTCGAGCGTGATGCCGCGATGGCCGCGCGCTGGCTCTCGCTCTCGGCGGAAGCCGGCGACGCAGTGGGCCTCCGAAATTACGCCGCGCTCTATTTCAAGGGCGACGGCGTCGACCAGAACTACGTGCGCGCCGCCGAATTGTATCGCGCCGCCGCCGAAAAAGGCGATGCGCCCGCGCAAGACATGCTGAGTTGGATGCTGCTCGAAGGTGACGCGATCCCGCTCGACATAGTGGAAGCGAGGCGATGGGCGCTCGCCGCGGCCGAGCAGGATATCGCCGCCGCCATGACGCGGCTCGGCATGATCTATCACAACGCGCTCGGCGTCGAGCGCGATCCCGCGGCAGCCGCGCACTGGTGGCAGCGCGCCGCCGAGCGCGGCGATACCGACGGCCAGGCGATGCTGGGTGCCGCCATTTACCTCGGCGCCGGCGTTCCGCGCGAAGGGTTGGCGGCGCTCGCATGGTTGCTCCGCGCGCAACGCGGCGGCAGCGCGCTCGCCACGCCTTTTCTTCAGCCAGCTCGTGCGCTTCTGTCGCCCGCGGAAGTGGCGGAAGCCGAACGCCGCGCCGCCGCACCTTTGCCGGAGGTCACCCAATGATTATTGGCACCGCCGGCCATATCGATCACGGCAAGACCTCGCTCGTACAGGCGCTGACGGGGGTCGATACCGACCGCCTGAAGGAGGAAAAAGCGCGCGGCATTTCGATCGACCTCGGCTTTGCCTATTTCCCGGCGGCGGATGGCTCTGTCCTCGGCTTTGTCGACGTGCCGGGGCATGAGCGCTTCATCCACAACATGCTCGCGGGCGCGACCGGCATCGATTTCGTCTTGTTCACCATCGCCGCCGACGACGGCGTGATNNGCGTGATGCCGCAGACGATCGAGCATCTCTCGATCGTCGACCTCCTCGGGATTACATGCGGCGTCGTCGCCCTGACGAAGGTGGATCTCGCGGAGCCCTCCCGGCGCGAGAAAGTCGCCAACGATATCCAGCAGTTGCTCGCCACAACGGGTCTTGCGAACGCCGATATCGTTCCGGTTTCGACCGTCACGGGCGAAGGCGTGGATTCGCTCCGCGAATATCTGATGATCGCCGCGCGCGAGCATACGGCGCGCTCGGCCAAGGGCCGGTTTCGGCTCGCGGTCGACCGCTCTTTCACCCTTCCCGGCGCGGGCACCGTCGTAACCGGCACTGTTCTCTCCGGAGCGATATCGAGCGGCGACCGGGTTCTTGTCAGCCCGCCGGGTCTCCCCGCGCGCGTGCGCTCGATCCACGCGCAGAACCGCCCGGCCGGCAGGGGAGTGGCGGGACAACGCTGCGCGCTCAATTTGACGGGCGAAAGCATCGCCAAGGATTCGATCGCGCGCGGCAACGTTGTGCTTGCCCCCGAACTGCACGCGCCGGCCGACCGGATCGATGCACGATTGAAAGTGCTCGCGCGCGAGCCGAAAGCGCTCACGCAGTGGATGCCGGTTCGATTGCATCACGCGGCTGTCGAAGTGGGTGCGCGGATCGTGCTTCTGCAAGAGCCGATCTCGCCCGGCGGGGAAGGTTTCGCTCAACTCGTGCTCGATCGTCCGATCGCCGCGGCCACCGGCGATCGCTTTATCATCCGCGACACCTCGGCGCAGCGGACGATCGGCGGTGGCCGCTTCCTTGATCTCCGCGCGCCCGTGCGCAAGCGCCGAGTGCCCGAGCGGATTGCGCAACTCGAAGCGCATGCAATGGCCGGTCCCGGCGAGGCGCTAGAGGCGCTGCTCGGGCGTCCGCCGTTTTATGCCAACCTTTCGGCCTTCGCGTGCGATCGCGTGCTGTCGCCCGAAGAAGTCGAGGAGATTGCCGAAAGAATCGGCTTGATCCGCGTTCCGGTGCGGGATTTTATACTGGCGTTTTTGCCGGCCGCCTTCATGCGCTTGAAGCGCGGATTAATGACGGCGCTCGAAAAGTTTCATGGAGAAAATCCGGATCTACCTGGCATCGGGCTCGAGCGGTTGCGCCTGCAGTTGGAGCCGCGCGTGCCGGCACCGGCATTTTCAGCGATTCTGCAAGGACTTGCGAAGCAGGGCGAGGTCGCACTCGACGGCGCCTGGATCCGGCTGCCGAAGCATGAGGTGAAACTCACGCCCGCCGACGAAAAAACCTGGGGGCGGGCTCGTACGCTACTTTCCGGCACTGAACGCTTTCGCCCGCCGCGGACGCGCGACCTTGCCGGCATCTTGAGCGTGGCGGAGCCGGAGGTGCGGCGCCTTTTGAAGCTCGTCGGACGCATCGGCAGGGTCGACGAGATCGCGCACGATCATTTCTTTTTGCGCGGCACGGTCGGCGAAATGGTCGATGTTATGATCGATCTCGCGTCGAAAATCGAAGGCGAAGAATTCAGCGCCGCCCAGTTTCGCGACCGCGTCGATAACGGCCGCAAGGTCGCGATTCAGATTCTCGAATTCTTCGATCGTCACGGCGTGACCATTCGGCGCGGCGATTTGCGGCGTCTCAACAAGCATCGGCTGGATTTGTTTCGCCAGCCGGCGATCGGAACGCCGCCCGCGGAGACATCGAATTCCGGAAGGGAAGCGCCCCCGGTGGGGCGTCCGGACTTCAAATCCGGGAAGGGCCGCGAGTCGGTTCTTGGTGGGTTCGACTCCCATTCTCTTCCGCCATCTTCCAGGAGCGCACGATGACGCTGACGACCGCTTCGTTTCTCGACCAGCTGAAGGAGGCTGCGGCAAAGGCAGATGTGGCCGAAGCCGCGTTTCGCCGCGAAATCTCCGAGCGCATCAAGAATTTCGAGCACGAGCGCGCCTTCGCCTATCGCCGGCTCAATTTCATGCGAGCGCTGGCCGACGCCACCGCCGCCGCGGAAAGCGAGGAGATCGCGGTCGCCAATGCGCTTGCGGTCGTGCGGGCGAAGCTGGGCTGGTCGAGCGACAGCGAGGCGCGCACGGACGTGCTCGCGCGTCTCGCGCCGGTGGCAGCGGCGATGTTCGCGAACCTCGCGCCGCCCGAACCGAAAAAAGACGAGCCGCTGCCCGACATCGGCAAGGCGCTCGCGAATTTCGAGACATGGTACGGTGAAACGCACGACGTGCCATTCTGGGTCCTGTTCGAGCACTACATTCCGGAGACGCCGCGTGTCGATTTCTGAGACCAAAGCCCCGGCCACCGATTTCGACCGCTGGGTGGCCGACGAATTCACCGAGACCGGCGCCTTCACCGCGCTTGTCATCCTCGTCCAAATTGTTGAGCCCGCGGTCGTTCCGCTCTGCTCGACCTATTTCAACGTGATCGGCGACGAGTTCGATTGGGGTGAAATCACCGTGCTGTTCGCGGGCTCGGGGCGTGACTGGAGCGGCGCTTGCTTTTTTCCGGTTACCGCGACGGATGGCGGCCCGCTCGACAATCCGACCGCGCGGCTCCGACTGCGCGAGCTTGAAAGTCGCGTCGACGAAAACAGGCTCGTGATGAACGAGGGAAATTTCTTCGACAAATGGGGTCGCCGCCTCCAGATCGAGGAGATGCAGGCGCAATGAGCGTACTTCGCGTCATCGATACCGGGTTGCGGCCGCCACGCTGGAACATCGCCATGACCGCGGCGCTGGCGGAACTGCACGGCGCGGGCGAAATTCCCGATACGCTTCGCTTTCAGCGCTTCCAGCCTTGCGTGCTCGCCGGACGCAATCAGGACATTCGCCGCGAAGTCCGCCTCGATCGCTGCCGGCAAAAGGGCGTCGCGACTGCCCGGCGCGTGACCGGCGGCGGCGCCGTATATATGGATGCGGGCATTCTTTCCTGGGAGATCGTCGCCGGAAGACGACGCTTCGGGGCGGATTTGGCCGAGGCCGCGGAAAAAATTTGTACCGCGGTCGCCGATGGCGTTGCCGCTCTCGGTGTACCGGCGCGTTTCTGCCCGCCCAACGCCATCGAAGCCGAAGGTCGCAAGATCAGTGGCGCCAGCGGCTATTTCGAGGGCGCGACCCTTGTCTACGAAGGCACGGTGCTCGTCGATTTTGATCCTCGCGACATGGCCGAAGTCCTCCGCCTGCCGGATGCGAAAGAAGGAGCCGCGCTCGCGCATCGCGTGACAAGTATCGCCGCGATCCTGGGGCGCGCGCCGGCCGTCGGCGAGGTTCAGCGCGCTCTCATCGCAAGTATCTCGGATTGCTTCGATCTTCGCATCACAAGCGAAGCGCCTTTGGATCGCGAGCTGGCGCTCGCCGAAAGACTCCACGCCGTGGAATTCGGCACCGATCGGTTCGTGCTGGGGGAGGAGCCGCAAGAGATTTCTCGCGAGCCCTCCGGCGATGCGGCCAGGCTGCCCGCATGAGCAAGCGGCTCCTCATCGTTCTCGTCAACACCGATCCGAAGAACGCCGAGGAACTCGGCGCGCCGTTTTATCACGCAGCGGTCGCCGCGGCGATGGATTACGAAGTCGATGTCGTCTGCACCGCGACCGCGGGCAAGCTCATGATCAAGGGCGTCGCCGATAAAATCCACACCAAGCCCGGCAATCCGAAAACCGTCTATGACTGGATCAAGGAAGCGCATAACCAAGGCGCGCGGCTGTGGGCCTGCCCGGCCAATCTCGAGCTGTTCGAAATTTCCGAGAGCGATCTCATCCCCGAATGCAAGGGCATGATGGGAACGGCGACGATGATCCAGGACATCATGGACGGCGAATGCCGCGTCCTGACTTATTGAGGGTATCGTGGCACGCGTGCAGGACCAGGAATATCCGGACCACCTGTTTTACGATGTCGAGAATCAAATCTGGTACGAAGCGCTTCCCGGTGGAAAAATCCGCGCCGGCATGACGCCGATCGCGGCTTCGCTCGCCGGCGAGGTGCTCGTCTTCACGCCGAAGCGGCTCGGGCGCGACTTCGAAAAAGGCCGCTCCTTCGCCACCATCGAGTGCGGAAAATGGGTCGGCTCGGCGCGCGCCGCCTTCGCAGGCGTCGTCGAGGCGCAGAACGAAGCGCTGATGAAAAAGCCCGAACTACTGAACGAAGACGCCTTCGGCAAGGGCTGGATGCTTATCGTGCGCTCTTTGCACGACGACTGGCGCACGGGCCTCGTAACCGGCGCCGCGATCGGGCCTGCCTTCGGCGAGTGGATTGCATCAGAAACCTACAAAGACCGGTCGGAGTAAGGAGCGGCTAAACGGAGACGCGAATGCCGGGCGTTCCGGCTTCGGCGTGGCCGATGATATGTGCCGACGGATTGCCCGCGTCGACGATCCGCTGCAACAGCACCTTCGCCTCGCTCGCCTCGCAGGCGACGAGCAAGCCGCCGGAAGTTTGCGGATCGGTGAGAAGCGCGCGCTGCCAGTCCGGCAGATCTTTCGGCAAAGCGACGGCGTCATCGTAGCTCGACCAGTTCCGCCCGGAAGCGCCGGTGATGAATCCTCGCCGGGCGAGGCGTTCCGCCTCCTTCAGCAACGGTAGGTCCGGTAGCCGGAGGACGAGCGAAAGCTTCGATCCCCGCGCCATCTCCAGCGCATGGCCGAGCAAGCCGAAACCCGTCACGTCGGTCACGGCGTGCACGGCCGGATCGTCGGCGAGCGTGGTGCCAACCTTGTTCAGAAGCGTGGTCGAAGCGATCATCTCGGCATAGCCGTCACCGCCAAGCTCGCCTTTCTTGAGTGCTGCCGAATAAATTCCGACGCCGATCGCCTTAGTGAGAATCAGCGCGTCGCCGGCCCGCATGGTGCGGTTTCGCCGCACCTGCTCGGGGCGGCAAACGCCGATCACCGCGAGCCCGTAAATCGGCTCGGGCGCATCGATCGAATGGCCGCCCGCCACCGGGATTCCGGCCGCAGCACAAACCGCGGCACCGCCTTTCAGAATCTCGCGCACCACCTCGATCGGAACCTTGTCGAGCGGCATGCCGAGGATCGCGAGCGCCATGATCGGCTTCGCGCCCATGGCATAGATATCGGAAATCGCGTTGGTGGCCGCGATGCGGCCGAAATCGTGCGGATCGTCGACCACCGGCATGAAGAAATCGGTGGTGGCGACGATGCAGGTCTTGTCGTCGAGTTGCCACACCGCCGCGTCGTCGCCGGTCTCGGTGCCGACCAGAAGCTCTCGGTAGGGCGCGGCCGCGGGATGGCCGGCGAGAAGCTCTTGCAAGACCGAGGGCGCGAGCTTGCATCCGCAGCCGCCGCCATGGGCAAGGCTCGTGAGCCGCACGATGGGTGCATTCATGCTCGATCTTCCTTAGAGCGCCGGCCCGCGGCGACGATCTTCTGCAATCCGCGCATCATACCGGCAGCGGGGAGAAGAACCGGGCGGATTATGCCCCGCACGGCACGCCCTGCCAACTCGCTTGAAGGCGGCCTTATGCCGAGGCAGGGCGGGCTCAAACCTCAAACGAGTTGCGCGCGTAATTCCTTCACGGCGTCGCGCATGAACGGAAGAAATCGGTCGACCATTTGGCTGCTGGTCGAGCGATCGACGTGGCTCACGATGCTGAGCGCCGCCACCGTGCGATCGATGGCGTCCTTGATCGGGACGGAAATCGCGACCACGCCCGCGTCGAGTTCTTCTTCGACGATTGAATAAGAAGCGGTCCGCGCTTTGAGGATCGCGTCGCGGATTTTCGCGGGATTGGTGATTGTGCGGGGCGTGTAGGCGTGAGGCTCGATGCGCGCGAGATATTCCTCGATCACCTCGTCGCGTTGGGCGGCGAGCAGAACGCGTCCCATCGACGTGCAGTAGGCGGGAATCCGGCTTCCCGCCGGCACGTTCTCGATCGAGACACGCCGCACCGGAACCCGCGCCAGGAAGACCGCGTCGTCGTGATCGAGGATCCCGGCGGAAGAAGTCTCGTTGAACAGGGAGGACATTCTTTCGAGATAAGGCCGAACGGCACGCGTCACCGGCATCGACATCAGATACGAATGGCTGAGAGACAATATCTGCGGCGTCAGCATGAACGTTTTGCCGTCGGTTTCGACATAGCCGAGCGTCTCGAGCGTGATCAGCGAGCGCCGCACGGTGGCGCGCGGCAATTCGACCCGCCGTGCGATCTCGGCGAGCGACATGCGGTTCGAATGCGCGCCGAAAGTGCGAATGACCTCGAGCCCGCGCGCGAGCGCGGTGACAAAATCGGGCTGTTCAATGGGGTCGATTGCGGGGAGACGAAACAGAGGCTGGTCCATGAGCGGGCCTTCGGTTATCGCGTTCAACCAACAACTACTTTCAACCAGTGAACGAGGATTACCCTGCGAATTTGCAGATATTGGCCGTGGAATTGGGCCCAGACCGAACGATGTAACCCCCGAATACTGAAAATGGTTCCGGCTGAAAACGAACCGTGCTCAAGGCCTTGAGGAAGCTCCTGAATCCTGGAGTCGTTCCACCCGCCTTGGCTTGCTTGACTGCGCTGGGCCATGCTTGAAAAGCATGAAACTGGCGTCCGCTGTCGGCGGGAACGTAAAAATCTCCAGGGTTCGAGGTAGCTGAATGGCGGCCATTCTCTCGCTTGCCCAAGCGGTCGAGGACAATCTCAAAGATGGCGACATCGTTGCGATGGAAGGGTTCACCCACCTCATTCCGTTCGCCGCCGGCCACGAGGTGATCCGGCAGGGACGCAAGCGCTTGAACCTCATCCGCATGACGCCGGATCTCATCTACGACCAGATGATCGGCATGGGTTGCGCGGAAAAGGTCGTCTTCTTCTGGGGCGGCAATCCGGGCGTCGGCTCGCTGCCCCGTTTCAGGGACGCGCACGAAAACGGCTGGCCGAACAAAATCACGATCGAAGAGCACAGCCACGCCGCCATGGCTAACGCCTTCGACGCCGGTGCGGCGGGGCTGCCATTCGCCGTCTTCCGCGGCTATCGCGGCGCGGAACTCAAGCGCGTCAATCCGAACATCAAGGATATCACCTGTCCCTTCACCGGCGAGAAGCTTGCCGCGGTGCCCGCGCTTAAGCTCGATGTGGCGATCGTCCACGCGCAGAAAGCCGACATCAGGGGAAATGTGCTGTTCGAAGGCATCGTCGGCGTGCAGAAACAGGCGGTGCTCGCCGCCAAGCGTTCGATCGTTACGGTCGAGGAAATCGTCGATACGCTCGAGCCGCATTTGCCGAACGCGGTGATCCTGCCGGGTTGGACGGTGAGCGCGGTCGTGCACGTGCCCGGCGGCGCGCATCCCTCCTATGCGCACGGCTACTACAAGCGCGATAATGCGTTCTATAAAAAATGGGACGCGATTTCGCGCGACCGGGATTCGTTCCGCGTCTGGATCGGCGAGCACGTGTTACGCAAGGACCCCGACGCATTCGCGGTCCATGCGAAGAAAGCGGCATGAGCAAAGAGCGATGAGCATGAATTACACCCCCGCCGAGATGATGACGATCGCCGCCGCCCGCGCGCTCGCCAACAACGACGTCTGTTTCGTCGGCATCGGCGCGCCGTCGGCGGCCTGCAATCTCGCCCGCCTCACGCATGCGCCGGATATCGTGCTGATCTACGAATCTGGCACCATCGAAACCAAGCCCAACATCCTTCCGCTTTCGATCGGCGATGGCGAATTGTGCGAGACCGCGCTGGTGACGGTTTCGGTGCCCGAGATGTTTCGCTACTGGCTTCAGGGCGGCCGCGTCACCACTGGCTTTCTCGGCGGCGCGCAGATCGACAAATTCGCCAATCTCAACACCACGGTCGTCGGCCCTTATGAAAAGCCCGAGGTGCGGCTGCCCGGCGGCGGCGGCGCGCCGGAAATCGCGACCAGCTGCGGCCAAATCTTCATCACCATGAGCCACAAGAAGCGCGCTTTCGTCGAAAAGATCGACTTTGTAACCTCGCTCGGTCACGGCAAGGGCGGCGACGACCGCGCCAAGCACGGCGTCACGACAGCGGGGCCGACAAAGGTACTGACCGATCTTTGCGTCATGGAACCGGACGCAAAGAGCAAGGAGTTGACCGTGGTCTCGCTTCATCCCGGTGTCACGCGCGAAAAGGTCATTGAATCCACCGGCTGGCGGATTAAATTTGCTGATAAAGTAGCGGTGACGCCCGCGCCGACCGCGCAAGAGCTGAAAGTGCTGCGTGAATTGCAGGCGCGTACCAAGGCTGCCCACGGCGAAGCGGCCTGAAGGAGCGGATCATGACCGATCTTCGAGACGCCTTCATTTGCGACTTCGCCCGCACGCCGATCGGACGTTACGGCGGCGCGCTTTCGAAAGTACGCGCCGACGATCTTGCGGCGATCCCGCTCAAGGCGCTGATCGCCCGCAACAAATCCGTCGATTGGTCGAAGATCGACGACGTCTTCTTCGGTTGCGCCAACCAGGCGGGCGAGGATAATCGTAACGTCGCACGCATGGCGCTTTTGCTCGCGGGCCTGCCCGCGTCGGTGCCTGGCGTTACGGTGAACCGGCTCTGCGCGTCGGGATTGGAAGCCGTCGGCCAGGCCGCGCGCGCGGTCAAGGCGGGCGAGATGGAGCTTGCGATCGCGGGCGGCGTCGAATCGATGTCGCGCGCACCTTTCGTGATGGGCAAGGCGACGGAAGCCTTCCAGCGCAGCGCCGAAATTTACGACACTACGATCGGCTGGCGCTTCATCAATCCGCTGATGAAAGCGCAATACGGCGTCGATTCGATGCCGGAAACCGGCGAGAACGTCGCCGAGGAATTTCAGGTTTCGCGCGAGGATCAGGACAAGTTTGCGCTGCGCTCGCAACAGCGCGCGGTGGCGGCGCAAAAGAGCGGCTTCTTCGCCGAGGAAATCGTGCCGGTCGAAGTGCTGGGCGGCAAGAACGGCCCGGTGAAGGTCGAGCGCGACGAGCATCCGCGCGCCGATACGACGCTCGAGGGACTGGCCAAGCTCAAAACGCCGTTTCGTAATCCCGGCACGGTGACGGCGGGCAATGCCGCCGGCATCAATGACGGCGCCTGCGCGCTGATTATCGCTTCGGAAGCCGCCGTCAAAGCCTACGGTCTCAAGCCGCGGGCGCGCATTCTCGGCATGGCGTCGGCCGGCGTGCCACCGCGCATCATGGGGATCGGCCCGGTGCCGGCGACCGAAAAGCTCACCGCGCGCCTCGGCATCAAGATCTCGAAATTCGACGTGATCGAATTGAACGAAGCGTTCGCGAGCCAGGCGCTGGCGGTGTTACGCCAGCTCGGGATTCCGGAGGAGGCCGAATACGTCAATCCGCACGGCGGTGGCATCGCGCTCGGCCATCCGCTCGGCATGACGGGCGCCCGCATCGCCGGGACCGCGATGCATGCGCTCGAAGAAAGAGGCGGCAAGCTCGCGCTCGCGACGCTCTGCGTCGGCGTCGGCCAGGGCGTTTCGCTCGCGATTGAACGGGTGAATTAGAGCATGATCCCGAAAAGTGGGAACCGGTTTTCGGAAAAGATCATGCTCGAAGTAAAATGTCAGGGACGCGCTGATCCAATCTAAAGCGACGCGCTCTAAGCCGGCTTGACCTCGATCGGACGACCGCGCCCGCGCGCGGAACGCGTCGGCTTCACCTTCAGCTCGATCCAATTTCTGATCTCGGTGACGCGAATCTCGCGTTGCGTGATCGCACCGTCGATACCGTGGCGCCAGGTCAGGCGGCGATTGGTCGGCTCCTGATAAAGCTGGTCGATATCGGCGATGAATTGCGAAGCGTCTTTGTCGCTCGCGAAGAAGCCTTCGGTCACGAGCTGTCCGTCGAGCCGCTTCAGGATTGCCGAAATATCCTTGAAGTTATATTCGGGATGGTACTGCACGCCCCAGGCGACGCCGCCTTCGTAATGAATTTCCGCAGCCTGCACGCCGGAGTGCTCGTTAGCGGCAAGCACCTCCGCTTTCGGCGGCAATGCCTCCACCTCGTCGAGGTGGACGGTAAGCGCCTCGAACACGGGCGGCTTCTTCTCGTAGAGCGGATGCTTGAAGCCCGTCTCGGTGACGCGGATGCGGCGGGCAAATCCGATTTCGCGCCCGCGCGGGTTGCGATGGACGGTGCCACCGGCCGCGACAGTCGCCACCTGTAGCCCCCAGCAACTGCCGAACATCGGCGTCTTCGAGCGATAAACGCTGCGCGCGAGTTCGATCTGCGGCTTGATGGCGGGACCGCCGTCATAAATGTGGAGTGCTGAGCCCGTGATCGCGACGCCGTCATAGCTTTCGAGGCCGGCGCCATCGGGCAAGTTGGCGCCCGGATCGGAGGGAAAGCAGATATCGACGGCGGCTCCCGGCCAAAGCTCGCCCAGGAGCCGGGCGTAGCCCTCGCTTGCCGCCACTCCTCCGGCGGCGATCTGACGCTCACGCCCCTCGGCGGTATTTCCTTCGACAACGAGGAGGCGGGGGGCAGGCATGACAAGACAATAACTTAGAGGGGTGAACAAAACTTACATAGGTATTTTTTGCGGCGGAATGGAGGAAATCTCTTTTATTTATGCGAGATTAGTCACGCTAGCGTGACAATGAGTAACAGATTGTGAAACGCGTTCCGATCGTTCAGCATGGGGCTCGACGAAAGTAGGAAAGCGCCGCCTGGGGAAGCGTAATGGCCGACTATGATCTTGCGATTGTCGGCGGCGGAATAAACGGCTGCGGCATCGCCCGCGATGCGGCGGGCAGGGGACTTACGGTACTCCTGGTCGAGCAAGGCGACCTTGGCGGCGCGACCTCGTCCGCCTCGACCAAACTGATCCATGGGGGGCTCCGTTATCTCGAGCATTACGATTTTTCGCTCGTGCGAAAGTCGCTTGCCGAGCGCGAAAAATTGCTCGGGCTGGCACCACACCTCGTACGGCCGATGCGTTTTATCCTGCCGCACGTCACCGGCCAGCGGCCGGTCTGGATGCTGCGCGCCGGTTTCTGGCTTTACGATCATATCGGCGGGCGCACGGTGCTGCCGGCGACGCGCGTTCTCGATCTGGCCGACGATCCGGCCGGCGTGCCGTTAAAGCCCGGCTTTCACACCGGCTTCGAGTATTCCGATTGCGTCGCCGACGACTCCCGCCTGGTGATCGCGAATGCGATCGGCGCGCGCGAGAAGGGCGCGAAGATCCGTCCGCGCACGCGGCTCGTGGCGGCACGGCGCGAAGGCGAATATTGGCAGCTCGTGCTGCAAGGGGGCGGCCAACGGGAAATCGTGAAAGCGCGCGCACTCGTCAACGCCGCGGGGCCGTGGGTGGCGCGGGTCAACGAGACCATTCTTCGCTTACCCGCACGCACCAAGATCCGGCTCGCCAAGGGCAGTCATATCGTCGTCCCGCGCGTGCATGCGCATGAACGGGCGTATCTCTTGCAAGGCGACGATGGTCGTCTTGTCTTCGCGATTCCCTACCAGGATCGATATACGCTGATCGGCACGACCGACACGAATTTCACCGGCGATCCGGGCCAGGTCTCCGCGAGTGCCGACGAGATTCTCTATCTCTGCCGTGTCGCCGGCGGCTATTTTCGGGCGCCGGTCGAGCCGTCGAAACTCGTGTGGAGTTTTTCCGGCGTGCGGCCGCTGGTCGACGACGGTGCGACCGACGCCGAAGACCTCACGCGCGATTACACCATTGAGGTCGGCGGACGCTATGGCGAGCCGCCGCTCATTTCCGTGCTCGGCGGCAAGCTCACCACCTATCGCCGCTTGGCCGAGGCGGTGCTCGCGAAACTCAAGCACAAGCTGATCATGCAAAAGCCCTGGACCGGCGGGGAGCCGCTTCCCGGCGGCGATCTCGGCCCGGAGGGCGTCGAGGGGCTGATCGCGGAGATCACCGCCCGTCATTCTTATCTCGCGAGCGCGCACGTGCACCGGCTCGCGTTCTCCTATGGCTCGCGCGCATGGCGCATCGTCGCCGAGACGAAGCGCATCGAAGATCTGGGCCCGACGATCGTCGGAAATCTTCACCGCGCCGAGTTCGATTATCTGCGCAAGGAAGAATGGGCGCGGACGCCCGACGACGTGCTCTGGCGCCGCACAAAATTGGGTCTCGCCGCGAGCGCGGCGGAAATCGCAGCACTTGAGGCCACATTCCGTTCGGGTCCGCCGGAACAAGCCGCGGCGGAATGAACGCGATGAAGGCCCACGTCATCGCGATCGATCAGGGAACAACCTCGACGCGCGCGATCGTTTTCGACCGCTCCTTGCAGACGGTGGCATCCGCGCAGCAGGAGATCACCCAGCATTATCCGGCGCCGGGCCTGGTCGAGCACGACGCCGAGGAAATCTGGCAAAGCGTGGTCGCGACCGTTCGCGCAGCGCTCAATAAAACGCGCCTCTCCGCCGTCGATATCGCCGCCATAGGCATCACCAATCAGCGCGAAACGACGGTGATCTGGGACCGCGCCACCGGAAAGCCTGTCCACCGCGCCATCGTCTGGCAGGACCGGCGCACGGCCGATGTCTGCGCGCGGCTGAAAAGCGAGGGCCATGAGCAAGCGATCTCGGAGCGCACGGGGCTTCTGATCGATCCCTATTTTTCCGCCACCAAGATCGCCTGGAAGCTCGACCACGTGAGCGGCGCCCGCGCCGCCGCGGAAGCGGGCAGGCTCGCTTTCGGCACGATCGATTCGTTTCTGTTGTGGCGGCTCACCAGCGGAAAAGTATTTGCCACCGACGCGACCAATGCCTCGCGCACGCTGCTGCTTGATTTGAAGAGCGCACACTGGGACGAGGGAATGCTCCGTCTCTTTCGCGTGCCCGCCGCCATTCTTCCTGAAGTGTGCGACTCTGCCGGGGACTTCGGCATGACGGAGAAATCGCTCTTCGGTGCGCCAATTGCGATCCGGAGCGCCATCGGGGATCAGCAGGCGGCGATGATCGGCCAGGCGTGTGTCAAGGCGTGCATGATGAAGGCGACTTACGGCACCGGCTGCTTCGCGTTGTTGCACACGGGCGATTCACCGATCCGCTCTACTAACCGGCTGCTCACTACCATCGCCTATCAGATCGGCGGCAAGCGCGCCTATGCGCTCGAAGGCGCGATTTTCATCGCCGGTGCCGCGGTGCAGTGGCTGCGCGACGCGATGGGGCTCATTCGCTCGGCGGAAGAGGTGAATACGCTCGCGGCGAAAGCCGACCCTAAGGAGCGCGTTATCCTCGTTCCCGCCTTCACCGGCCTCGGCGCGCCTTGGTGGGATGCGGAAGCGCGCGGCGCGATTTTCGGCCTTACGCGTGGAAGCGGTGCCGCGGAACTCGCGCGTGCGGTGATCGAGAGCGTCGGTTTTCAAACCGCCGATCTGCTCGATGTCATGCGCGCGGATTGGCCGGCGGGCGCGCATGGGGGCACCGTGCTCCGGGTCGACGGCGGCATGGCGAATAGCGATCTTGCCATGCAGTTCCTCGCCGACATTCTCGACGCGCCGATCGACCGGCCGGTCGCGACCGAGACGACCGCGCGGGGTGCTGCTTACCTTGCCGGCCTCGCCGCCGGAATCTATCCCGACCTCAACGAGCTAGAGAAGCTCTGGCGGCTCGAGCGGAGATTTTTACCGATGATCGATTCGAACGCGCGCGCGGACTCGCTTCTGCATTGGCGCGACGCCGTCGCGCGCACCAAGAGCCAGCGATCATGAGCCTCATTGCGAAATCGCCGAAGAGCCTTGGCGCCGTACGCCGCGCCTTCGCGCCGTGGAGCGATCCCACCAGCCGTCCGCTCATTCGTTTTGAAAACGTAACGAAACGCTTCAGCGACGTCACCGCGATCTCCGATTTCTCGCTCGATATTTACGAGCGCGAATTTTTTGCGCTGCTCGGCGCGATCGACCGGCCGGTCGAGATTCTCTACACCAACACCGCCGTCTATATCGGTATCGTCTATTCTTACCTGCCGTTCATGGTGCTGCCGCTCTATGCAGCACTCGAAAAGACGGATCATGCGCTGCTGGAAGCGGCAAGCGATCTCGGCTCGCCGCCGCTTCGCACCTTCTGGAGCGTGACCTTTCCGCTGTCGCTGCCGGGCGTGATCGCGGGCTCGTTCCTGTGTTTTATCCCGGCGGTCGGCGAGTTCGTCATTCCCGATCTCATGGGCGGCTCGGAAACCTTGATGATCGGCAAGACGTTGTGGACCGAATTTTCCGTCAACCGTTCCTGGACCGTTTCCTCGGCGGCCGCCATCGTGTTGTTGATGGTGCTGATTGCGCCGATCCTGATCTACCAGCGCGCCGAAGCGCGATCGCTTGAAGCAAGGTGAGCCCATGCGCAAAGGCTTGAGCTTCTTCAATGTCGTTTCGCTATTCCTCGGCTTCGCCTTTCTCTATGTGCCGATCGTGCTCCTGGTCATCTATTCCTTCAACGGTTCAAAGCTGGTGGCGGTATGGGGCGGCTTTTCCACGCGCTGGTATCGATCGCTTCTTGACAATCAGCAATTGCTTGATGCCGTCTGGGTGACGCTCAAAGTGGCACTCGTCTCGGCGAGCCTCGCCACCGTCCTCGGTACGCTCGCCGCGGTCGCGCTCGTTCGTAGGGGCCGGTTTCCCGGCCGCACCTTGTTCGCGGGGCTAGTCTATGCCCCGATCGTGATGCCCGAAGTCATCACCGGGCTCTCGCTTCTCCTTCTGTTCGTGGCGCTCGACCTTGAGCGCGGATTTTGGACGGTCATGCTCGCGCATCTCAGCTTTACGCTTTGCTTCGTCGCGGTGATCGTGCAGGCGCGGCTCGTGAGTTTCGACCGCAGCATCGAGGAAGCGGCGATGGACCTCGGCGCGCCGCCGCTCAAGACGTTCTTTTCGATCACGTTGCCGATCATCGCGCCGGCCGTCATCGCGGGTTTTCTACTTGCCTTTACGCTCTCGCTCGACGATGTGGTGATCGCGAGTTTCACGACCGGACCTGGTGCCACGACGCTGCCGATTCGAATCTATAGCCAAGTACGGCTCGGCGTGACGCCGGAGATCAACGCCGTTTGCAGCGTATTCATCGCGGCGGTAACCCTCGTCGTCATCGCCGCGTCGTTGGTGGCGAAGCGCGAGGCCGTGGGACGCGAGCGGGCGGCGCGTATGGCCGCGCGAGCATGAGGAACTGATGCCTTACACCCATTCGATCGAGCGCGCGTTCAAGAGCCGGATCGGCGAGGGCGGCGTCGACGATCAGGCCTTCGCCCGGCTGCTCGCGCACGCCGAGGGCGAGCTCGAAAATCTGCGCAAGGCGCATCGAAGCGGCTCGTTGCCGCTCCTGCGCTTGCCGGAGAAGTCCGACGACTTCGCACCGCTGAAGCAGGCGGTGAAAAACTTTGCCAAGGCGAGCGACATCGTTTTTCTCGGCACCGGCGGATCGAGCCTCGGCGGCCAGACGCTCGCGCAACTCGCGGATTACGCAGTGCCGGGGCTTGGATCGCTACACGGCAAGCCTCGCGCGCACTTCTTCGATAATCTTGATCCTATCACTTTTGAAGCATTTTTGAAACGCGTGCCGCTGGAAGCGACGCGCTTTGTCGCGATCTCGAAATCCGGCGGCACCGGCGAAACCCTGATGCAGACGATCGCCGTGATCGATGCGCTCAAGCGGGAGAAGCTCACAAAGCGGATCGCAAACCACCTGATCGGCCTTTCCGAGCCTGCACGTGCCGGCAAGCGCAACGGGTTACGCGAGCTGTTGCAGGGCCATGGCTGCTTTGTTCTCGATCACGACACCGGCGTCGGCGGCCGCTACTCTGTGCTTTCCAATGTCGGTCTCCTGCCCGCGCTTGCGCTCGGCCTCAATGGGAAGGCGATCCGCGCCGGTGCGCGCGAGGCGCTGGCGCCGCTTCTCGCCGGTAAGCTCGCGAAAGAATTTCCGCCCGCGATAGGTGCGGCCCTTTCCGTTGCCGCCGGCGAAGGTGGAAAATCGATCGCCGTCAACATGGCCTATGCCGACCGGCTCGAGCGCTTCACCAAATGGTGGGTGCAGCTCTGGGCCGAAAGCCTCGGCAAAGGCGGCAAGGGCACGACACCGGTCGCAGCACTCGGTCCGGTCGACCAGCACAGCCAGCTGCAGCTTTACCTCGCGGGACCGCGCGATAAGTTGTTCACGATCATTACGACCAGTGTTGCTGGTCGCGGTCCGCGCCTGGATAAGTCGCTTGCCAAAGCCGTTGGCGAGCCGGAATTCGGCGGCCGCCGCATTGGCGATCTTGTCGCGGCACAGGGCCGTGCCACCGCCGATACGCTGGCGAAGAACGGGCGCCCCGTACGCACGATGCACGTGGAGAAGCTCGATGAGCGCGCGCTTGGCGCGCTGTTGATGCACTTTATGCTGGAGACGATCATCGCCGCTCGGCTCCTCGGCGTCGATCCGTTCGACCAGCCGGCAGTGGAGGAGGGGAAAATCCTCGCCAAGAAATACCTCGCCGGCAAATAGACTGTGCACAGCGGGGACGAGCCCCCATGTCTGTCGCAGATAGGCGCTAACGGCTAGATTCCGAACCTTGAGTCGTTCAGGGTCGCCTTATGCCCGTTCGCCAACTATCCGAGTCGGTCATCAACCGCATCGCCGCCGGCGAGGTCGTCGAGCGGCCCGCCTCCGTCGTGAAGGAGCTGGTCGAAAACGCCCTCGATGCGGGTGCGCGGCGAATCGAGGTCGTGCTCTCGGGCGGCGGACGGCGACTCATCTGCGTCACCGATGACGGCAGCGGCATGTCGCGCGAGGATTTGACGCTCGCCGTCGAGCGCCATGCCACCTCGAAGCTTCCCGGCGACGATCTGCATGCGGTTTCCACATTGGGTTTTCGCGGCGAGGCGCTGCCCTCGATCGGCGCCGTGGCGAAGCTCTCGATCGCGACGCGGCTCGCGGGCTCGCCAAACGCCGTCGAGATCGTGGTCGATGGCGGCAAAAAGCAGGCGGTGAAGCCCGGGGCGCTCGGCGAAGGCACACGCATCGAAGTGCAAGACCTCTTCTACGCCACGCCCGCGCGATTGAAATTTCTGAAATCCGATCGCGCTGAAGTAGCAGCCGCGGTCGAAGCGCTGCGCCGCCTCGCGCTCGCGCGGTCCGACGTGACCTTCGTGCTCGCCGCCGAGGATCGCCCGCCCATCACCTACGCCGCGCAAAAAAACGATGCCGAGGGGAGGCTCGCGCGCATCGCCGATGTCATTGGCGCGGATCTCCGCGAAAACGCCGTGCCCGTCGAAGGCGAGCGCGAAGGTATTTCCATCTCCGGCATTGCCGGGCTCCCCACCTTCTCGCGCGCGAATTCGCTCGCGCAGTATCTGTTTGTGAACGGGCGGCCGGTGCGGGACAAAGTTCTCCTCGGTGCCGTGCGCGCCGCCTATGCCGATCTCTTGTACGGCGATCGCCATCCGGTGGTGGCGCTTTTCCTCACGCTCGATCCGCGCGAAGTGGACGTGAACGTCCATCCGGCGAAAACCGAAGTGCGCTTCCGCGATGCCGGCCTCGTGCGCGCGCTCCTAGTGCGTTCGCTGCAAGAAGCGCTGGGAACCGGCGCGCGCAGGTCGGCGACGACGGGCGCCGCCCGCCTCGTCGCTTTCGCGCGGCGCCATGGCGCTTCACGTCCTCCGGCGAATTGGCGCGGCTCGGCGGCGCCCGCTTTCGCGCCAGGATTCGAGGAGGATGCGCAGGAGGTCATTTCCGCGCTCACCGATCCCTCCGCCGATGCGCGCGCGAATTTTGCGCCCGCCTCTCCCGAACTCCTCGACAAGCCGTTGGGTGCCGCGCGCGCGCAATTGCACGAGACCTACATCGTGGCGCAAACCCGCAACGGGTTGGTGATCGTCGACCAACACGCCGCGCACGAGCGGCTCGTTTATGAGCGGCTGAAGGCGGCGATGGAGCGCGACGGTGCCGCGCGCCAGATTCTCTTAGTACCGACAGTCGTCGAACTCGATCCGGCCGATGCCGCTGCCCTCGTCGAGCGCGCGAATGAACTCGCCCGGATGGGCCTCGTCATCGAGCCTTTCGGCCAAGGCGCCGTCCTCGTGCGCGAGGCGCCCGCGTTGCTTGGCGACGCCGACATTGCCGGTCTCGTGCATGACCTCGCCGAGCACATGGCCGAGTGGGATGCGCCCCTTCCCCTGGAGCGGCGGCTTTTGGCGGTCGCCTCGTCAATGTCGTGCCACGGTTCGGTGCGCGCCGGCCGCCGCCTCAAGCCCGAGGAAATGAACGCGCTGCTCCGCGAGATGGAGGCGACCGATTACGCCGGCCAGTGCAATCACGGCCGGCCGACCTATATCGAGCTCAAGCTCTTCGACATCGAAAAACTATTTGGCCGCCGCTAAAGCATGATCCCGAAAAAGCCTGCCCCGGACTTGATCCGGGGTGGGAACCGGTTTTCGGAAAAGATCATGCTTCAGAAAAATGTTAAGATGCGCGAACAATGACGATTTCCGTATCGTCGTAAGTCCGCCGCTCCAACTCTTCGAAACCTTGTGGAGTCTTGAAGGCCGCCTTCACCGCCTCCTCCACAACGAGAAGCGCCGATGGCGCGAGCCATTTTCCGTCGCGCGCGGAGACAAGCGACTTTTCGGCGAGGCCCTGGCCATAGGGCGGATCGCAGAAGACGAGATCGAATGGTTCCATCGGTCCCATGTCGCCGAGCTTGGCGGCGTCGCGGCGAAAAATCTTGGTCGCGCCGGTGAGCGAAAGCGTCTCGACATTGTCGCGGATCAGCGCGCGCGCTTCGGCCGTCTCCTCGACGAAAAGCGCATAGCTCGCGCCGCGCGACATTGCTTCCAAGCCCAAGGCGCCGGTTCCCGCGAACAAATCCAACACGCGCGCATTGGTGATCGGATCGGCATAGGCGTGCACCAGGATGTTGAAGATCGACTCGCGCAGCCGATCCGATGTCGGCCGGATCGCGTTCGATGATGGGGCCTTCAGATTTCGGCCGCGAAATTGTCCGCTGACGATACGCATGCGACGAAGATTCTCTTTTATCTCTGCGGGCCCCGACCGCGCGCGACATTCCTTTTACTTTTCCACCTTCCGCGAGCGGGAGGCGAAGAGGGCGAGGCGCGCGAAGATTTGCCGAACTCGGGCTTGCCCGAGTTCGTTTTAGAAGACCTGAAGTCGGGTGAACCTGACTTCAGGCGTGGCGAGGCCGGTGATGGGCGCGGCGGCTTTTGCGGGGGCTCGTCGTCCGGCTCGCGCAGCGGCGCCGAAAAATCAACGCCCGCGAGCCGCTCGACTTTTCCGCCCAGTTGCTCGCGCAACACCCGCATCTTCACCTCTTCCACCGAAGCGGGCGCGAGCTCCCCCAGTTGAAACGGCCCATAGGAAACACGGATCAGCCGGTTCACCGAGAGCCCGAGTTCGCGAAGCACGTTTCGCACCTCGCGGTTCTTGCCTTCGCGGAGTCCGAGCGTGAGCCAGACATTGGAGGCCTGTTCGCGATCGAGCGTTGCCTGGATCGGGCCGTATTTGATGCCCTCGACCGTGATGCCGCGCGCAAGGCGGTCGAGTGCTGCTTGCGTCACCCGCCCCTGGGCGCGCACGCGATAGCGCCGGAGCCAGCCGGTATCCGGCAGCTCTAACGCGCGCGCGAGCCCGCCGTCATTCGTCAGCAGCAACAATCCCTCGCTATTGATATCGAGCCGCCCGATGCTCATGAGCCTGGGCAGATGCTTCGGCAACGCACCGAAAATCGTCGGCCGGCCGCGCTCGTCGCGGTTCGTGGTCACGAGGCCCTTCGGCTTGTGATAGAGAAAAAGCCGCGTGCGCTCGCGGCCGGGCAGCGGCTTGCCATCAACCTCGATGCGGTCGCTGTTCGAGACCGTGAAGGCGGGGGAGACGAGCCGCTCGCCGTTCACCGAAACGCGTCCCTCCACGATCCATGCCTCGGCATCGCGCCGCGAACAGAGCCCGGCGCGCGCCATCACCTTGGCGATCCGTTCCTTGTCGCGGGGCTCGTTGGCGGGCGGCTTGCGGCTCATCGGCGTCCATGCGAGTTCGTGCGGCTTGTTAGCACGGGCCGGGAACGGAGACGAAGCGTGAGTGGGCCGAATTTCATGGACATCGCTTTCGCCGAGGCGGAGCTTGCCGCCCGCGCCGGTGAGGTGCCGGTCGGTGCCGTAGTGGTGCGCGGCAGCGAAATCGTCGCCCGCGCCCATAATCGCCCGCTCGCCGAGCGCGATCCCACCGCCCACGCCGAGTTGCTGGCACTCCGCGCCGCCGCCGGCGCGATCGGCGACGAGCGTCTTTCAGGCTGCGATCTCTACGTTACGCTTGAGCCCTGCACCATGTGCGCGGCGGCGATCTCGCTCGCGCGCATCCGCCGGCTCTATTATACCGCGGCCGATCCGAAAAGCGGCGCGGTCGAATCGGGCGTGCGCTTTTTCACTTCCCCTGCCTGCCACCATCGGCCGGAGGTTTATGGCGGCATTCAGGCGGCGCGGGCGGCGGAGTTGCTGCGCGGTTTTTTCAAGGAGCGGCGGTAATCTTCTTCTTTTTCTTCTCTACGTCGCTTGATTCGCGCTATTATCGTTCGAAATCCGGAGAGGCACGAAAATGGCAAAAATGCCCGTCGATAAAATCAAAGACCTGGTCGGCCACGTCAAAACGAATTCGAGCAAGCTCGCTTCCGAAGGCGTTGATGCAAAAGTGCTCAACAAGCACGTCGCGGATATTGAGGAAGAGCTGAAAAAACCCGAACCCGATCACAGCGTGCTTCATGCGCTGCTCGCTTCGTTGGAGACTACGGTCGAGGAAGCCGAGGAAACGCTCGCCATGACCGGCGTGCTCAGGTTTCTCAATACGATTTTCGGAACGGGCGTGCCCGAGCCGCCCAAGCGATGAAGGACGGGCCCGATGACTCGGCTGTAACAATCTTTAAGGACTTAATTTTGCAGCATCTTGTTCGATAGTCGTAATTTGGTCCTCCCACCATACGATCGCTTCCCGAACAAGATCGCGCGGATCCCGATCTGAAAACGGGCCCGAGTTCATGTGATAACTATGGATTGGCTTGGGAATCGGTCGCGCTTTAGATTCTGGCGGTGGTTGTTGGCCCGCTGCTAGCGCAACAACTGAAACGCCCTGAACGAAAACCATTGTTGATTGGCCTGCAGTCAATTCTGCTTCATGAAGAAGTAGGTTTCTGTCGCGGCGAATGAAGTCCCAGAAGATTTGAGGAGAAGGCTTCGTGCCTTCAATTTCTTTCCACCACTTATTCTGAGCCGTTCGAATGCGAGGTTCATCATCTTTGCGCAATGCGTCTTCGACTGTTCGCAGCAGCCCTATTGCACCAGCCCATTTTACGACCCAATCGTGACTAGTTGGCCCTTCTTGCAGCAAAACAAGAGCGTGCTTGCAGTAGTCTACGATTTCGCGAGCTCGACGAGCTTGAATTGCTTTGGGGCTGCTAGATGACATGTCGCTTATCTTATTACGTGATGCTCAGGTCGGTGAGGAGCGCCGTGATTCGGGAATCCATACAGATATCCAGCGTACGTTGCGCTTCCTCATGGATCGCCGGGTCAAGCCCGGCGATGACGGATTGAATCCATAGCGGTTGCCCGGTTGGCTTATAGCCCCCGCCACCCAATATCCCGACGGCAAAAGCCTTCCGGCCAGTCGATCAAATCCACCGCTCGATAAGCACGCGTACGCGCCTCTTGAAGCGTCTTGCCGGTCGCGGTGACGTTCAACACGCGACCGCCGGCGGCGACGAGTTTATCGCCCTCGCGTTTGGTGCCGGCGTGAAAGATTTTCACGCCTTCGACTTCGCCCGCGCGCAATAAACCCCGGATCTCCGAGCCCGCCTTGTAGTCGCCCGGATAGCCCTTGGTCGCGAGCACCACGGTGATTGCGACCTCGTCCCTCCAGCGCACGCTCATCTTTCCCAGTGTGCCGTCGCAAGTCGCGAGCATGAGGGTGAGAAGATCATCCTTCAGCCGCGGCATCAGCACCTGGCATTCCGGATCGCCGAAGCGGACGTTGTATTCGATCAGCTTCGGACCATCCTTGGTGATCATCAGGCCGACATAGAGAACGCCGCGATAGGGCGTGCCGTCGCGCGCGAGCGCCCGCACGGTCGGCTGCACGATTTCTTCGAGCGTACGGCGCTCGATTTCCGGCGTGAATACCGGCGCCGACGAATAGGCGCCCATGCCGCCGGTGTTCGGGCCCTTGTCGCCATCGAAGACGCGCTTGTGATCTTGCGCGCTCGCGAGCGGCAATACCGTCTCTCCATCGATGAAGCAGAAGAAGCTCGCCTCTTCGCCTTCGAGAAATTCCTCGATCACAACCGGATCGTTGTTGCCGCCCATGGCGAAGACTTGTTCAAGCGCGTCATTCGCCTCGGATTTTGTCATGGCGACGATGACGCCCTTGCCGGCATGCAGGCCGTCGGCCTTGACCACAATTGGCACGTCGCTTTTATAAATGAACTCTTTGGCCTCCGGGAGATTAGTGAAAGTCGAAGACGCGGAGGTCGGAACATTGTTTGCGACGGCAACTGCCTTCGTAAAAGATTTTGAACCTTCTAATCGTGCTGCTCTTGCAGTCGGCCCGAATGCTTTAATCCCCGCTGCGCTCAATCGGTCCACGAGCCCCGCGACGAGCGGCGCCTCCGGTCCGACCACGACCAAGTCGATCTTGTTCGCCTTGCAAAAGGTCTCGACCGCCGCCGAATCGTCGACCTTCAGATCGACGATCTCGGCTTCCTCGGCGATGCCTGGATTGCCCGGTGCCGCGTAGAGCTTGGAGAGCAGCGGGCTCGCGGCGAGCTTCCAGGCCAGCGCATGTTCGCGTCCGCCGGAGCCAAGGAGAAGCACGTTCATGAACGAAATCCGGGAGCGTGTATTGAAAAGCCGCGTTGATGTAGCATAGCCCGATGCCAGTCACCGAAACGGCCGCCGGCGCATCCACCGAAATCGGCTCGAACCTGCCGGAGTTGACCGTCTCCGAGCTTTCGGCCGAGCTCAAGCGCACGGTCGAGGGGATATTCCCGCATGTGCGCCTGCGCGGCGAGATCTCGAATTATCGCGGGCCGCATTCCTCCGGCCACGTCTATTTTTCGCTCAAGGACGAGGGCGCCCGCATCGACGCGGTGATCTGGAAGGGCAATTTCCAGCGCCTGCGCTTCAAGCCCGAGGAAGGGCTCGAGGTCGTCGCCACCGGCCGGATCACCACCTATGCCGGCAAGTCGTCCTATCAGATTGTGATCGAGCAGTTGGAGCCCGCCGGAATCGGCGCGCTGATGGCGTTGCTCGAGGAGCGGAAGAAAAAGCTCGCGGCGGAGGGCCTGTTCGACGAGGCGCGAAAAAAGCCGCTGCCGTTCCTGCCGCGCGTCATCGGCGTCGTCACATCGCCCACGGGCGCGGTAATCCGCGACATTCTGCATCGGCTGTCCGATCGCTTTCCGTCCCATGTACTGGTTTGGCCCGTGCGCGTGCAGGGCGAGAGTTCCGCCGCCGAGGTTACTGCCGCCATAGAAGGATTCAACGCGCTTGTGCCCGGCGGCATACCGCCGCGGCCCGATGTTTTGATCGTCGCCCGCGGCGGCGGATCGCTCGAGGATTTGTGGGGCTTCAACGAAGAGATCGTCGCGCGCGCCGTGGCCGCGAGCGCCATCCCGCTCGTCTCCGCTGTCGGCCATGAAACCGATTTTACGCTGATCGATTTCGTCGCCGACCGCCGCGCGCCGACGCCGAGCGCGGCCGCCGAATTGATCGTGCCGGTGCGCGGGGAACTCAAAGCCATGACCGAGAGCCACGGCGCGCGGCTGATCGGTTGCTTGCTCCGATATTTCGAGCGCCTGCGCGGTGAATTGCGCGGGCTCACGCGCGGCATTCCCGCCGCCGATGCGTTGCTCGCGCTGCCACGCCAGAAGCTCGATGCCACCGGCGACCGCCTGCCGCGGGCGCTCCGCGCCAACGCCCACCGCCACCGCGTCGAATTCGCCCGCGCCGCCGCGCGCCTTTCGCCTTCGAGCCTTCGGGCGCGGTTTGAGCGCTTTCGCGGGCGCCCGGGCGAATTCCTCGAGCGCGCCGGACGCGCGCTCGGCACGCTTATTGCGGCTCGCAAGGAGAAGATTCTTTCGCTGGCAAAGCTCGTGAATGCCTTCAGCTATCACAAGGTGCTCGATCGCGGCTTCGCCCTGGTGCGCGACGCCGCTGGCGAGCCCATCCGGTCGGCGGCAGCGGTGGCCGCGGGCGACCCGCTCGACATCGAGCTTGCCGACGGGCATCTGCCGGCGGTCGCGACCGGTGGCGCGCCTAAAAAGAAACGCGGAGGCGGCCCGGGCGGCGGGCAGGGAAGCCTGTTCAGCTGATTACGAAGAATTTAGCCAAGAATGCTGGCATGAGCCGCGGCGACGGACTATCTTGCATCAGACCCGTTTTCTTGGCCCAATCCCGTCATGAATCGTTTCGAGCGCATTCCGCTAGCAGCCGGCGAAGCCCAGCTTCGCTATCTCGACGGCGATTATCGCATCGTCCGCCCGGGCTCCTTCGTGCGCTGCGCGGTCACCAGCGAGCCGATTCCGCTCGACGAGTTGAAATATTGGAGCGTCGAGTTGCAGGAGGCCTACGCCAGCCCCGAGGCGGTGCTCGCCCGGCTCCATCCGAAACCGCGCAAGCGTTAACTTAGACGCGGCGGCGCAGAGCTGCGGTTATGCGCTGCATCAGCGCGGCCTTATCATCGAATTCGAGCACAACTGGAAGCGTCATGCTCGCGGCATGGAGTGCCACGAATTCCGGCGCGCGCGCGATCCGCGCCTGATCCTTCTCCGTGGTGACGAGAATAAGACCCCGGGCTTTAGCGGCGGCGAGCAATTCCCCTGCCTCATGCGGCGAATACGGATGGTGGTCAGCGAAGGCGCGGGCCTCCACCACCTCGGCGCCGATCTCGGCGAGGGTGCGGAAAAACTTTTCCGGTCTTCCGATTCCGGCGAAAGCGAGCACCCGCTGGCCGGCTAATTTTTGTGCGGCGAGGCGGTCGGGAACGATTTTCGCGCCGAAAGTCGGAATGCCCTTCTTCGCCGCGATGGCATCGCCCGCCGCGCCCTTTCCGATGCAGACGAGCGCATGCGCCTTCGCGAGCTGTGCCGCGAGCGGCGCGCGCAAGGGTCCCGCTGGAAAGACGCGGCGATTGCCGATCCCGCCCATTCCGTCGATCACGAGCAGAGAAAAATCCTTCTCCAACGCCGCGTTCTGAAAACCGTCGTCGAGCACGAGCATCGTCGGCTTCGTTTGCGCCGCGAAGCGCGCGCCGGCGACACGATCGGCGGCGACTACCGTGAGTGCTGTCTGCGCCAATAAAAGCGCCTCGTCGCCGACCGCGTCCGCGCCGTGAACGGCCGGATCGACCAAGAGTGGCCCGCGCTCGCGCCCGCCATAGCCGCGCGTGATGAAAGACGGCCGCTCGCCCGTCGCCAGAAGCAACTTTGCCAGCGCAATCGCCGTCGGCGTCTTTCCGGCGCCCCCGAGCGTCGGATCGCCGACGCAGATCACCGGCACGCCGGCGCTGGCCCCGCGCTGCTTCAGCCGCGCGCTTGCCACCGCCCCGTACACCGCGCCGAGCGGCGCGAGCAAGGCGGCAGCGAGGCCCGGCGAACGCCACCAGAAAGCGGGCGCGCGCATTAGTTCGAAAGCCTCAATTGCACGAGATAGGGCTCAAGCGCGGCGAAGGTCCGCTCGAGCGCGCCGCCGAGACGAAGCACGGTCGTGTGCGCGGTTTCCGCCATTTGACCCACGAGATTGGGATCATAGAGCAGAAGCTCGATGCTGGTGGTGAGCGAATCGACGCCGGTCACGGTCGCCGCCCCCCGCGCGCGATTAAGCTCGGCATAGATCATGGAAAAATTCGAGACATAGGGGCCGTGCAGGATCGCGCAATCGAGCTTTGCGGGCTCGATCGGATTCTGGCCGCCGTGCTTTACCAGCGAGCCGCCCATAAAGACGATCGGCGCCAGCCGGTAAAAAAGTCCGAGCTCGCCGATCGTGTCGGCGACGTAGATTTCGGTGCCACTGTCCGGCAACCGCGCGCGCGTGCGGAGCACCGCCAAGAGCCCCGCGTCCTCCGCCTCGCCCGCGACGGCGCGGCCCCGCTCGGGATGGCGCGGAGCGATGATGGTCAACAGATTCGGCATCGCGCGGCGCAGGCGGCGATGCGCCTCGATGACGGCCGTTTCCTCACCCTGATGGGTGCTCGCGGCAAGCACGATCGGCCGGCCGCGCGCAGCGCGTTTGAGCGTCGAAAGCACCATCGGGTCGGCGGGCGGCGGCGGAACGTCGAATTTGAGATTGCCGGTCGTGAACACCCGCGGCGCGCCGAGCTGGGCAAGCCTGCGGGCGTCGTCGTTTTCCTGGGCGAGGCAAAGATCGATGTTGGACAGAAGCGCCGCCGCGGTTCGCCCGAACATTTTCCAGCGATCGAAAGAGCGTTTCGAAAGGCGGCCGTTGATCAGGACGAGCGGGATGCCGCGCCGCGCCCCTTCCGTGATCATGTTGGGCCACAATTCCGATTCGGCGAGCAGCACCAGACCCGGCTGCCAATAATCGAGGAAGCGTTGCACGAAAGCGGGCGAGTCGAGCGGTGCGAATTGATGCAGCACGCCCTCGGGCAGGCGCCGCTGCGCGAGCCGCGCCGCGGTGACGGTTCCGGAGGTGAGCAAAATGGCGAAACCGCCCGCGCGGATGCGATCCAGGAGCGGCATCACGGAAAGAATCTCGCCGACACTTGCGCCATGCATCCAGACGAGCGGGCCGTGCGGCCGCCGTAGGCTCGGGATCCCGCGCCGCTCGGCGACACGCGTGGGGTCTTCCTTGTCGCGCTTGAGCCGTCGCTTCAACACCATTCCGGCGAAGGGTGCCGCGAGCCGCGTCGAGCCGCGATAGAGCTTGAGCGTGAGGGGCAAGCGGTCTCTAGTCATGTCCGCCTTTCCCGCTCGCCCTGCCGGCAAGTTTCTCGGCGCGCGCTGTCGCCGCATCGAGGCGTTCCTGCACGAGCCCGCGGGCCGCTTCGATTTCGGCGTCACCGGCATCGGGCGCGACCCGGATCGGCTCGGCGGCGACGGCACCGCCGCGGGCGAATGGCAGATCGATGCTCGCCCGGTCCCAGCTCTTCGCCACGATCCGGCGGTTGGTGGCGATCGCGATCGGGTAAATCGGCCGGCCGGAGTAGCGCGCGAGCGCGATCACGCCGCGGCCGGCGACGCGAGCAATCTTCGGCACGTCTGCGGTCAATGCCACGTTGATTCCTTGCGCCAGTGCGTCGATCATCTCGCGCATGGCGCCGATCGCGTTCTTGCGGTGGAAATCGCGGGCGTTCGTCGCGCCCGAGCCGCGAATGGTGCCGACGCCGAGCGCCTCGGCGGCGATCGCGTTGATATCGGCATCGGCGTGCCGCGAGATCAGAACCTTGGCGCGATGGTGTGTCTGCATGATGAAGGGCGCGAGGAAATGCTGTCCGTGCCAGAAGGTGAGGATGATCGGCATCTCGGCTTCCGCGATTTCGTAAATATTCGCGGGCTCGACTTCAAAACGCGCCGAGCGGGCAACCGACCAGAGATATCCCGCGAGGGTATAACCGAGCGAGCGTCGAAAGAGTTCCGACTTACGCAGTGTGCGCCACATGCGAGCCGCCCGAAATCCGTCTAGCGCTTCTGCGCGGTCGCGTCGGTCGCGGGGTCGAGCAACCGGTGCAGATGGACGATGAAATAGCGGACCATCGCGTTATCGACGGTCTGCTGCGCCTTTCCCTTCCAGGCGGCGTAGGCGCTTGCGTAATTCGGATAGACGCCGACGACGTCGATCTTTTGCAGATCGCGAAACTCGTGCGAGCCGAGCGCGCTAAGCTCGCCGCCGAATACGAGATGAAGAAGCTGTTTTGCAGGCACGTCGCTCATGGCTTGGCGGTCCCCTTCACGCGTTCGCCGTAAGGCCTCGTTCTTTTGTCGCCCCCGTCAGCGCCGCTAAAAGCGGCGCGTGCAACTCCCGTCCCGCCGCAACCAGTTCCCCATGTTTGATTTCGGAACGATTATAAACAAGCGTATGGCCGTCGAATGTCGTCAATACGGCGCCGGCTTCGTGCACCAAAAGATCGGCTGCCGCAAGGTCCCAGTCGTGGCTCGCGGCGGTCGCGAGCGCCGCATCGATCTCGCCGGTGGCGACGCGGGCGAAGCGAAGTGCCAGCGAATGAATTTTCGGCACGGCTACGATCGGAATGCCCGCGCTGATCAGCCGGTCGGCCCGCATTTTGTTGCCCGCCACGCGCGCATGTCGCAGTGAACCGAGCGTGTTCGCCCGTACGCGCTTGCCATTTCGCGTGGTGCCGCTTTCCCTCGAGGCGATGAACAGTTCATCGCTAACCGGCGCATAAAGTGCCGCCGCCAACGGACGTCCGCTCTCGACGAGCGCCACTGAGACTGTCCAATCCGGCAAGCCGGCGAGATAGGCGCGGGTCCCGTCGATCGGATCGACGACCCAAACACGCTTGCGCGTGAGGCGATCCGGCTGGTCGGCCGTCTCCTCCGAGAGCCAGCCATAAGAAGGCGCCTGCGCCATGAGCCGCTCGCGCAGGAAATTATCGGCGGCGATATCGGCCTCGCTGACCGGCGAACTCGCGTCTTTGTTCCAGCTGCGCACGCCTTCGCGCATCGACAGCGCGAGCTTTCCCGCTTCGACCGCGGCGGCCGCGAGCAGGCGCGCTTCCGGCGCGAGTTCGTCTTCGTTCGAAATCCCCATGCGGCTTCGGTCTAGGCACTCATTGAGAACGAAGCAAGCTTTCGGCAAGCATGTGCGGAAGTACCAAAGATTAACCAGGTCTCTTAAGCGGATTCTGGAATTTCCGTGGCAATCTTCCGGCCATGACCGGGCAAATAAAAAAATCCCGGCGGGGGGATGCATTGAGGCGTCAAAGCACGGCGAGCGGGAAACCGTTCGCTGGCGGGTCGAGCCGCCGAGCGCGGCTCGACCCCCTTTCTCTTCCGGTTCGGCTCACCGCCGCCGACGAGCGGACGGACGACGGCACGCGTGTCATCGAAATCGCCCGCGACCGCGTTCTTCTGCTGCGCTCCGTGCGCGGCGTCCGCACGCGCATTCGAATTCCGCTCGACGACTTTCTCGGCGTCGCGGTACGCGCCCTTGTTGCGGCCGAAGGCGCCGAACGGGCCGCGATCACGCTTGAGCATCGCGATCCTTCGCTCAGCGTCTTGCTGCATGTCGGCGATGAAGTGGATGAACTGCTCGCCGAGTGGCAGCTCTGGGGCCGCATCCTCGGCCGCCCGCTTTTGATCGCGGGGCTCGACGGCAGCCTGCGTCCGCCCGTTGCGATGCAGGGCGCGCTCGCGAGGGGAGAGACCGCCGCGCGCAGGCGCCGGCGCACGCCATTGCGCAAACGCCGGCCTTATTTCTTTGCCCGTCGGAAGGGGTTCACGGCCCGAATCGCGCCGGTGGTGCACCGGGGTGAGCGCGAGATTATCGCGCGTAACTAAAAAACGCTCCGGGCGAGCCCATAAGCCCGTCGAGCACGATTCCGGCGAATAGAATCAACCCGGCCTCGCGGTTCGCGCGGAACAGGCGGAGACAAAGCGCCGGATTTTCGATGTCGATCCTGCGCACTTGCCAGACGAGGTGCAGCGCAAAACCGGCAACGCCGAGCCCGAAAAGAATACCGCCGCCCGAAAGAATTCCCGCGACAGAAATCAGGACCACCGCACCGGCATACAACAATGCCAGCGCCAGGCGCGTTTGCTCCCCGAACAGCCGCGCGGTCGAACGCACGCCGATGATGGTGTCGTCGTCGCGATCCTGATGCGCGTAGATGGTATCGTAACCGATGACCCACAGGATCGAGCCCGCATAGAGGACGAGCGCGGGCCAATCGATCTTGGCGAAGACGGCCGCCCATCCCATCAACGCGCCCCAGGAAAAGGCGAGCCCTAACACCGCCTGCGGAAACCAGGTCACGCGCTTGGCGAGCGGGTAGACCGAAACCACGGCGAGCGAGGCGATCCCGGCCGCGATCGCGAACGAATTCATTTGAATGAGCACCAAAAGCCCGATCAGCGCGAGCGCGACAAGAAACACGAAGGCGCCCGCCACCGAGACTTTTCCGGACGGGATCGGCCGCGAGCGCGTGCGCTCGACGCGGGCATCGAGGTCGCGATCGAGAATGTCGTTCCACGTGCAACCCGCCCCGCGCATGGCGACGGCGCCGATCGCGAACAGCACGAGGAGTTTCAAATCGGGCAAGCTGGCGCCGGAGGCAAGTGCCGCGAGCCCGGTCGACCACCAGCAGGGCAACAGCAAAAGCCACGAGCCGATCGGCCGGTCGAGTCGCGCGAGCTGCAGATAAGGCCGCGCCCAGGCCGGAGCAACGCGATCGACCCAATTGCCGGTCGAGTCGGCGACGGCAGCGGCCGACCGGCCTTCGCTCATCGCTGCAAGATGTTGCCGTTTAGGGTGTCGAACAGTCCGCCGCCGTTCGTATTGTCCGGCGGCGGTCCGCCGACTTCGCCGGTGATGTTGATGGCGCCGGAGAGGCCCGAGCTCGGCGGACGGGCGCCGCCGCCATTGGCGGCGGCGGTGCACACTTGCGTCTTGACGGCAGTCGTCTTCGTGAGGCTGCCGGACAGATTTTTCATGATGTCGTCGGGCACGTTGCAGGCGACCTGGTTGTCCTTGAGGAACTTGAGCATCTTTCCTTGCGCCTCGACCAGCGATTTAAACAGCCCGCATGCTTCCTGCGCGTTGGCCTTGCGCTTGTTGGCGGCCTCGACCGCCTTGCCGCGTTTTTCATATTCCGTTCGCGCGGCGGTAAAGCCGCCCTGGCAATCGACCTGCTGCTGCGCAATGGCGCCGCCGCCCGCGAGGAGTACGAAGGCGAGGGCCGTTGATCCCAAGGTGAAACGACGAAGCTGCAAGACTACTTCTCCAAGGACACTCTAATGCGTAACAAAGGTCTCGTCTTTAGGGCAAGATCAGGGCATTCAGCCGCGAGGGTTAATCGCCGTGGCACGTCCCGATTTCCGCATCCCCCGTCTATATGTCCCCGGCGATTTGAACCCCGGCGGCGAGTTCTCGCTCGGCCGGGAAGCCGCGAACTACCTGCGCAATGTATTGCGTCTCGAAAACGACGCGGAAGTGCTCGTTTTCAACGGGCGCGACGGAGAATGGCGGGCCCGGCTCGTCCCCTCCGGGCGACGTGAGGCCCGCCTCGCGCTGGCGATGCAGACCCGGCCGCAGGCAGCACCGGGCGAGCTTCACTATGCCTTCGCGCCGCTCAAGCACGCCCGTCTCGATTTCATGATGCAAAAGGCGGTTGAGATGGGCGTCGGCCGGCTCACCCCCGTCATCACCCGCCATACCCAGGTCGCCCGCGTCAATTTGGAGCGCATGCGTGCGAATGCGGTCGAAGCCGCGGAACAATGCGGAATCATTTCGCTACCCGATATCGAGGATCCCACGAGCTTTTCCCAGTGGCTCGCCCGCATCGATGCGGCACGGGTAATCGTGTTTTGTGACGAGGAGGCCGAAGCGCCGGGCCCGATCGACGCGCTCGTGCGGGCGCCAGCGGGAAAGCTCACGCTTCTCATTGGGCCCGAAGGCGGCTTCGCCGAGGACGAGCGCCGCGCGCTGCTCGCCCGCCACTCGGTGGTGCGGCTTTCGCTCGGCCCCCGCATATTGCGGGCGGACACGGCCGCGGTCGCGGCGTTGGCGCTGTTGCAAGCGGTGCGCGGCGACTGGCGCTGATTCTCGCGATTGCGAAGCACCATTCGTGACGGGGAACCAATCCCGGCCTTGTGAATTAAGCAGCACCAAGCCCCATTGCTGCCCGCTTTGGCGGGAGGCTGGCGTGGGGCTCTCACGACATTTGATTTTACTTGCCGGCACTGTCGATTCGACTGACGGGAGGTTTCCATGACGGAGAACTACAGCTTCGGAATGGAAGAAGAATATTTCATCGTCGACGCGGAGACGAAATCGCTCCAGCGCAAGGCCTCGCCCGCTTTTCTGTCCGCGCTTAAGCGCGCGATCGGGCCCGCGGTCACGCGTGAAATGCTGCAATCGCAGCTCGAGATCAGCACCAAACCGGCGCTGTCGATGGCCGCCGGCCATGCCGAATTGAAGCAGCTTCGCCAGACTATCGGCGCGATCGCAAGCGAACACGGCCTTTCCTACTTCGCCGCCGGCACCCATCCGACGGCAGGCTGGTCGGGCGGGCAGCCGACGCAGAAGGTCCGCTATGACGCCTTGATGCACGACTTCCAGATGCTGGGAGAGCGCAATCTTTTGTGCGGCATGCATGTGCATGTTCAGTTGCCGGATCCGGACAAGCGCGTCGAGGTGATGCGGCGGATGGTCCCGTATATTCCGCTGTTCATCGCGCTCTCGACTTCGTCGCCCTTCTGGCGCTCGCGGCGCACCGGCCTCATGGGCTATCGGCTCGCCGCCTATGACGAACTGCCGCGTACCGGCCTGCCGGAGCTGTTCGAGACGAACGAGGACTACGAAGCCTATGTCGAGGCGCTGGTCGAGGCGCGGGTGATACAGGATTCGAGCTATGTGTGGTGGGCGATCCGGCCCTCGCGCAACCATCCGACGTTGGAATTGCGCGCCCCCGATTCCTGCACGCGTATCGAGGATGCCGTCGCGCTCGCAGCACTTTATCGCGCGCTTGCCCGCCATCTCTTCCTCCATCCGGAGGTCAATCAGAATATTACCGCCGTCGACCGCGCGATCGCGGTGGAAAACAAATGGCGCGCGCAGCGCTATGGCATCCACGGCAGCTTCGTCGATCGCGAGGAGCGCCGCGCCGTTGCGGTATCCGAGGCGCTCGATCGCCTGATCGTGATGCTGGACGAAGACTTTCGCGCGCTCGGTTGCGGCGAGGAAGTTACGGGGCTGCGCAAAATTCTGGCGACCGGCACCAGCGCCGATATGCAGATCGCGCTCTTCCGCGAGGCGGAGCAACGAACCGGCAGCCGCAGCAAGGCCTTCGGCGCGGTGAAAACGTGGTTGGCGGAAGCGACGTTGCAATAAGCCCGATCCGATAGAAACGCCGGTTGGCGGCGGCGGGGGCGCTTGTGTATCGTCCCGGTCCCGCGTCACCCCCCGCACGCCCGGAACCCCGCAGAATGGCCCGCGATCAGATCGACATGACTCCGATCGAGTCGCGCGCGGAGCTTGCCGCCTGGCTCGAAGCGGGCTGCAAGCCGGACGCGGATTTCCGCATCGGCACCGAGCACGAGAAATTACCCTTCACGCTCTCGGGCCACCGGCCGGTGCCCTATGAGGGTCCTCGCGGCATCCGCGCGTTGCTCGAGGGAATGCGCCACTTGCTCGGCTGGGAGCCGATTCTCGAAGGCGAGACCATCATCGGGCTTGCCGATGTCACCGGCGGCGGCGCGATTTCGCTCGAGCCCGGCGGCCAGTTCGAGCTTTCCGGCGCGCCGGTCGCCACCCTCCACCAGACATGCGGCGAGCTGGCCGCGCATCTCGTCCAGGTGAACGAAGTGGCGCGCCCGCTTGGTCTCGGCTTCCTCAGTCTCGGCATGAGCCCGAAATGGACGCGGGCTGAGACGCCTATGATGCCGAAAGGCCGCTACAAGATCATGGCGGCCTATATGCCCAAGGTCGGCAAGCTCGGCCTCGACATGATGTTCCGTACCTGCACGGTGCAGGTGAATCTCGATTTTTCCTCCGAAGCCGACATGGTGAAGAAGCTCCGCGTCGGGCTCGCGCTGCAGCCGGTCGCGACCGCGATTTTCGCGAACTCGCCCTTCACCGAGGGAAGGCCCAATGGCTTCCTTTCCTTCCGCTCCGAAATCTGGCGCGACACCGATCCCGGCCGCACCGGCATGCTGCCGTTTGCCTTCGAGGCCGGCATGGGCTTCGAGCGCTACGTCGATTACGCGCTTTCCGTGCCGATGTATTTCATCAAGCGGGGCGCCGACTATATCGACGTCGCGGGCTCGTCCTTTCGCGATCTGTTGGCGGGCAAGCTTCCCTCGCTGCCGGGCGAGCGTGCGACGATCTCCGACTGGGCCAATCATCTGAGCACGCTCTTTCCCGAGGTGCGCCTCAAGCGCTATCTCGAAATGCGCGGCGCCGACGACGGCCCGCGCGAGTGCATCTGCGCGCTCTCGGCGCTCTGGACTGGCCTTCTCTACGATCAGCAGGCGCTAGAGGCGGCCTGGGATCTGGTGAAGGGCTGGACCGCGGAGGAGCGCCAGAAGTTGCGCGACGAGGTGCCGCGCCTCGGGTTCAACGCGGTGATTCGCGAGCGCAAGATACGCGGGCTCGCGCGCGACATGATTTCGCTCGCGCGCGTCGGGCTGAAACGCCGCCGCCGGCTCGATTATTATTCCGGTCAGGACGAGAGCTATTTCCTCGATCCGATCGAGGAGATCGTCGAGAGCGGGAAGACGCCGGCGGAAGTGTTGCTCGCGCGCTTTAGCGGCGAGTGGAACGGCTCGATCGAGCCCGTATTCGATGCGTTAAAATATTAGCCTCAACCTCACTCCGCCGCGACGTCCGTCAAATTGTCGAGCCCTTGCACGATGTGGGTGGCGAGCGCGTCGGCAAGCGCCGAGGTCTCGTGGCGGTTGCGCAACAGGCCGATGTCGAAAGCGGGAAGGGCGGGGAAGTTCTCCGGCGCACCCAGCACGCGCATGCCCGGCCGCATGCCCGATTCTGGAACCACCGAGACCGCGAGCCCGGAAAACACGGCCGCGGCGATCGCGCCGGCGTTACGGCTGGTATAGAGAATGCGATGCGCGCGTCCCGCCGCCTGCAACCGCTCGATCGCGGCCTTCCGCCATACGCAGGTCGAGGGCCCGAGCGCGAGCGGAAGCGGCGATTCGTGATGCGTGCTGTGACGGTTGGAAGTGACCCACAAGAGCCGCTCACGCCGGATCACCTCGGTTTGACGACGTGCGTCGTAGTGCGTGACGATCGCGAGGTCGAGTTCGCCGATATCGATCAGCTCGACGAGCTGGACGGTGGGCTCGCACAGCACCGTGAGTTCCACTTCCGGGTGCGAGCGCGAGAAGCGCGCCATGACCTCGGGCAAGTAGCGATCGGCATAGTCGTCCGGCACGCCGAGCCGCACGCGGCCGGAAAGGGTAGCGCTCGCGATTGTATTCAGCGCCTCGGCGTTCAGCTTCACGATTCGCTGCGCGTAATCGAGGAGCCGCTCGCCGTCCTCGGTGAGCTTTGAGGCGCGTCCGTCGCGCGCGAAGATCGCTTTTCCGAGCCGCTCCTCGAGCCGCTTCATCTGCATCGACACCGCCGATTGCGTCTTGTGGACGACTTCGGCGGCGCGGGTGAAGCTTCCGGTTTCGACAATGGCGATGAAGGTTTTGAGCTGGTCGCTATCGAGAAGTGTGGTCATGGGCGCGTCCCGCGATCATCATTGAAACTGATGAATTAGATTAGAAACATTCGTTTCACTCATCAATCGAAATAACGCAAACAAGCGCTGTCTCGAATTTCAATGATTTCGGATTGTACGCGGCTTTCCGTGCGCGAACAGCGGCGTTCTCGCTTCCGAAACCGACGATGGAGAAGGCCATGTCCGCCTTGACCCAGTCCCGCAAGGGTGAAGCCCCGGCTTTCCCGGGTGCGCTCATTGAATGGCTTGTGCGCCTCGCCACGCGGTGCGCGCGTGTGGTTTCGCGGCGGCGAATGCTCGGCGAGCTCGCCCGCCTCGACGACCGCATGCTGAAGGACATCGGGCTCTTTCGCGGCGATATCGATGCCGCCGAATCTCTGTCGCTCGGGCGCGATCCGATCGCGCTTTTGGCCTCGCGGCGGGCGGCGCGAAGCAATGCGCGCTCGACGAACCGTTATTACTGATCGCTAGACCGTTTACCTCAGCCTTCCTCCCCGGCTGTCGGCCTGAAGCGTCCGCCGCGCCCCCGGCGGACGCTTTTTTCATACGGCTCTCAGTCGGATGATCCGGCCTTGCGCTGGATCGCGTCTTCCGCTTCCGGATTGAGCGCGCGCGCCGCGCGCTTCGGCTCCGTGAGCGGTGTGGGCTCCGCTTTCGGCCGAATCTTGTCGAGCCCGGCATAGATGCCCCCGGCCTGCTGCAAGGCGATCCGGTCGCGGTCGCGCGTACGCACGTCTTCGATCAGCGTGTCGATCGATTCCCGATCGACGCCGAATTCCTCGAGCGTCGCGCGCCCGAAGGCGATCGCCGACTCGTAGGTCTCGCGGATTTCATAGTCGACGTCCCGGGCGCGTAGCGCCAGTGTCGTGGTGCGGTCGTAGGAGCGCATGAACAGCTTCACGAATTCGAAGTTCGCCTTCACGATGTCAACGATGTGCTCGGCGGTTTCTCCCTTGTCGACGCAGACGGCGATCATGCGCGCCTTGTCGGCATGCGCCGCGCGCAGGACGTCGAGCCTGTTGCCGTCGCCGTAATAGATCTTGAAGCCGAAACGGGACGCCGCCGTCACCATCTCGGGATCGTTGTCGATGACGGTGATGTCGAGTCGATGCGCAAGCAGGCACTGCGCGACGATTTGCCCGAAGCGGCCGAAGCCGATGATCAACACCGAGCCGTGCGTCTGCTCTAGGCCGTCGAGCTCGTATTCGGGCTCCTCGATGTAGCGGCGCGAAAGCCAGATGTCGGTCACGACGGCAAACAACGGGCCGATCAGCATGGTGACCGCGGCCAGCGCCACGACCAGGCTCGATTGTTCGGCGGTGACGATGCCGAACGAAAGCCCGAGCGGCAGGAGCACGAAGGCGAACTCGCCCGCGGAGGTAAGCACGGCCGCCGCCCGCAAGCCGTCCGGGTCACGCGGCGCCAACTGGTAGAGCCCCCAGACGATCGCGGCCTTGACGATCGTGACTGTGATCGCGCCGCCGATCAGCACCCACAGATTGTCGCGCACGACCGAAAGATCGATCGACATGCCGACGCCCATGAAGAAGAGCGCGAGCAGCAATCCGCGAAACGGCTCGATATTGGCCTCGAGTTCGTGCCGGTAGTTCGATTCCGCGAGCAGAACGCCGGCGAGAAAGGCGCCGAGCGCCATCGACATGCCGGCGTACTGCATGATGAGGCCGGTTCCGATGACGAGGAGGAGGGCCGCCGCCGTCATTACCTCGCGCGTGTTCGCCTGCGCGAGTAGTTGGAACAGCGGGTTGAGCAAGTAGCGCCCCGCCAATATGACGGCGGCGATCACGGCGGCGGCGATTCCGGCTTGCTCCGCGCCGCCCCAGAATCCGCCGTCGTTGCTCGTCTGCCAAGGCGACAGTAGCGGAATGAGGGCGAGGATCGGCACCACCGCCATGTCCTGGAACAGGAGCACGCCAAAGACGCGCTGGCCGTAGGTCGCCTGCAAATCGCCGCGCTCTTCCAAGAGTTGCAGCGCAATCGCGGTGCCCGACATCGCGAGCGCGATGCCGGCGAGTAGGGCGCCGCGCCACGCGTAGTCAAGACAAAGAAACGCCAGCGCGAACAGCACCAGCGTCGTCACGGTCAGTTGCGCGGCCCCGAGCCCAAAAATCGCGCGGCGCATGGCGAGGAGCCGCGACAACTTCAGTTCGAGGCCGATGATGAACAAAAGCATCACCACGCCGAGCTCGGCGATGGCGAGAATGGTGGCGGGATCGCGGAAGAACGCGAACACACCGGGCCCGATGATGATGCCGACGGCGAGATAACCGACGATCGCGGACATCCCGAAATAGCGCGCGGTCGGCGCCGCTGCGACCGTGGCGCCGAGAAGGATCAGCATTTGCAGAAGCAGGCCGAATTCGCTGCCGTCGGGATGCATGGCGAAAAGCTTTACACGACTCCGCGGCGCGCTTGTCTATCGCATTTTTTCACAGAAGCCCGCGTGCCCGCAATTCCCACTTGAGGCCCTCAATCCCGGCGAAGCGGTGGCCCACAAGCCCCGCCATCTCGGCGCCTTCGACGTTTTCCGGTTTGTCGTCGATCATCATGGCCATCTCAGGTGCGATCCCGTGCCGGGCGACGAGCCGGCGATAGACCTCGGGGTCGGGCTTTTTCGCCCCGAATTCGGCGGCGACGTGCAGCCGCTCGCCGAATAGCGGCGGGAGTTCGGGGAAGAGCTCGCCGAAGGCGTCCTTGACCAGAAAGCCGTTATTGGTGAGTACCGCGATATCCGCGCGCCGCTTGAGATGTTTTGCGAGTTCGAGCACGTCGCGATCGGGATGCATACCCGCCCGCCGTGCCGCGATCCAGGCCGCGCGCGAAACGGGCGCGCTGACGCGCTCGGCGAAACCCTCGAGATATTCCTCCGCCGAGAATTTCCCCGCATCGGCCGCGTCCTCAAAGCCCGATTTCCAGATCGCCGCGTGAATGGTGTCCGCACTTTTGCCGGTGACGGCGGCAAGGCGGTCGAGGCGCGCACCGAGATCGTAGTGGTCGAGCACGCCGTCCATGTCGAAAATGACGAGGCGGATTGCGGGCTTATCTGCGGTCACGGCGCCTCCCGTCGAATGGCTCGCATCACAAGCCCGGCGCTTAGACGTTCTCCCACACGAACTCAGTTGTTGTTCAGGGCAGCTTATCGAGCCCTTGACCGAACCCGGCGAGGCTGACCGGAATTCCGATGCCTTCTTCGGGTTTGGAGAAAATAATGAAGTTCGCCTCTTGGCCGGATTTCAGCAGCGCCACGAGCTTCTCGTCCATGCTGAATTCGGCGACGCAGCCGTTCGGAATGCAATAGACGAAGCCGGTGGGGCCAAGGAGCTTCTGGCCGACCTTCAGGCGCAGCCCCTCGGTCAACAATACGCCCAAGGGCGCGAGCACGCGCATCATCAGGCCTTTCTGGTCGACCGTCTTCAGGATGATCACGGTGAGGCCGACATTCGGCCGGTCTTCGGCGGTGACGCTCTGGATCAACGCGCAGACTTCGCTTTTCGAATCGGGCGGCGTGTCGCAACGGACTTGCCAGTCGCCTTGCACCGCTTTCAACACGCCCTGCGCATGGGCGATGGGCATCACGGCAAGCAGCAACGCTATGACGATCAGGAACGAGCAGAGGCGAAAGGCCATCATGTTCTCCCGGCGGCCGAATCGCTTGCGTGCCGCCGTGATCCGAGACTTTAGCCGGGGTACAACGCCTCCGGTCCGTGTCAAGAATGCGGCGTGCGGCACCGGCCGACTTTAAAAAAATGCGTCTCCCCCCCGGACGAAAGACCGGCATGCGCCTTTGGCCTTATGGCGTTGCAGGAGATAGCGAATTATGGTTCATGAGCCGTGAACTGCCCCTCGGGGCGGTCCTATCCGCGACTACGAGTAGGACTTCAGGTGGCAGCCTCGCGCGGCAACGCGCCGCTTGTCGCGGTGTTCAAGGACGGTCCCGGACCGATGTAGGATGCGTTTCACCGCTCGCGCGGGGCGAAGGTTGGCAGAGAGACGAAACAGGAAGGCGATCGATGCTTGAACGGATGCGTCTTGCAATCTCAACGCTCGCACTGGTGATTTTGGGGGCGGGGGCCGCGCAAAGCGGCACCCCGGGACAGCCCTCGCCGTGGGAAATCAATTTCCAGCCGGCGGCGACGCCGATCATGGAATTCATCGAGACGTTTCATTTCTGGCTTCTCATCATCATCACGGTGGTCATGATCTTCGTCACGATCCTGCTCATCTACGTCATGATCCGTTTCAACGCGAAATCCAATCCAAAGCCCTCGAAGGTCACCCACAACACGCTGATCGAAGTGGTGTGGACGGTGATCCCAGTCGTTATCCTCGTCGGCATTGCGATCCCTTCGTTTCGCCTGCTCTACGATCAGCTCGACCTGCCGGCGGGCGATCTTACCGTGAAGGCGACCGGGACCGCGCAATGGACCTGGACCTACAGCTATCCCGATAATGGCGGCTTCAGCTTCGACTCGAACATGCTGCAGGACAACGAGCGCAAGCCCGATCAGCCGCGGCTGCTTGCCGTCGACAACGAACTCGTCGTTCCGGTGAACAAGATCGTCCGCGTGCAGGTCACCGGCGAAGGCATCATCCATTCTTTCTCGGTGCCGTCCTTTGGCATCAAGATCGACGCCATCCCCGGCCGCCTGAACGAAACCTGGTTCAAGGCCGAGCGCGAAGGCATTTATTACGGCCAGTGCTCGCAGCTTTGCGGGCGCAACCATGCCTACATGCCGATCGCGGTCCGCGTCGTGAGCGAGCAGGCGTTCGCCGCTTGGCTCGAGGACGCCAAGAAGAAATATTCGTCCGTGCCGGGTGTGGATCCCGCCATGATGGCATCCGCGACCGCGCCCGCGCGCCGGTAAAAGAGGGAATCCCGATGGCTTACGCAGCAGCACACGCCGACCATCACAACTCGATGGGGTTTTTTCGGCGCTGGCTCTTCTCCACCAACCACAAGGATATCGGCACGCTCTATCTGATCGAGGCGATCCTCGCCGGCGTGATCGGCGGAGGGCTCTCGGCCGTCATGCGCGCGGAACTCGCGGAGCCCGGCGTGCAGATCTTCCACAACGCGCACATGTATAATGCCTTCGCGACGGCGCACGGCCTGATCATGATCTTTTTCATGATCATGCCGGCGCTGATCGGCGGCTTCGGCAATTGGTTCGTGCCGCTGATGATCGGCGCGCCCGATATGGCGTTCCCGCGCATGAACAACATTTCCTTCTGGTTCCTGGCGGCGGCGCTGATCTTGATCTTGACCTCGATGTTCGTTCCCGACACGTCCGAGGGAACGGGATTTGGCGGTGGCTGGACGATCTATCCGCCGCTCTCATCGAAGGCGGGTGCTCCGGGGCCGGCGATGGATCTCGCGATCTTCGCGATCCATCTCGCGGGCGCGTCCTCGATTCTCGGCGCGATTAATTTCATCACCACGATTTTCAACATGCGCGCGCCCGGCATGACGCTGCACAAAATGCCACTATTCGTGTGGTCGATCCTGGTGACGGCGTTCCTGTTGCTGCTGGCACTACCGGTGCTCGCGGGCGCGGTCACGATGCTGCTGACCGACCGTAACTTCGGCACCACCTTCTTCGATCCGCAGGGCGGCGGCGATCCGATTCTATTCCAGCACCTGTTCTGGTTCTTCGGTCACCCCGAAGTGTACATTCTCGTGCTGCCCGCCTTCGGCATCGTGAGCCAAGTGATCTCGACCTTCTCGAAGAAGCCGGTGTTCGGTTATCTCGGCATGGCCTACGCCATGGTCGCGATCGGCGGCATCGGTTTCGTGGTGTGGGCGCATCACATGTACACGGTCGGCATGAGCGCGAACGCGCAGGCCTACTTCCTGGTCGCGACCATGGTGATCGCGGTTCCGACCGGCATCAAGGTGTTCTCTTGGATCGCCACCATGTGGGGCGGCTCGATCGAGTTCAAGACACCGATGCTGTGGGCAATCGGGTTCATCTTTCTCTTCACGCTCGGCGGTGTCACCGGCGTCGTGCTCTCGAATACCGGCATCGATCGCTCGCTGCACGACACCTATTATGTCATCGCCCACTTCCACTACACGATGTCGCTCGGCGCCACCTTCGGTATTTTCTGCGGTTGGTACTACTGGTTTCCGAAAATGACCGGCTACATGTATTCCGAGTTTCTCGGAAAGCTGCACTTCTGGCTCACCTTCATCGGTGTGAACACGATCTTCTTCCCACAGCACTTCCTCGGTCTTTCGGGAATGCCGCGCCGCATCGTCGATTATCCCGAGGCATTCGCGGGCTGGAACATGGTTTCGTCCTTCGGCGCGTTGCTCTCGACCATCGGCCTCGTGGTGTTCTTGATCTCGATCGTCGATGCCTTCGCCCGCAAGCGCAAAGCCGCCGACAATCCGTGGGGCGTGGGCGCGACGACGCTCGAGTGGACGCTGCCTTCGCCGCCGCCGTTCCACACCTTCGAGACGCTACCGCGGATCAAGTGAGATGAGCGCGACCGGCACCGCGCGTCCGGCGGAGGCGCTTTCCGGCTTTGCCGACGTTGCGGATTATGTAGCGTTGCTGAAGCCGCGGGTGATGTCGCTCGTGGTGTTCACGGCGCTCGTCGGCCTCGTCCGCGCCCACGGCGGAATTCATCCGGTCATCGGCTTCGCCGCCCTTCTCTCCATCGCGATCGGGGCCGGTGCCGCGGGCAGCCTCAATATGTGGTGGGACGCCGACATCGACGCGCGCATGGCGCGCACGGCACAGCGCCCGATTCCGGCAGGCCGCATTGAGTCGGGTGAAGCGCTCGCCTTCGGCGTAGTGCTCGCGGTGGCCTCGGTCGCGATGCTGGGCCTCTTCGCGGGCTGGCTCGCGGCCGGCCTGTTGGCATTCACGATCTTCTTCTATGCCGTCCTCTACACCATGGGGCTGAAGCGCTGGACTGCGCAGAACATCGTGATCGGCGGTGCTGCCGGCGCGTTTCCGCCGATGATCGGCTGGGCCGCTGCCACGGGCACGATCGGGCTCGAGAGCGTTCTTTTGTTTCTGATCATCTTCTTCTGGACGCCGCCGCATTTCTGGGCGCTGGCACTTCTGCGCAAGAAGGAATACGCGCGCGCGGGCATTCCCATGTTGCCGGTCGTCGCGGGCGAGGATGAAACGCGGCGGCAAATTCTGATCTACTCGGTTGTCGTCGCGGTCGTTGGCGTTGCACCCGCACTCTTCGGCTTCGCGGGGCTGATTTACGGGACGCTTGCGAGCATGCTCGGCGTTTTGTTCCTAGCGCTCGCGATCGCGGTTTGGCGCAAGCGCCGCGGCGTTGCCGCGCAGTCGGCGGCGCGCCGGCTTTTCGCCTTTTCCGTACTCTATCTCTTTCTCCTGTTCGCAGTTCTTCTCGTCGAGGGTATGAGGTAACGGTGGCCGCCAAGCAAAAACGCAAAGGCATCGTGCTCAGCGCCGAGCAGCGCCGCCGCCGGCGTGCCCGCTCCATCGCGCTCGCGCTCGTGCTCGCGGGCTTCGCAATCCTGTTCTACGCGGTCACCATCGTGAAGTTAGGGCCGCAAGCGCTTAGCCATCCGACTTGACGCCATGAGCCGCGCCCGCAATCGCGATCTTATCCACCGTCACCGCACGGTGGCGTTTTCTTGCGCGGTCTTCGTCGCGGCGATGGTCGGCGTCGCTTATGCCTCGGTGCCGCTCTACGATTGGTTCTGCCGCACCACGGGCTTCGGCGGAATTCCGCTTGTCGCCAAGGAATCGCCGGCGGCGCCCATTGCGCGAAAAATCACCGTGCGCTTCGACGGCAATGTCGCGGGCGGCCTGCCTTGGACCTTTGCGCCGGAGAAAAACGAGATCGAGCTCGCGATCGGCGAAACGGTGCTCTTCCACTACGTCGCAAAATCGCAAGGTGCGCGCGAAACGGTGGGGATCGCCTCCTACAACGTCTCGCCGCCGGAAGCCGCGAGCTATTTCAACAAGATCCAGTGCTTCTGCTTCACCGATCAGAAGCTGTCGCCGGGCGAGCGGGTCGACATGCCGGTGGTTTTCTTCGTCGATCCCGCCATCGACGAGGACGCGGAGTTCAAGTCGCTGCGGGTGATCACGCTGTCCTACACGTTCTTCCCATCGAAAAGGATGCCCGATCCGCTGGCCGCCGCCAGCGGCGACACTCGGGTGAGGTAGACCAAACACAGGCTTGCGGCGCGGCTTCCGCCGTGCTGTTGAGGTGAACGGAAATGGAATTTTACGGAGATCGGGGAATGGCCGACGCGCACGCGAAACAACATGACTATCATCTTGTCGACCCCTCGCCCTGGCCGATTATCGGCGCCATCTCCGCGCTCGCGATCACCATGGGCGGCGTCTACTGGATACGCGGCGGCACCTCGCTGATCTCCATCGCCGGCATCCTCGGCATCGTCTATGTGATGATCGCCTGGTGGCGCGACGTCATCAACGAGGGCGAACACAAGGGCGACCATACCTCGGTCGTCCAGCTTTCTCTCCGCTACGGCATGATCCTTTTCATCGCCTCGGAGGTGATGTTCTTCGTCGCCTGGTTCTGGGCCTATTTCGACGCAGCATTGTTTCCCGCTGAGCCCAAGCAATTCATGCGCACGGAGTTGCTCGGCGGTCATTGGCCGCCGGCGCCAACCGCCGACGACCGCTTCAAGAGCACGTTCGATCCCTGGCACCTGCCGCTCTTGAACACCCTGATTCTGCTCACCTCGGGCACGACGGTGACCTGGGCGCATCACGCGTTGCTCGAAAACGACCGTAAGGGTTTGATCCAGGGTCTGTGGCTGACGATCATCTTGGGCGCCACGTTCACTTGCGTGCAAGCCTATGAATACTCCCACGCCGCCTTCACCTATTCCGGGCACATTTACGGCTCGACCTTCTTCATGGCGACCGGCTTTCACGGCGCGCATGTGATCATCGGTACGATCTTTCTTTCCGTGTGTTTGCTCCGCGCTTATCTCGGGCATTTCAAGCCGGATCATCACTTCGGCTTCGAGGCCGCCGCCTGGTACTGGCATTTCGTCGACGTCGTGTGGCTGTTCCTATTCACCTTCATCTATGTGTGGGGAGCGGGAACGCCGATGGAGCATGGCGGCTGAATAAGCCCTCGCGCTCGCGCAAGACGAAGATTGCGGACGGCGATCGCCCGTCCGTATCGCCCTATATCGCCGGTATTGCTTGCCGCTGCCCGCGCTGCGGACGCGGGCGCCTATTCAACGGCTTTCTCACGCTGGCACCGGCTTGCGAAAATTGCGGCCTCGACTACAGCTTCGCCGACGCCGGCGACGGGCCGGCGGTATTCGTGATTCTGATCGCGGGATTTCTGGTCGTAGGTGCCGCCGTCGTCGTCGAATCCGTCTGGCGCCCGCCCTATTGGGTCCACGCGCTTCTGTGGATCCCGACGATCCTCGCAGTCACGCTCGGGCTCCTGCGGCCCTTGAAGGGCCTCATGGTCGCCTTGCAGTTTCACCACAACGCCGAAGAGGGCCGGCCCGACCGAGGCAAGCGGTGAGACGCGCTTCGCCGCGCGCGCGCTTTCGCGCGCTGATTTTGCCCGGCCTCTGCACGCTCGTGGCGCTCGGCGTTCTCTGCGGCCTTGGCGTCTGGCAATTGCAACGGCTCGCGTGGAAAGAGGCCTTGATCGCGCGCGTTGCCGCGCGGATGCAGTTCTCGTTTGTCCCTTGGGCCCCGGGCGAGGCCGAATGGCCGAGCGTCAACGCCGAGCAACACGAATATCTCCATGTGCGGATTACCGGCATCTTCCGGCACGACCATGAGGCGCTTTGCTACGAATTGCTCTCGGATGCGAGGGGGAAATTCTCCGGCCCCGGCTACTGGGTGCTGACCCCGCTCGAGACCGCGGGCGGCGCGACATTCATCGTCAATCGCGGTTTCGTGCCGCTCGATCGCAAGGATGCGGCAACACGCAGCGAAGGTCAGGTAACGGAAAAAGTCACCGTCATCGGGTTTTTGCGTCTGTCGGAGCGGCGTTCTTGGTTCACGCCCGCCGACGATCCTGCGCGCGGCGTCTGGCAGGAGCGCGATCCCATCGCGATCGCCAAGGCTTATAGTCTTGCGCGCACGGCGCCGTTCTTCATCGATGCCGATGCTTCCGCCAATCCGGGCGGGCTGCCGCAGGGCGGCGAAACGAAGCTCGTCTTTCCCAACCGCCACCTCGAATATGCCGTCACCTGGTTCGGGCTCGCTTTGGCTTTAATCGCGGTTTTTAGCGCCTTTGCGCTGAAGCAACTGCGCCATCGCGGGCGTGCTTGAATAGGAGGAAACCCGCGCCTAGGTTGCGTGCGAACTAGGAAAAAGCTCTTGCGCTACATTTCGACTCGCGGCGAGGCGCGTGCCGTCTCCTTCACCGACGCGCTTCTAATCGGGCTCGCGCGCGACGGCGGACTCTACCTGCCGGAGACCTGGCCGCAGTTTTCGGCCCGCGAGATTGCGGGCTTCAAGGGCAAGTCTTACGCGGACGTGGCGGTCGAGGTTATCAAGCCGTTCGTCGGCGGCATGATTTCCGACATGGATCTCACGCGCATGGCGCGCGAAGCCTACGCGACCTTCGACGATCCGGCGGTGGCGCCGCTGCATGAGTTAGCGTCCGGCGAATATCTGCTCGAGCTGTTTCACGGCCCCACGCTCGCCTTCAAGGACGTGGCGATGCAGTTGATCGCGCGGTTGATGGATCATGTTTTGCGCGAACGCGGCGAGCGCGCGACCATTGTGGGCGCCACATCCGGCGATACCGGGGGTGCCGCGGTCGAGGCCTTTCGCGGCCGCGACCGGGTCGATCTCGTGATCCTGTTTCCGAACGGCCGTGTATCCGACGTGCAGCGCCGGATGATGACCACCGTTCCCGACCGCAACGTTCATCCCGTCGCGATCAAAGGCACCTTCGATCACTGCCAGGCGATCGTGAAGGGCCTGTTCAACGATTCTAGCTTCCGCGACCGGGTGAAGCTCTCGGGCGTGAACTCGATCAACTGGGCGCGGATCGTGGCGCAGATTGTCTATTATTTCACCGCTTCGGCCGCGCTCGGATCGAGCCGAAAAATTTCCTTCGTCGTGCCGACCGGAAATTTCGGCGACATTTTCGCAGGCTACGTCGCGAAGCAAATGGGCTTGCCGATGGAGCGGCTCGTGATCGCAGCCAATATGAACGACATTCTCGTGCGCACGCTCGAATCGGGCCGCTACGAAATCCGCGACGTCATTGCGACCGAGTCGCCCGCGATGGATATCCAGGTCTCGTCGAATTTCGAACGGCTGTTGTTCGACGCCTACGGCCGCGATGCGGCGGCGATCCGCAAGATCATGGACGGGTTTTCGTTGACCGGCTCGTTCGAAATCGCGGCCAAGCCGCTCGCGGCCATTCGCGAAGTCTTCGGCGCCGGCCGTGCCGACGAATCCGAGACCCGGGAAGCGATCCGCGCCGTCCATCAAGCGAGCGGTTATCTCTTGGATCCGCATAGCGCGGTGGGGATCGCGGTCGCGCGCAAGCTCGCGGTCAAAACCCCGTTCGTTTCGCTCGGCACCGCCCATCCCGCAAAGTTTTCCGAGGCGGTGGAGCAGGCGACCGGAAAACACCCCGCTTTGCCCGCGCGCTTCGCCCGTCTCCGCCAGCGCAAAGAGCGGTTCGATGTCTTGCCCGCCGATCAAGCAGCGGTCGTAAAATTCGTGCTCGAACATTCCCGCGTAGCGGAAGGGGTTGCCCCATGAGCCCGCGCGTCACCAAGTTAGAGAGCGGTATTTCCGTCGTGACCGACAGGATGCCGCATCTCGAGACCGCCTCGCTCGGCATCTGGGTCGCCGCCGGTTCCCGCCACGAGACACCGAGCGAGAACGGCATTTCCCATCTTCTCGAACACATGGCCTTCAAGGGGACTGCGCGCCGCAGCGCGCGCCAGATCGCCGAGGAAATCGAGGCCGTCGGCGGCGACCTCAACGCATCGACGGGATTCGAGGCAACGGGCTACTACGCGCGCGTGCTTGGGAACGACGTGCCGCTTGCGTTCGATATCCTCACCGACATCCTCACCGCGCCTGCCTTCGATCCCGACGAGCTTGCGCGCGAGCAAAACGTGATCGTGCAGGAAATTGGTGCTGCCAACGACGCACCCGAAGACCTGATCTTCGAACTTTTTCAAAAACGCGCTTTCCCCGATCAGCCGCTCGGCCGCCCGATTCTCGGCACGCCGCAGACGGTACGCGCGCAATCGCCGGCGACGCTCCGCGCCTATATGGCGAGCCACTATCGCGGCTCCCGCATGGTGGTCGCCGCCGCCGGGGCCGCCGATCACGATAGAATCGTCGAGGACGTCACGCGCCGGCTCGGCCCGATCGCGGGCGGAGGCAATTCGGCCGCGACGCCCGCGCGCTATTCCGGCGGTCTCGAGATCGGAGTGCGCGATCTCGAACAGGCGCATATCGTGCTCGGCCTCGAGGGCCGCTCCTATCACGCGCCTGATTTCTTCGCCGTGCAGATTTTCGGGAATATTCTCGGCGGCGGCTCGTCCTCGCGCCTTTTCCAAGAAGTGCGCGAGAAGCGTGGGCTCTGCTACTCGATCTATGCCTTTCATGCGGCCTATTCGGACACCGGTACATTCGGCGTCTATGCCGGCAGCGATCCTGCCGACAGCGGTGAATTGCTCGACGTCGTGATCGCCGAACTTGCCGCGGCGGCCGAGAAAGCCGATGGCGTCGAAATCGACCGCGCCAAGGCGATGATGAAAGTGAGCTTGTTGATGGCGCTGGAAAGCTCGGGCGCGCGCGCCGACCAGATCGCGCGCCAGATCCTCGTCTATGGGCGGCCGGTCCCGCTCGAGGAGCTGGTGCGGCGAATCGATGCGGTGAGCGTCGAAGATGTGCGCGCCGCGGGCCGCGCACTGATCGCTTCGGGGCGCCCGACCTTTGCCGGCCTTGGGCCGCGCGCCGGTATTGAATCGGCGGCGCGCATCGCCGAGAATCTAGGACGGGCTGCCTGAGCCCGCTCAAACGGCGAAACAGGAATGGCGTTCTTTCGATCGGTTTCCTGGTCCGACACTCCACCCGATATAGAGGGTGCGGGCGTATCCCTGCGCGCGCCGCAGATGGCGGATTTTTCCGAGTGGTCGTCGCTGCGCGAGCGAAGCCGCGCGTTTCTCGGGCCGTGGGAGCCGGAATGGCCGGCCGACGATCTCACGCGCGGCGCGTTTCGCGACCGCCTTCGCCGCTACGCCAACGAGATGCAGGAGGACAGCGGCTATTCGTTCCTGATCTTCCGCACTGGCGACCACGCCCTTTTGGGCGGCGTCACACTTTCCAATGTGCGGCGCGGCGTCGCGCAATCCGCCAATCTCGGTTACTGGATCGGGGCAGAGCATGCGCGGCGAGGGTACATGAGTGCGGCGATGGCGGCGCTCACCCCCTTCGCGCATGGACAGTTGCGGTTGCGCAGGATCGAGGCCGCCTGTCTTCCCGAAAACGCCGTTTCGGTGCAGCTCCTGGAAAAACTGGGGTTTCAGCGTGAAGGTTATGCGCGGCAGTATCTCTGCATTGCCGGCAAATGGCAGGACCATCTGCTCTATGCGCGGTTGAGCAGCGATCCGCTGCGTTCCTGAGCCGCGCCGCCACAAAAATTTCAGGGCATTGAACCGGAGATATTCAAAAGCGTCGGAGCTTCCGAGCGCCGGATCAAGGCCGATGGATCGGGCACGAGCGTTGGGTCATCCCAACTCCCGCGCACGAGGAAAGGCAGGTTGAAGGTCACAGCATCGGCGTCGCCGCTCGCGGCCGGTCGGATCAGGCTTGCGTTACCGCGCAAGTCAAGATCGCGGCGGGGGATGGAGGCAAGGCCTGACAGCGTGATGTGCAGAAGCGCGTTCTGCATCTCAGCTTCCTGCACGCTCGCATTGCCCTCGGTCACTTGCAGCTTGGCGGCGAAGCGGTCGAAAGGCGTGCGGCCGCCGCGCAAATCGGCGGTCCCGGAGAGTGGACTTCGCTCAAACCGCCGCAACGCCTGCTCGACATTGAGGCCGTTGAACGATCCGTTCTGAACCAAGAGGTTCGCCTGTCCGTGCAGGTCGCGGGCAATGGCGCTGACACTTGTCCCCGAACCCGAAAGCAGGAGCGCGAGCGATCCGCTACCTTCGAGACGTCGAATGCCGGCGAGTTCGCCCAATCCACGTTCGGCGTCGAAATCCTTGAGATTGGCCTCGAGCTTAATCTTCGCCCCCGTGGGCGATGGACCGATGGCCGCGGTTCCATGCAGCGTGCCGCCAAAAATTTGCGCTTCTCCGACCGAAAGCGTGAAACGGCCGGCGCGCACCGCGGCCGCCATGGCGACGCGTTCGAGTTCGGTTTTGTTGAAGAGAATTCTTCCCGCCGAGAGCCTGAGATCGAGATCGAAGCCCTCAAGCGCCCCGACGTCGATGGGCGCCTCGTTCCAGTTGCGGCCATCAGCGCCCCTCATCGAGAAACCGCTGGCGTAACGCGAGAAGTCGGCGGTTTCGCTGGCGAGCGTTCCTTGCACGAGCGGGCGGTCACTGTCGCGCGTTAGCGTCAGACCGCCTTGGGCACGATTGCCGTCGAGCTCGACGGTGAGACCGGAGAGCGCGAGCCCGGCCGGTGTGAACGTGGCCTGGGCCTTGAGCGCAAGCGGGCCGAAGCCGCCCGTTGTCGGCGGCTCGATTCCGCCCCAGGCGAGCGCCGCGCGCAAGGAATTCGACTCGGCCGCGAGCGCGCCTTCGGCCTGAAACCCTCTTCTGAAAGCGAGGCCGCCCTCGAAGCTGACCCGCAACGGCTCTGCTTCCAGCTTCAGCCGGAATGGACTGCGGTTGCCGTCGGCGAGTCTGTTGGGGTCGGCGATCAGCAGTGTCGCGTTGACCGGCGCGTTCCGCCATTGGAATGAGCCTTTGGCGGCGAGATCCGCGCCGTGCCAGGCGAACGTCCACTCGAGCGCCGATAAGCTTTCGCTTCGCCCGCCGGTGCCGCGTAATTCCGCGATACCGTCCACGATCCTGATGTCGGGCCGCGCGGGTTCCGCGCTGTTATCCATCAAGCGCAGCGGCAGTCCGACAAGCTTCACGCCGTCGTTCCCGATCTCCACAAGGAGACGCGGCCGCTCGAAGACGAGCGAAGCGATTTCGACCTGGCCAAAGATAAGCGGCAGAAGTCGAATCGTCGCCCGCAGAGAGCCTGCCGAAAAAACAGATGGTTCGGTACCGCCGAAGCGAACGCCGTCGAGCCGGATCGCGGGCCGGGGCAAAAGCGTGAAATGCGCCTCGCCCTCGATGCGCGGGTCGGTGCCGGTCGCGGCTTGAAGCGACTGCGTGAGCGCCGTGCGGATATCGCGCTCCGGCACGAAATAAGGGAGCGCGAACAATACACCGGCGAAAACAAGGATCAGCAACAATGCGCCGAGAGCCAAACGTTGGATGCGACGGAAGACGCTCACGGGAAGTTTGCCTGACCGAAGGTGACTGGAGGGCGAACTTTTAGCATACCGAGGCGAGCTTTGTCGCTTGCAGGACCTGACAATAATCGTCGGGCCGGTTATGAATTCGGTTGTGCTCAAGGAGACGGCATGAGCGAGGATACAGAGCGACCACTTTGGACCCCCGATCCGCGGCGGGTTGCCGCGAGCCAAATGGTCGCTTTTCGCGATGCGGCAAACGCCCGTTTCGGTCTTTCGCTCAGGACCTATCGCGAGTTGCATGCTTGGTCGGTGGCACACCTTCCCGAATTTTGGGATCTCGTTTGGGATTTCACCCAGGTCGTCGGCGAAAAGGGTGCGCGCCTCCTGATCGACGGCGATCGCATGCCGGGCGCGCGCTTCTTTCCCGATGGCCGCCTCAACTTCGCGGAAAATCTGTTGCGCCGGCACGACGAACAAACGGCGATCGTCTTTCGCGGCGAAGACAAAGTTTCGCGCCGTATGACATGGGGCGAGCTCGCCGCGCTCGTTTCGCGCATGCAGCAGGCGCTCGTCGCGAGCGGTGTGAAGAAGGGCGACCGGGTTGCCGTGATGCTGCCGAACCTGCCCGAAGCGGTCGCCCTGATGCTCGCGACCACCGCGCTCGGGGCGATTTTCTCTTCCTGCTCGCCGGATTTTGGCGAACGCGGCGTTTTGGATCGCTTCGGCCAGATCGAGCCCAAGCTGTTCGTTGCTTGCGACGGCTATTGGTACGCGGGCAAGCGCATCGACATCGCCGACAAGCTGAAAATCATCGCTGCTAACCTGCCGACCGCCGGCAAGATCGTGATTGTGTCCTATCTCGGCGATGCCGCGGCGATCGCGAAAACCCTGCCGCGCGCGGTCGAGCTCGATGCTTTCCTCGCGCCGTTCGCGCCGAAGGAGATCGCTTTCGAGCGGCTACCCTTCGATCATCCCGTCTACATTCTTTATTCCTCGGGCACGACGGGCGTTCCGAAGTGCATCGTGCATTGCGCCGGCGGAATTCTGCTGCAGCATCTGAAGGAGCATAGGCTGAATTGCGGCGTGCTGCCCGGCGAGCGGCTATTCTACTTCACGACGCTCGGCTGGATGATGTGGAACTGGCTCGTCACCGGGCTCGCGAGCGAGGCGACGCTCTGCCTCTACGACGGCTCGCCGTTCGCGCCCGACGCCGGCGTTCTCTTCCGTTATGCCGAGGAGGAGAAGATCAATATCTTCGGCACGTCGGCGAAATTCATCGATGCGGTCAAGAAATCGGAACTCGAGCCCAAACAAAAGTTCGATCTTTCCCCAATGCAAATCATCGCTTCGACCGGCTCGCCGCTCGCGCCGGAGAGCTTCGATTTCGTCTATCAATCGATCAAGCCGGACGTGCACCTCGTTTCGATGTCGGGCGGCACGGATCTCGCCGCCTGTTTCGTGCTCGGCGATCCGACCTCGCCGGTATGGAAGGGCGAAATCCAGGCGCCGGGGCTCGGCATGGCGGTGGACGTTTGGTCGGAGGACGGCAGACATATCGAGGGCGAGCGCGGCGAACTTGTCTGCACAAAGGCATTTCCCTCGATGCCGGTCAAATTCTGGAACGATGCCGAAGGCCAAAAATACCACGCCGCCTATTTCGAGCGCTTCCCCAATGTGTGGTGCCATGGCGATTTCGCCGAATGGACGCCGCACGGCGGCATGATCATTCACGGCCGTTCGGATGCGACGCTCAATCCGGGTGGGGTGCGCATCGGCACCGCCGAAATTTACGCGCAGGTCGAGCAGATTCCGGAAATCGTCGAGGCGATCGCGATCGGGCAGGAGTGGGACCGCGACGTGCGCATCGTGCTGTTCGTGCGGCTGAAAGAAGGTGCCGCGCTCGATAGCGCCCTGATCGAGCGGATCAAGAAGCAGATCCGTGCCGGCGCGAGCCCGCGTCACATCCCGGCGAAAATTGTCGAGGTCGCCGATATTCCGCGCACGCGTTCGGGCAAGATCACCGAACTCGCGGTGCGGGACGTAGTGCATGGCCGGCCAGTGAAAAACACCGAAGCGCTCGCCAATCCCGAAGCGCTCGAATTCTACCGCGATTTGCCGGCGCTGCGTAGATGACGGCGGGTTTAACCCGCGAGCACGCGCGTCGCGGGAAACGAAATCTCGGCGAGCGTGCCGCCATTGGCATTGCTCTTGATCGAGAAGTTCGCGCGGTTCGCTTCCGTGAGCGCCTTGGTGAGCGGGAGGCCAAGGCCACTGTTACCGGCGGACGCCGCGCGGCCCGTGGTCGAAAGTTGGCGAAACGGCTCGAGCGCGGCCGCGATTTCCGTCTCCGTCATACCCATGCCGGTGTCGCGAACGCGCAGCAATACTTCGCCCGAGTCCGCGAGCTGGGTCGAGACGATGATCTGGCCGCCCGGCGGCGTGAACTTGATCGAGTTCGAGAGCAAATTGAGCACGATCTGGCGGATCGAGCGCACGTCGGCGACGACCTGCGGCAATTCCGGCATCAGCGAAGTGCGGATGATGATGCGCTCGCGGTTCGCCTGCGACTGCATGATCGCCATGCACTGTCGCGCGATGTCGTTGAGGTCGACGCTCGCGAACGAAAGATCGAGCTTACCGGCCTCGATCTTGGACAGATCCAACAGATCGTTGATGAGCGAAATCAGGTGCGCGCCCGAGGTTTGAATGTCCTTCAGATATTCGCGATAGCGCTCGTTGCCGATCGGGCCGAGGCGCTCCTCGCGCATGACATCGGCGAAGCCGATGATGGCGTTCAAGGGCGTGCGAATTTCGTGGCTGATCTTGGCAAGGAAGTCGGACTTCGCCGAGCTCGATTGCTCGGCCTTGCGCTTCGATTCGAGCAGTTCTTCTTCCGCCCGTTTCCACTGGGTGATATCGCGGAAGACCGCGCAGAATTTTTGGCTATCATCGGCGACGCGGCCGACCGTCATGAATAGCGGGATGAGACCGCCCTCGCGCACCCGCCCGATGACCTCGCGTCCGTCGTTCAAGACGCTCGCGACGCCGTTGCTGGCGAGCCCTTCGAGATAATCGATCGCCGGACGATGGCTTTCCGGCGCGAACAGGCGCGTGAAGCTCGCGCCTTCGAGTTCGGGTGAATCGTAGCCGAACAGCGCCTCGGCGGAGCGGTTCATGCTCAAGATCCGGCCCTGGCGGTCGAGCAGAAGAACGCCGTCGGTCGCCGTATCCAGGATCGAATGTAGTTCGCGGCTCGTGGCCTCAGCCTCGCGGAGTTTCAACCCGGCGGTTTCCATGCGCTCGTCGAGGCCCGTGCCCGCGCGGCGGAGCACATAAGCAAGCGCCGTTTCCTCTTCCCATGGGACGCTGATCAGCCGCGCCTCGACCGGGATCGGCTCGCCGTTCTTTCCTGCGATTGCGAGCGTGCTGCTCTTCTCTCCGGGCTCGTCCGGATCGAGCGAAGGAATGCTCGCGAACAGACGATGGAGGCCGCCTTCGGCTTCGAGCGTGGCGGCGTCCGGCAACCCGATCCATTCCAGTGCCGTGCGGTTGGCATAAAGCACGCGCTCGGCGCGGTGCACGACGACGCCGAGCGGCAGGCGGTCGAGAAGCGCGCGCTCGCCATTCCAAGCACGGGCGCCCCCAACGGCCGAGCCTTCGCGTTCGAAGTCCTTGCCACCCGCGCCTGGAGCCTCACCTTCGGCCGCCACTGCCGGCCCCTTCCCGAATTCCTGCAGCGCGTTTACTTCCTCGATCCGCGCCCCGAGCTGGCGGGCGATCTCGCGGAACGCGGTTCGCTCGCCCGGCGACAGCTCCGCTCGCGCCGGATCGGATGCGGAGGGCGTCGTGCGCAGCGGCACGACATTTTCCGGCCGTTCGACGAGGACGAGCGGCGGCCGCTCGAATGAAGGTTCGGACACGGGCGTAGGCCCTAGCTTGGGTGCTTTGTCTCCGGCCTCGGCCGGTCGCAACGTCTTTTCGCGGAACACGCCGAAGCCCCGATAGCCGCGGAACTCGCGCTCGCGGTCGAACACCGGCAACGCCGCGAGGTCGACGACTTGCATCATGCCGCTCTCGGTGACGGGCCAGTGCACGATGACGCCCGACCAAGTATCACGGCGCGCGATGGACGCCGCGACCTGATCCGCGCCCTCGATGCCGATGCGTTCGGCGGCTTGCAACCAATCGAGCCCGTCGATTTGCGCTTTTTCGCCGCCCACCACCGCCGCGAGATCATCGGAGACGCTGGAGAAATGCCCGGCGGCGTCGGTCTGCCACACGAAGCGCGCGGGCGCCTTTTGTGCCGGCTGTGAGGCTGCCTGGCCCGAAAGCTTTTGCTCGCGCGCTGCTTCCGGTTCCGCTTCAGCGGAACGGCTTTCATCGTGCAACGGTGCCGCTTCGACCCTTGGCTCTTCTTTCGGCTTTTCGATTTCGGCCTCGGCGCGATCTTTCGCTGCGGCGAAAATCGCGAGGATCGCCGACTGTGCCTTGGTGCCGATACGACGGAACACGATGCGCATTGTGCCGAACGGCGCCTCGGACAAGCCCTTTTCGCGCGCCTTGTCGAAAGCGGCGCTCGCGCCAGGATCAATTTCCGCGAGCGTTTGCGCCGAGCGGATGAGCGCGCTCGCCAGCGCGTTCGCATGCAGCAAGTAACCGTCGAGATCGAACAGCGCGAAGGAATCGCTTTCGTCGTCGAGGAGCGCCTTCGCGGCATCCACGATGGAAGGCGGTTTTCCTTTGCCCGCATCCAGTCCGGCGAACAAAACGGCGGGCCAATCGCCGGCAAAGACGATGCGCGAGCAGGCGAAAACGGCGGGCTGCAGCGATCCTTTAAGCCGCAAGCGCTCGAGCCGTGGCGCACCGCCGGCCGGAAGGTTTTCCGAGAACCGCCGCGCTGCTTCAGCGAGCGGCCCAAGGGCGGCGTCTCCACGTATGGCGGCGTCCTGCAGGGTTTTTGCGCCAAGCAAGGCGAGCCCCGCCGGATTGGCGAAGAGAAGCTTGCCCTCGGAATCGATCAGCAAGGCGGGCGTCGGCACGGCGGCGAGGCCGGCGATGCGCGCGTCGGCGAGAAGTTCCGCAAGCGGGGTCAATTGAGGCATGAAAAGCATGTCCTGCCGCGACGGCCCGGCCAGCCCGTCTGTCGCGGTTAATAAAATGTTTAGTTCGAAAGGGCTGGAAAATCCACGCCGCAGGGCTCATCATTTGGCCGATCGGGCGGAAGGGTTAATCCGGGAGAGACGAAAATGGCAATGAAAACGGGATTAGAGGTACCGCCTGAAATGAGGGCGTTTGCCGAGAAGAGCGTGGGCGAGGCGCGCAAGGCCTTTGAAACCTACATGGATGCCGCCACCAAGGCGTTCGGTACCGTCGAGCAATCGGCGCAGGCGATGCAATCCAACGCCCGCGAGCTGGGCCGAAAGGCCATCGGTTTTGCCGAGGATAACGTCTCGGCGACGCTCGATTTCGCGCAGAAGCTCGTGCAGGCGAAGGACGCCGAAGAACTCATGCGGCTGCAGGCGGAGTTTACCCAGGCGCAAATGAAGGTGCTGTCGGAGCAGACCAAGGCCTTGGGCGAGAGCGCAACACAGGCGGGCAAGTCGGCCTTCGACGCGATGAAACCGAAGTCCTGACAGCTTTATCTTGCCTCTGAGTGTGCAGTGCAATAAATATGTTGCATTGCACAATATCTTGTGCTAATCCTGTCAGATCATCGGGCGGGAGACCGTGATCGGCTCCCTTGCACGGGTGGATCAGACGAGGACCAAGCCATGATCAATACCGATACTCCGAAAAAGGCCTCCAAAGCCGCCGCGGCGCCGAAGTTCGACATGCCGAACGTCGAGATGCCGGAGATGGTTCGCGAGTTCGCCGAGAAAAGCGTGCAGCAGGCGAAGGACGTCTATGCCCGCATCAAGTCGGCGGCCGAGGAATCCACCGACTTGCTCGAAGACACCTATACGAGCGCGACCAAAGGCGCGACCGAGTTCAACGTGAAGGCCCTTGAGGTCTTGCGCGTCAATGTAAATGCCTCCTTCGATTTTACCCGCGAGCTCATGAGCTCGAAGACGCTCGCCGAAGCCGTCGAGCTTTCGGCGACCCACATGCGCAAGCAATTCGAGTCGCTTTCGGTTCAGGCGAAGACCCTTGCGGCGCTCGCCCAAAAGGTCGCGACCGAAACCGCTGAGCCGATCAAGGCCGGCCTGTCGAAGACCATGAACGTGCAGTGAAGCTTCCAGTTTGATTGATTCGCCGGCAGCTTGCCGGTGAAGTGAGCCCGGCCCCTAGCCGGGCTCTTCGTTTTTAAGGCCACTCTCGCGACAAACACCGTCCTTGAGCCTAGGCTTGCATCCCCGGGAGGCAGCCCGTAGCTTCCGCGCGGCTCGCCTATGCAGCTGTAGCTCAGTTGGTTAGAGCGCCTGTCTGTGGAACAGGAGGTCGGTGGTTCGAGCCCACCCAGCTGTACCATTCTCGCGTCCGGCCAGCTTCCCGCGGCCCGCAACGCAAGCGACCGCCAGTTTCTTCGTCCAGCCCGTCACCCACTGATCTCGGGTTTACCCGAGATCAGATCATTACTTCTCGGGTCTACCCGAGATTAGATCATCACTTATGTGGCACAAGCATTGCTAGTCTCTGAGCGCCGAACGTTCAGGGAGAGTGCCATGACGAGAGCCGGGCTGACGGAGAAGATCCTCGATATCAAGCGCGAGAAGGGCTGGAGCTGGAAATACATCTGCGAGAAAATCGACGGCTATTCCGAAGTGCTGATCGTCGGCGCCTGCCTCGGCCAGATGAAGCTCACCAAGCCGCAAGTCGTCAAGGCCCAGGAGCTTTTCGGGCTGAGCAAGGCCGAGACCGCGATGCTGAACGAAGTGCCGATGCGCGGCGCCGGCGTGCCGATGCCGCCCACCGATCCGCTGATCTACCGCTTCTACGAACTCGTGATGGTCAACGGTCCCGCCTGGAAAGCGTTGATCGAGGAGCAATTCGGCGACGGCATCATGTCGGCGATTGACTTCGATATGGTGATGGAGCGCCTGCCGAATCCGAAGGGCGACCGCGTGAAGATCACGATGTCCGGCAAATTCCTGCCGTATAAATATTACGGCGCCAGCGGAAACGCGCCGGAATACGGTTTCAAGGAAGAATAAGCCACGCGATTTCGCGATCAATTCACCTTGCGATCACCTGCGGCCCGATCTCGCTGATCTTGTTCACGCCGGTGAGCGCCATCGTGGTCTCCAACTCGCGGCGGATGAAGCCGATCGCTTCGCCCACGCCTTCCTCGCCGCGGGCGCCAAGGCCGTAAATATAAGCGCGGCCGATCATGCACGCCTTGGCGCCGAGCGCGAGCGCACGCATCACGTCCTGGCCCGAGCGTACGCCGCCGTCGAACAGCACCTCGACCTTGTTGCCGACCGCCTCGGCGATTTTCGGCAGCGCCCAGATCGACGAAGGCGCGCCGTCGAGTTGACGCCCGCCGTGGTTGGAAACCACGATCGCGTCGGCACCGTGCTCCGTCGCGAGCTTCGCGTCATCCACGTCGAGGATACCCTTGAGGATCAGCGGCCCTTTCCAAATGCTTCTGATCCATTTCACATCTTCCCAGTTCAGCGCCGGATCGAACTGGCTATTGGTCCATTCCGCGAGCGAGGTGTTGTCGCCGACGCCCTGTACGTGGCCGACGCTGTTGCCGAAATTTCTGCGCTTGGCCCGAAGCACGCTGATGATCCAACCGGGCTTGGTCGCGATGTCGATTAAATTCGCGATCTTCATCTTCGGCGGCACCGACAATCCGTTCTTGATGTCGCGGTGGCGCTGGCCGAGCACCTGCAGATCGACGGTGAGCACCAGCGCGCTGCATTTCGCGGCGCTCGCGCGCTCGACCAATGCGCGGATGAACTTGCGGTCGCGCATGACGTAGAGCTGAAACCAAAACGGCTCGCTCACTTCTTCCGCCACGTCCTCGATCGAGCAAACCGACATGGTGCTGAGGCAAAAGGGGATGCCGGCTTTTGCCGCTGCTTTCGCGGCGAGAATTTCGCCGTTGCCCCGCTGCATGCCGCAAAGCCCGATCGGCGCGAGTGCGAGCGGTACAGAGACGGGCTTGCCGAGGATCTGCGTTGCCGTGCTGCGCTTGGAAACGTCGACCAGGATTTTTTGCCGAAGCAAGATCGCTTCCAGGTCGCGCCGGTTGGCATGCAGCGTTTCCTCGGCGTAAGAGCCGCTTTCCGCATAATCGAAGAACATGCGCGGCACCTTATGGCGCGCGATTTCGCGCAAATCCTCGATGCAAGTGACGACCATCGGCGCTTCCCCGGTTTTCTGTTATTCGTCTTGTCAGCCGCGTTGCGATATCACAAATCGCGCAAACGGGAAGCACCTCGCGCTTGCCGGTCCGGAACCCCGAGTGCGCTTGTCCGTTGAAACCGAAGGTCGTAAGGAGGGCTCATGCCGAAAGCCACCTCCAAGCCCGGAAAAGAAAGCAAAAAACAGAAGCTCGACCGGGCGCTCGACGAAGGGCTGGAAGAGACCTTTCCCGGCTCCGATCCGGTCGCGGTCACGCAACCGGCGACTGAGTTGCCTGAGGATTCCTTCAAAACCGCCGATGAACGCTCGCGCGACAGCAAGCACAAGAAGCACCGCTCCTAGGCCTTCTCCATTATTTTTCGGCGCCAATCTGCTAGAATGCGAGCCGCTGAGCGGAGGACACATGTCGCTGGTCATGCCCGATCTCGACCGGGCCGTGCTCAATCGTCGTGCCGAGATTGCCGCTGCACTTCGCCGCATCGTGCCGGGCGAGGGCGTGATCGATTCCGCCAGCGAAATGCGCCCCTACGAATCGGACGGGCTCACGGCCTATCGCCAGCCGCCGATGCTTGTGGTGCTGCCCGAGACGGCCGAACAGGTGTCGCGCATCCTTCGCTATTGCCACGGCGAAGGCATCAAGGTCGTGCCGCGCGGCGCCGGCACCTCGCTCTCGGGTGGGGCGCTCCCGCTTGCCGACGGCGTGCTCTTGGGCATGGCGAAATTCAATCGCGTCTTGGACATCGACTATGAAAATCGCGTCGCGGTGGTGCAGCCGGGCGTCACCAATCTCGGCATCACCAAGGCGGTGGAGCAGGCGGCCTTTTACTATGCGCCCGATCCCTCATCGCAGATCGCCTGCACGATCGGCGGCAACGTCGCCGAGAATTCCGGCGGCGTGCATTGCCTGAAATACGGCATGACCATGAACAACGTGCTCGGCGTCGAGATGGTGCTGATCACGGGCGAGATCATTCGTGTCGGCGGCAAGCAACTCGACGCCAACGGCTATGACCTGCTTTCGGTCATCATCGGCTCGGAAGGGCTTCTAGGCGTCGTCACCGAGGTGACGGTGCGCATTTTGAAGAGACCCGAAACCGCGCGCGCCCTCCTCGTCGGCTTCCCCACTTCCGAGGCCGCCGGCGATTGCGTTGCCAAGATCATCGGCGCGGGAATTATCCCCGGCGGCATGGAAATGATGGACGGGCCGGCGATCCGTGCCGCCGAGGATTTCGTCCATGCCGGCTATCCGCTCGATGTCGAGGCCTTGCTGATCGTCGAGCTCGACGGACCGGAGGCCGAGTGCACGCATCTGCTCGAGCGCGTGAGCAAGATCGCCAAGGATTGCGGCGCCAGCACCTTGCGCGCATCCAACTCGGAAGAAGAGCGGCTGAAATTCTGGGCCGGTCGCAAGGCCGCCTTCCCGGCGGTCGGGCGCATCTCGCCCGATTATTACTGCATGGACGGCACCATTCCGCGCGCGAAGCTTCCTTTGGTGCTCGCGCGCATGCGCGAATTGTCCGCGCACTACAAGCTCCGGGTCGCCAACGTCTTTCACGCCGGCGACGGAAATCTGCACCCGCTCATTCTCTATGACGCCAACCAAGCGGACGAACTCGATCGCGCCGAGAAATTCGGCGCCGACATTCTCAGACTTTGCGTCGAGGTCGGCGGCGTCTTGACCGGCGAGCACGGCGTCGGCGTCGAGAAGCGCGACTTGATGCCCACGATGTTCACGGAAATCGATCTCGCCCAGCAGCAGCGGCTGAAATGCGCCTTCGACGACAAGGGCCTGTTGAATCCCGGCAAGGTATTTCCGAAGCTGCACCGCTGCGCCGAACTTGGCCGCGTGCACATCCACGCCGGCAAGCTGCCGTTTCCTGATCTGCCAAGATTCTAAAGCGTGATGCTGAAAGTGGGAGTGGGCGCACCAAGCATTTTTCGTCATGTCCGGCCTTGTGCCGGGCATCCACGCCTTTACCAGGAAACAAGACGTGGATGGCCGGGACGAGCCCGGCCATGACAAGGATGTTAGAAGCGGCACTCCAATGACTGACATCCTGAAGCCCCGCGACGATAACGAAGTCGTCGAGGCCGTCACATGGGCAGTGGCCGAAGGAAAAACGCTGGAAGTCGCCGGCCGCGGCAGCAAGCGTGCGATCGGCCGCGCGGCACAAACCGATCTCACGCTCGATGGCTCCGGCATTGCCGGCATCGTGCTTTACGAGCCGGAGGAACTCGTACTTTCGGCGAAGGGCGGAACGCCGCTCGCGGAAATCGAGCAAGCACTCGCGCAAAACCGCCAGGAGCTTCCTTTTGAGCCGCCCGATCTCGGCCCGCTGCTTGGCGGCAAGCCGGGCGAGGGCACGATCGGCGGCATGCTCGCGGCCAATCTTTCGGGCCCGCGTCGCATCAAGGCGGGAGCCGCGCGCGACCACGCGCTTGGCATCAAGGCGGTTTCCGGCCGCGGAGAATCCTTCAAGGCCGGCGGCCGTGTGGTGAAGAACGTCACCGGCTACGATCTGCCGAAATTGCTCGCGGGGTCCTGGGGTACGCTCGCAGTGATGACCGAGGTCACGTTGAAAGTGCTGCCCGCGGCGGAGGATGTGGTGAGCGTTCTCGCCCTTGGGCTTGCGGACCAGCAGGCGATCGAGGCGATGAGCGCCGCGATGGGAACGGCGTGCGATGTCTCGGCGGCGGCACATTTGCCGCGAAACGTCGCGGCGCTGATCCCTGTGCCGGCGGTCTCTGCCGCCAATTCCGCTGTGACCGCGTTTCGGCTGGAAGGAATCACGCCTTCGATCGCCTATCGGCGCGAGAAACTCGAAGCCTTATTGCGCCCCTTCGGCAAGTTAGAGGCCTTGGCGGCCGAAGATTCGCGCGCGTTCTGGCGCGCGGTGCGGGACGTCGTTCCGTTCGCGGACGGAAGCCAAAACGCGGTGTGGCGAATTTCCACGGCACCTGCCTCGGGCGCGAAGATCGCAAGCGCGATCACGGCGGTGACCGCGGCGAAGATTTTCTACGACTGGGCGGGCGGCCTGTTATGGGTCGCAATGCCAAGCGAGACGCCGCACGAGACCGTCATCCGCGAAGCGCTCAAAGGCGAGGGTCACGCCATGCTCATTCGAGCGAGCGCTGCGGTGCGCGCGAGTGCGGCCGTGTTCGAGCCGCTGACGCCCGATCTCGCGGCACTCACGCGCCGGATTAAGGAGAGCTTCGATCCGAAGGGCATCCTCAATCCCGGCCGTATGTACGCGGGCGTATAAACATGCAAACGAACTTTACGCTCGCCCAACTCGCCGACCCGAATATCGCGGTCGCCGATAAGATTCTGCGCGCCTGCGTGCATTGCGGCTTCTGCACCGCGACCTGCCCGACCTACGTATTGCTCGGCGACGAACTCGATAGTCCGCGCGGCCGCATCTACCTCATCAAGGAGATGCTGGAGCGGGACCAGCCCGCCACCGCCGATGTGGTCAAGCACATCGACCGCTGCCTCTCTTGTCTTTCTTGCATGACGACCTGCCCGTCCGGCGTCCATTACATGCACCTCGTCGATCAGGCGCGCATGCGGATCGAGGAGACCTATCGCCGCCCGCTGCTCGATCGTCTGTATCGTGTGTTTCTCGCGAAGCTCATGCCCTATCCCGCCCGTTTCCGCGCGGCACTTTACGCGGCGCTCTTCGCCAAGCCCTTCGCCCCGCTCTTTGCTGCCATCGGATTGAAACCCGTCGCGGCGATGCTTCGCTTGGCGCCCTGGCGTGTTCCGGCTTCATCGCTCAAGGACACGCAGCGAATCTTTCCTGCGCAAGGAAAACGCCAGGGCCGCGTGGCGTTGCTGTCGGGCTGCGTCGACCGGGTGGCACAACCCGCGATCCGCGCGGCGGCGATCCGGCTGCTTAACCGCCAGGGCATCGAAGTCGTCTTGGCCTCGGGCGAGGGCTGCTGCGGCTCGCTCAGCCATCACATGGGCCGCGAGCACGAGGCGCTCGCTTTCGTGCGTAACAATGTCGACGTCTGGACAAGCGAAATCGAAGACAAGGGGTTGGATGCGATCCTGATCACGGCGTCGGGCTGTGGCACGACGATCAAGGATTACGGCTTTATGCTCCGCACCGATCCAAACTATCGCGACAAGGCGGCGAAGGTCTCGACCCTCGCCAAGGACATCTCTGAATATTTGGCCGAGCTCCCGCCCTTGCCGCCGGTCGCCCCCCGCAACATCAAGGTCGCCTACCATTCGGCCTGTTCGATGCAGCACGGCCAGCAAATCGACCGCGAGCCGAAGGAATTATTGGCCAAAGCCGGGTTTATCGTCCGCGACATACCCGAGGGTCATCTTTGCTGCGGCTCGGCCGGCACCTACAATATGCTGCAATCCGAGATCGCCGCGCGCTTGCTTGCGCGCAAGGTCGCGAATATTGCAGAGACCTCGCCGCAGATCATCGCGACAGGAAATATCGGCTGCATCACGCAAATCGCGAGCGGAATCTCGGTTCCGGTCGTTCATACCGTCGAATTACTCGATTGGGCGACTGGCGGCCCGCGGCCTGAGGCTCTACAAGCGGCGGGTTTTGGCGGGGGCTGAAGCCGTCATACTATTAAGAACGAAAATCACGGGGATTGGACAATGGCCAAAAAGGCAAAGCCCAAAAAGGGCAGCAAGAAAAAAAGCGGCCGCAAGGCTGCGCGCAAAAAGGCGCCGGCAAGGAAGAAATCGGTAAAACGCGCGACGGCGAAAACCGCGGCGCGTGCGGCGCCAGCCGCGCCGCAAATCCCGGGCCTGAAAATCAGCGGCGAGATGGGGCCCCACTTCGGCGAAATCTTGACGCCGGCGGCGCTCCATTTCCTCGCGGTGCTGCACCGCAAGTTCGAAGCCACGCGCAAGCAGCTCTTGGCGCGCCGCACCGACCGCCAGCACCGCTTCGACGCCGGCGAACTGCCCGATTTTCTGCCCGAGACCAAGCACATCCGCGAGCAGGGCTGGAAGGTGGCGCCGCTGCCGAAGGATCTTCTTGACCGGCGCGTCGAGATCACGGGTCCCGTCGATCGCAAGATGGTCATCAACGCCCTCAACTCCGGTGCCGAAGTCTACATGGCCGATTTCGAGGATGCCTGCTCGCCGAGTTGGGAAAACCTGATCGACGGCCAGATCAATTTGAAGGATCGCTGGGCCGGCAGGATCGACTTCGTCGACCCGCTGACGAAGAAATCCTACAAGCTGAACGACAAGCTCGCGGTGCTTCTCGTGCGCCCGCGCGGCTGGCATTTGCTTGAGGACCACGTAACGGTCGACGGCGCCTCGATCTCAGGCGCGCTGTTCGATTTCGGCCTCTACTTCTTCCACAACGCCAAGCGCACCATCGCCTCCGGTACCGGGCCTTATTTCTATTTGCCGAAACTGGAGACCCACCACGAGGCGCGGCTCTGGAACGAAGTCTTCGTCTTCGCGCAATCGAAGCTTGGGCTGCCGAACGGCACCATCAAGGCGACCGTGTTGATCGAGACGCTGCCCGCCGCCTTCGAGATGGACGAGATCCTCTACGAGATGCGCGACCACATCACCGGCCTCAATTGCGGCCGCTGGGACTACATCTTCTCCTTCATCAAGCGGCTCGGAAAGAACAAGCGCTTTCTCACGCCCGACCGCGCAGCGATGACGATGGATAAGGCGTTCCTGCACGCCTATTCGCTGCTCCTGATCCGCACCTGCCACCGCCGCGGCGCCNNAAGGTGCGCGCCGACAAGGAGCGCGAGGCCGGTGACGGCCACGACGGCACCTGGGTGGCGCATCCAGATCTCGTGCCGGTCGCCGAGGAAGTCTTCCACCGCATGGTGAAAACGCCGAACCAGCTCGACAAGCTCCGGAACGACGTCAAGATCACGCGCGACCAGTTGTTAGAGATGCACCAGGGCGAGCGCACGGAAGAGGGGCTTCGGCTCAATATTCGCGTCGGCGTGCAATATATCGAAGCGTGGCTGCGCGGCCGCGGCGCGGTGCCGCTCTATCATCTGATGGAGGACGCGGCAACCGCCGAGATCAGTCGCTCGCAAGTGTGGCAGTGGATCTATCACCGCGCGCGTCTTGCCGACGGCCGCGAGGTCACGCCCGATCTTTTCGAATCGATCCTCGATGACGAAATGGAGAAGGTGCGCCGAGCGATCGGCCCGACCACCTACGATTCGGGGCGTTTCGAGGACGCGGTCGAGCTGTTCAAGGAAATGTCGCTCGCGCTCGAGATCGAAGAGTTTCTCACCATCCCGGCCTATCGCTTGATTGCATAGAGCATGATCCCGAAAAGTGGGAACCGGTTTTCGGAAAGGATCATGCTCCAGAAAAAGACCTGATCCGTACGCAAAAGAAAACGGGGCCGCCTCGTCAGGCGGCCCCGTGGCGCTTTCGCCCCCCGGAAAACTCTCAGATCACGATCACCTTGGTGCCGACCTTCACGCGCTCGTAGAGGTCGATCACGTCTTCGTTGCGCATGCGGATGCAGCCGGAGGATACGGCGGTGCCGATCGACCCGGGCTCGTTCGAGCCGTGGATGCGGTAGAGCGAGGAGCCGAGATAGATGGCGCGCGCCCCCAGCGGATTTTCCGGACCACCCGCCATGAAGGTCGGCAACTCCGGCCGGCGCGCGAGCATTTCCGCCGGCGGCCGCCAATCGGGCCATTCCTTCTTTTCGCTGACGCTTTTCACGCCCGCCCATTCGAAGCCGGGCCGGCCGACGCCGACGCCGTAGCGGATCGCGCGGCCAGCGCCTTGCACGTAATAAAGGAAGCGGTTGTTGGTATCGATGACGAGGGTGCCGGGCTGTTCCTTGGTCGGATATTCGACGATCTGCTTCTGATAGCGCGGGTCCATTGCCGGCCGTGGCTGCTCGGCCATGGCCGGGTCGTCGCGGCGGACATTCAGAATGCGGCCGTCTTGCCGTCCCGCCATGTCTTCCCACGGGCGCTGATACTGCGAGCGCGGCAGTTCCGATCGTCCGGTGAAGAGAAATTCGATGAAGCCTCCACCCATGGCGCCCGGACGCGCAGCACCCGGCCGGTTATCGGCAAAGTCCGAGCGCTCGCGCGGCACCGCGCGCTCGTCGACGCTCGGCGGCGCAACGTAGCGCGGCGTGCGCACGACTTGCGTGTTCCGCGGCGTGTTGAGCGGGTCGGCCATGGCCGGAGCGCAAAGGACGATGAAGATAAGGAGGGGCAGCAAGGACAGTTTACGCATCGACGTACCCAATACTAATCGCCGAAACCGGACGCTTATGCCTAACCGAGTGTTGCGACCGAATGGTAAACGCGGCACCTCTCCCCGCGATCAACCGCGTCTCGGCGCATCCCGCGTGAAGTTATGGTTGATAGAAGGTTTACGGCGCGCCGCCGGAGGGCGGCAAAAGTATTAGGGCTGCCGGATCGCGGCGAAGCAAACAAGTGCCGCGAGCGCGAACGTCGCGATCAAGGCAAGCGCCGCGGGGTCCGAGAAACGCTCGGCGACGAAAGCGAGCACCAGCGGCCCGACGGCCTGCATGACGAGCGCGGGCCGTGCGATGCGCCCCAGAAGCCGCCCGTAACCCGAGGCGCCGAAAAGCGCGAGCGGCACCGTGCCGCGCGCGATCGTCATCAGACCGTTGGTGATGCCGAACAGGATGGCGAAACCCGCGGCGACGGCCGCCGACACGCCGAGGAGTACGAACATCCCATAGGCGAAGATGAGGAGCCCGGTCGCGAAACGCGCGATCACCAGCGGATGCTGCCGGCGCGCGAGAGTAAACTCGAGAAACCGCGCCGTGACCTGCGAGGGTCCGAACAGCGCGCCGATCAGCACCACGGTCGCCGAATCGATGCCGAAGCGGGTGAAGATCGCGAGCATGTGCGCCGAAAGCGCCGAGGGAATGAAGGCGTAAATCGCGAAGGCGATCGCCACCAGCGCGAACGGCCAGCCCGTCGCCGGAAGGTGCTTTGTACGTTTCGGCAACGGCCCTTCGGGCAGAACTTCTGCCGCCGCATGTTCGCGCGGCAGGGTGAAGGCGAGCAGCGGCGCCGCGAGCAGCGCGAGCAACGCGGCGTAGAGGCCGTAGGTGCCGCGCCAGCCGATCGCTTCGATCAGGAAATGCGTCGCGGGCCAGCTCACCGTCGAGGCGAAGCCGCCGATGAAGGTGAGAAGCGTGATCGCGCGGCGCGCGTCGGTGCCGAAGATGCGCGCGAGGGTCGCGAAAGCGGGGTCGTAGAGCGATGCCGTCATCGCGGCGCCGAGCACCATCCAGATCGCGAGATAGAGCACCGGATTGGCCGCATAGACGATTCCGATGAGCCCGGCCGCGCCCAAAAGCGAGCCGATCGGCATCACCACATGGCCGCCGTGCCGGTCGATCATCCACCCGACAAACGGCGAGCAAAGGCCCGCCGCCAAGAGACCGAGGGAGAATCCGCCCATCGCGAAGGTCAGCGACCAGCCGCGCTCTTCTGCGATCAAGGGCGCGATCAGGACCGGCGTGTAATAGATCGCGCCCCAAGAGAGAATTTGGCTAAGGCCGAGGATAGGGATCGCCCGCCAGCGGTTCTTGATCAGGCGTGCGAGCTTGTTCATGCGGATGTCGCGCTTTTTCTGCGGGGCGTCGGAATCGTTTTGGCAGAGTCGCGCGCGGCGGACAATCCGCGTGACGCTAAAACCCAACCTTTCAGCGCCTTCTTATCGTTGATCCTTCATTAACGAGCTTCGTTGATCCCGCCTTAACGGAACGCGCCGCATTTTTCGCGCCATGGCGCGTGGAGTCGGTCTGTATCTCGTCGCCCCGCTCGTCGCGCTGGGGCTCGCCGGCTGTCGCGATTTCGGTTTCGAAGCGCGCGATCCCTGGCGCGCGGAAGCCGAGGAGCGTTGCATCGCCGAGATGCTCGTTCAGCCCTCGGCTTATGTCGAGCCCGAGTCGGCGATCGAAGGCCGCGGCGCCTGCGGCATGAACCATCCCTTCAAGGTTTCGGCGATGAGCAGCGGCTACGTCACGGTCGAGCCCAAGGCGACGCTCGGCTGCCCGATCATCGGCGAAGTCGACCGCTGGCTCGCGGAGGCGGTGCAGCCCGCCGCCGCCGCCTGGCTCGGCGAGCAGGTGGTCGAGATCAAGCAGTTCTCCGCCTATTCCTGCCGCACCGTGAACAACCAGCCGGGCGGAAACATTTCAGAACATGCTTTCGGCAACGCACTCGATGTCGCCGTCTTCAAGCTTGCGAGCGGCCGCGAAGTGACGGTCGAGCACGGCTGGAAGGGCGCCTATGAGGAGCGCGGCTTTCTGCGCCAAATTCATGCCGCCGCCTGCGAGCGCTTCTCGACCGTGCTCGGGCCCGGCGCCGACGTCTTTCACTATAATCACTTTCATCTCGATCTTGCGCGGCGCGCCTCGGCGCGAAGCGTGTGCCGGCCGGCGGCGGAGGAATTGCCGCCGCCGCCCTACCGCGACCGCCAGGGCGCGCCGGTGGCGCGGCAAATGCCGCCGCAATCGCCGCCGATGATGGCCGCGCGCATGCCGCCGCGCCAAAACGATTTGCCGCTCTCGGCGAACGTACAACCAATGCAACGGGGGCCCGCGCCGATCGTGGTGCAGCGGGATGGGCGCCCGGTCGGCGAGCCGTTGAGCCTCACGCCGCAAAACGCTCCGCGCGCGGCGACCGCTCCGAGCGGGCCGGCGGTGATCGAGCGCCAGCCTTATCCGGCCCAGTCCTATCCCGCTTATGCGCCGCCGTCGCCGAACCGGCCGGTGCCGCCCGGGAGCGTGCCGCAGGCGAAGTTGGGCGCGGATGCGCTCACGACCGGCTCGATCGATAAGCGGCGCTATTTCAAGGAAACGCCGATCCTGAAGAGCCAGCTTCCGGACGCGGCGCCGGGCGAGGATTAGAGCATGATCCCGAAAAGTGGGAACCGGTTTTCGGAAAAGATCATGCTCCAGCGAAATCTCAGACGCGTTTCTTCGGATCGCCGTAGCCGCCGCCGGTCGGCGTGACCACGATCACCGCTTCGCCCGGCTCCAGCACCGTTTGATCGCAGCCTTCCAGCGCCTCGATGTGGCCGTCGAGCCGCCGCACGAAATTTTTCCCAAGTTGCCCGGGTTCGCCGCCCGCCAATCCGAACGGCCGCACGCGGCGGTGGCCCGAGAGTATTGCGCAATCCATGCGTTCCAGAAACCGGATGCGGCGCGAAATGCCGTTGCCCGCGTTCCATTGCCCGCGGCCGCCGGAATCCGGCCGGATGTGGAAATCCTCCAATAGCACCGGAAAGCGGAATTCGAGCACTTCCGGATCGGTGAGGCGCGTATTGGTCATGTGCGTATGCACGGCGTCGGTGCCGTCGAAGCCGGGGCCCGCGGGCGAGCCCGAGCAGATCGTCTCGTAATATTGGTAGCGCGCATTGCCGAAGGTGAGGTTGTTCATCGTGCCTTGCGCCGCCGCGAGCACGCCCAGCGCGCCGAACAGGCAATTTGTCACCGCCTGCGAGGTTTCGACATTGCCAGCGACGACCGCCGCCGGATATTCGGGCGACAACAGCGTCCGCGGCGGCACCACGATCTTGATCGGACGCAGACAGCCCGCATTCATCGGGATTTCGTCGTCGACCATCACGCGGAATACGTAGAGCACGGCGGCGCGCGTCACCGGCGAGGGCGCGTTGAAATTCGTCGGCTGTCGCGGGCTGGTGCCGGTGAAATCGACGGTCGCCTCGCGCCTCTTTTTGTCGACGGTAATTTTCACCTTGATGAAGGTGCCTTGATCCATCTCGTAGGAAAATTCGGAATCGTGCAAGCGGTCCAAGACGCGCCGCACCGATTCCGCCGCGTTGTCCTGCACGTGGCCCATATAGGCGTGCACCACGTCGAAGCCGAAATCGGCGATAATTTTCTTCAATTCGCGCACGCCCTTCTCGTTGGCGGCGATCTGCGCTTTTAAATCGTTGACGTTCTGCACCGGATTGCGCGCGGGATATTTCCCGCCCGAAAGCAACTCGTTCAGTTCCTTCTCGCGAAAGCGGCCCTCATCGACAAGCTTGAAGTTGTCGATATAGACGCCCTCTTCCTCGATCGTGGTGGCGAGCGGCGACATCGATCCCGGCGTAATGCCGCCGACATCGGCGTGGTGGCCGCGGCTCGCCACCCAAAAAATGATCTCCTTGCCGGCAACGTCGAACACCGGCGTGCAAACTGTGATGTCGGGCAAGTGAGTGCCGCCGTTATAGGGCGCGTTCAGCGCATAGACGTCGCCGGATTTCAGCCGGCCGCGATTTTCGCGCCGCACCGTCTCAACCGAGCGGTCCATGGAGCCGAGATGCACCGGCATGTGCGGCGCATTGGCGACGAGATTTCCCTCGCCGTCGAACACCGCACAGGAGAAATCGAGCCGCTCCTTGATGTTCACCGAGTACGCCGTGTTCTGCAGCGTCACGCCCATTTGCTCGGCGATCGACATGAACAGATTGTTGAAGACCTCCAACATCACCGGGTCGGCCTTGGTGCCGATCGCCTTGACGCGCGCGAGCGTTTTGACGCGGGTGAGCACGAGATGGTTCTTGCCCGTGACCTCCGCCTGCCAGCCCTCTTCGACGATGACGGTCTGGTTAGGTTCGATGATCAGCGCCGGCCCCGCGACGCGGTGGCCCGCGCGAAGCGATTCGCGGAGCCACACGCCGGCTTCATGCCAGGTGCCCCTGGAAAAGAACCGCGTCTTCCGTGCCGCGGCGGGCAGCGGCTCTTTGGTGGCGGGAATTTCTTTTTCCGAGAACTTGGCGCCGCCGCCGACGGCCTCGACCGATACTGCTTCGACCACGAGTTCTTTGGTGTCGTCGATGAAGCCAAAGCGGGCGCGGTGCGCGGCTTTGAAAGCCGCCTTCATCGCATCCAGCGACATCGACGCCGCCCCGCGATCGTCGTTGGATTTTTCGATCGTGTAAGCGGGCACTTCGAGCGGGGTGTCGGTTCCGGCGTAGCGAATATGCGCGCGCACATGCACACGGATATCCCCGCGCGCGACACCTTGGCCCGCGACCTCTTCCGCTGCCTCCTGGACGAGCTTTCCGCCGGCCTTGGCGATGGCGGCTTTCGCCGCCTCGCCGTACGATTCCTCGATCGCCTGTGTGCGCGTGGCGCGGATGTCGGCAAGGCCCATGCCATAGGCCGAAAGCAATCCCGAAAACGGATGGATCAGCACCGTCTTCATGCCGAGCGCGTCGGCGACGAGACAGGCGTGTTGGCCGCCGGCACCGCCGAAGCAGTTGAGCGCGTAGCGCGTGACATCGTAGCCGCGGGCGACGGATATTTTCTTGATCGCGTTCGCCATGTTCTCGACAGCAATCGTAATGAATCCGTCGGCGACTTCCTCGGACTTCTTGCCGCCGCCGATCTCCTTGGCGAGTGCCGCGAACGCCGTGCGCACGGACTTGTCGTCGAGCGCCTCGTTCTGCTTCGGTCCGAAAATCTTCGGGAAAAAATCGGGAATGAGCTTTCCCGCCATCACGTTCGCGTCGGTGACGGTGAGCGGCCCATCGCGGCGATAGCATTTCGGGCCGGGGTCGGCGCCGGCGGAATCGGGCCCGACGCGGAAGCGCGAGCCGTCGAAATGCAGGATCGAGCCGCCGCCCGCCGCCACCGTGTGAATGAGCATCATCGGCGCCCGCATGCGCACGCCCGCGACCTCGGTCTCGAAGGCGCGCTCGTATTCGCCGTCGAAATGCGAGACGTCCGTCGAGGTGCCCCCCATGTCGAAGCCGATCAGGCGCGAAAGCCCCGCCTCGCGCCCGGTCTCGGCCATACCGACGACGCCGCCGGCGGGGCCGGAGAGGATCGCGTCCTTGCCCTGGAAAAGATCGGCTGCGGTTAACCCGCCCGACGACATCATGAACATTAGCCGCGCGGGCTCTTTTTCCCTCTCCCCTTTGGGGAGAGGGTGGCGCGCGAAGCGCGCAGGGTGAGGGGGGGTATGAATCTCGGATGCCGTAACCCCCTCACCCCAACCCTCTCCCCTTTGGGAAGAGGGAGAAGGAGAGGATGTAGCGAGTTCGCCCGCGACCTGCGCCACATAGCGGCGCAGGATCGGCGAGAGATAAGCGTCGACGACCGTGGTGTCGCCGCGGCCGACGAGTTTGATCAGCGGCGAAACCTCGTGGCTGACCGAGACCTGCGCGAAGCCCGTCGCGCGCGCAAGCTTCGCGACCGATTGCTCATGTGCCGGATAGCGATAGGCATGCATGAAGACGATCGCGATCGACTTGATGCCGTCGCCGCGTAGGCGTTCGAGTTCGGCGCGTACACTGGCGAGATCGGGGGCCTGTTCGACCGCGCCATCCGCCCGCACACGCTCGTCGATCTCGACGACGCGCTCATAGAGCATTTCCGGCTTGATGATTTGCTTGGCAAAGATCTTCGGCCGTGCCTGATAGCCGATCTTGAGCGCGTCGCGGAAGCCCTTGCTGATCAAAAGCGCCGTGCGCTCGCCTTTACGCTCAAGAAGCGCGTTGGTGGCAACGGTGGTTCCCATTTTCACCGCGCCGATGGTTCCTTTCGGAATCGACGCGCCCGGCGCGAGCTTCAGGCAATCGCGAATACCTTGCACCGCCGCGTCGCGATAGGCGCCGGGGTTTTCCGACAGGAGCTTGCGGGCGATCAGCGTGCCGTCGGGCGCGCGCGCGACCACGTCGGTGAAGGTGCCGCCGCGGTCGATCCAGAAGTCCCAGGAGGTTGAGGCGGTCATTCGTTGGCACGCCGGGTGTTAGAAGATGATTGAGCGCGAGAAGGAAGCATCCGCGGCGAGATAAAGTCCAATCGCCATTCAGAATTGATTTCGATAATTATTTCTTATCAGCGGCTCTTTCCAATCCGGGTATTTTTGGCGACGCGCATCGCGATCTCGGCGACCTTCTGCGCGGCAAAGCTGTCCGGCGCCGACGGCCAGCTGACGACGAAGTTGAGGTTGGGAAGGGCCACTTCGGTCCTGAGCGGGCGCAGGCGTTTCCCCGGCACGACATTCGCGAGAATCGCCGGCGGAATGACCGCGATGCCGATGCCGTCGAGCGCCATCCGCACCACAGTCGCAAGCGAAGCGCTCGCGTGAATCGTCGGCTGCAAATCGGAGCGGTCGAACAGTTCGCGCACGAAAATGTAGGGCTGCGTGTTGCGCGAGAAAGTAATGATCGGCCATTTCGCAAGCTCCGTGAGCGGCACGCTCTTCTTACCGAATTTGATCCGCTCGCAGGCGACGAAAGCGAGTGGAAACGAGCAAAGCGGCCGGCTGTGAACACCCGGATTGCTGATCGGACCGAGCAGGAGCCCGAGATTCAAATCCTTGGCTACGAGCCGGTCGCGCAAGTTAGGCGAGATATCGACTTCGATCTCGAGTTCGAGATTGGGATAGCTTGCGTTCACGCGCTCGATCAGGGTGGGGAGCCAGGTGTGGACGATCGTCTCCGATACGCCGAGCCGGACGATACCGCGCATCGTCTTGCGGTCGCCGACCGCTTCGACCGTCTCGGCGCGGAGCCGGATCAGGCGATCGGCGTAGCCGAGCAGGAGCTGTCCTTTTTCGGTGGGCGAAACGAGCCGGCGGTCGCGCTCCAATAGGCGCACGCCGAGATCCTCCTCGAGCTGCGCGATCCGCATCGAGATGGCGGGCTGCGTGGTGTTGAGCTTTTCGGCCGCCCCGCGAAAGCTCCGCAGATTAGTCACCCACACGAAAGTCTCGAGCATCTTGAAGTCGACCATAAGGAGCTCCGGCCTGATAAGTTTATCTTATCAAACTCGATTGCAAAGCACGATTGGACAGTATCTCCGTCCCGGTGTGCGCTTCTCATCGGAGGGGCTCATGCGCAACAGCAATCTTGCCGTTTCCCAGAATTCGACCGTCCCGCTCACAGGAATTGCGGTGCGGCGTCAATGCCGCTCGGGCGCCTTTGACGGCCACACCGCCGGGCTCGCGCCCGGCTACGTACAGGGCAATCTCGCCATTCTGCCGAAGGACTGGGCTGAGGATTTCCTTCGTTTCTGTCAAGCCAACCCGAAACCGTGCCCGTTGCTCGGCGTTTCCGATCCCGGCAAGTACGAGTTGCCCAAGCTCGGCGCCGATCTCGACATCCGGGCGGATTTGCCGGGTTATCGCGTGTGGAAGAACGGCGAGATCGCCGGCGAGCCGCGCGATCTCTTGTCGATCTGGCGCGACGATCTCGTGAGCTTCGTCATCGGCTGCTCATTTTCATTTGAAGAGGCGTTGCTACAGAGCGGGGTTCCCGTTCGCCACATCGAGCGCAGCACCAATGTGCCGATGTACCGCACGAACATTTCGACGCAGGCGGCGGGCCGCTTCCATGGCCCGATGGTCGTCTCGATGCGTCCATTGAAGCCGCACGACGCCATTCGCGCGATTCAAATCACCACGCGGCTTCCGGCGGTGCACGGCGCGCCGGTGCATCTCGGCTTTCCCGGCGAAATCGGCATCCAGGACCTCGCCAAGCCCGACTATGGCGATCCGGTGCCGGTCGAGGCCGGCGAGTTGCCGGTGTTCTGGGCGTGCGGCGTCACTCCGCAGGCGGCGATTGCTGCGGCGCGGCCGCCCTTTGCGATCACGCATTCGCCCGGCAAGATGCTGGTGACGGATTTGAAAAACACGGAACTTGCGCTGTTCTGAGCCCAGCGCATTTTCCGGCGAGCATGCTAGGCTAGGTCAAAACCGGCGCGGGGCGCGCCGCAGGGGAGAACGAAATGTCGATACAGACAGTAGGCCGGGAAGACAATCACCCGACGAACTGGTTCACCGAAATGAAGGCGGGCGATAAAAAAACGTTCTGGGCGTGCATCGGCGGCTGGATTCTCGACGCCATGGACGTACAGATGCTGAGCTTCGCGATTCCGACCATTATCGCGGCGTTCGCGCTCAAGCCTTCTGAAGCCGGCTTCATCGGCACCGCGACGCTCTTCACCTCCGCTTTCGGCGGCTGGGCCGCGGGCGCTTTGGCCGATCGCATCGGCCGCGTGCGGACGCTGCAGATCACCATTTTATGGTTCGCCTTCTTCACCTTCCTCTGCGGCTTCGCGCAAAGCTACGACCAGCTTCTCATCTTCCGTGCGCTCATGGGCTTCGGCTTTGGCGGCGAGTGGGCTTGTGCGGCGGTCCTCCTCGGTGAAGTGATCCGGCCTGAAAGCCGCGGCAAGGCGGTCGGAGCGATGCAAAGCGGGTGGGCAATCGGCTGGGCCATTGCCCTCGGCCTCTACCTTCTTTTCTTTTCCATCATGCCGGCTGAAACCGCGTGGCGCGCATTGTTCTGGGTGGGGCTCACGCCCGCGCTGTTGGTCTTCTTTATTCGGCGTTATGTCCAAGAGCCGGAAATTTTCAAAAAGACGCAAGCCAATCTCGATAAAGCGGGCAAGAAATCGAATTTCCTCGAAATCTTTTCGCCCTCGATCCTGAAGACGACGATCCTGACCTGCCTGCTCACGACTGGCGCGCAGGGCGGCTACTACGCCATCACGTTCTGGATCCCCACCTTTCTGCGCACGGAACGCAAGCTCACCGTGCTCGGCACCAGCGGCTATATCCTCGTCATCATCGTCGGCTCGTTGATCGGCTATTGGGTGAGCGCCTGGCTCACCGATCGCATCGGGCGGCGCGCCAACTTCATCCTGTTCGGTATCTGCTCGATCATCACCGTGTTCGCGTACACGCAGATTCCGGTCGATAACGCGACCATCATGTTCCTCGGCTTCCCGCTCGGCTTTTTCGCCTCGGGGATCTTCTCGGGCATGGGGTCATTCCTCACCGAATTGTTTCCCACGCGCATCCGCGGATCGGGGCAGGGCTTCGCCTATAATTTCGGCCGCGGCGTTGCCTCGTTTAATCCGCTATTGGTCGGATTGCTGAGCGCGACGCTCCCGCTCGGTCAATCGATCGGCATATTCGCGCTGGTCGCTTACGGGCTTCTGATCCTGGCGGCGCTGTTGCTGCCCGAGACAAAGGGCCGCGTGCTCACGGCGGCCTAACGTCGCTTTCACTTTCGGCTAGGCGGGCCTCGCTTTTGCGGGGCCCGCTTTGCTTTCACGGATGAGCGTGTTCGCTCTGCGGGAGTAAAACGTGTCGCGGCGAGCTTGAGTCTGCGAGGCGGTAAAGAGATAGTAGAGTGAAACGGTAAAGGGCTCGCCGAAAGGGAGGCGAATAATGGCCAAGAATGATAATCCCGCCGCCTGGTACGGCCGGCTCGATCCGAACGAAAAGCGCACCCTATGGGCCTGCTTCGGCGGCTGGACCCTCAACTCCCTCGACTTCTTTATTTTTACCTTCGCGCTTCCCGCGATTGTCGTCGCCTTGGACATGACGCACCAGCAAGCCGGCATGATCACGACCTGGACGCTGGTGGCCTCGGCGCTGGGCGGCTGGATCGCGGGCATCCTCGCCGACCGTTACGGCCGCGTGCACGTGCTGCAGATCACCATCCTTTGGTTCGCCGTCTTCGGATTGCTCTGCGCCTTCGTGCAGGAATATTGGCAACTCTTGACGTGCCGCATGCTGATGGGCCTCGGCCTCGGCGGCGAGTGGGCGGTCGGCGCTGTCCTCTTGGGCGAAGTGATCCGCGCCAAGGATCGCGGCAAGGCCGTCGGCACGATGCAGAGCGGCTGGGGTATCGGCTGGGGAATCGCGGCGCTGATTTCCATCGGGATCCTTCTCAAGCTCAGGCCCGACATTTCTTGGCGTGTGTTGTTGTGCATCGGCTTGCTGCCGGCGCTGCTCATTTTCTACATCCGGCGCCACATTCGCGATGCCGAGGTGTTCAATGAGACGCGAAAAATACTTCGCGCCCAGCGCCGGTCAGTGAACTTCATGGATATTTTTTCTCCGTCGCTGATCAAGACGACAATTCTCATGACACTACTCGCCGCCGGCGCGCAAGGCGGCTACTACGCCAGCGCCTGGTTCCTCGAAGCGCTGCGTAATACCCGCAAGATCGCCGCCATGGCGACCGGCAGATATCTTGCGGCGGTGATTATCGGCTCGATCATCGGTTATCTCGTCAGCGCCTATCTCAACGATCGCATCGGCCGCCGCCCAACCTTCATCGGCTTTGCGGTCTGCGCGGCGGCGTGCATTTTCGCCCTGACGTTGCTCGCGGCAAACGACATGAGCGTGCTCGTTCTCGGCTTTCTGTTGGGCCTGTTCGCCTCAGGCACGTTTTCGGGGCTCGGCCCCGTCATGACCGAAAATTTCCCCACCGCCTTACGAGCAACCGGCCAGAGCTTTTCCTACAACGCCGCGCGCCTCTTGGCGGCGGGCGTTCCCGGATTGATTTCGTGGCTGAGCGAGCGCTCGTCCTTCAACCGAACGATCGATTTGATCGCGGTCGCCGCCTACGGGCTCGTCGTCATCGTGGCTTTCCTCATCCCCGAGACCAAGGGAAAGGTCCTTTCTGCCCGTGTCTGACGCGGCGAAATTCGCTACCGATCGGGCCCCGCTCTGTTCGGGGCCCGATCCACATCCGGGACCGCCGACGCGGTTCAAAGTGCCGGCCGGCGCCGTCGATTGTCACGCCCATATCATTGGGTTGCCGCCGCGCTATCCCTTCGTCGACACGCGGAGCTACACCGCCCCCGAGGCTTCGCCGCAGGCGTATCTTGCGATGCTCAAAGCAACCGGCATGACGCACGGCGTCCTGGTGCAGCCGAGCGTGCACGGCACGAACAACAGCCTGATTGCCGAAACGTTGCGTAGGGCGAAAGGCAAGCTTCGCGGCATCGCGGTAGTGGCGCCGGAGGTTTCCGAGCGCGAGCTCGAGGCATTGAACGAAGCCGGCTATCGCGGCTGCCGCCTGAATGTGCTGTTCGGCGGTGGTATCGGCTTCGATGCCATCGACACACTCGCGAAAAAAGCGGCGCCGTTCGGCTGGCACCTGCAATTCCTCATGGACGTGCGCGAGATCGCACCGATCGCGAAGAAGCTCGAAAAACTCCCCGTGCCCTGGGTCGTCGATCACATGGGATACATTCCGGCGCATGAAGGTGTCAGCAATGCGGGCTTTCGCACGCTCGTCTCGCTGCTCCGCGACACCGACGGTTGGGTGAAAATATCCGGCGCTTTTCGCCTATCGAGCGAAGGGCCGCCCTATCGCGACACGATTCCCTTCGCGCACGCGCTTCTCGAAGCGCGGCCCGATCGTCTTGTTTGGGGCAGCGACTGGCCGCATGTGGCGATCAAGCCGCCGATGCCCAAGATCGGCGCGCTCCTCGACCTCCTCGCCGACTGGGTGCCAGACGAAGCACAACGCCAGCGCGTACTGGTCGACAACGCGCACAAGCTTTACGGTTTCAGCAACAAACACTAATCGCAAGAATAGGAACTCTCCATGCAATATGTCCGCTTCGGCTCGACCGGCCTTAAGGTTTCGCGCCTTTGCCTTGGCTGCATGACTTACGGCTCGAAGAAATGGCGCGAGTGGGTGCTTGAGGAAGCCGAGAGCAAGCCCTTTTTCAAAGCGGCGTTCGAAGCCGGCATCAACTTCTTCGATACGGCGGACGTCTATTCGCAAGGTGTCAGCGAGGAGATCACCGGCCGCGCGATCAAGGAATTCGCGCGCCGCGAAGAGGTGGTGCTCGCGACCAAGGTCTTCAATCCGATGGGGAAGGGCCCGAACCAGAAAGGGCTTTCGCGCAAGCATATCATGGAGGCCGTCGACGCCTCGCTGAAGCGGCTCGGCACCGATTACATCGATCTCTACATCATCCACCGCCTCGATCACGAGACGTCGATGGAAGAAATGATCGAGGCGCTTTCCGACGTGGTGAAGGCGGGCAAGGCGCTTTATATCGGGGCTTCTTCAATGCGCGCGTGGCAATTCGCCAAGCTCGTGACGATGCAGCGCGAGCGCGGCCTCGCCTCCTTCGTCTCGATGCAGAACTATTACAACCTCGTCTATCGCGAGGAGGAGCGCGAGATGCTGCCCTTCTGCCGCTCGGAAGGCATTGCCGTCACGCCGTGGTCGCCGATCGCGCGCGGTTTTCTCGCGGGCTCCGCGCCCTCGCAGGGCGAGCGCACCGTGCGCGCGAAAACCGATGCCTTCATGCAAACATTGGGCATCGGCGCCACCGATACCGATCATGAGATCGCCGAACGCGTGCGCGTGGTGGCGGAGCGCCTCGGCGTCTCCCGCGCCGCGGTCGCGGTGGCATGGACGCTTGCGAATCCCACTGTTACTTCGCCGATCATCGGCACTTCCAAGCCGCATCACCTGCCGGATGCGCTGAAGGCGCTGGAGATCACGCTCGACGCCGAAACGAAGAAATATCTCGAGGAGCCCTACCGCACGCGTCCCTACGCCGCCCACGCCTGAGCGACGGCGCGGGAAAATGCCGAGCGATCCGATCTTCTATCTCGTCGGCTTGCCCACGGTATTCCTGATCGCCTTGAGCAAGGGGGCCTTCGGCGGCGGGCTCGCGATCCTGGGAATTCCGCTTCTTTCCCTCGTGATGTCGCCGCTCGACGCCGCGATCGTCGTGGCGCCGCTCGTGTCGTTCATGGATTTGTTCGCGCTCCGCTCGTTCGGGCCGCGCACCTGGTCGAAGCGCGATCTCTTTTGGCTGATGCCTTGCCTCGTGGTCGGCATCGGCATCGGCTATTTCTTTTTCACGCGCTTCGATCCGCACCTCGTCACGGCCAGCATCGCGGCGGTGACGCTGCTCTTTACCGCGCACTGGTTTCTGCTTGGCCGCCGGATGAAGCCCTCGCACATGCCCGTCTCGCCGCCGCTCGCAATCCTCGGCGGCACCGTCTCGGGTTTCACCACCTTCGTCGCCCATTCGGGCGGGCCGCCGGTCAACATGTATTTGCTCCGCCGCGGGCTCGACAAGACGATCTATGCCGAAACCAATCTCGCGATCTTTACGCTCGGTAATCTCGTGAAGCTCGTGCCTTACGGTGTGCTCGCCTATGCGAAACCGTCGACACTGATCGCGGCGGCATCGCTCGCGCCCATCGTTCCCATCGGCGTCTGGGCCGGCGTTTATCTTCATCGCCGGCTCGAGCAGAACCAGCTTTATTTCTGGTGCTATTTGTTGCTCGCCGCCGCCGCGGCGAAGCTCCTGTTCGATGCGCTGCGTGCGCTCCTCGCGTAAATGCCTGGGCATTTGGCTTGAGCTGGAGAAAAATTGTGCACCGCCGCGCGGAATAATTCGCGGCGTTCGCTCCTGATACGCAAAATACCACTGGCCTTGGTTTTGCTTAGTGTAGGCTCTGCCGCACAATCAAGCAGGAGGCGACGATGGCAATAGCCGCAGCGCGTACGGTCGGGGGGACCGCGACGAGCACAAGATGGATTCAACTCGTACTGGGTTTGATCGCCATGATGGCGATCTCGAGCCCGCAATACGTCTGGACGCTTTTCACCAAGCCCTTCATGGGCGCGCTTTCGACGACGCTGCCGGCAATCCAGGTCACGGTCACGATCCTGATCGTGTTGCAGACTTGGCTGTCGCCGCTGCAGGGTTATCTGATCGACAAATATGGTCCGCGGGTCTTGGTTGCCATCGGGGGCGCCTTATCGGGGCTGGGCTGGATCGCGGCTTCCTACGCCACAAGCCTCACCATGCTCTATCTGACCTATGGGCTGTTGTGCGGCATCGGTACCGGCATCGTTTACATCGGCATCATCGGGTTGATGGTTCGCTGGTTTCCGGATCGCCGCGGGCTCGCCACCGGTGTCGTGGCGGCGGGCTACGGCTTCGGCGCGATTCTTACCACCTTTCCGATTAACGGCATGCTGGCAACCGCCGGCTACCAGCAAACGCTTCTCATTTTCGGAACGATCTTCGCGATTGTCGGCGTGCTCGCGGCACTCGGCATGCGGCTGCCGGCAAGCGGCGACCGCTTGCCGGCTCCCGCGGTGAGCGCAAGCTCCAAGAGCTACGAGCCAAAAGCCATGCTGAAGACGTCGGTCTTCTGGCTCATGTTCGTCATGATGACCATGATGTCCACCGGCGGCCTGATGGTGATCCTGAACTTCGCCAATTTCGCCCGCGATTTCGGCGTCGCCGATATCATGGTGCTCGGGCTGCAGGCGTTGCCGCTCGCGCTCACGGTCGACCGCATCACCAATGGACTGACGCGGCCGTTCTTCGGCTGGGTGTCCGATAAAATCGGCCGCGAAAATACCATGGGGATCGCCTTCTTCCTGGAAGCGGGGGCGGTCCTGTTGCTGGTGTACTTCCGCAACGACGCGCTTATTTTCGTCATCTTGTCGGCGGTGGTCTTCTTCGGCTGGGGCGAAATCTTCTCGCTCTTTCCCTCGACGCTCACCGACACCTTCGGCACCAAGAACGCCACGGCGAATTACGGCTTTCTCTACATGGCCCAAGGCGTGGGCTCCGTACTTGGCGGGCCTTTCGCGGCCCTTCTGCATGACCTCGAGGGAAGCTGGCTGCCCGTCTTCGGCGTGATCATCACCATGGACGTGCTGACGGCGCTTCTAGCCTTGTTCGTGTTGAAACCGACGCGGGCGAGGTTTTTAGGCGTAAAATAGCCGCACCCGGACAAGCTTGAACGGCGATCACGGTTCTGCCGTGATCGCCGTTTGCTTTAGCGGGCCGACCTTGGCCATCTGGGCTAGGTTCGCTCGAATTCCACCAAACCGCCGGAGCCTCCCTTGCGCTCGATCCTCGCCTTTCTCGCCGATGTTCGCCGTCTTGCCGTTCCCTATTTCAACGGGGAGGATCGCTGGCCCGGCCGCGTCCTGCTCGCGGCGGTCGTTTTTCTCGAACTCGCAACGGTCTTCCTCAACGTGCAGTTCAACGAATGGAACGCGCGCTTTTACAATGCGGTGCAGGAGAAGAATTGGGATATTTTCAAGAGCGAACTGCTTTATTTCTGCGGGCTCGCCGTCTTGTTCATCATTGTCGCGGTGTATCAGCTTTATCTGCAGCAATGGCTGCGCATCCGCTGGCGGACGTGGTTGACGGAGAAATATCTCGCGCGCTGGCTCGACCGTGGCACGCACTACCGCATGCGCACGGTCGGCGATCCCGCCGACAATCCCGACCAGCGCATCGCCGAGGATCTGGAGCTTTTCACCGTCCGTAGCATCGAGCTTTCGATCGGACTGCTCAACGCCGTTGTGACACTCGCTTCATTCATCCTTATTCTATGGCAGCTCTCGGACGCCGCCGGCGTGCCGCTGTTCGGCTTCGACGTGAAAATCCCCGGCTATCTTGTCTGGGTATCGCTCGTTTACGCCGTGATCGGCACGCTAATCACGCATTTGATCGGCAACGTGCTGGCTTCGCTCAATTTCAACCAGCAGCGCTTCGAGGCCGATTTCCGCTATCACCTCGTCCGCGTTCGCGAGAATGGCGAGCAGATCGCGCTGCTCGAAGGCGAGGAGGTGGAGAAGACCGGGCTCGGCACACGCTTCGGCAAGCTCGTAGGCAATTTTCGCTTGATCATGTCGGCGCAAAAGCGGATCACCTGGTTCACCTCGGGCTACAGCCAGGCTTCGATTATTTTCCCCTATGTGGTCGTGAGCCCCGCCTATTTCGCCGGCACCATTCCGCTCGGCATTCTGTTTCAGACCGCCTCGGCATTCAATCAGGTGCAAGGCGCCTTCAGCTTCTTTGTGCGTGCCTATTCGACGCTCGCCGAATACCGCTCTGTCATCCTGCGGCTGACCGGATTCGAACAAGCGATCGCGTCCGCCAACGAGCTGCAGGCGGAATCGGCCCTGCAGCACAACGTGCGCACCGATCAATCGCTCTCGCTCGACGCCGTTCTTCTCTGGCTTCCCAACAAGAAACCCGTCGTCGCCGCCGATAAAATTTCCATCTTGGCTGGCGATTCGGTCCTTCTCATGGGTCCGACTGGCTCCGGTAAATCGACCTTGTTCCGGGCGATCGCCGGCATCTGGCCGTTCGGCACCGGCGCGATCGGCGTTCCGCACGCCGCCAAGCTCTTCGTGCTGCCGCAGCGGCCTTATCTGCCGTTCGGCCGGCTCGACGAAGCGCTCGCCTATCCGCACGCGGTGGATCGCTTCAGCGCGGAAGAGTTGCGCGCGGCGCTCGACGCGGTGGGGCTGACGCAACTCGAGCCTCGCCTCGCGGATCAGGCGAGCTGGCCGCACGTGCTCTCGCAGGGCGAGCAGCAGCGGCTGTCGTTGGCCCGTGCGCTTCTCACCAAACCCGATCTCTTGCTGCTAGACGAGGCGACGTCGGCGATCGACGAAGAGGGCGAGGCAACGCTGTATCGCTTGCTCGCCGAGCGCTTGCCGAACACGACCCTGATCTCGATCGGGCACCGCTCGACGCTGCAAGCGTTTCATAAGAAGAAGATCGAACTAGTGGCCGAGGCCGACGGCGTCCGGCATCTGCAGGCGGCACCGGCGTGACGCCTCAGCCGCGCGGGCCACGCACCGCGCCGCGCGGCGTTGTGCCAAAGCAACGCGAAGCCGAGCAGCAACAGGCTGCCGGGCAGAACCGTGGTGAAGAGAAAAGATCACGGCAGTGATTCGTTCACGATAATCAGCGGATCGATCCCCGCCGGCGGGTGAAAGGCGCGCACGAAATACATCGCGACCATCGCGAGCCCCACCGCGGTCGCCTCCGCCCGGGGCGAGGGGCCAAAGGCGTAGGAAACGGCAAGCCCCACGAGCGTCGAGATCAAGTGTCCGCCGACAAGCGCGCGCAGCTGCGCGGGCTCCGCCTCCGGCGTGCCGAGCACGAGCACGATTGAGGTCGCGAACGGCACCAGCATTAGCGGCACGTGTCCGTAGCCGGCGAGGAAGTGCATCGCGAGAATGGCGATGGCGCCGCCCAAGGCACGCCAAAGAATTATTTGCCAGGACATCCGGACTTTCTCTCCAACTTTGCTCAAACTATGCAAGGCTCGCGCCAGCGCGGGCGAGCGCGGCCGGAAAATCATTACCGGCGAGGAATTTATATTCCGCCTCGCGCCGGCCGGTGAGCGGATCGCGCGTGACGAGTTCGGCATCGACAAAGCCGGGATGGCACATGACGACGCCGCGCTCGGGCAGGGCGTCGAGAAAGCGCGCGAACAGCGCGCCGAAACTCTCCGCGGTCGAAAAATCATAGGCGCCGGAAAAAGCGGGATTGAAGACAAGGCCGATACGCCGTGCTTGTCTTCGAAAGCCGCGGCTCAGAAATTCGAGAAGGCGCGCCTTTCCTCCGCGCGCGCTCGCGCCGGCAGCAGCGCCGCATTGGCGCACCCAGGCTTTCGGCGCCGCTTCGAGAACGGCTTCGAGGAACGGCACGCGCACGCCCGGCATCAGTTGCACGTGCTGGTGGCCGTCGACGAAATCGGGGGCGCGGCCGAAGGCTTTACGGAAGGCCGCAATCTGCGCTGCGACCTCGGCCTTGACCGCTTGGCGATCGATCCGAAGAAAGCCGAGCGGCGGCAGGAGTTTCGCAAGCGGTGGAAATTTGCCGTCCGTAGTTTTGAACGGCAACGCGGCAAGCGGCGCGAACGAGCCCGTCAATGTTGCGTGTAGGCCGATCGCCAGCGGAATCGGGCTCGGCATGGAGGCGAGCGAGGCGCACTCCTGTTCGAAGCCGGGAATGACGGTCATTACCGAGACCGCGTTCAGCCGGCCGTGCGATACAAGCTCGCGGATTGCGCGCGAAACTCCGGGAGAAAGGGCGTAGTCGTCGGCGCAAACAACGATGCGCCTCATTCGGCGGCCTCGCGCGGACCTCGTTTCCCCGCCGATTGGCGCTCGCGGATCTCGTGCTCGGCGACGAAATAGGCCGGCCGTCCCTTCAGCTCCGAGAGAATCTTGGCGATGTATTCGCCCATGATCCCGATCATCAGGAGTTGCATGCCGCCGATCACCATGATGCCGACGATGATCGAGGGATAACCGGCGACGGACTTGCCGTAGAAAAGAGTTTCGAAAATGATCCAGCCGCCGAAGAAAAGCGCGGTCAGCGAGAGCAAAACCCCGAACAGGCTCGCGAGCCTGAGCGGTGCCGTCGAGAAGGCGGTGATGCCCTCGATCGAAAGGCCGATGAGCGCGCGCAGATTCCAGCGCGAGCGGCCATGCGTGCGCCTGGCCGGCTCGTAGGGCACGCGCACTTGCCGGAATCCGATCCAGCTCGACAATCCCTTGAAGAAGCGGTTGCGCTCGGGAAGCTGTTTTAGCGCCGCGGCCGCGCGCGGCGACAGGAGCCGGAAGTCGCCGGCATCCTCCGGGATCGGATACTTCACGCCCCAATTGAGCAGGCGATAGAACAGGCGCACGGCGAGGCGGTGCGAGGCCGATTCGCCCGCGCGCGTCGCCTTCGCGGTGTAGGCGACGTCATAGCCGTCGTCGCGCCAGAGCGCGACAAGCTTGTCGGCAAGCTCCGGCGGATGCTGGCCGTCGCCGTCCATGAACAGGACCGCGCCGTGGCGCGCGTGATCGAGCCCGGCGAGAAGGGCGGCTTCTTTGCCGAAATTGCGCGAGAAGGAAATCAGCTGGAGATCGAAATTCTCCGCCGGCAGCTTGCGCGCGACCTCGACCGTATTGTCGCGGCTGCCGTCGTCGACATAGACGACCTCGACCGCGATCGGCCGCTTCTTGTTCAAGCGCTGCGCGAGCGCCGTCAGCCGCTGATGCAAATCGGGCAGGTTCGATGCTTCGTTGTAGATCGGCACCACGATGGAAAGCCCGCCGGCGTCCGGCTTCGACGGCGCCGGCATGCCTGACCTTGATCTCGATCCAGCGTCCATGTCCGCTATCCTCTCTCGGCCCCTACCTAGCCCAGCGCGCGCCGCGCGTACATCCGCGCTGTATTCCAGCCTATTTCTCTCGTGCTATGGACGAGAAAATCCAGGGAGATTCGCCTTGCGCAATTTGGCCGGCCAGATGTTTCGCTTCGGTCTGGTGGGCTTGGTTAATGCCGGCGTCGATGTGGCCGTGTTCTTCACGACGGTCGCGATCCTTGCCCATGTGGCATCCGTGACCATCCATCCGGACTGGGTCTTGATCCTGTCGAATACATGCGCCTGGATCGTGGCGGTCACTGGTTCCTATGTGCTGAACACCCGTTTCACCTTCGCGCACCATGCCGGCGGCAAGATGAGTCTCGGCGGCTATCTACTGTTCGCGTTGAGCCAGTTCGGCGGCTTCCTCGCCCACACCGCGATGCTGGTCGCGGCGGCCAAGTATTTTCCACTGCCGGTCGCGAAGCTCTTCGGCATCGGCGTCGGCTTCGTGGTGAATTTTACGCTCGCCCGCATGATCGTATTCCGCAACGCCTAGAGCATGATCCCGAAAAGTGGAAACTGGTTTTCGGAATAGATCATGCTCCAGCTCTAACTACCGAGCCGCGAGATCAACGCTTCATAAAGCGGGTTCTCGCGCGCGAACACATATTCGGGCGATGCGACCATCACCGTTTCAGCACCTTCCTCGCGGAGAAAAATCGCAAGCTCGTGCACGCGCTGCGGCGGGCAGAGCAGCGTCAGCATGCCCGACGATGTCGGGTCGCCGAGCGGCGCCTCGGCGCCGAAGCGGCCTTTTGCTTCCGCGACGATTTCCGCGTCGGCGGCTTTGAAGCGCGAGCGCACCTCGCGCATCGTGTGCGCCGAGCGCTCGGCCGCGACGCGGTCGAGCAAAGCGCGCGCGGCCGCCCGCTCGTCCGCGCTCCAGGACGCCGCGAGCGAGGCGACGAGGTTCGCCTGCGAGCGCAGGATCACGCCGTCATCGATCACTTTCAATCCGTTCGCCGCGAGCGTGGAACCCGTCGTCGTGATGTCGACGATCATTTCGGCGGCACCCGTGGCCGGCGCGCCTTCCGTGGCGCCCAAACTCTCGACGATGCGGTAATCGACGATGCCGTGCCGCATGAAGAAGCCACGCGTGAGGTTGACGTATTTCGACGCCACCCGCATGCGCTTGCCGCGCTTGGCGTGAAACGCATTAGCTACGTCGTCGAGGTCGCGCATGGTGCGAACGTCGATCCACGCCTGTGGCACCGCCACCACGACATTGGCGTGACCGAAGCCGAGGCCCTCCACCAGGAGCACGCGGCTCTCAGCATCCGGGATCGTTTCGCGCACCAGATCCTCGCCGGTGACGCCGAGGTGGATCGTGCCTTGGGCCAGATTGGCGGCGATCTCAGCGGCTGAAAGATAAGCGACCTCGACCCCTTCGATTTCGGGGATGGTGCCGCGATAGTCGCGGCCGCCGCGTGGCTGCACCAGCGACATGCCGGCGCGGCGGAAAAAAGCGTGGGCGTTCTCCATCAGCCGTCCCTTGGAGGGCACACCGATGATGACGGGGGCGCTCATCGCGGTTCTCCCGCCGTTTCGAGCTCGGCGATCCACGCCGCAAAGCCGACCGCCGGAAGCGGCGCTGGGCTGCCCAAGAGCGTCATCAGCCGGTCGTAGCGCCCGCCCGCGAGGAGCGGCCATTTCACCTGGTCCTTCGGGTCGTAAAGCTCGAACACCATGCCGGAATAATAGTCGAGCGCGCGGCCGAAGGCGGTAGCGAAACGAATGGCGGAAACGTCGGCGCCACCGGCGGCGATGAATCCGGTGCGCTGTTCGAAGCGATCGAGCGTGGCCGCAAGATCGAGTTTCGCGTCCTTGGCAAGCGTACGCAGTGCCGCGAGCGCCTCGTCGGGATCGCCCTCGATCGAGAGATAGCGCTCGAGCACGGCGGTCGTTTCCGCGCCGAGCCCGCTGGTGGCGCCGAGCGAGGCCTGCTCCAGAAAGCGCTCGGCGATTTCGGCGACCGTGCGGCCGCCGACCGCGGAAATGCCCGCGATCGAAAACAGATCGGCAACGAAGGCGCGCGCCGCCGCGGGATCGGAGCCTTGCAACGCTGCGAGCACGCCGGCCTGCGCCGGTGGCGCCGTGGACGCGTGCTTCAGCGCCGCGAGATCATCGGCGAGCGTGCCGGTACGGTTGAAATCCTTCAGCAGCCGCCGCTGCCATGCGGGCGGCAGATCGAGTGCTGCCACCAGCGCGGAAAAAAGCCCGACGTCGCCCATGCGGATCGCGGGCCGCGCCACGCCGAAGTGTTTCGCGGATTCGAGCGCGAGCGAAAGGCACTCGGCGTCGGCCGCCTCCAGATCGTCGCGGCCGAGCGACTCGATTCCCGCCTGCATATATTCGCCGGCGCCGCCGCCGCGGTCACGGAACACCGGGCCGAGATAGCAATAGCTGGCGGGAGCGGGCGCTTTCTTTTCGATGTGCGCCCGGCAAGTGGGAATGGTGAGATCGGGCCGCAGGCACAATTCGCGCCCGCTTACATCGGAAGTCAGAAACAGCCGCCGCCGCAGCTCCTCGCCCGAGAGTTCCAGGAAAATGTCGGCCGGCTGCAGGATCGCGGGCTCGACGCGGAGATATCCCGCGCGCTCGTAGAGCTCCACGAGCGTTTCCGCGCGGCCGTCGCGCGCGCGTGCGATGCGGTTTTCTGCGTCCATGGTCGGCTCACTTTGAAGCGGGGCTTGTAGCAAAGCGTGGCGGCGGGCGCTACGCCGGTTCGAGGTGGCTTGAAAGGTCAATGACTGTGCGAAATGCCGTGGCGGGCGAGCACCTCTCGCACGGCTTTGACGAGTTCGGCTTCCGGGACCGAGAACTGCGCCGGGCGGCCCTCGCGCCATTCCTTGTTGGTGGCGATGTCTTCGGCGGCCTTGGCGCCGAGGATGAGGTCCTTAATCTGCACCTCGCCTTTCGCCTTCTCGTCGCCGCCCTGGATGACGACGCAAGGAGAGTTGCGCTTGTCGGCGTATTTGAGCTGCGGGCCCATTTTGCCCGAGCCCAGATAAAGCTCGGCGCGGATGCCGGCGTTACGCAGCGCCGTGACCATTTTTTGGTAGTCGGCGATGCGTTCTTTGTCGAAGACGGTGACGACCACGGGGCCGCTTTCTGCTCTGCCTCCGGCTTTACCCAGCGCCTGGAGTGCCGTGAGAAGGCGCGAGACTCCGATGGAAAATCCAGTCGCCGGGACCGGCTCGCCGCGGAAGCGCGCGATGAGGCCGTCATAACGCCCGCCGCCGCCGACCGAGCCGAAGCGGACGGGATTTCCTTTTTCGTCTTTCGTCTCAAAGGTGAGATCGGCTTCGTAAACCGGGCCGGTGTAATATTCGAGGCCGCGGACGACGGAAGGGTCGATGCGAATTCGACCATCATCATACCCGGCGGCCGCAATGAGGTTTTTTATATCTAAGAGTTCTGTAGCGCCTTCCTCGCCGATTTTGCTGCCTTCAACAGCCTTTTCAAAATTGGCAATCGTAACTTCATTCGATCCCACCGTACTGCGAGCCCCAGAGCCAACCTCACCCGAGCCAGTGAAATTGATAATTCTACTTATCGCGACCTCATTCAATCCGGCGCCTTTTGTAAAATCACCGCTCTCGTCCTTTCGGCCCTGCCCGAGTAATTTTTGGACCTCTTCAACGCCTAGCCGATCCAATTTATCGATCGCTCGCAATGCAGTCAGCCATTGGGCATCGTCTATGATTTTTGCAGTTTCTCTAATTCCATCCAGCACTTTGCGGTTGTTGACCTTGATGACGTATTTTCCGTTGAGACCCAACGCCTCCATCGTGTCCGCCGCCATCATGCACATCTCGGCATCGGCGACGACGGAAGCCGCCCCCACCGTGTCGGCATCGAACTGCATAAATTGGCGATAGCGCCCCGGTCCCGGCTTCTCGTTGCGAAACACCCAGCCGACGCGATAGCTGCGATAGGGCTTGGAGAGTGAATCGAAATTCTCGGCCACATAGCGCGCGAGAGGCGCGGTGAGATCGTAGCGGAGCGACAACCACTGCTCGTCGTCGTCGTGGAACGAAAATACGCCCTCGTTCGGCCGGTCCTGGTCAGGCAGAAACTTGCCGAGCACGTCGGTGTATTCGATCGCCGGCGTCTCCACCGCTTCGAAGCCGTAGCGCTCGAAGACCACGCGGATCTTCTCGATCATCGCGCGCGTTGCGGAAAGCTCCGCCGGCCCGCGGTCGGCGAGCCCGCGCGGCAGCCGCGCTTTGATCTTGCTGGTGGATTTGTTGCTCATGGCCGCAATGCGTATAGCGGAATTCTTCGACGATTTCCCAGCCCGAAGACGGGCAAGGAACGGGCGGAAATCGGCGTTAAGAGATCAACCGGCGAGATAAACCAGAACCAGCGCAATCGCCGCCGGCAGCGCCTGCACGAACAGGATTCGCTCGGAAACGGTCCACGCGCCGTAAAGCCCGGCGATAATGACGCAGATGAGGAAAAATACTTTGATCTGGAACGCGAAGTCCGCCACTGGATGAAGCAGCCCCCAGACAAGGCCGGCGGCAAGAAAGCCGTTATAGAGGCCTTGATTGGCGGCAAGCACCGCCGATTCCTCCGCCTTCGCCAGCGACTGGTGGAAGGTTTGCAGGCCGACGGGCTTCGTCCACAGAAACATCTCCAGCACGAGAAAATACAAGTGCAAGAGCGCGACCAGCGCGACGAGGATATTGGCAATGAGGCTCATTCCGCGACCTTAGGGAACAATCGGAGCGGCGTCTATCGCTCACGCCACGCCGCGGCCCTGCGCCCAGCCCTGTAACTTGCGGTAGATGGTCGAAGGCGCGATTTCGAGCGCGGCGGCGGCCTTTTGCGCGTTGCCGCCGAAAGCGGCGAGCGCTTTCTCGATGATCTTTTGCTCCTGCATCCGATAGGGCGCGATCGCCGGGCTTTCGGTGCGCGGCAAGAGACCCGTGTCGCGCGCGGCCTCGTGTGCGCTCCCATCGGGAGAAAGCGGTAGCATCTCGGCGCTGACATATTCGCTGTTGTGCAGCACCACGACGCGGCGGATCACGTTTTGCAATTGCCGCACATTGCCGGGCCAGGCAAATTCCTCGATCGCGGCCTCCGCCTCCGACGTGAAGCCCACGAAGGCGCGGCCCTCTTCCTCGGCGTAGCGCGTCAGAAACGCGCGCGCGAGCCGTGCGATGTCGCCGGCCCGCTCGCGCAAGGGCGGCAGGTGCAGCGGCAGCACGTGCAGGCGGTAATACAGATCCTCGCGGAAGCGGCCGGTCGCGACGTCGCTCGCGGGATCGCGATTGGTGGCGCAGACGAAGCGCACATCGACATGGCGGAGCCGCACATCGCCGACGCGGCGCACGGTGCCGGTCTGCACGAAGCGGAGCAGCTTCGCTTGCAGCGCGAGGTCCATGTCGCAAATTTCGTCGAGAAAGAGCGTGCCGCCATGCGCGAGCTCGGCCGCGCCCGCGCGCTCTTCATGCGCGCCGGTGAAGGCGCCCCTTACGTGGCCGAAGATTTCGCTCTCCATCAATTCCTTCGGGATCGCGCTGCAATTGAGCGCGATGAACGGCCCGCTCGCGCGGTCGGAGCGAGCGTGGATCGCCTCGGCGCATACTTCCTTGCCGGTGCCGCTCTCGCCGGTGATGAACACGGGCGCTTTCGAGGGTGCGATGCGGACAATCTGGTCGTAATGCTGGCGCATCGCGTCCGAGTTTCCGAGAAAGCCTTCGAACCCCTCGACCTCGCCCACGGCGTCGGGCTGCGGGGTGGGAAGCTCGCGGGTCGCTTCCATCCGAATAAGGTTCGCGAGCCTTCGCGCGAGATCGGCCGGCTGATAGGGCTTCACCACGAAGTCGTCGGCGCCGCCGCGCATCGCTTCCACCGCGATTGAAACCGAGCCCTTGCGGCTTGTGGCGACGATCGGGCCCAACAGCCCCGCTTGGCGGAGTGCCGCGACGAGTTCGGCTGCCGAGCCAGAATTGCCGGGACCAGTGCCATCGAGCGAAAACACGGCGGCGGAAAAGTTCTCGTCGCGCAAAAGTGCGACCGCTTCCACGAGGTTGGTGGCTTCGCGAATACGAACAAGGTTCTGGTGTGCGATAAGTGCCGCTGCGGTCAGGCGGCGGACGGCCGGATCGTCTTCGATCACAAGAACGCGAACGGGCTCTTGCGAGCCTCTATTCACTGACACCATGACCCGACGACCCCTCGACGCGGACTGGCAAAAGGGGTGGCTTTTGCCTTACCCCGACCGTTGGGAACTGTGCCGAAATACGGTAAACAAACCTTTATCGGGCAAAGGTTTGAGATGTATCAGGGGGAACTTTCGGGCTTTTGGTTCTTGTGCCAATCCGAGACTGGTATAGCTCCTCGTGAGAAGGAGTTTTCGAATGTCACGTCCCGCCGAAAAACCGGCTCTCAAGCCGAACGATCTTGAAGCCTTCTGGATGCCGTTCACGGCGAACCGCTCCTTCAAGAAGCGGCCGCGCATCGTCGTGCGCGCGAAGGACATGCACTATTACACCGCCGAGGGCCGTGCGGTGCTCGACGGCGCCGCCGGCATGTGGTGCTGCAACGCCGGCCACAATCGCGATACGATCGTGGCGGCGATCCGCGCCGAGGCGGAGACGCTCGACTACGCTCCCCCGTTTCAGTTCGCGCACCCGAAGGCGTTTTCGCTCGCGAGCCGCATCGCAGCACTCGCCCCCGGCGATCTCGATCACGTCTTCTTCTGCAATTCGGGCTCGGAGGCGGTCGACACCGCGCTCAAGATCGCGCTCGCCTATCACAATGTGCGGGGCGAAGGCGCCCGCACCCGGCTGATCGGCCGCGAGCGCGGCTATCACGGCGTCGGCTTCGGCGGCATTTCCGTCGGCGGCATGCCCAACAACCGGAAATATTTCGGCAGCCTGCTCGCCGGTGTCGACCATCTGCCGCACACCTATAATCGCGAAGAGCAGGCCTTCACCAAGGGCGAGCCGGAATGGGGCGCGCATCTCGCCGACGAGTTGGAGCGCATCGTTGCCCTGCATGACGCCTCCACCATCGCCGCCGTGATCGTCGAGCCGATGGCAGGCTCGACGGGCGTGCTGCCGCCGCCCAAAGGTTATTTGCAGCGCCTGCGCGCGATCTGCGACAAATACGGAATTCTTCTGATCTTTGACGAGGTCATCACCGGCTTCGGCCGGCTCGGCCACGCCTTCGCGGCCGAGCGCTACGGCGTCGCGCCCGACATGATCACCTTCGCCAAGGGCGTCACTTCCGGCGCCGTGCCGATGGGCGGTGTAGTCGTGCGGAAGGGCATCCATGACACCTTCATGCGCGGGCCCGAGCACGCGATCGAGCTTTTCCACGGCTACACCTATTCGGCCCACCCGCTCGCTTGCGCCGCGGGCCTTGCCACGCTTGATCTCTATCGCGACGAGAAGCTGTTCGAGCGCGCGAAGAAGCTCGAGCCGAAATGGGCGGATGCGGCGATGAGCCTCAAGGGCCTCCCGGGCGTGCTCGATATCCGCACCGTCGGGCTCACCGCGGCGATCGACCTTGCCTCCAGACCCGATGCCTTCGGCAAGCGCGCCTTTGAGACGATGGATCGGGCCTTCCACGAGGATGACTTGATGCTGCGGGTGGCCGGCGAGACGCTTGCGCTCACTCCGCCCCTGATCATCACCGAAAGCCAGATCGGCGAGATGTTCGAGAAAGTCGCGAAAGTCATCAAAGCCGGCGCCTGAACAGCACCTTTCCCCACTGCAGCCGAACTTGGGTGTTCCCAAGTTCGGCTGGGAGAGGGAAGAATTACCGAGCGGGCCGACGCTTCCGCCTATTTCAAGCCCCGGCTATGGTGCGAGGGGGCGATTCGCGGCTACATTCTCAGTCCGGCAGGAGCCCGCGTGCCCGGGGAGTGAGATGCGTATCGGCACCATTTTTATCATCGTCTGCATGGCGCTGATCGCGGCCTCGATCGGGGCCGCGCTGCATTTCATCGCTGGCATTCAGCCCTCGGAAGCGGCCTACATCTCGCTCGCGATCCTGTTCGCGCTGATGACCTGCGAGGTGGTGGCTTCCAGAAACCGCGACCGCGCCGAGATCGCCGAGCGCTTCGAGGAATTGTCGCGTGCTTCTTCCGATATCGCCCGCGAAGTCGGCGTGCTGGGCCGCCGCGTGGCGACGCTGGAAACTGCCGCGGGCGCCGATTTGAAGTCGATCACGGCGCCGTTCGCCCGCGAGATCGGGGAATTGGCCGATCTCGTCGAGGACCTCGCCGAGTCGGTGGCGGTCCACGACGCGATCATTTCGACGCCGCAGCCCATACTGGAGACGCACTCCGAAGCGGAAGTGCCGCAGGGCGACGTTTCCGCGAAATCCGCAGCCGTCCCCGCTCAGGCGCCCGGCCCCTTCGAAGGCAAGAGCGAGCAGGAGCTTGTCGCGATCCTTCGGGCCGCAATCGCGGAAGATCGCATCGACCTTTATCTCCAGCCGATCGTCACCCTGCCGCAACGCAAGGTGCGCTACTACGAAGCGTTTTCGCGCCTCCGCCTCGCCGACGGAAAAATCGTCGACGCCAATGATTTCATCGGGCAGGCGCGCAAGGCCGGGCTCGCGCCGCAGATCGACCAGCGCCTGGTGCTTCGCTGCGTGCAGATCGTGCGGAGGTTAGCCGCCAAGAACCGCGACGTTAGCCTCTTTCTGAACATCGCGCCCGAGACGCTTTCGAGCGGCGGCCTTTTCACCGAAATTCTAAGCTATCTCGATGCCAACCGGGCGCTCGCGCCCTCGCTCGTGCTCGAATTCTCGCAAGCCGTCTTTCGCGCGCTCGGGCCCGCCGAACAGATCAATCTCGCCCAGCTCGCCGAGCGCGGCTTTCCGCTCTCGCTCGACCGCGTCGAGGATTTAAAGCTCGACCCGCGCACGCTCGCCGAGCGCGGCGTGCGCTTCATCAAGGTGCCGGGCGAATTGATGGTCGCGCGCGCAGCCGAGACTGGAAGTCAAATCCATCCGGCCGACCTCGCCGATTTGCTCGCGCGCTTCGGCATCGATCTCGTCGCCGAGCGGATCGAGACCGAATCGCTCGTGGTCGATCTTCTCGATTACGACGTGCGCTACGGCCAGGGATTCCTGTTTTCGACGCCGCGGCCCGTGCGCTCGGAAATCCTAGCGGCCGAATACCCGGCCGAGCGCCGCACTCCCGTGCCGGCCAATCGCGGCGAGGCGGCGCCCGCACCCGTCGAGCGCGGGATCCGCGACATCGCCAAAGTCGTCCGCAAAACCGGCTAGAATTCCCTGCCAATGCTGAATTCGCCCGCGCACCTGCCGCCGGTCGTCGACGCGCTCGCGCCGCTCGCGCAGCGCTACGACCTGTTTCTGTGTGACGTCTGGGGCGTGGTGCACAACGGGGTTGCGGCCTTTCCGGCAGCGAACGAAGCGTTGACGCGCGCACGCGCCGCGGGCGTCACGGTGATCATGATCTCGAACGCGCCGCGGCCGCGCGCCATCGTGAAAAAGCAGATCGCACGTTATGGCGTTCCCGAATCCGCCTATGACGACGTCGTCGCCTCCGGCGACGTCACCCGCGAGGAACTCGCGGCGCGCCCGGGCGCCCGCGTCTTTCACCTCGGCGCCGAGCGGGATCTGCCGAATTACGAGGGTCTCGATGTCACCCTCGTCGATCTCGATCACGCCGATCTCGTCGTCTGCACCGGCCCGTTCCACGACGAGACCGAGACGCCGGACGACTATCGCGAGCTGCTGGCGCGTATCAAGGCGCGCGATCTTTTGCTCATTTGTGCCAATCCCGACATCGTGGTCGAGCGCGGTGACCGGCTGATCTGGTGCGCGGGCGCGCTCGCCGCGATCTATGACGAACTCGGCGGAAAGACGATTTACGCCGGCAAGCCGTATGCGCCGATCTATAAAACTTGCTTCGCGCGCGCCGCGGCGTTGCGCGGCCGGGAAGTGCCGCGCTCGCGCGTGCTCGCGATTGGCGACGGCCTGAAGACCGATTTGTTGGGTGCTGCTCGCCAGAAAATCGATTGCCTGTTCGTCACCCGCGGCATTCATGCCGCCGATTTCGGCCTCGACGACAAGGGCGGAATGGACCGTGACAAACTCGCGCGCGCTTTCGCGGAAGCGGGGGCCGCTCCCGTCGCCATCATGCGCGAACTGATCTGGTGAAGGAATTCGGCCGGCTTAGGCGAACAGCCGGTCGATATCGTCTTGCGCCGCGCTTTTCGCTTCGCCTTCGATAATCTTATCGATCTCGGCCTGTCCCGCGCCGTCGCCGGCAAGCGGAGGGCCGTGAATGAACAGGCGAAGCTTGCGTTCTACTTCGGCGGCTTCTTTGTCGCTCGCGGGCCCGCTCGCATCCTTCGCGCCCGTCGCGTCGGCGAAACGCGAAATGCGGACTTCGATGTGCTCGAGCGTCTCGATGACCTTGGCGATACGCTGGCCAGTGATGTCCTGGAACGCACAGGCCTCGAACACGGCGGTCATGCGCTCGATAACGAATGCCTTGTAGGTGGCGGGGTCGGACGGATCGGCCGCCATCGCGGCCTCCGCGCATTCCATGATGGTGTTCGAAGCCTTCTCGGTCGCCGCGACGATGGCCGCGAGCTCATGGCCTGCCGCCGGAATGCGCCGGTTCCGCAGATCGTTCGCCTGCAGCGCGCTGATTTCCCGGCGCAAGGACTGGATGTAATCCGCGATGTCGTTGAGTTCGCTGCGGATCGCGCTGTCGTCCATGAGGGCCATTACGGAATTCCGGACGCGCTTTTTGTTATTCGGCGAATACGGCGTCGATCTTGCTTCGGAGCGTCTGCGCGTTGAACGGCTTCACGATGTAGTTGTTGACGCCGGCTTTCTTGGCGGCGATCACGTTCTCGGTCTTCGACTCGGCGGTCACCATGATGAAGGGGGTCTTACCGAGCGAGGGATCGGAGCGGACTTCTTTCAAGAGCTCGTAGCCCGTCATCGGCTCCATGTTCCAATCGGAAATCACCAGGCCGTACTTTCGCCCGCGCATTTTGTTGAGCGCTTCCGAGCCGTCGGCGGCCTCGTCCACGTCCTCGAAGCCGAGCTGCTTCAAGAGATTACGGATGATGCGGATCATCGTCTTGTAGTCGTCGACGATGAGAATCGGCATCAAAATATCGGCACTCATGAATCCCACTCCCCGCGCACGTCCTGTTCGCAGCGCCCCCAATCAGGCCTCTGAACGCTAGTCTTCGGGGTTTGAGATTGAGTTAATTGGCGCTTCTTCAAAGTTAACCCGGCGTTCAGATTCTGGCGGCGGCGGCATCGAAAGGAGCGCTTGCTGCGGAGGTAAATCTTGCGCAGTTTGCCCCCGGGAATAGGGATTCGATGAGCGCGCCCTTCATTCATACGCTTTATTTCGAGGATCTCCGCGTCGGCATGCAGGAGACCTTGATGCGCACGGTCATGGACGAGGACGTGGTCGATTTTGCCCGCATTTCGGGCGACGACAACCCGATCCATCTTTCCGAGCGCTATGCCGCGAAGACGCGCTTCGGCCAGCGCATCGCCCACGGCCTTTATACGGCGAGCCTGATTTCGGCGGTGTTGGGCACCCGGCTTCCCGGTCCCGGCGCGGTTTACCGCTCGCAGACCCTCAATTTCCATGCACCGGTGAAGATCGGCGACGTGGTGACGGTGGTCGTCGAGGTTGTCGAGCTCGTGCCCGAAGGCCGCAAGGCGCGGCTGCATTGCGAGGCGCTCGTCGACGGCCAAGTCGTGCTCGACGGCGAAGCGGCGGTCTCGGTACCTGGCCGGCCCAAGCAGCCCAAGCAGACTTGACGCTCGGGGGCACGGGCGGCACCTTTCGCCGCAAAACACGAACCGGTTTTTCATGACAACTCGCCCGACTTCTCCGTCCGCCTTCACGGTGGTGCGCAACGGCGATCCCGTGCCGGAGCGGATCAAGGGCGCCTTCGTCGCCATCGGCAATTTCGACGGAGTGCATCGCGGCCATCGCGCCGTGATCGATGCCGCGATCGCGCACGCGAAGAAGAACGGCGGCCCCGCGATCGCGCTCACCTTCGAGCCGCATCCGCGCGCGTTCTTTCAGCCCGACCGGCCGCTCTTTCGCCTGACGCCGGAGGCGGCGAAGCTCAAGCTCTTGGCGGCGGCCGGGCTCGATGGTGCCGTGGTGATGACCTTCGGTGCGGCGCTCGCCAAGGTCACTGCTGAGGATTTCGTCGCCGATATCCTGGTCCGGCGCCTCGCCATCACAGGTGCTGTCGCCGGCGCCGATTTTCATTTCGGCAAGGGCCGGCAAGGCACGCCCGATTTCTTGCGGCACGAGGGCAAGCTGCGCGGCTTTGCCGTCGATCTGATCCCGCCCTTCCTCGTCGATGGAAAGCCGGTTTCCTCGAGCGCGATCCGCGAGGCGCTTTCTCGCGGCGAGGTCGAGCGGGCCAGCGCGCTCCTCGGCTATCCGTGGTTCGTCGGCGGCAAGGTGGTCCACGGCGAGAAGCGCGGGCGCGATCTCGGATTCCCGACCGCGAACGTCGCCCTCGACCCGGCCTGCGCGCTTGCGCAGGGCATTTACGCCGTGCGCGTGCTCGCCAAGGGCGCGATTCATGACGGGGTGGCGAGCTTCGGCCGGCGTCCGACCTTCGGCGAGGGCGCGCCTTTGCTCGAGATTTATCTTTTTGATTTCTCCGGCAATCTTTATGGCGAAGAGGTCACCGCCGCATTCATCGGCTGGATCAGGCCGGAGCTTAAATTCGATGCCGTCGGCGACCTCGTGCAGCGAATGAACGAGGATAGCCGTTTGGCGCGCGAGAAACTCGCCCGCGCGGGCGGCGTATTTCCGCCCATTACAGGCTAGCTCCTCGCCGCTTCCCGCCTTTAATCCGCAAGTAACGATTAAAGGCGACCGTGGCGTTTTCTCGGGGTGAATCAGCTTCATGCAGCGGCTTTTCGATAGGCTGAGCCTGGTCAGCCGGGCGCTTATCCTGATCGGTTTCGTGGTCGCGTTGACGACGGCATGCGTCGTCGCGGCGGCCTATTGGGCGCTGTCGAACGAGTTCGCCGTCAAGGCGAAGAACGACATCGAAGTGAATCTCCGCACCCTCACGCTCGCCTTTGCCGACAAATATGCCGACACCACGGTCAAGATGGAGGACGACAAGGTCGTCCGCATCGAGGCGCCTGGCATACCGACATTCCGCAGTCACACGCTTGTGGATCTGACGGCCTCGTATGCGGGCGGCAACGCCACAGTGTTCGAATATGACGAGGCGAGCGACAACTTCATCCGCCGCACGACGAATGTGAAGAAAGAAAACGGCGAACGCGCGATCGGAACAGCGCTCGCGCCCGACCATCCCGGTCAGGCTTATCTGCGCCGCGGCGAGGCCTATAAAGGCCCCGCGGTGCTGTTCGGCCGGAAGTTCTATACCGCCTATCAGCCGATTTTTAATCCGCAAGGCAAGACGATCGGCATTCTCTATGTCGGCATGCCAATCGAAATTTACGATGCGATGCTCAGAAACGGCATCGAGAGCATGGTGCTCGTCGCCGGCGTCGGCATTCTTCTCGTGCTCCTGTTCAGCATGTTCCTTGTCCGCAAGAGCCTCGAGCCGCTCGGCGAGGTGACGGACACGATCACGCACCTCGCGCAAGGAAGGCTCGACGCCGAGATCGCGCACAGCCGGCGGCACGACGAGATCGGCGCCATTGCCCGCGCGCTTTCCGTGTTCCGCGAAGCGACGGCAAGGAACCAAACACTCGAGGAGCAGGAGCGGGACAAAGCCGATCACGAACGCAGGCGCGCGATCGAGATCGCCAATCTCACGCGCGAATTCGAGCACAAGGTATCCGTGGCGCTCGGCGAAGTTCTCAAGACCATCAGTGCGCTCGCGGGCGACGCCACCGCCATGCGCAAAGCCGCCGAGACCACCAAGGGTCGCGCCTCGAGCGCGGCGAAGTCGGCGGGCTCGGCGAGCGGCAACGTGCAATCGGTGGCGGGTGCGGCCGAAGAACTCGCGGGCTCGGTCGCCGAAATCGGACGGCAGGTGTCGACCTCCTCCGATATCGCCGCACGCGCGGTGCGCGAGGCCGAAAGCACCAACGCCCAGGTGCAGGAACTGTCGGCTGCCGCGGTCAAGATCGGCGAAGTGGTCAACCTCATTCAGTCGATCGCGGAGCAGACCAATCTCCTCGCGCTCAACGCCACGATCGAAGCGGCGCGCGCGGGCGAAGCGGGCCGTGGCTTTGCGGTGGTGGCGGCCGAAGTGAAATCGCTCTCGAGCCAGACCGCGCGGGCGACCGAGGAAATCGCGGGCCAAATCGCCACCATGCAAAAGGCGACGCAGGGGGCGGTCGCCGCGATCGGTGGCATTTCCGAGACGATCGGCACCATCGACCGCATCGCGGTCGCGATCGCATCCGCGGTCGAGGAACAGAACTCCGCGACGCAGGAGATTGCGCGGGGCGTCGGCAGCGCGAAAACCGAAGCCGAGTCCGCGCGTGCCTCGATCACCGAAGTGGAAGGGGTCGCGGGCGAGACCACCCGCGCCTCGGCGGCGGTTTCCATGGCGGCGGACGCGATGGCGTTCGAGCTTCGTGTGCTCGACGAAGAGGTGAAGACCTTCCTCACCCGCATGCAGGCGGCCTGACGCCGCAATCCGCACTGGCAAGGCGCGGGCGCGGCTGCTAGAACGCGCGCGAATATTTGCAAACGAGCGCCGCGCCGATGTCCGCCGAAAAAAAGCCGAGCGACGCCAAGGACTATAGCTCCACGCTGTTCCTGCCCGAGACGAATTTTCCGATGCGGGCGGGCCTGCCGCAGAAGGAGCCCGAGCTTCTCGCGCGCTGGCAAAAAGAGGGCCTCTACGACAAGCTGCGCCAGGCGGCGAAGGGCCGCGCGAAATTCGTCCTCCACGACGGGCCGCCCTACGCCAACGGCAACATCCACATCGGGCACGCACTAAACAAGATCCTGAAGGATCTCGTCACCCGCTCGCAGCAGATGCTCGGCTACGATTCGAACTACGTGCCGGGCTGGGACTGTCACGGCCTCCCGATCGAGTGGAAGATCGAGGAGGAGAATTACCGCTCGAAGAACAAGCCGAAGCCGGATTTGTCCAATCCCGCCGCCATGATCGCGTTCCGGCAGGAATGCCGCGCCTATGCCGAGCATTGGCTCGGCGTGCAGCGCGAGGAATTCAAGCGGCTCGGCGTCGAGGGCGACTGGAAGCATCCCTACACCACGATGGATTGTTTTGCCGAAGCGCAAATCGCGCGCGAATTGATGAAGTTCGCGGCGAACGGAACGCTTTATCGCGGCTCGAAGCCGGTGATGTGGTCGGTGGTGGAGAAGACCGCACTCGCCGAGGCCGAGGTCGAGTACGAGGATTACACCAGCGATACGGTGTGGGTGAAGTTTCCCGTCAAAGAGGCGATCTTAAGACAGACAAATCAACGTCCAGACGGATCTAGCGTTACCAAAATTGCAGATAATCATCGTTTAATAAATGACGCGGTCGTTATCTGGACTACGACGCCTTGGACTCTTCCTGGCAACCGCGCCATCTCTTACTCGAGTACAATTGAATATGGACGCTATCGAGTAATGGCTGCGCCTGAAGGAAATTGGGCGAAGGTCGGCGAGACCTATATTCTCTCCGACAAGCTTGCGGCAGAAGTTTTCAGGGCTTCAAAGGTTGAATCTTTTGAGCGATTAGAGAGCGTGTCAGCTACCGAACTGAACGGACTTACTTGTCATCATCCATTTCAGGATCGCGGCTATACTTTCGACGTTCCCCTCCTTCGGGGCGATCACGTCACCGACGATGTAGGCACCGGCTTCGTCCACACCGCGCCCGGACACGGCCGCGACGATTTCGATGTTTGGACCGCAAATGCGCGCGAACTCGAACAGCGCGGCATCAACACGACGATCCCCTACACCGTCGACGAAAACGGTGCCTTCACCGATCAGGCGCCGGGCTTCACGGGAAAACGCGTCATCACCGACAAGGGCGAGAAGGGCGACGCGAACGAAGCCGTCATCAAAGCGCTGATCGACGCCGGCATGTTGATCGCGCGCGCCCGCCTCAAGCACCAATATCCGCATTCCTGGCGCTCGAAGAAGCCGGTGATCTTCCGCAACACGCCGCAATGGTTCATCGCGATGGATAAGGACATCGCCGATGAAAAAGGAAAAGCGAAGCCGGGCGACACGCTCCGCCACCGCGCGCTTCAAGCGATCAAGGTCACGCGCTGGGTGCCGCCCGCGGGCGAGAACCGCATCACCGGCATGATCGAGTCGCGCCCCGATTGGGTGATCTCGCGCCAGCGCGCTTGGGGCGTGCCGATCGCCGTATTCACCAAGGAGAAGGGCGACGGCTCCGTGGAGATTCTGCAAGACGCCGCCGTCAACAAGCGGATCGCCGACGCCTTCGAGCAGGAGGGGGCCGATGCCTGGTACAAGGATGGCGCGCGCGCGCGCTTTCTCGGCTCGCTCGCGAACGAGGATTGGAAAAAGGTCGACGACATCCTTGACGTCTGGTTCGACTCGGGCTCCACCCACGCCTTCGTGCTCGAGGACCCCAAACATTTTCCCGGCCTCGCCGGCATCCGCCGCAAGAAAGACGGCGGCGCCGACACGGTGATGTATCTCGAAGGCTCCGATCAGCATCGCGGCTGGTTCCACTCCTCGCTCTTGGAATCGTGTGGCACGCGCGGGGTCGCGCCCTACGACGCCGTGCTCACTCACGGCTTCGTCCTCGACGAGGACGGCCGCAAAATGTCGAAGTCGCTCGGCAACGTGGTGGCGCCGCAAGACGTGATGAAACAGTCGGGTGCCGACATTTTGCGCATGTGGGTCGCGGCCTCCGATTACGCCGATGATCTCCGCATCGGCCCCGAAATTCTGAAAACGACCGTCGACACCTATCGCAAGCTCAGGAACACGTTGCGTTGGATGCTCGGCAATCTTGCGCATTTCTACGAGCAGGATCGCATCGAGCCCGGTAAAATGCCCGAGCTCGAGCGGCTCATGCTGCACCGGCTCTCGGAGCTCGATGAGACTGTGAAACAGAGCTATCGCGATTTCGACTACAAGCGCATTTTCGCGGCGCTGAACGCCTTCATGATTTCGGACCTCTCCGCCTTCTATTTCGACATCCGCAAGGACGCGCTCTATTGCGACCCGATCTCCTCGGTGACGCGCAAGGCCTGCCTCACGGCGCTCGATCATCTATTCCGCTGCCTCACCACCTGGTTCGCGCCGCTTTTGTGTTTCACGATGGAAGAAGTGTGGCTCGCGCGTTTCGGCGACGGTGCCGCCTCCATTCACCTGGAGACGTTTCCGAAAATCCCCCGCGCTTGGCGCGACGATGCGCTTGCCGAAAAATGGCGGAACGTCCGGCTCGTACGCCGCGTCGTCACCGGCGCGCTCGAAATCGAGCGCGTGCAGAAGCGGATCGGCTCCTCGCTCGAAGCCGCACCCGTCATCCACATTGTCGACGGCAAGCTGCGCGCGGCGCTCGAAGGCGTCGACATGGCCGAGATTTGCATCACGTCGGCGGCAAAGGTGGTGGCGGGAGAGGGGCCGCAGGCCTCGTTTCGTCTCGAAGATGTCGCCGGCGTCGCGGTCGAGCCCAAGCGCGCGGAAGGCGAGAAATGCGCGCGCTCGTGGAAAATCTCGCCGCTCGTCGGCGCCGACAAAGAATATCCCGATGTGACCCCGCGCGACGCGAGAGCGCTCCGCGAGTTTTACGCTGCCCACCGCGCCGCGGAATAGAGCGGCGGAATCGCGGGACATGATGAACAAGCTGATCGGCCCCTTTTCGGCGCTCGGTCTCGCCATGGCGGGGGTAACGCTCATTGCCGATCAAGCCTCGAAATGGTTCATGCTGCACGGCCTTCATCTCGGCGCCGGCGACATCATCACGATCACCCCGTTCTTCGACCTCGTACTCGCGATGAACCGCGGCATCAGCTACGGCCTATTGCCCCAGGACAGCGAACTCGGCCGATGGATTCTCGTTATGGTGAATCTGGCCGCGGCGGCTTTATTCGTCTTTTGGCTGAGGAGAGCGCGTTCGGGCCTGTTGGCGGCGGCGCTCGGCCTTCTTGTCGGCGGGGCGCTGGGAAATGCCATCGACCGGGCCGCCTATGGCGCCGTGGTCGACTTTATCTCGCTGCATGCCCTGGAGTGGCATTGGTATGTCTTCAACGCCGCCGATGCGGCCATCGTTGCCGGGGTTATCGGCCTCCTGTACGATGCGCTCTACGGCCATGCCACGAAATAGCCGCCATCGCGCGGGACCTCTGGGGCATCCGAGCACCGTGTAGGGAAGGGTTGCAGCGTATGTCGGCCCGCACCGTTTTGAAATTTCTTCCGCTTGTCGCGCTGTGCGCGGCCGCTATGGCTTTGCCCGCGGCCGCCCAGCAGGATGAAGGCCCGAGCGAAGTGCAAAAGCTTTTAGGCGCGGCCGGTATTCTCGACCTTCCCAAGGACCCGATCGATTATCAGGAGCGCTCGCCGCTCGTGTTGCCGCCTTCGGCCGTACTGCCTCCTCCGCGCAATTCGGACGACATTGCCAAGCTAAACCCCGAATGGCCGACCGACCCCGACTGGAAACGTGCCCGTGAGGGTAAGACCCAATCGAAAATCTCGCCTGAAGAGCGCCGCGGCAACTTCTATCCGGACGGTGGGCTCGTAAAGGTCGAGGACATGAGCCGCAATCCCGCAAGGCTGACAAAGAAGAAGAACGATGATGGTTCGGGCGGCTACACGACCGCGGGCGAGGAAGCCAAGGCCGGCGCCGATCGCTATTCGCCCTCGCAGCTGGGTTTTCGCGGCTGGGGTACGAAGGACTCGGTTTCCTTCACCGGCGAGCCCGACCGCAACCTTCTCACCGAGCCGCCTGCGGGATACCGGGTGCCTTCGCCGAACGCGCCCTATGGCGTGGTCGAGGAAAAGTCGAAGTACGGCAAAACCAGCATCTTCGATCGTCTCGACGATCCGAACGCTAAGCACTAAGTATCCCGGCGGGGCGTGAAACTAATCTTGCGGTCAAATGACTGTATTTTCCCCTTTGACGGGGACGCGGCTCGCGCGTTAGCTGGCATGGACATGCCATTGCGGCCGGGCGCCGCTTCAGGTTCAGGATGTTAATGCGAATACTGACCGCACTCGCCGTTGCCGGGACCGCGGCCTTGGCAAACGCGCGCGGCGCGGAAGCCGAGCCCGCGGGTCCCGCAGTTCGGCATTTCACGCTCTCGAACGGCCTCGACGTCGTGGTGATTCCCGATAATCGCTCGCCGGTCGTCACCCACATGATCTGGTACCGCGTCGGCTCCGCCGACGAGGAGCTGGGAAAATCGGGGCTGGCGCATTTCCTCGAACATTTGATGTTCAAGGGCACGGCCAAGAATCCGGCCGGGAGCTTTTCCAGGACCCTCGCCACGCTCGGCGGGCAGGAGAACGCGTTCACTTCGTCCGATTACACCGCCTATTTTCAGCGGGTGACGCGCGACCATTTGGAAAAAGTCATGGCCTTCGAGGCCGATCGCATGACCGGCCTCGTGCTGACCGATGCGGTCGTCCTGCCCGAGCGGGAAGTCGTCCTCGAAGAGCGCCGCATGCGCACCGACAACGATCCGGGCGCGCAGCTCGCCGAGGCGACGCAGGCGGCGTTGTTCGTCAATCATCCCTACGGCCATCCGGTGATCGGCTGGGAGCAGGAGATGCGCAAGCTCAATCGCGAGGAAGCGCTCGCTTTCTATCGCCGCTTCTACGCGCCGAACAACGCCATTGTGGTCATCGCCGGCGACGTCGTGCCCGACGAGATCCGTGCGCTCGCCGAAAAAACCTACGGCCCCGTTCCGAAGAACGACGCGATCCAGATCCGCTCACGCCCGCTCGAGCCGGATGCGCGCACGAGCCGCCGGGTGGTGCTCGCCGATCAGCGCGTCGCCCAGCCGAGCCTGTCGCGCTACTACCTCGTGCCCTCTTATCGCACGGCGAAGGCGGGCGAGGCGGAAGCGCTCGATGCGCTTGCCCACGTGATCGGCGCGGGAACCTTGAGCCGGCTTTACAAGGCGCTGGTGGTCGAGAAACCGATCGCGGTCACCGCCAGCGCCTGGTACGGCGGCACGTCCTTCGACGCGACGCGTTTCGGCATTTCGGCGACACCGCGTCCCGGCGTATCGCTCGAGGAGCTCGAATCCGCGATCGACGCGGTGGTGACGGAAGTCGCTGCCAACGGCATCACCGACCAGGAACTCGCCCGCGCCAAGACGCGTCTTGTCGCCGACACCATCTATTCTTGGGACGATCAGTTCACGCTCGCGCGCGTCTATGGCTCGGCGCTCGCCAACGGGCTCTCCGTTGAGACCGTGCAGGGCTGGCCGGACCGAATCCGCGCCGTGACCGCCCGGTCGGTGCAGGAAGCCGCGCGCAATTTTCTCGACATGCGCCACGCGGTCACAGGCTATCTCATCAAGCAACCGGCTCCGCCGGAGAAGCGCTCGTGATGCGCTATCTTGCGCTCGGAACCATGACCCTCGCCCTTATTTCCACAGCTCCCGCCTTCGCCGGCGCCTCCCGGATCGAGCGCATCGTGACGCCGGCCGGAATCGAAATTTGGCTGGTGCGCGATAAAAACCTGCCCATGATGTCGCTTGAGTTCGCCTTCCTTGGCGGGGCGGCGCAGGATCCCGCCGACAAGTCCGGCGTCGCCAACCTTGTCGCGGGGCTGCTCGACGAAGGCGCCGGCGATCTCGACGCGGCCACGTATCACGAGCGCCTGGAGGAGCGGGCCATCGGCCTCACCTTCGGCGTCAATCGCGACAATCTGCGCGGCTCGATCCGCACGCTCTCCGAAAATCGCGACCAAGCCTTCGATCTGCTGCGCCTCGCCTTGACCGCGCCGCGCTTCGACGGGCAGGAACTCGAGCGCATACGCGCGGCGGTGCTCGCGCAGCTCCGGCGGCGCTCGACCAATCCGTCCGACATGGCGGCCGATAGTTGGTTTGCGCGCGCGTTTCCCGGCCATCCATACGGGCGTCCGCCCCAGGGCACGCTCGAATCTGTTCCCACGATCGCGGTGGATGACTTGCGAAGCTACGTCCGCCGCATGCTGGCGCGCTCCAATCTCAGAATCGCGGCCGTTGGCGACGTCGATGCGGCCGAGATCGCGACGCTCGTCGACCGCACTTTCGGAAGCCTGCCTCCGCGCAACGACCCCGCGCCGGTGGCGGATGCGGAGCCGCGGGGACTCGGCACCACCGAAACGATCGAAGCGAAGGTGCCGCAAACCGTCATTACATTCGGCGGCATCGGATTGAAGCGCGCCGATCCCGATTTCATCTCCGCCTTCGTCCTGAACCATATCCTCGGCGGCGGCGGTTTCGAATCCCGTCTTTTCCGCGAGGTGCGGGAAAAACGCGGGCTTGCCTATTCGGTTTATTGTTATCTTGCTCCTTTCGAGCATACCGGGCTGTTTCTGGGCGGCGTTTCGACCCGCAATGATCGTGTCGCCGAAACCCTGGAAATCATCGTTGCCGAAATAAAGCGCATTGCCGCCGAAGGTCCGACCGCGGACGAACTCGAAAAGGCCAAACGCTTCCTGATCGGCTCCTACCCCTTGCGGTTCGATACTTCCGGCAAAATCACGGCAAATCTCCTCGACATTCAGATCGAAAACCTTGGAATCGACTATATCGACAAGCGCAATGCGCTGATCGAGGCCGTTACCAGCGAAGATATTCGCCGAGCCGGCCGCCGTTTTCTTGCCGAAGTAAAGTTGTTGGTAATGCTCGTCGGCGAGCCCCAGGCGAAGAAGCCCATGGGGGGCGGCTAGGCGGCGTTCGCACGGAGGCGAAACGCTGCTATAATCCGGCGAGGTGAGGGAAGAGTATGACGCGTTTATCGTCGTTCCGACGAATGCCCGCGCCCGCCGGCATCGCCTTGGTTCTGGGCGGCTTGGCGCTAGCCGGTTGCGCTTCCACCAACACTGCAATGGGCTCGAGACCCAATCCCGACGGCTCGATCTCGGCCAACAAAGTGACCAATAGCGATATCGATTGCCCCGGCATGATGGTGCGGAGCGGCGCATCCACCTGGCAGGTTCCGGGCGGCACAACCAGCACCAATCTTCGTTATCAGGGCTCGCTCGGTCAGCTCGCGCGCGAATGCGCGGTCCTCGGCGATGCGATGACCATCAAGGTCGGCGTCGAGGGAAGGGTTCTCGTCGGGCCGAAGGGGGGCGCCGGGAGCGTTGCCGTGCCGCTCCGAATCGCGCTCGTGCAGGAAGGGCCGCAGCCGAAATCGGTGTGGACGAAATTCTATTCGGTTCCGATCAACGTGCCGCCGGGCCAGACCCAGGTCACGTTCACCCATGTCGAGGACGATCTCACCTTCGCCATTCCGCCGTCCAAGGATCTTTCGAGCTACGTGATTTATGTCGGCTACGACCCGCAGACCGCCGCGAGCGGGGCCAAGACCGTGAAGAAGAAATCCGGACCCTCGGACATGAAAGCGGCTTCAAAACCCAAGCCGAAGACGCTGCCGCCGATGGCGGGCAGACCGCAGCCGATGACGCCGGTGAGCACGCAGCCGACTTTCGCGCCTGCGCCGCCTGCGGGTCAATTGGCGCCGCCGCCGCAGCCGACGGGCGGAACGAACGGGTAGAGCATGATCCCAAAAAGTGGGAACCGGTTTTCGGGAATGATCATGCTCCAAGAATAATGTTAGGAACGCCGCTGGTTCAAACCAACGCGACCGTGTTCTAACGCTCCGCGCGAGCCGCGCGCGGACCGGTTTCAATTTTAGAATTTGGCCTAGTCGAGCCCGGCTTTGACGTCTCGGATCGCGGAGGCGAGCAGGTCGTCGGCGGTCTTGCCCTTGACGGTCTCGCCGAGAATTGTTTCCGAAGCCCTGACTGCCGCATCCGCCGCGGCCGCGCGCACGTCGGCGACCGCTTGCTGCTCGGCCTGGGCGATTTTCGTCTCCGCCATCTTGGTGCGGCGAGCGACGAATTCTTCCATCCGGGACTTGGCTTCGGCCGCGATTTCCTCCGCCTCAAGCTTGGCCTGGGCGACCATGGAAGCGGCTTCCGTTTCCACCTCGCGCTGCTTCTTCTGATATTGCGCGAGCAACTTCTGCGCCTCGCTCTTCAGCCGCCGCGCTTCGGCGAGTTCGTCATGCACTTTGGCGCCGCGCGCATCCAAGCTCGCGAAGATCGAGCGATGTGTGCCGAGCCGCCATAGGAGCGCGAGAAAGATAAAAAAGGCGACGCCGACCCAGAATTCCGCCTCGTAGAAGAACTGCACCGGCATACCCCTTAGTTGATGGCCCGATCGACCGCGCGCTCGACGGCGGGCTTGGCGGGTGCCGCCCCCGTCAGCCGCTCGACGATCGCGCCCGCGGCGTCGATCGCGATCCCGCGCACGTTTTTCATCGCGGCGGTCTTGGTCGCTTCGATCTTTTTCTCGGCGTCGGCGAGCTTGGTGGCAAGGCCCGCTTCCAGCTCCTTGCGGCGCGCTTCCGAGCGTGCGGCAAGTTCCTGGTGCGTCTTCGCGGCGATCGCCTGGGCATTGGCGCGCGCGTCGGCGAGCGATTTTTCGTAATGCGCGAGCGCCGCCTCGCTTTCGGCCTTCGCCTTCGCGGCTTCCGCGAGGTCGCTTTCGATACGCGTGCGCCGTGCCGCCAGGATCGATGCCACGCGTGGCAGCACGAACTTCCATAACAGCGCATACAGCACGACGAAGCTCAGCACGAGCCAGACGAGCTGCGAGGCAAAATGCTCCTTCTGGAAGGGCGGGAAGGGTCCCTTCTCGTGTGCCGCTTCGGTATGCGCCTTTTCCATCGCCGTCACCGCGACCCGAGGGCCGCCCTTAGAGCGCGAACAGGAGCAGAAGCGCAATCAGCAGCGAGAAGATGCCGAGCGCTTCGGTCACGGCGAAGCCGAAGATGAGGTTGCCGAATTGCGCCTGCGCGGCGGACGGATTGCGGAGTGCGGCCGCGAGGTAGTGACCGAAGATGGCGCCGACGCCGACGCCGGCGCCGCCCATTCCGATGCAGGCAATTCCAGCGCCGATGTATTTTGCAGCTTGCGGATCCATGGGAAGAACTCCTTTTGGGTTTTCGAGGAAGATGGGCTAGTGGCCCGGGTGAATCGCATCGTTGAGGTAGATGCAAGTGAGAATGGCGAAAACATAAGCCTGCAGGAACGCCACCAGAAGCTCGAGCGCGGTCAGCGCGACCGTGAGCGCAAGCGGCAACAGCGCGCCGATCCAGCCGGCGATACCGAGGCCGCCCAAGAGCGCTACGAAGCCGGCGAAGACCTTGAGCGTGATATGGCCGGCGAGGATGTTCGCGAATAGTCGCACGCTGTGCGAAATCGGGCGCGAGAAGAACGACATCACCTCGATCGCCACGATCAAGGGCAAGATATAGACCGGCACCCCGCTCGGCACGAACAATTTCAAAAATCGCAATCCGTTGTGCCAGAAGCCATAAATGATCACGGTGAGAAAGACGACGAAGGCAAGAAATACGGTCACGACGATATGGCTCGTCACCGCGAACAGGCCCGGAATCATCCCGAACATATTGAGCACGAGAATGAAGCTGAACAGCGTGAAGACGAGCGGGAAGAACTTCATGCCCTGCTCGCCCGCCGATTGGCGCACCATGCCGGCGACGAATTCGTAAGTCGTCTCGACCACCGACTGCGCGCGGTCCGGCACCAGGCTCCGGCGCGCCGTTGCCACCAGCATGCCGGCGACGATGATGAACACCGCCGCGAACATGAAGAGGGCCGAATTGGTGATCGAGATCTCGTACCCGCCGATATGGCCGAGGATGTAGATCTTCGAAATGTTAAACTGGTGGATCGGATCCATACCCCGGCCCTACGTCCTCAATCCTTCTTCACCGAAGCGCCCTGTTGGGCGACGAGGCCCGCGGCACGCACCACGTTCATAGTGCCCGCGCCGAAGCCGAGGAGGAGAAACACGATCAGCCCCCAGGGCGATGTGCCCGCGAAGTGGTCGATGATCCAGCCGATCAGGCCGCCCAACAGAACGCCGGCGACGAATTCGCTGGAAAGCCTGAGTGCCACCGCGAGATTGGTCGGCTCGTCTTTCCGCTTTGCCTCGTCCTCGCGCATTTCCTCGGCCTCGTGCTGCCGTTTCGCCCCTGCTTCATGGATGCGCTCGCCTAGTTGCTTGAGCCTTGCGGACAAGGCGGCTTCATCGTCCGGCGAGCGCCGATCCGCCATCGCGAACCCTTCGAACCCTTGAAAACGCGGCGAAACATAGAGTCGACGCGTAGGCGAGTCAAGAAAACGGCCGGCACCCAAGGCCTTGGCGTCGCTAAAAAATCTCTTTTTTTGAGGGCGTTTTTGCCCTCTCAGGCGGCTTGGTAGCTCTTGGCGGTTTCAAGATCGACCGAGACGAGTTGCGAGACGCCGTGCTCGGCCATCGTCACCCCGAACAGCCGGTTCATCCGGCTCATCGAGATCGGATTGTGGGTGACGACGAGGAAACGCGTCGCGGTGAGGCGGATCATTTCATCGAGAAGATTGCAAAAGCGCTCGACATTGGAGTCGTCGAGCGGCGCGTCCACCTCGTCGAGCACGCAGATCGGCGCGGGATTGGTGAGAAACACCGCGAAAATAAGCGAAAGCGCCGTCAGCGCCTGCTCGCCGCCGGAGAGCAGCGACAGCGTCTGCGGCTTCTTGCCGGGCGGGCGGGCGAGAATGTCGAGGCCCGCCTGCAGCGGGTCCTCGGAGTCAGTGAGGATCAACTCGGCGGTACCGCCATTGAACAATCCCGTGAACAATTTCTTGAAATGCTCGTTTACGGTCGCGAACGAAGCGACGAGCCGGGCGCGCGCCTCGCGGTCAAGGTTGGAAATGCCTTGCCGCAGACGCTTGATTGCTTCGACCAGATCGTCGCGCTCGGAAACGAGGCCGTCATGCTGACCCTCGACCTCGCGCAGCTCCTCGTCGGCGCGCAAGTTCACCGCGCCGAGCCGCTCGCGCTCTTGTTCCAGGCGTTGCAACTTCGCCTCGACGGCAACGGGATCGGGCGGCTCACCATCTTCTTCCAGGACTTTCTTGAGCTTCGCCTCGTCCGGAATTCCGCCGAACGCCTCGGTCACGTCGCGTGAAAGCGATGAGCGCCGCTCGCGCGCGCCCTCTAACCGCGCTTCCGCGCGCGCCGCCTCTTCGCGCGCGGTGGAAAGCTCGTCGAGCGCCGAGCGCCCGGCGCGATCGGCGTGCGTGAGCTTGGCTTCGGCTTCCGCCAGCCGGTCGGCGGCAGCGCGCCGCGCAGTCTCGGCGGTGGAAATCTGCGACATGAGGTTCTGGCGCTGTTCGGCGAACGCCTTCGGCGCCTGGTCGAGGTCCGCCCGCTCGGTGCGCGTCTCGACAAGGCGTTCTTCGAGCGATTGAATCCGGCCGCGCGCGCCTTCCTCGCGCTCGCGCCAGGCGGCCCGTTCCGAGCCGAGAAACGTGAGGCGCTGCGCGCGCGCCGCGCGCTCGCGCTCCAATCCATCGAGTTCGGCTCTCGCCGAGGCGAGCGTGCTGCGATCCTCCGCGAGCACGCCGCGCACGGCTTCGAGCTCGCTCCCGAGCCGCTTGCCGTCGGGGAGCGCGTGCTGATGTTTCTTCGCTTCCGCCTGCGCCGCCGCGTTTTCATCGCGGCTCGCGATCAAGCGCGCGCGGTTTTCGGTAGCGGCGGAAGCCTGCGCCGCGCTGTGCAAGGACGCGCGCGCTTCGTTTTGCGCCTTTTCGGCGGACGCGGCCTCCGCTTCGGCGGTCTTTACCGCCGCGGCAAGACGCTCTACCCGCGCGCGCGCCGCCTCGATCTCACGGTCGATCTCCGCCAGGCGATTGCGCGAAGCGAGCTGTTTTCCGGCTGCCGTCGGTGCGTCGGCTTTCACGATGAAGCCGTCCCAGCGCCACAGGTCGCCTTCCTTCGATACCAGCCGCTGGCCCGGGTGTAGTTGCGCGCGGAGCCGCGGACCGTCGGCGCGCTTGACGATTCCGATCTGGGCGAGGCGGCGGGCGAGCGCCGCCGGCGCCTTGACATACACCGAGAGCGGCTCGACGCCTGTCGGCAAGCCCGGATCGGCGGCGGCGGGTTGGGCGCCGCCCCAATGCATGGGGGAGGCGGTGTCGGTCGGCGCTTCGAGATCGTCGCCGAGCGCGGTGCCGAGCGCGGTTTCGTAACCCGGATCGACCTTGATCGTATCCATCACCGGCGGCCACAGCTTTTTCTCCGCCGTGCCCAGCATCTTCGCGAGCGTCTTCGCTTCGGTCTCCAACCGGTGCAGGTGCTGCTCGGCTTCTACGAGCGGCTTCTTCGCGGCATCCAGCGCCTGGGCCGCGGCGGAGCGGGCGGCCTCCGCGCGAAGCGCGCGCGCATCGGCGTCGGAGAGCTTTTCCGGCGCCCCCACGCCGCCCTTGGTTTCCCGCTCGAGCGCGGCGATCTCGCCCTCGAGCTTTGTCAGGCGCTCCGTCTGGTCAGCGAGCGCCCGCTCGACCTGGTGCTTGCGGGCGGTGAAATCGGCGAGTGCTGCGGTGGCGTCGGCGAACAGCTTTTCGCTCTGCCTGACTTCATGCTCCGCCTCGGCCTGGCGCGTGCGCGCGGCTTCCTCGCCGCCTTCGCGCTCCTTGGCCTCGATCGAAACCGCGTCCTCCTCGCGCGCAAGCCGCGCCAGCACTCCACCCGCGTCCTTGGCGAGCGAGCGTTCGCGCTCCAAATCCTGCGCGAGCTGGGTGAGCCGCCGGTCGAGTTCTTCGCTCCGCGCTTTCGCCCGCGCTTCCTCGCGATCGAGATCGCCGCGGGCAAGATTAAGACGCTGCAGGGCCGCCGCCGCCGCCGCTTCCGCCTCGCGCAGGGGATTGAGTTTTTCCGAGGCCGCGGATTGCGCCTTGACCGCTTCCGTCTCCACCCGCGTCCGGTCGGCGACCGCGCGCTGGGTGAGATGGAGTGCGCGTTCGGCTTCCGCCACGGCGGCTTCCGCGTCACGCCAGCGAAGCCCGAGCAACAGGCTCTGCTGCTTGCGGATGTCGTTGGCGACGTTCTTGTAGCGCGTCGTCTGGCGCGCCTGGCGCTTGAGGCCGTCGATCTGGCTCGCGATCTGGACGATCACGTCCTCAAGCCGCTGCAAATTATGTTCGGCGGCTTTCAGCCGCACTTCGGCCTCGTGCCGCCGCGCGTGCAGGCCGGAAATGCCCGCCGCCTCTTCGAGGATGCGCCGCCGCTGCTCGGGCTTGGCGTTGATGATCTCGCCGATCTGCCCCTGGCGGACGAGGGCGGGCGAGCGCGATCCCGAGGAAGCGTCGGCGAACAGGATGTGCACGTCGCGCTGGCGCACCTCGCGGCCGTTGATGCGATAGGCGGAGCCTGCCTCGCGCTCGATCCGGCGCGACACCTCGATGATTTCCTCGTCGTTGAAGGCCGCGGGCGCCGAGCGGTCGGAATTGTCGAGCACGAGCACGATTTCAGCGGCGTTGCGCGCCGGCCGGTTGTTGGTGCCGGAGAAAATGACGTCGTCCATCTCGGCGGCGCGCATCGCCTTGTGCGAGCTCTCGCCCATTACCCAGCGCAACGCCTCGACGAGGTTCGACTTGCCGCATCCGTTCGGGCCGACGACGCCCGTGAGCCCCGGTTCGATCAAGAACTCGCAGGGCTCGACGAAGGATTTGAAGCCGATCAGCCTGAGCTTATTGAATTGCATGCACGCTCCGGATTCGCGCTTCTTGCGGGCGCGATTCGTCGATCCGTCACAATGCGTTGGCGGCCATCCGACGGCAAGCCCGGGGCGGCGTTTCCGGCCCCCGAAATGCGGGGATTATTCGGCCTTGATCATCGGATCGATGACCTTGCTCAACGCTTCTAACGTGGCCTCGCCGCGCAGCATCTGGCCATTGATGAAGAAGGTGGGCGTTCCGCTGACCCCGAATTTCTCGTTGGCGCGGCGTGCCGATTCTTCGATCGCCTGTGACAGCTTCTGGTCGGTGAGGCAGGCCTCGAACGACTGCTCGGTGAAGCCAGCCTGCTTGGCGATGGCGAGCAACGCCTTCGGCGGGTCGGGCACGAACGCCCAGTTCTTCTGCTGCTCGAACAAGACCTCGACCATCGGATAGTATTTGTCCTCGGGCAGGCAGCGCGCGAGCGCAAAAGCGCCGGCCGCGATCGGATCGAGCGGGAACTCGCGCAGAATGTAGCGCACCTTGCCGGTATCGATGTATTTCTTCTTGAAGTCCGGATAGACCGCGGTGTGAAACTTCGCGCAGTGGCTGCAGGTCATCGAGGCATATTCGACGACGGTGACCTGCGTTTTATCCGCCCCCGCCCGGTCGGCCTGCGTTTTATCCGCTCGTGATCCCACCACCCGATCGGGCAACGGCCCCGGCGCCATCAGGTCGGCGACATTGACGGTTTGCGCGCGGGCAGGCAGCGCGGGGTAGATCAGCGTCAGCGCGCCGAATGTAAAGAGCAAATGCCGCCGGGAAAAAATCACGTTCAGCCTCCGTTCGATATTGACCGAATACCTATCGGGTAGATTGTGGCAAGCATGGGGAATGAAGGAAAGCGGCCATCACGCCCTCGTGACGCGGCCGCGCACGAGCGCGCCGAGACGCGCGATCGACTGGCCGAGGGAAGCGTCTTCGAACGAACCTATCTCTTTTGTAATCTCTTCGACCGCCGCGGCCTCCGGCTCGTGCACGGTCGGCGGGGTAGCGCGCGGCGTAACCGGGCCCTGGCGGATCGCGATGCGGCCGACGCAGCGCCAACCGAAATAGCGATTGACCCGCTCCATCACGATCGGCGCCAGATACTGCAATTCGATGGCGTAGGCGCCCTCGACCCGCACAGTGAGCGTGCCGACCGAGTCGGGGTCGTCGCGCCGCGGCCAGTGCAGGCGCATCGGCTCGGAGCGGCCGACGAGTTCCGGTCCGACGATGTCCTCCCAATGGGTAACGATTTCGATCGCCGCGAAGCCCTGGCGCGAGAACGCCTCGTTCACGCATTGGCCGACGAGGTCGGCGAGCGGGGTGGCGGAGCGGTATTTGCGGACTGGTGGGGATATCATCAAGCGTGATCCGGCGGGGTAGCCGGCTTCCGTGGCGGGACAACGAATGGCGCGATCCAACCTAGCAGTCGCGGCGCGAAGAACAAGCATTGCCGCTCCCGATTCGGAGCGGCTGCTCACTTGGTATGACCGCTACCGCCGCGAATTGCCCTGGCGCGCGCCGCCGGGCGCGACGCCCGACCCCTACCGCGTGTGGCTTTCCGAAATCATGCTGCAGCAGACGCGCACCGAAACGGTCGTGCGCTATTACGCGCGTTTCCTCGTCCGCTTTCCGAATGTGAGGCGGCTTGCGAGAGCGAAGCTTTCCGACGTGCTGAAGGCCTGGGCCGGGCTCGGCTATTATGCGCGGGGACGCAACCTTCACGCCTGCGCGCGGGCGATCGTCGAGCGGCACGGCGGCCGGTTTCCCGACAACGAGGAAGCGTTGCGCGCGCTGCCGGGGATCGGCGCCTACACGGCGGCGGCGGTCGCCGCGATCGCCTTTGGCCGGAAAGCAGCGCCCGTCGACGGCAATATCGAGCGCGTGATCGCGCGCCGCTACGCGGTCGAAACGCCGTTGCCCGCGGCGAAACCGGAGCTGAAGCGGCTCACGGAGATTCTCGCGCCTGATCATCGCGCCGGCGATTTTGCCCAGGCGATGATGGATCTCGGCGCCACGATCTGCACGCCGAAACGGCCAAGTTGCTCCCTTTGTCCGTGGAACGACCGCTGCGAGGCCTATCGGCGCGGCGCGCAGGAGACATTTCCGCTCCGGACACCGAAGGTCGAAGGCGCGTTACGCCGTGGCGCAGCCTTCGTTGCGCTCCGCGCCGACGGCACGATACTCCTGCGCGCCCGTCCGCCGCGCGGCCTCTTGGGGGCCATGACCGAAGTGCCGACGACGGAATGGAGCGCCGATTTCAACCGACGCGGCGGTCTCACTTCCGCACCGAAGCTCCCCACCAAGCCACTGAAGTGGCGCCGCCTGCCGGGCCGCGTGCGCCACGTCTTCACGCATTTTCCGTTGGAATTAGACGTTTATGCCGCGCGCGTTCCGAAAGGCACCCGCGCGCCGAAAGGGGCGCGTTTCGCGAAGCTCTCTACGCTGGCTGGCGAAGCGCTGCCCTCGCTCATGCGCAAGGTAGTGGCGCACGCGATGCGTCTCGAAACAAAACCGAATAAGGCTGTTTAAACGCCGGCCGCCGTCATCTCGCCGCGCATGATCGCGCGCAAATCGTCGATCGACTTGCGGCCTTTCTTGTCCTCGATATGCCAGTAGGCCCAGCCGTTGCAGGCCTCCAGTCCTTGCGCGGCGGCGCCAATCTTGTGGATCGAGCCGACCAGCGGTGCTCCGTTCTTTCCTTTTAGCGCGATCATGCCGTCGGCGCGCACCAGCGCCCGCACGCGGCCTTTGGCATCGGTAAGCGTTGCCCCCGTCTTGATCAGTCCGCGCTCGATGAGTGCGGCGAAGGCGACGCGCGGCGCTTCGCGCGCGGTCATGAAGGGGGCGAGGGTCGCTTCCGCGAACGGTGTGATGCCGGCGATTCGCGCCTCGGCTGCGGCGGCATAGGCGGCATCACGTTCGATGCCGATGAACCGCCGGCCGAGGCGCTTCGCCACGGCGCCGGTGGTGCCGGCGCCGTGAAAGGGATCGAGCACCACGTCGCCGGGCTTCGACGCGGCCAGAATCGCGCGCGCGAGCAAAGCCTCGGGCTTCTGGGTCGGATGAACTTTCTTGCCGTTCCCGTCCTTCAGGCGCTCCTCGCCGGTGCAAAGCGCGAGCGTCCAGTCGGAGCGCGCTTGCACATCCTCATTGCCGGCTTTCAGCGCCTCGTAGTTGAAGGTGTAGCGGCCGGTTTCCTCGCGCGCGGCCCAGATCAGCGTCTCGTGCGCGTTGGTGAAGCGGCGGCCGCGAAAATTCGGCATCGGGTTGGTCTTCCGCCAGATCACATCGTTGAGGATCCAGAAGCCGAGATCCTGCAGCGTCGCGCCGACGCGGAAGATATTGTGATAGGAGCCGATGACCCACAGCGTCGCGGCGGGTTTCATCACGCGGCGGCAGGCCAAGAGCCAGGCGCGGGTGAAATCGTCGTAAGCCGAAAAGCTCGAGAATTTATCCCAATCGTCGTCGACCGCGTCCACTTTCGAATCGTCCGGGCGCTTGAGGTCGTTCTTGAGCTGCAGATTGTAGGGCGGATCGGCGAAGACGAGGTCGACCGAGGCGGCCGGAAGCTTCGCGAGCTCCGCGACGCAATCGCCGATCAGGATGCGATCGAGATAGCTTTCGAGCCCCGTGGAAGTGGACTCGGACTCGGATGAACGGGGCGCCCGGCGGGGCGCCCCGATACGCACAACATCCATAACGCAGAACCCGGATACGCAAGACGCAACTGGAACTTACGCAACGGATTCTGGGGCTTCACGGTAAAGAGCGGGTAAAGGGAAAGGTTAAAATCGCTAAACGATTCAAGGGGATATTCAGCCGGGAAGCTCGATTTGCCCGCTTTCATCGAGCGGAAATCCGGGGTTGTAGGCGACCTCCCAAAGATGCCGGTCGGGATCGGCGAAATAGCCCGTATAGCCGCCCCAGAAGGCGCGTCCTCCGGGCTTCACAATCCTTCCGCCCGCCTTTTCGGCGGCCTGAAGTGTCGTGTCGACGGAAGCCTCATCGGAAACGTTGAACGCAAGGGCGACACCGGAAAATCCTGGCTTCGAGTCTTCGAGCCCTGCGTCCTTGGCAAGGTCCGCGCGCCCCCACCCCGCCAGCACGACACCACCCGCTTCAAAAAAGGCCACGTCTTTTGCGGCCTTCACGCCACGCTTCATGCCAAGCGCCGCATAAAATCGCGCCGCGCGCTCCACATCGCGAACGCCCAGCGTGATCAACGTCGCGCGCAGCGGCGGCAGTGCCATCGCGCGCCCCTTAGGCCGCGAATAGATCGAGCTGCCGCCTGTTCGCTGCCGGCGGATGGAAATGCGCGGTGGTGAGCTTGCTTCGCTTTTTATTGAGGCCGAGGCGCTCGCAGGCGAGTTCGAAGCGCCGCCCAATCGACCAGGCATAGGGGCCGGAGCCTGTTTGCCGCTGGCCCCAGGTCGAATCGTAATCCTTGCCGCCATGCAGGCCGCGCACCAGCGAGATCACGTGCTTTTCCTTGTCGGGGAAGTGCTCGCGCAGCCACTCGCGGAAGAGATCCTTGATCTCGAACGGCATTTTCAGCGTGACGTAGCCCGCGCCCTGCGCACCGGCGGCAACGGCAGCATCGAGAATGCGCTCGATTTCCGCATCGTTGATTGCCGGAATGATCGGCGCCACCATCACCGCAGTCGGAATGCCGGCGTTGGAAAGCGCGCGGAGCGTGGAAAGGCGGCGTTGCGGTGTTGCCGCCCGCGGCTCCATCGCGCGCGCGAGCTTGTGGTCGAGCGTGGTGATGGAAACGGCGACCTTGGCGAGGTTCTTCTTCGCCATCTCCGCCAGAATGTCGATGTCGCGGATCACGAGCGCCGACTTCGTCACGATGCCGACCGGATGACCGGCGTCGCGCAGCACTTCCAGGATGCGGCGGGTGACCTGCCACTTCTTCTCGATCGGCTGATAGGGATCGGTGTTCGTGCCCATCGCGATTGTACGCGGGCGGTAGGACGGGTCGGACAATTCGCGCACCAGGAGTTCGGGCGCGTCCGGCTTCACGAACAGGCGCGATTCGAAATCGAGCCCGGGCGACAGCCCCTGATAGGCGTGGGTTGGCCGTGCGTAACAGTAGATGCAGCCGTGCTCGCAGCCGCGATAGGGGTTGATCGAGCGGTCGAAGCCGATGTCGGGCGATTCGTTCCGGCTGATGATTTTCCGCGACCGCTCCTCGGTGACATAGGTCCTGAAGGGCGGCAGTTCCTCGAGGCTTTGCCAGCCGTCGTCGAAGGCGACCTTGGCATGCGGCTCGTAGCGGCCGCTTGGGTTGGTCACGGCGCCGCGCCCGCGCCGGCCTTCGCCGTCTACCGTGGCGTCGAGCACGCCGTCATTCGGATCGGGGTCGTCCGCCGCCTCATAGGGCGGCGGTTCGTCAAAAGTCCTGTCCATGGATTGACCCTACTGCAGCCATTAGAACGAAACAAGAACAAACTTTTATTGTGCTTTTCTCTCTACATGGAGTGTTTTCAAGACAAAACGATTACAAGGGATAGAGGTTCCCGAACTTGTGATCACCGTCATCATCCCGACCCGCGATAGCGAAGGTGCGCTCGTACCGACCTTGAGCGCGCTGGTTTCCGCATCCGCCTCGGGCCTCGTGCGCGAGGTGATTCTCGCCGATGGCGGCTCGCGCGACGAAACCGAGAAGGTGGCCGACGTCGCCGGCTGCCATTTCCTCAAAGGGCCGCACGACCCGGGCGCCCGGCTCCGCACCGCAGCCCACCAGGCGCGCGGTTCTTGGCTTTTGTTCCTCGATCCCGCGGCGATCTTGCCGGAAGGCTGGATGCGCGAGGTGCGCGCCTTCGTCGATACGATGGAGCGGAGCGGGCTTGCCGAGCGGCGCGCGGCGACCTTTCGCCTCGGTTACGAAGGCTTCGGAATGAAGCCGCGTCTCGCGGAAGCGGCCGCGGCCGCGCGCCTTGTGGTGATCGGCCGCCCGCGCCCCGAGCAGGGATTGCTGATCGCGCGGCGCTTCTACGATCAACTTGGTGGGCACAAAAACGGCAAGAAGGCACAGGAACGGCTGTTCGCGCGCATCGGCCGGCGCCGCCTGGTGACGCTGCGTGCGCGCATCGTGTTGAGCGAGATAAGTAGTTGACTCCGTCAAGTAATTGACCGACCCTCCGAGGCCATGCCCGGGCGTGCCTCGCAGGACAGGATCGCGGCACTTCGCCGCTTCAACCGCTTCTACACGCGTAAGCTCGGCGTGCTGGAGGAGCATTTTCTGCATAGCCCGTTCTCGCTGGCGGAAGCGCGCGTGCTCTACGAGCTCGCGCAGGGCGATCGGGCGACGGCGAAGGAAATCGGCGGCGTGCTCGGCTTGGATGCCGGCTATCTCAGCCGCATTCTCGATCGATTCGCGCGCGCGCGCCTGATTTCGCGCGTGGCCTCGCCCGCGGACGGCCGGCAAAGCTTGCTTGCGCTCACCCAAAAGGGAAAGGCCGCGTTCGCGCCGCTCGATCGGCGCTCGCGGGACGAGATCGAAGTGATGCTCCGCGCGCTTGTCGAGCGCGACCAAAAGCGGCTCGTTCAAGCCGCAGCCACGATCGAGGCGCTCTTTGCCGGCAAGCGCGAGAGCGCCCCGGCGATTTCGCTGCGCCAAGCCAAGGCCGGCGATTTCGGCTGGATCGTGAGCCGCCACGGCGCGCTCTACGCCGAGGAGTACGGCTGGAACGAAAGTTTCGAAGCGTTGGTGGCGGAGATCGTCGCCGCGTTCATCCAGGAACACGATGCCAAGCGTGAGCGCTGCTGGATCGCCGAGCTTGACGGCGAGCGGGCGGGCTCGGTCATGCTCGTGCACGAGAGCGACAAGGTCGCGGAGCTGCGCATCCTTTTTGTCGAGCCCGAAGCGCGCGGACACGGCGTCGGCGGGCGGCTTGTTGGGGAATGCATCCGCTTCGCGCGCGCGGCCGGCTACCGCAAGATCACGCTGTGGACGCAAAGCATTCTCACCGCCGCCCGCGCGATTTATCTCCGCGCGGGCTTCAAAAAGGTGCGCGAGGCGGCACACGCAAGCTTCGGCAAGAAGCTCGTCGGCGAATATTGGAAATTGAAGTTGTGAGCTTAAGCGATCAACCAATCATGGCTCTTAAGGCGCACCGGCCGGCTCGTTTGACCGCTGCCGTCATTGGTCTTGGTAGCATTGGAGGCGTCGTCGCCGGCTGTCTCCGCGACGCCGATCGGCATGACGTCGTTGCCTGCGCACGAATTCCTGTCAAACGCCTCGTCCTCGAGCGGCCGGAGCGGACCGTCGAGGTTCCGCTACGCACCCTCAGCAATCCCGCGGATGCAACGCGCGTCGACTGGGTGCTCCTGTGCACCAAGGCGCACCAGACGCCGTCGGCGGCTCCATGGTTGGCCCGGCTCTGCGATTCGTCGACGCGTGTCGCTGTGCTGCAGAATGGGATCGGCCAAGCCGCCCGCACCGCGCCGTTCGCGAATGGCTCGACGATCATGCCGGCAATCGTCTATTACAACGGCGAGCGGCTCGCGCCGGATCATGTTCGGCTTCGCCACGTTGCCGAATACGATCTCGCCGTGGCGGATGACGTGCACGGTCGCGCCTTCGCGGAATTCCTCGATGGCACGCCGTTACGCGTCCTGTTGAGCGCCGACTTCGCGACGCTCTCGTGGCGGAAGTTGCTGATCAACGCCGTCGCCAATCCCATCACCGCACTGACGCTACAGCGGCAAGCGGTGCTACGGCGCGAGGACATCCGCGCGCTGTGCATGGCGATCCTCGACGAAGCGGTGGCCGTGGCTCGCGCCGACGGGGCCAAATTGGCGACCGACGAATCCGAGCGAACGCTGTCGACACTTCTCACCTATCCGCCGGAAGCAGGCACGTCGATGTACTTCGATCGCCTTGCTGGGCGAGCGTTGGAAATCGAAGCGCTGACGGGCGCGATTGTCGCCGCGGGTGAGCGATTCAGTATCGCGACACCTCTCAACCGCGCACTGCTGACGTTGTTGCGTGCCATCAACGATGCGGCAGGGGGCGGAACCGGCAGAGTCCTCCCTGCGGCCTGCGTCTATACGAACGTCCGACGGACAAGCGCGCGCCGTTATCATAAGGATAGAAAAAATCCGCGCGGTGGCAAAACACTGATGCGGGCAACTATGGGGAAACGCCATGTTCGAGGGGTTCGAGCGAAAACGCGCCGATTGCGGCGAGGCGACGATTAATTACGTCATTGCCGGCAGCGGCCCGCCGGTCTTGCTGCTGCACGGCTTCCCGCAAAATCTCGCCATGTGGGCGCGCGTCGCCCCCTTGCTCGCGAAGAAATTCACGGTCGTCTGCGCGGATCTCCGCGGCTATGGCGATTCCTCCAAGCCGAAATGCGCCGCGGATCTGGCGAACTATTCCTTCCGCGCCATGGCCGCGGATCAGGTGGCGCTGATGAACAAGCTCGGCTTCGAGCGCTTCCATGCAATCGGCCACGACCGCGGCGGCCGCACCTGCCACCGCATGGCGCTCGACCGGCCGGACGCCGTGATCTCGCTCGCCGTTCTCGACATCGTGCCGACCTACGCGATGTTCATGGACACCAACCGCTTTGTCGCCGGCGCCTATTGGCATTGGTATTTTCTGGCGCTGCCGGAGCCGTTTCCCGAGCGTCTGATCGGTCACGAAGCCGATTATTTCTACGAGACCTGTCTCGTCGGCTGGGGCGCGACTGGGCTCAAGGATTTCGACCCGGAAATGCTCGCCGATTACCGGCGCTGCTGGAACGATCCCGCGATGATTCATGGCTCATGCTCGGACTATCGCGCCGCCGCCACGATCGACCTCGAACACGACCGCGCGGACATCGACAAAAAGGTGCAATGCCCGACGCTCGCCTTCTGGGGCTCGGCGGGCTTGATGCACAAGTTCTTCGATCTTGCCGCTGAGTGGAAGAAACGCTGCGCCGATGTGCGCTCGGCCTCGCTGCCAGGCGGGCATTTTTTCGTCGATCAGTTTCCGGCGGAGACGGCGAAGCTCCTCGAGGAATTTATTTCTTCGAGCGCTTGAAATCAGCGCCAGAAATCAGCGCTACGTGATCAGCCGTGCGCCACGCTGATAGGTGAGATAGCTCCACAGCCATGTGATCGCGACCACGAAGCGGTTGCGGATGCCGATCAAAAAATAAATATGCGCGACGCTCCAGAACAGCCAACCGATGAATCCGGTGAGCTCGATCCGGCGAAGTTTCACCACCGCGGACTTCCGGCCGATGGTGGCAAGATCTCCGGCGTGGCGATAAACGAAGGGCTCTAGCGCAGGACTGCCTTCGACGCGCGCGCGAATGAGCTGCCCGACATAGCGCCCCATTTGCTTGGCGGCGGGTGCGATGCCGGGAACCGGCGTGAGCGGCGCCGCGGTGTCGCCGACCGCGAAAATCTCGGGATGCCCCGGCACGCTGAGGTCCGGCCCGACCTTGATCCGGCCGGCGCGGTCGCGCTCGGCTTCGATCCATTGCGCGGCGGGCGAGGCGACGACGCCCGCGGCCCAGACGATCGATTCCGAATCGATGCGTTTTTCGCCGAGCGAGACGCCGTCGCGGTGACACGCCGTCACCATCGCTCCCGTCATCACCTCGACGCCCATGCGTTCAAGCGAGCGTTTGGCATAGGCCGAGAGCTTTTCCGAGAAGGTGGGCAGAATGCGCGGGCCCGCCTCGATCAGCACGATGCGCGAAGAACGCGGATCGATGCGGCGAAAATCGAAGCGGAGCGTCTGCCGGGCGATCTCGGCGATGGCGCCCGCCATCTCGACGCCGGTGGGGCCGCCGCCGACGATGACGAAGGTGAGGAGACGCCGCCGGTCTTTTTCCTTTTCCGCGGTTTCCGCGTGCTCGAAGGCGAGCAGGATGCGGCGGCGGACTTCGATCGCGTCGGTGAGCGTCTTCAATCCGGGCGCGCTCTCTTCCCAATCGGGATGGCCGAAATAGGAGTGCGTCACCCCGGTGGAGAGCACGAGATAGTCGTAGGGGAGGTCGATGTCGTCCGCGTGCACGACGCGCGCCGTTTCGTCGATGCCGATCACCGTCCCCATCACGACGCGCGCGTTTTGCTGCCGCCGCAGGATGCCGCGGATCGGCCAGGCGATATCGGCGGGCGAAATCACCGCCGTCGCGACTTGATACAAGAGCGGCTGGAAGCATTGGTGGTTCTGGCGATCGATGATCGTCACCTCGACCGGCGCTTTGGCGAGCGCGCGCGCGGCCTCAAGCCCGCCGAATCCGGCACCGATGATGACGACCCTTGTATGTGCGCTAGCGGTCAATCAACGCTCCAAAAATCCTAATGGCTATTTTTTCGCCTTCGCCCGTTTCAAATGTTCATTCAGCCGCGGCAGGATTTCCACGAAATTACAGGGCCGGTGCCGCAGATCCAGCTGATGCACGAGAATTTCGTCCCAGGCGTCGCGGCAGGCGCCCGGCGAGCCCGGCAGGCAGAAAATAAAGGTCGAGTTGGCGGTGCCCGCGGTGGCGCGGCTCTGGATCGTCGAAGAGCCGATCTTGCCGAAGGAAATCTGGTGGAAGGCGATCGAGAAGCCGTCCATGCGTTTCTCGAACAAAGGTTCGACCGCTTCCGGCGTGACATCCCGCCCGGTAAAGCCGGTGCCGCCGGTGGTGATCACGACGTCAATCTTCTTGTCCTTGATCCAAGCTTTCACCTGGGCGCGGATCGCCTTGATGTCGTCCTTCACCAGCGCGCGCGCCGCGCATTGATGGCCCGCGCCTTCGATGCGCTCTCGCAATAGCGCGCCAGATTTGTCCAAGGCCAAATCGCGTGTGTCGGAAACCGTCAGCACCGCAATCGAAAGCGGCATGAAGGGCTTGGAAGGATCGAGACCGGCCATGCCCCTTTATAGCCGGTCAGAGCGCGCGATGCATGACCAGCGCATCGACCGCGCCAAGCTTTGGGTGCTGAAAGGCGTTAGGGAGCCGTTCCACTGTATCGAAGCCGAAGCTTTGCCAGAGAAGCACCGCATGCTCGTTCGTCGCCACCACGAAATTGAACCGCATCGCGCGGAATTCGCGTTCCTTCGCCCGCGCGATCGAATCCGCACACACGGCGCGCGCGACCCCGAGGCCGGTGGCGGCGGGCGCGGTCATGTAGCCGCAATTCGCCATATCCGCGCCGGCGGATTGATTTTCTCGCAAATAATACGTGCCGAGGATTTCGCCTCCTGTGTCGGCGACGAACACCTCATGCGCAGGTGCGAACCAATAGGCGAGCGCTTCTTCTCGCGGCATGTCCCGAGGCAACGCGTAAGTTTCGCCCGCGCGAATGATCGGCTCGAGAATCCGCCAGATCGCCTCGCGGTCGCCGGACGCGGCAGGGCGAACGATGAGCGCGGACGCCGTCTTCAGCTCGATCCCTGCGCGAACGTGTTGCAGTCGTTGACGTTGCCGCTCTTGAAGCCGGTCTGGAACCACTGCATGCGCTGCGCCCCCGAGCCGTGGGTGAAGGAATCGGGCACGATATAGCCTTGCGTCTGTTTTTGCAGGCGGTCGTCGCCGATCGCCGAGGCGGTTTGCAGCGCCGCTTCGATGTCGCCTTGCTCGAGGAATTTCCACTTCTGCTGCGAGTGATTGGCCCACACGCCGGCGAAGCAGTCGGCCTGCAGCTCGATGCGCACTTGCGCGGCGTTGCGCTGGCTCGTGCCCATGCTCTGTTGCGCCTGCTGCACCTTCGGCAGGATGCCGAGCATGTTCTGCACGTGATGCCCGATCTCGTGGGTAATCACATAGGCCTGCGCGAATTGGCAGGCCTTGCCGCTGCAGCCGTGGAAGCGGTTTTGCAGATCGTTGAAGAACGAAGTGTCGAGATAAACGCGCTGATCCTGCGGGCAGTAGAACGGCCCCATGGCGGCCTGAGCGAAACCGCAGCCCGATCGCGTCGCGCCGCGGAAGAGCACGAGCCGTGGAGGCTGGTAGCTGCGACCCAATTGGTCGCGGAAAATCTCAGTCCAACGATCCTCGCTGTCGCCAAGCACGGCGGCGATGAACTGGCCCTGCTGGTCGGCCGGCGTTCCGGTCTTGCTCGGCGGCGTCGGTCCTTGCTGCTGCGATCCCTGACCCTGAATCGTTTCGAGACCGCCGATCAGGATGCGTGGATCGACACCGAGCGCCCAGGAAATCAGCCCGACGATGATGAGACCGCCGATGCCGAGGCCGCTGCCGCCCATGCCGCCACCGCCGGTCATTGGCCCCGAGTCGCGGCGGTCATCGATGTTTGCGCTGCGCCGGAAATCGTCCCATTGCATTTGATCTCTCCTGCGAAATTATTCGCGCCGATCCTTAGCGCTGATCCTTGGGCCGATTGTGGCGGAGCTGTGGGTTCGCTGCAATCGGGGCTTTGGCCGATCGCCAAGATAGGCTAGGCGCTAGGCGATTGAAACCGACCGGATCGCGCGCCCAATGAATCCCGCGCCAAGACCGCCTTTGCTACGGCCGACCTTCGCCCGCGAGGCCAACGCCTACCGGCGCGGACACGCGCTCGTCGCCGGCTGCGACGAGGCGGGCCGGGGACCGCTGGCGGGCCCGGTGGTGGCGGCGGCCGTCATTCTCGATCCCGCGCGGGTACCGAAGGGGCTGAATGATTCCAAGCGCTTGGAGCCCGACGAGCGCGAGGACTTGTTCGAGAAGATCGCCGCCAGCGCCGAGTTTGCCATCGCCGTCGCCCCGCCCGCGCGCATCGACCGCGACAACATTTTGCGCGCGAGCCTATGGGCGCTCGCGCGCGCGGTTCTAGGATTGCCGCGCAAGCCCTCGCTCGTCTTCGTCGACGGCCGCGACGTGCTCGCGCTCGAGTGCGAGGTGAGGGCGGTGATCGGCGGCGACGGCATCGTCGCTTCGGTCGCCGCCGCCTCGATCGTCGCCAAGGTCACGCGCGACCAGCTGATGCGCCAGCTCGGTGCGGCGCATCCCGGCTATGGCTTCGAGCAGCACAAGGGCTACTCGACCGAGGTACATTTCGCGGCGCTGGAAAAGCTCGGCCCCTGCGTGCATCATCGGCGCTCTTTCGCGCCGGTCATGGCCGCCTACGGCATCGTAATCGAAGATTAGAGCATGATCGGTTTTCAGAAAAGATCATGCTCAAAGTAAAATGATGCACGCACCGGAATCGCAACGGGGGCCGCTCGAGGCCTCGATTTTCGTCGAAGCGCTGCGCGCGCATGCGGGCTCGTTCGTCGCAGGCGCCTTGATCCTTCACGCGATCCTGTGGACGCTCGCGCCCATCATTTCCGAGCCGACGCCGAGCCCGAAAATCGCGCTTGGGCTCGCCATGGGGCGCGAATGGATGCTCGGCTATCCCGGCATGCCGCCGCTGGCGCCGTGGCTGATGCAAGCAGTCTATGCGCTGACGCACTCGATCGCGGTTGTGACGATGCTGGGGCCGGTCATGGTCGCGATCACCGGCTGGCTTGTCTTCGCGCTCGCACGCCGCATCGTGGGCGAGCGGCAAGGCGCGATCGCGGCCCTCGTCATGGTCAGCGTCCATCCGGTTGCCTTTCCGGTCGGCGCGCTCGACTCCGCGCTCGTCGAGATGCCGCTTGTCGCGGGCGCGGCACTCGCCTGGTGGCGCGCGGTGAAGGAGGGAAATCAGCGCGCTTGGCTCCTCCTCGGTTTTGCTCTTGGGCTGTTCCCCTATGCGGGCGCGCTCGGCATTTTCCTGCTCGCCGTCCTTACGGGCTTGATGCTTGCATCATCGACCGGGCGCACGACGCTGCGTGCGCACGACTCCTATGGCGGTGCGGCGATGGCCTTCGTCGTTTTTGCGATTGTGGCGGCCCCTCGCGTGGCGTGGCTTGTCACCCATGGCTTCGCGGGGTTGATCGAGGACGCGGCGGCGGTCGAGCCGATCGGCTTGATCCCGGCGTATGAGGCCTTCGGCGGCGCGCTCGCCGGTCATCTCGGGCTTGTCATCCTGATCGTCATCGCATCGCCGCTCCTCGGCGGCGGCCGCGCGGCCGCGACGATCGTGTCGCGCGCGCCGATCTTCGGTTTCACGCTCGCCGCCGTGCTCGTGCTCGCGACGCTGCCTTTCGTTCTCGCCGGTGTCGCGGCGAGCGTGCTCGGTCTTCGCACGACGATCGGCGCCTTCGCGCCGCTTCTGCTTTATTCGGGACTTCTCGCCGTCGTGCTCGCCGGCGATAGCCTCCGCATCCACCGCCAGCGCGCGGCGGCCTTTGTCGTGATCCTGTTCTTAGTGCTGCCGCCGATCCTGGATGCGCTTACCGGATTCATCGCGCCGTGGGTGGGAAACCGGGGCTTGGCGAGCAACTGGCCGGCGGCGGAGGTCGCGCGCGCAGTAACCGATACGTTTCGCGCCCGCACCGGCAAGCGCCTCGAGATCGTCGTCGCCGATCCCCTGAGCGCGAGCGAAGTCGCGCTCGCGAGCCGCGATCGCCCGCATGTATTTTCGAACGGCGATCCTCTGCTCGCGCCCTGGATCAAGGACGGCGACTTGCGCGCGAAAGGTGCCGTCGTGATCTGGCCGATCTATCGCGGAAACACGGCGCCGCCCGCTTCGCTCGCGGCGAACTTGCCGCTGTTCGTGCCGGAAGCGTCGCTGACGCTGTCGTGGGTGCGCTCCGGCCGGCTCGATCCCATACGTCTCGGCTGGGCGATCATTCCGCCGGCGCCCTAACCCAAAATCCCTCCCCGGAGGGGAGGGTGGCCGCGAGCGAAGCGAGCGGTCGGGTGGGGAAGAATCCCGGCAACGATTACCCCATCTAGTTCCTCGCTGCGCTCGGAACTTCCATCCCCTTCAGGGGAGGGATCATTGTTCAATGATAGCCTTCGCCCGCGCGAATTTTTCCGCGAAAGAGCCAATAGACGAAGCCGGTATAGCCGAGAATGATCGGCAACATGAACAGCGTGCCCAAAAGCAGAAAAATCTGGCTCGCGGGCGCGGCGGCGGTCTGCCACACGGTGAGCGTCGGGGGCACCAGATACGGAAAATTCGAGATCACGAGCCCGGAGTAGCCGAGAAAAAACAGCGCGATCGCGCACAGGAACGGCAACACTTCGCGGCGCTCGTCGGCGAGCGATTTCCAGCAGACGAAGGCAACAAGCGCGGTGACGAGCGGCACCGGCGAAAAGAAAATAAAATTCGGCAGCGAAAACCACCGCTCGGCGATGCGCGGGAAGGCGAGTGGCGTCCACAGGCTGACGATCCCCATAAACACGATGACGGCGGCGAGCAGCCATTTGGCGTGCGCGCGGGCGAGGCGGGCGACTTCGCCGTCGGTCTTCATCATGAGCCACGTCGCGCCGAGCAGCGCGTAGCCCACGACGACGGCGGCGCCGCACAGAAACGCGAAGGGTGTCGCGAAGTCGAAATGGCCGCCGCCAAAGGCGCCGTTTTCCACCTTCACACCCTGGATCAATGCGCCGAGGATCACGCCTTGCGCTGCTGCGGCGAGCGCCGAGCCCGCGGCAAAGGCGAAATTCCAGAATTTCTTGCTTCTGCGCCCGGCCCAACGAAATTCGAAGGCGACGCCGCGGAAAATGAGACCCAGGAGCATCGCGATCACCGGCAGATAAAACGCCGGCATCAGGATTGCATAGGCTGTTGGGAACGCGGCCAACAGGCCGCCGCCGCCAAGCACGAGCCAGGTTTCGTTGCCGTCCCAGAACGGCGCCACCGTATTCATCATCTGGTCGCGTTCGTATTCGGTCTTCGCGAAGGGAAACAGGATCCCGATGCCGAGATCGAAGCCGTCGAGGATGACGTACATGGCGACGGCCACGCCCAGCACGCCGGCCCAGATCAGCGCGATATACCATTCCATGACGATTTCCCTCTGTCTACGTCTCGGGCGAAATCGGCCGGCTCGCCATGCCGCTCACAGGTTCCGCGTTCGCAACGCTTGCGGGGCCGGTGTTGATGAGGCGGTTGATGTAATAAATGCCCATTGAGAACACGATGCCGTAGACGAGCACGAAGAGCGCAAGCGTGATCGCGATCGACGAGCCCGGCACCGGCGAGACCGCGTCGGCGGTGCGCAAGATTCCGTAAGCGACCCACGGCTGCCGCCCGGCTTCGGTCACGGTCCAGCCCGCAATCACCGCGACGAAGCCGATCCACCACACGAATTGCGCGGGCACCAAATACCAACGCGCCTCGAACAATTTTCCGCGCCACCATAGAAAGGCGCCAAGCAATGCCGCACCGATCATGAAGAAGCCGATGCCGAGCATGATGCGGAAGGCAAAGAAGACGATCGGCACATTGGGCCGCTCGGACGCCGCGACGCTTTTCAAGCCGGGAAACAATCCGTTCGGGTCGTGGGTGAGCACGAGCGAGGAGCCGCGTGGGACCGAGATCGCGTAGCGGTTCGTCTCGCCCTTCTGGTCGGGCCAGGCGAAAATCTCGAAGTCGCCGGGCGTGCTCCCGTCCCAGTGCGCCTCCATCGCCGCGATCTTGATCGGCTGATATTTTAGCGTGTTCAGCCCGTGCTGGTCGCCGATGAAGAGCTGCAACGGTGCCACGATGGCGGCGAATCCGACTCCCATGCGTAGCATCGTTTTTGCCTCGTCGAGATATTTTCCCGCGAGAAGATAGCGCGCGCCGACCGCGAGCACGACGAACGAAGTGGTGAGGTAAGCCGCCGTCGCCATATGCGCCAGCCGATAAGGAAAGCTCGGGTTGAAAATAATCTGCAGCCAATCGACCGGCACCGCGACGCCGTTTTGCATGGCGTGGCCGGCGGGCGTGTGCATCCAGCTATTGGCCGAAATGATCCAGAACGCCGAGATCAGCGTGCCGGTCGCGACCGCGATGCAGGCGAAAACGTGCAGCCCCCGCGGGAAGCGGTTCCAGCCGAACAGCATGATGCCCAAAAACGTCGACTCGAGGAAAAAAGCCACCAGCACTTCGTAGCCCATCAGCGGGCCGACGATGTTGCCGGCGATCGCCGAGAAGCGGCTCCAGTTGGTGCCGAACTCGTAGGACAGCACCAGGCCGGAGACGACGCCCATCGCGAAGGAGACGGCGAAGATCTTCGTCCAGAAACGCGCGAGCCGGTGATAGTGTTCGCGGGCCGACCACAGCCACATCACCTCCAGCGTCGCGATATAGGCCGAAAGTCCGATCGTGAAGGTCGGGAAGATGATGTGGAACGAGATGGTGAAGGCGAATTGCAACCGGGCGAGAAGAACGGGATCGAAATCCATGATCTCAGCCTTCGCTGCATTGCGTCATGTTTTGCCATCCTAGCATAGCCGCCACGCGTTTTCCCCGCTGCCACAACTTGCCATCGGCCATTAGGTTTCATGGCGGCGGAAGGTCACGGCATGCAGCTCGAAGGAAAAACCATTCTTGTCACCGGGGCGACCGACGGCGTCGGGCGCGTCGTCGCCAAGCGCCTGGCGGCGGAGGGCGCCAACGTCCTCATCCACGGCCGCAACCAGCAGCGTGCCGAGCAAGTCCTGCGGGAAATTTGCGGTGCGCGCGTCCGTCCGAAAAAGGGCATGGCAACGTTCTATCAGGCGGACTTCGCTTCGCTCGCCGAAGTGCGAAAACTCGCCGAAATATTGTTGCAGGAGCGCGAGCGCATCGATTGCCTCGTTAACAATGCCGGCATCGGCTCGGGCACCGATAAAAATCACCGGCAACTGAGCAGCGACGGCTTCGAACTTCGTTTCGCCGTCAATTACCTCGCGGGATTTTTGCTCACCCGTTTGCTGCTACCGCGCCTCGTCGAGAGCGCGCCCGCGCGCATCGTGAACGTATCCTCGCTCGGCCAGCAGGATATCGACTTCGGCGACGTGATGCTAGAGAAGGGCTATAACGGCACGCGCGCCTATTGCCAGAGCAAGCTCGCGCAAATCATGTTCACGATCGACCTCGCGCACGAGGTCGATCGCAGTCGCGTCACCGCCAACGCGCTGCATCCGGCGACCTACATGAACACCACGATGGTGCGCGATAGCGGCAACTCGCCGATCTCCTCGGTCGAGGACGGCGCCGACGCGATTCTGAAGCAGATCGTTTCCGAGGAGCTCGCGGGCAAGAGCGGGCTATTCTTCAACGGCCAGCGCGAGGCGCGCGCGATCGCGCAGGCCTATGACGAAGAGGCGCGGGCGAAGTTGAAGGCGCTCTCGATGCGGCTGACGGGGTTGTCCTGACATCCCTCCCCTGAACGGGAGGGATATTCAGTCACCCCTTCAACGCCTTCTTCAGCGCCAGCATGTCGCGCCAGACGAATTTCTTTTCGGCGGGCGTTCGCAACAAATACGCCGGGTGGAAGGTCGCCATTGCCTTGATGATCCGTTTCCCGGTGTCGAATTCGCGCCAGCGGCCGCGCGAGGCTTTGATGCCTTCATTGATCCCGAGCAAGGTCTGCATCGAGGGCTTGCCGAGGCAAATCAGAATGTCGGGATCGGCAAGCTCGATTTGCCTCTGAATGAACGGCAGGCAAATCGCCGATTCCTGCGGCGTCGGCGTGCGGTTTCCCGGCGGCCGCCACGGCACGATGTTGGCGATATAGGCGGAGGTGCGATCGAGGCCGATCGCCGCCATCATGCGATCGAGCAGCTTGCCCGAGCGGCCGACGAAGGGCAGGCCCTCGCGGTCCTCGTCGGCACCCGGGGCCTCGCCCACGAACATCACGCGCGCTTTCGGATTGCCGTCGGCGAAGACGAGGTTCTTCGCGGTATTCTTCAGCGCGCAGCCGTCGAAACGCGAAAGTGCTTCACGCAATTCGTCGAGCGTCTTGGCGCTTTTCGCAGCCTCGCGAGCGGCAAGGGTGGCGGTGTCGGGCGAAACGGGCGCGGCGGAAATTTTTTGCTCGTTATCCCGGTCAGGCGTTAAGCCCGTAACATGGGCTCCGGCATCGCTGCTCCGATTTTGCAACACCCGTGGTTCGGGGTCCCGGGCAGCCGTTTCGCGGCGAGATTGTTGGCTCTCAGAAACGCTTTCCGCGAAGCGGTCGATGGGCGCGTCCTCGAGCGCGATGTCGACGCCCGCATCGCGATGAAAGGCGAGGATGTCGAGAGCGCTTTGCGGGGACGATGGCAGCATAGGGGAAGTTTAGCGCAATTGACGCGGCGTCAACCGGCTTGTCGATTGTCATTCGGTCGAAAACGGGGGAAAACTGCCACCGGAGCAAAAAGCGGGCAAAAAATCGAACGTTTGCCCGTGAAAGTGCGCAATGCACGGCCGGACGCGATTGGTGAAGGCGAATGTCGAAATACACGGTCATGGTCGACGACAATTTTCACTACATGAATGAGGACGAGCGCCACACGCATGGGACATTGGCCACGGTCGAGGAGGCGAACGCGGCTTGCCGCGAATTGGTGGACAAGTGGCTTGCGTCCCACTACGAGCCCGGAATGACCGCCGAAAAACTCTATAATTCCTACGTGTCGTTCGGCGAGGATCCTTTCGTCGTCGGGCCGCCGGGCGAAAACATAGGTGATACCTTTTCGGCGTGGGACTATGCCCGCGCGCGAGTCGAGGCCGTCTGCGCCGAACGTAAATCCTGATCCGCCGGCCCTGTCCGAGTTTTGGAGAAGCCGATGAGCACCGAGGAACTGCCGCCCCGCGAGAGTATGGAATTCGACGTGGTGATCGTGGGCGCGGGCCCCGCGGGCCTCGCGAGCGCGATTCGGCTCAAGCAGCTCTCGCCCGAAATTTCCGTCGTCGTGGTTGAAAAGGGCTCGGAGGTCGGCGCTCACATTCTTTCGGGCGCGGTGATCGACCCCATCGCCCTCGACCGGCTGCTGCCGGAATGGCGCGGCGAGAGCGACACGCCGATCAAGACGCCGGTCACCGGCGACCGCTTCTATTGGCTCTCGGAAAAAAGCGCGATCCGGCTGCCGAATTTCCTCATGCCGCCCTTGATGTCGAACCACGGAAATTTCGTAGTCTCGCTCGGCAATGTCTGCCGCTGGCTCGCGAAGAAGGCGGAGGCGCTGGGCGTCGAGATTTATCCCGGCTTCGCCGCGGCGGAAGTCTTCTTCGGCGCGAATGGCGCGGTCGCGGGTGTCGCCACCGGCGACATGGGAATTTCGAAGAGCGGCGAGCACCGCTCCGAATTCACCCGCGGCATGGAGCTCCGCGGAAAATACACGCTTTTCGCGGAAGGCGCGCGCGGCTCGCTTTCGAAGCAGTTGATCGTGCGCTTCGGCTTGGCCGACGGCCGTGATCCGCAGAAATTCGGCCTCGGCCTGAAGGAGTTGTGGAAGGTGGCGCCCGAGAAGCACAAGCCCGGCCTCGTGCAACACTCCTTCGGCTGGCCGTTGGATAATTCGACCGGCGGCGGCTCGTTTCTCTATCACATGGAAGATCAGCAAGTGGTCGTCGGCTTCGTCGTCCACCTCAATTACAAAAATCCCTACATCGCCCCATTCGAGGAATTCCAGCGCTTCAAGCAGCATCCCGCGATCCGCCCCACTTTCGAGGGCGGCAAGCGGCTCGCCTACGGCGCGCGTGCGCTCACCGAGGGCGGCTTTCAATCGGTGCCGAAGCTCGTTTTTCCGGGCGGTGCGCTCATCGGCTGCGCCGCAGGCTTCATGAACGTGCCGAGGATCAAAGGCTCGCATAACGCCATGCTCTCGGGCATGCAGGCGGCGGAAAGCCTGGCGGCGGCGCTCAAAGCCGGCCGCGCCAACGATACGCTTCAAGGCTACGATGAAAGCTGGCGCGCTTCCCCAATCGGTCACGATTTGAAGCGCGTGCGGAACGCCAAGCCCTTGTGGTCGAGATTCGGGACGTTCCTCGGCGTTGGCCTCGGCGGCTTCGACATGTGGCTGAATTCTTTGTTCGGCTTTTCGCTGTTCGGCACGCTTCACCACGGCAAGCCGGATTCGAAAACGCTGGAGCCCGCGGCGAAATTCGCGCCGATCGTCTATCCCAAGCCCGACGGCGTGATTTCGTTCGACAAGCTTTCCTCGGTGTTCATCTCCAACACCAATCACGAAGAGGACCAGCCGGTGCATCTCGTGATCGCGCAGCCGGCGCTGCAGAAATCCTCGGAGCACGACGTCTATGCCGGACCGTCGGCGCGCTACTGCCCGGCCGGTGTTTACGAGTGGGTCGAGGAATCGTCGGGCCCCCGCTTTCAGATCAACGCGCAAAATTGCGTCCACTGCAAAACTTGCGACATCAAGGACCCGAACGAAAACATCACCTGGGTTCCGCCCGAGGGCGGTGGCGGTCCGAACTATCCGAATATGTGACGCGAGGGCAGCAGTGCTCGCGCTCTTACGCCCGATGTGCTTCAATGCGCGATGGCCGCTTTTGATTTCGGCGCGATCGCGGAACTTTATCCCTGCAAGGGCCGCGGCGGCGCGCGGTCACCGGTGAGCTATCACCGCTTCGAGACGGCGGCCGAGGCGATCCGCTACGCGATCGAGGAACTGCCGCCCGCGCTCCTGAACGGTGCCATTCTCGAAATCGATGAGAGTCGCTATCACAAGGATCAAATCCGCGCGTTTTACGACAGCAAGGAATTTCCATTGGCCCGGCGCCGGGCGGATGACCGCGCCGTCAATGGGCACAAGCAGGGTTGAATTCGGGTGATGCGATGAGTCTTTCTCCCGCGGCACAAAAATCGCTCGCGCAGTGGTACGCGATGATCGCGAAGGACGATCTCTCGAATCTCGCGTCGATCGTCGCCGAAAAAGCAATCTTTCGCTCGCCGATGGCCTATCCGCCTTATCCGACGCGCGACGTGGTCTGTCTTGTTTTGCAGACGGCCGCGAGCGTGTTCGAGGACTTCGTCTATCACCGCGAATTCGTGGCGGGGCCGAACGACGTCGTGCTCGAATTCTCGGCACGCGTCGGCTCCAAACAATTGAAGGGCGTCGACATTATCCGCTTCGACGAAGCGGGTCGGATCGCCGAATTCGAAGTGATGGTACGGCCCGCGAATGCCTTGATTGCGCTCGGCCAGGCGATGGGCGCGCGCATCGGGCCGGTGGTGAACGAGGTGAAGAAAATGAAGGCGTGACGGCGCGCCCGGCCGAGGCGCCGCGTCAAATCCCTCGAAATAACACGCCGGCAAGCAGCGCTACGTAAGCCAGCGCCAGAATGTCGAAAGTCCTGAACGTATTGAAGAGCGGGATTCTGACGCCGGCGTAATAGAGCAGCATGGCGATAATCGCGAGCGCGAGCGAAATCACGAAGATCGGAAAGCCGGGCGGCGTGAGATGCACGCGTCCGCCGCCGCTCCGCTGGAACAGGCCGAGAATAATCAACAGCGTGATAGCGCCGATCGTCGCGATGATGATCTCGGCCACAAAGCCACCGCCGAGGCGGAGCCCCAGTCTCGGCAACAGCCAATTGCCGACAAAGGCGCCGACGATCCCGAGCGCGATGTCGGCGACAAGGCCGAAGCCGGTGCCTTGGACAATGATGCCTGCAAGCCACCCAGCAATCCCGCCAACCAATAGAATAATCAGAAGACTTTCAGCCGACATGGGTCGTACCTCGCTAAAAAAATCGTTTTGTTTCTGAAGTATTGACGCTGACGGGACTGCGCGGTCATTCAACCGCTTTCAAACTCGTCACCGCCGGATTGGTTCCAACCATTGATGAGAAAATTTTAGCGCCGATAATCCGCGGCAATAAAAATACGGAAAAGCGAAAATAAGGCGATCTCAAAACTCTACGTCGAGCTCTTCCACATCGTCAGGTTCCACCTTCGCTGCCGCGACCCATTCCCGCATTGCCGGAAACGCCATCACCGTCTTGCAATAGCCGGCACCCACGGGATCGAGCTTGACGTCGTAAGTGAGAAACCGCGTGACGACCGGCGCGTACATGGCGTCGGCGAGCACGGGCGTCTTGCCGAACAAAAACGGGCCGCCGTATTTCGCCAGACACTCGTGCCAGATTTCGCTGACGCGGTTGATGTCGGCCTGTGCGCCCGCCCACACTTTGAAGCCGGGATAATGCGCTTTGAGGTTCATCGGCAGCGCCGAGCGCAGATTGGCAAATCCAGAATGCATCTCGCCCGAGATCGCGCGGCAATGGGCGCGCGCCGCCGCGTCTTTCGGCAACAACGCGGCGTCGGGCTTGGTTTCATGAAGATATTCGGCGATCGCGAGCGTGTCCCACACCTTCACCGCGCCGTTGGTGAGACAGGGCACCAGGAACGAAGGCGACAGCAGCAGAAGCTCGGCGCGGTTCGAGGGGTCGTCCGAGGGAAGCAACTCCTCGTCGAAGTCGAGCCCGGCGATCTTGCACAAAAGCCAGCCGCGCAGCGACCACGAGCCGTAATTCTTGCTCATGATGGTGAGCTTTGGCTTCGCCATCTCGCTACCCCGGTTGGTTGGGAACATTCTGTGGCCTGGCGCTGCCGGTTTCAATGAAAATGTCGCACCGCAGCAAGAAATCCGCTAGCGTGGCCGGAAGGCCCTGGCTGGGGGCCGAATCGCGGGGTTCGGGGCATGATCTATCTCGCTTATCAGTCGCAGGCCGACATCATGCAGCCCGTGCGCATGCTCGCGGCCTCGGCGCTCTCGGCCATGAACGGCTCGCTCAACGGTTCGCTCTCGAGCTTCGCCGCCCAGCCGCTCCGCAGCCTCGCCGCCGCCTATGAGATGCTTTCCCGTACCGGGATTTCGCATGAGCGGCCGCCTTTCGCCATCGACAAGGTGATGGTCGGCAACCGCGAGGTGGCGGTGACCGAGGAGCCGGCCCACGTCACGCCCTTCGGCACGCTCCTGCATTTCAAGAAGGACGTCGACATGGCGCAACCCCGCGTGATGGTGGTGGCGCCGCTCTCCGGCCACTTCGCGACACTCTTGCGCGAGACCGTGCGCACGCTCCTGCCGGAGAACGACGTCTACATCACCGATTGGCATAATGCCCGCGACGTGCCGGTTTCCGACGGCCGCTTCGGCTTCGACGATTATGTCGAGCACATGATCGAGTTCTTGGGCGCGCTCGGACCCGGCGCGCATATCGTCGCCGTCTGCCAGCCCTGCGTCGCCGCCCTCGTGGCCACCGCCGTGATGGCGAAGAACGGCATGAAGGCGCAACCAAAGAGCCTCACGCTGATGGCCGGGCCGATCGATTGCCGCATCAATCCGACCAAGGTGAATGAGCTTGCCACCGGCAAGTCGATCGAATGGTTCGAGCAGAACCTGATTTCGATCGTGCCGGCGAAATCGCCCGGCGGCGGCCGCCGCGTCTATCCCGGCTTCGTGCAGCTCGCCGCCTTCATGTCGATGAACATGAATCGCCATGTCAAGGCGCATATCGAGCTTTACGAAAATCTCGTCAAGGGCGAGATCGCGAAGGCGGATGCCACCAAGGCGTTCTACGACGAGTATTTCGCGGTGCTCGATCTCGCCGCCGAATTCTATCTCGAGACCGTGCAGTGGATTTTCCAGGAGTTCCGGCTGCCGAAGGGCGAGTTGAAATTCCGCGGCGAACTCGTCGAGCCGAAGGCGATCCGCAAGACCTCGCTGCTGACGATCGAGGGCGAGCGCGACGACATCTGCGCGCTCGGCCAGACGCTGGCGGCGCAGGATTTATGCAGCGGCATCAAGCCCTACCGCAAACGCCACCACATGCAGGCGGGCGTCGGGCACTACGGCGTATTTTCCGGCAAGCGCTGGAACGGCCAGATTTATCCGATCGTGCGCAATACGATTCTGGCGAGCGATTGAGATCGTCCGCCACACAAGTCGGCTAAAGCCGACTTGTGCATTTAATCGCCGATCTCGGGTAAACCCGAGATCGGACGCCCTTGCCAAAGGCGTTGCCCGCGAGCGAGCATCTTCTGCAAGTGATTCGTCGACTCCGTCGCGCGTAGAGGCCATCGCGGATGTTGCTCGATCTTCGCATTATGCTCGTGGCATGCTTCGCGGCCGTTCTTCTTCTGATCGGCGGCTTCGGCTTGATCGCGACCCTGCGCACGCCGGGCAAACCGTCGATGACTATTTCCGGGCCCGCCGAGATTACCGACTCGATTCCCGCGCGCGGCGAAAAATCCCAATCGCTCACCGATGCGGACAAGACTGCCCGGCCGACGCAGCCGGCCGCCGAAGCAGCACATCCCGCGCCGGAACCCGTGCGCGCGGCCAATGCCGATCGTACGGAAAAGGTCCACCCCCCCGAAGCCGCGGAAGAGGACAAGCCCGCGAGGACAAAACGCGTCGCCGCCAAGCCCAGGCCGCAAATCCGCGCCGCCGCCAAGCCCAGGCCGCAAATCCGCGCCGCCCGGCAGGAAACGGGCGCTAATTTCAGAGCCAACAATCCGCTCTCGTTTCCTTTCTTCAGCTCCGGAGCGAACGGCCAATAGCGCTTGATCGCGCCCGCGGGACCGGCGCGTCAAAAAACCCGACGGCATTGTGAGAAATGCGCGGGCTCGCAGTGAGCCCCGAGACTCAGCCTTCCCACGCCTTCGGGCGATAGAAGGTGTGCACGCCGATCCGGTTGATCTTGCGCATCTCGCGGATCCAGTCCGGGTGCACCCAGTAGGCGTGGTAGTGCGTCGCCTTGCCGATCTCGTCGAGCCATAGCTTGCCGTCGAGCATCTCGTGGGAGATTTGCTTCGCCTGTTCCCACATGTCGGGCTCGTCGACGACGAGCTTCTTGCCCTCGCAGGCGAAGGTAAATTGGCAGGCGAGGTAGCGGTTGGAGTTCTGATAGACGACGCCGCAAATATCGCTCGGATAAAACCCCGAGAAGGCGCGGTTGACCACGACCTGCGCGACCGCGGTCTGGCCCTGTTTCGTTTCGCCGCGGCTTTCGAAATAAATCGCGTCGGCGAGGCATTTTTCGGCTTTTGCGAGCGTCGGCCCCTTGATGCCGAGCCGCTCGGCCGGGCTTTTGGGGCGCCCTTCCTCTCCGGTCACCTCGCCCTTGGCGGCGACGGTGGTGGAACCCTCGGTGGGCGCACTCGCGGGGGCGGAGGCGAGTTGTGGCTTGTCGCCGGGATCCAGGATCGCGGGAAGCGAGCCCACGACATTGTCGCGAAAGAAGAAGAGACGCGAGACGCGGGCGATCACGCCTTGTTTCGGCAGGTCGTCCTCGTTCAAGCGCACGAGCGTGCCGGCGCGGTCGGGACGCGCTTCGTCCTCTTCCTTCGGCAAGCCCGGATCCATTTCGAGCGACATCGCGATGTCGTAGCGCGGCGTGGGGGCAGGAATCTCGGAAGGCTCCTCCGGGATCTCCACATGCGGCGGCACGGCGGAGACGTGCCTCACCAGGAGGTCGCCCTTGCCGGCGCGATTGACGATGGTGATCTGCGGCTCGTCGGCTTCGGCCTCCGGCCCCGCGGTCGATGCGGTGCCGGGGATCGAGCCGGTGATGTCGGGGTCGGCGTCGCGGCCGGCGCGCGCGACGACTTGCAGAACTGGAAGCTCGGGAATCGCAATGCCTGCGGGGCGCGGCAGCGAAAACGTCGCGGTTCTGAGCGCCGAGAAGGAGAGAAGGAAGCCTTGCGCGCGCTCAACCGGCGCCGCCTGATAGGTGAGAAGGCTCGCGAGATCTTGCTGCGCGATGCGGCTCGGGAATGCGAGGAGAAGCGCGCTCGCGATACCGAAGTGAACGGCGAAAGGACGCCGTTTGGCACGCGACGCAAACATTTTACGCCCACCCTACGCAACGCTACTGATGCGTCTCGATCCCTCCCGGGGATCGAGAACGAACGCGAGAGTGTTATCGCCTGCTTAATCTTGAGGACCGGTTAACGGGCGGGGATCGGCGCGGGGCGAGGAGTTCCCGTCCTTATATACGCGGGGTCAGAACAGCCGTCCGGGCGAGCCCGCGAGGATCGGCATCACGATCATGGTGACGACCGCGAGCACGAAGCCGAGGAGCCGCGCGCCGTTCGAAACCATCCGGCCCGGAACCCCGCGCCAAAACGCGAACAGGGTGACTTCGAACAACACCATTGCGATCAACACCCAGAAATAGGGCGGCACGCGCAAGTCGCGCGTCTCGGGCATCGCGATCAGGGTGGCGCCGGCGGCGATGCCGACCGCGCCCATGAATCCGAGGAAGATGTGGTCCGTCGTCATGGCCGAGCCCCTTTGATGATCCTGACTTCGGTCTCGCCCGGAAGTTCAAGCCGCTTTCGCACCCGCCAAAAACCCTAAAGCCCCCTGCGGCAAAAGGCAAAATTGCAGGCCTTTTCGGCGCTAAAGAGGTCATTAACCTTGCGGCAATCGGAAGCGGAAATACTCGCGTCGCGTGTGGGAACCCCGATGATCGATTGCATCACTTCGGCCGGACTGAAAGAGGGCTGGCAGCTCTTTGGCTTTGCCGGCCTTCTGTTTCTGTCGCTGATCGGCGGTGCGTTCGTGCTTGCCGCCATCCGGCTGATCCGCACCCGCGCGCTCGATCAAGAGAACAGGCGGCTTAGAACCGCGCTCAACCACATGTCGCAGGGCCTTTGCATGTGGAATGCGGAAACGAAGCTTCTTTTGTGCAACGACCGCTACATCGAAATGTACGGCATGTCGCCCGATTTCGTGAAATCGGGGCTGTTGTTGCGCGAGATCCTCGAGCATCGCGCTGCCCAAGGGAATTTCAAAGGCGACATCGCAAAATATGTCAATGATGTGCTGAAGGGCATCGAGGGCGGGAAGGATAACCTCAAGGTCATCAATCTCTCCGACGGCCGCACCATTGCGATCGCCGAGCGCATGATGCCCGGCGGCGGCTGGGTCGCGACCCATGACGACGTGACCGAGCAGCACAGCGTCGAGCAGCAGCGCGCCGCGATGCGCGCGACCGAAGAACGGCGCGCGAAGGTGGAAGCCGCGATCACCAAGTTTCGCGAGCGGATGGAGGAAGTCCTTCGCACCGTCGGCGAGAACGCGTCCGCGATGAAATCGACGGCGACGACGCTGTTCGCCTCCTCGAACCAGACGTCCGAGCGCGCCGAGGGCGCGGTGCAGGCATCGACCGAGGCGTCGATGAACGTGACGACCGCGGCGATGGCTGCGGACGAGCTTTCCGCCTCGATCTCCGAGATCTCGCGGCAGCTCGGGCACACCACCGAGGTGCTGCGCGTCGCTTCCGCCGAGGCGAACGCGACCAACCAGGAAATCGCCGGGCTCGCGGACGCCTCGCAAAAGATCGGCGACGTGGTGGCGCTGATCCGCAATATCGCCGGCCAAACCAATCTCCTGGCGCTGAACGCCACGATCGAAGCGGCGCGCGCCGGCGAGGCGGGCAGGGGGTTCGCGGTGGTCGCTTCCGAAGTGAAATCGCTCGCGGTGCAAACGGCGAAGGCGACCGAGGATATTTCGCGATTGATCGTCGCGGTACAGGGCTCGACCGGCTCCGTCGTTGAGGCCATTCACCGCATCACGGAGCGCATGCAGGAGATCGACCGCAACGCCACCGCCGTCGCGGCCTCGGTCGAGCAGCAGAGCAGCGCCACTTCCGAGATTTCCAACAACGTCGCGAGTGCGGCGGAAGGAACGAATGTCGTCGTCGCGGTTCTGAACCACCTCTCCGCCGCCGCGAGCGACACGCGCAAGAGCGCGGAGACGGTGCTGGAAGTGTCGACCACGGTGGGAAACGCGGTGTCGGATCTGCGCTCGGAAGTCGAGTGCTTCCTGTCGAAGGTCGCGGTCTAGTGTACCGATTCCGAAGTTCGTAAGCCTTGCGGCGCGCTCTCATACGAACTTCGGAATCAAGGGGACACTGGCCACTCTATGATTCTAGTGCCCCTTTGAACCCGAAGTTCGCAACTGCCCTTGCAGCAGGGTATGTGCGAACTTCGGGTTCGGGGCACTAGGGCGAGCTCAGCCCTCGTTGGTGAACGATTTCCCGAGTTCGGCCTGCGCCGCGGCGAGGCGGGCGATCGGCACGCGATAGGGCGAGCAGGAAACATAGTCGAGCCCGATCTCGACGCAGAAGGCGACCGAGGCGGGGTCGCCGCCATGCTCGCCGCAAATTCCAAGCTTGATGTTTTTTCGCGTCTTGCGCCCGCGCTCGGTCGCGATTTTGACCAGCTCGCCGACGCCTTCGCGGTCGATCGAGACGAACGGGTCGACGGTGAGAATGCCCTTGTTGGTATAAATGCCGAGGAAGCTCGCCGCATCGTCGCGCGAAATGCCGAAAACGGTTTGGGTGAGATCGTTGGTGCCGAAGGAAAAGAATTCGGCGGTTTTCGCGATCTCACCCGCAAGCAAGGCGGCGCGAGGAAGCTCGATCATGGTGCCGACCTGGTACCTGATCCGCACATTCGTCTCCATCGCGACGGCTTCCGCCATCGCGTCGATCCGCGCCTTGACGAGATCGAACTCGGCCTTGGTCGCGATCAACGGCACCATCACCTCCGGCACGACCGGTGCCTTGGTGCGGCGGCCTGCCTCGACCGCCGCCTCGAAGATCGCGCGCGCCTGCATCTCGGCGATCTCGGGATAGGCGATGGCGATGCGGCAGCCGCGGAAGCCCAGCATCGGATTGAATTCGGCGAGCTCTTGCGCGCGATGCTTGAGCTTCTCGGTGGAGGCACCCATGGAGGCGGCGACTTCGGCGATCTCCTCGTCCGTGTGTGGCAGAAATTCGTGCAACGGCGGGTCGAGGAGCCGAATGGTGACCGGGAGACCCTTCATGATCTCGAACAGCGCGACGAAATCCGCGCGCTGCACCGGCAAAAGCTTGTCGAGTGCCGCGCGGCGGCCTTTTTCGTCGTCGGAAAGGATCATCTCGCGCACGGCGAGAATGCGCTCTTCGTCGAAAAACATGTGCTCGGTACGGCAGAGTCCGATGCCCTCGGCGCCGAAGCCGCGCGCGGTGCGGGCGTCGGCGGGCGTATCGGCATTGGCGCGGACGCCGACCTTACGTTTGGCGTCGGCCCAGCGCATCAACGTCGCGAACTCGCCCGAAAGCTCCGGCTCGATCATCGCCACGCGGCCCAACAGAACTTGCCCGGTCGAGCCGTCGATGGTGATGAGATCGCCCGCTTTCAGCTGATGGGATCCCGCGGCAAGCGTTCCCTTGGCGTAGTCGATGCGCACCACCCCCGCGCCGGAGACGCAGGGCTTGCCCATGCCGCGCGCGACCACCGCGGCGTGCGATGTCATGCCGCCCCGCGTGGTGAGAATTCCTTCGGCGGCGTGCATGCCGTGGATATCCTCGGGGCTCGTCTCGACGCGGACGAGGATGACTTTCTTGCCCTGCGATTTCAGTAATTCCGCTTCATCGGCGGAAAACACGATCTCGCCGGTTGCCGCACCCGGGGAAGCCGGCAAGCCGCTCGCGATCACCGTGCGCGGCGCCTTCGGGTCGATGGTGGGATGCAGCAACTGGTCGATCGCGGCGGGATTGATGCGGCAGACGGCCTCCTCGCGCGAGATCAGTTTCTCCTTCGCCATCTCGACCGCGATCCGGAGCGCCGCCTTCGCCGTGCGCTTGCCCGAGCGCGTCTGCAGCATGAAGAGCTTGCCTTTTTCCACCGTGAATTCGAGATCCTGCATGTCGCGGTAGTGCTTCTCGAGCGCCTTGTAGATGCGCGTGAGCTCGGCGAAGGCTTTGGGCAGCGCCGTTTCCATCGAGGGCTTGTCGGATTTGGATGCGAGACGTGCGGCCTCGGTGATCTCCTGCGGCGTGCGGATGCCGGCCACCACGTCCTCGCCCTGCGCGTTGACGAGGAAGTCGCCGTACTCGCCTTGGGCGCCCGTGGCGGGGTCGCGCGTGAAACCGACACCGGTGCCGGAGCTGTCGTCCCGGTTGCCGAACACCATCGTCTGCACGTTGACCGCAGTTCCGAGGTCGTGCGAAATGCGCTCGCGGACGCGGTAGGCGATGGCGCGGGCGCCGTTCCAGGACCGGAACACGGCTTCGATTGCTCCGCGCAGTTGCTTATCGGGGTCTTGCGGGAACGCCTTGCCCGACTCGCGCTTGACGATCTTCTTGTACAGCTCGACCAGCTTGCTCAACTCTTCGGCCGGGATCTCGGCGTCGCTGTCGATCTTGAGGCGTTCCTTCGCCTTCTCCAGCGGCTCGTCGAACTCCCTGGTGTCGATGTCGAGCACGATGCGCCCGTACATCGAGACGAACCGGCGATACGAGTCGAAAGCGAAGCGCTCGTCGCTGGTCTGTTTGGCCAGTCCCTCCACCGACGCGTCGTTGAGGCCCAGGTTGAGGACCGTGTCCATCATCCCGGGCATGGAAAACTTCGCTCCGGAGCGCACGCTCACGAGGAGGGGGTCGGCCGGGTCGCCCAGCTGCTTCCCCATCGCCTTCTCGAGCCGCGAGACGTGCTTGGCCACCTCGTCCGAGAGCCCGCGCGGCCAGCCCTCGGCCATGTACGCCCGGCACGCGTCGGTGGTGATGGTGAACCCCGGTGGCACCGGGAGCTCCAGGACCGACGTCATCTCCGCCAGGTTGGCGCCCTTGCCGCCGAGCAGGTCCTTCATGTCCATCGGGGGGCGCCGGTGCTTGTAATCGAAGGCGTAGACGTACCGCATGGGCCGAAGCCTAGCCCTCCGGTCAGAAGCCCAACTTCGCCCGAATTGTGGGCAAAACCTCCTCGATTGGCACCCGGACCTGCTCCGTCGAGTCGCGTTCCCGGACGGTGACCTGCTGGTCCTCGAGCGTGTCGAAGTCAACGGTCACGGCCAGCGGCGTGCCGATCTCGTCCTGGCGCCGGTAGCGGCGGCCGATGGCTTGCGTCTCGTCGTACTCGCACAGGTAGTGGGGCTGCAACCGGTGGAGGACGTCTTTGGCCACCGGGATGAGGGTGTCCTTGCGGGACAGGGGCAGCACGGCGACCTGGTAGGGCGCCAGCCGGGGATGCAGGCGAAGCACCGTCCGTGACTCGCCCGCCACCACGTCCTCGTCGTACGCGGCGAGGAGGAAGCTCATCATGGCGCGGGTGGCCCCTGCCGCAGGCTCGATGACGTAGGGAACGTAACGCTCGCCGCTCGCCTGGTCGAAGTACTCGAGGCGCTGGCCGCTGTGCTCGGCGTGCTGGCGGAGGTCGTAGTCGGTCCGCTGCGCGATCCCCTCAAGTTCGCCCCACCCCCAGGGGAACTGAAACTCGACGTCGGCCGTCCCGGCCGAATAGTGCGACAGTTCGTCGGGGTCGTGGTTGCGGAGGCGGAGCAGGTTGGTCGGGATACCGAGCTTCTCGTACCAGCCGAGCCGTTCGGCGCACCAGTACTCAAACCATTTGGGGCCGTCAGGCGGCGGGACGAAGTACTCCATCTCCATCTGCTCGAACTCCCGGGTGCGGAACACGAAGTTGCCCGGGGTGATCTCGTTCCGGAACGACTTGCCGATCTGGGCGATCCCAAACGGCGGCTTGCGCCGCGAGGTGGCCAGGACGTTGCCGAAGTTGACAAAGATGCCCTGTGCCGTCTCGGGGCGGAGGTAGGCGACCGAGCCCTCATCCTCGACCGGGCCAACCGTGGTCTTGAACATCAGGTTGAACGCCCGCGCCGCCGTCAAGTCGGTCGAACCACAGTTGGGGCAGACACCGTCGATCTGGTCCTCACGCCAGCGTTCTTTGCAATTGCGGCAGTCCACGAGGGGATCGGTGAAGTTGGCCAGATGGCCGGAGGCCTCCCACACCTTCGGGCTGGTGAGGATGGACGAGTCCAGGCCGACGATGTCCTCCCGTTGCTGGACCATGGCGCGCCACCACGCGTCCTTCACATTGCGCAGCATCAGCACGCCGACCGGGCCGTAGTCGTAGGTCGATCGGAACCCGCCGTAGATCTCTGCTGACGGGAAGACGAAACCGCGCCGCTTGCAGAGGTTGACCACCTTGTCCATGAGATCTTCGACCGGCATGGCGTCCGAGGTTACCGACTCAGTGGTCGAGCACGTGCAGGCTCCGGAGGCGGCGCTCCAGGTGCTGCTCGATGCTCCAGGCGGCCAGCGCGTCAACCTCGGCGGTGACCGGGGACGCGGGCTCGTTGAGGGCACCGGCCAGGCCCCCCTCGAGCACGCGGCGGACGAGGGCGATGGCCTCCGGGGTGATCGGGCGGCCCGAGCGGCAGTCGCGGCAGAGCACGCCGCCAAGCGACAGGTCGAACGCGACGAGGTCGGCCGTCGACCCGCAGACGGCGCACTCGGCGAGCAGCGGATGGGCCCCTTCCAGGCTGAGCAGCTTCCAGAAGAAGGCGGGCATCAGCAGCGGCGCGGGGCGCTCGGCCAGGGCCCGCAGCGCGCTGACGAGCATCTGGTAGAGGCGGGGGTTGGCCTCGTCGGGCTGGGCGACCTGGTCGACCACCTCGAGCATGGTCATGGCCGACGCCATGCGGTCGAGGTCCTCGCGGATGGCGCGGAAGTGGTCGATGGACTCCGCCTGGCTGATCGTGTCAAGGTCCCGGCCTTCGTACACGAGCAGGCTCACGTGGGACAGCGGCTCGAGCCGGGCCCCAAAGCGGCTCTTCGTCTTACGCACCCCTTTGGCGACGCCGCGGATCTTGCCTCGCCCCGCCGTCACGATGCTGACGATGCGGTCCGACTCGCCCAGCTTGATCGTCCGCAGGACGACCCCCTGCTCGCGGTAGAGGCCCATCAGTCCCGCTCCCCGTCCTGATCGCCGTCCTGCTCGCCGAGGGCGCCGAAGCGGCGGTCCCGGCGCTGATACTCCCGCACCGCCGCATACAAGTTGTCGCGGCGGAAGTCCGGCCACAGGGTGTCGGTGAAGATCAGCTCGCTGTACGCCAGCTCCCACAGCAGGAAGTTGGAGATGCGGTACTCCCCCGACGTGCGCACCACCAGGTCGAGGTCCGGCATGTCGGGCCAGTAAAGGTGCCGGCGGATGGCCCGCTCGTCGATCTTGTTGGGCGCGACCCGTTCGCGCACAAGGGCCCGCACCGCGTCGACGATCTCGGCCCGCCCCCCGTAGTTGAACGCGATCGTGAACGTCATCCGCCGGTTGTCCTTGGTCAGCTCGCACGCGTCGTCCATCCGGCGGAGGACCCGTTTGGGCACGCGCCAGTCCCGGCGTCCTGCGATGCGGATGCGGACCCCACGCTCGTGCAGTTCCTGGCGCCGGCGCATGAGGACCGAGTCGCTGATCACGTTGAGGAGGAAACGCACCTCGTCGGGCGGTCGCCGCCAGTTCTCCGTCGAGAACGCGTACACGGTAAGCCAGGGAATCCCGAGCGCGAGGGCGCCCTCGACCACGTCGAAAAGGGCCTCCTCTCCGGCCCGGTGGCCCTCGTTGCGGGGCAGCCCCCGCTTGGTGGCCCACCGGCCGTTGCCATCCATGACACAGCCGACATGGACCGGTATGCGGTTGGGGTCGATGCCGTCCAGAGCCGCGGGGTCCACGGCAGCGAGGGTATCCCCCTCGCTCACCCCTGCATTGGCAACACCATCGCCGGGCTGGGCAGGGTCGCGCCCGGGTCGTTGTGCCGCACCGCCGTGCCGAGGGCCAGGAACTCGATGGCGTTCTCACCCCAGATGAAGTTGTCCTCCGAGACCCGGACGCCGACCACCCCGGTCGCCCCGTCGCGCTCGGCTTCGGCCTGCATGCGGCTCATGGCGATCTCCCGGGCGTCATAGGTGGCCTGGGTGAAGTTGGGCATCTCCGCATTGCGGCCCATCGTCTTCCAGCCCTGGCGGAAGCTCTGGTGGGCGACGTGGTAGACGCACACGCCGAGGACGAAGGAGACGGGCTGGTAGCCGGCCCGAGTGAGGGCCCAGAAGTCCTGGCCCGACAAGTCGGACGTGAAGGGCTTGCCGCCCGGCGTGCGGTACTGACCGGCGCCCCCTTTGGCCCGCACGGCCGTTCCGACGGCCAGGAACTCCAGGAGTTCGTCGCCCCATGAATAGGTCTTGTACTCCAGGCGCACGCCGACGACGCCGTCGGCGCCAACGGCGTCCGCCTCGGCCTCCATCCGGGCCATCGCGTATTCGCGGGCCGTGTACATGGCCTGCGTGAGCACGGACAGCTCAGCCGACTGGTTCCACTGCTGAGGCTGAAGGCCGATGTGGTAGATCGAGCTCCCCATCACCAGGCCGAGCGGCTCAAACCCGGCCTCCTGGATGAGCACGAACTCGTTGACCGACAGATCGCTCGTAAAGAGCCGCTCGTCGGGGCCACGACCGCCCCGGAGCCGGGCCAGCGCGCTCTGCGGGAGGATCGACTCGGGCTGGGGGGTCATCGTCACGTTTCCTTCTCTCAGCTCTCTAAGGCCAGAAGGCCGTCGCGGACCCGGGCATTCTTGCCCGCGTACTCCGCCAAGTGGGCGGCGACCACCGCCACCCATTCATCCTGCTCGAGCGATTCGCGCTTGAGGACCACGCCCCGGACGGAGTGGACGGCCTCCGCTCCCGTCCGGTCGAGGTTGTACTGCCAGTCCTCCAGCCCGACCTCGAGCCGAGACCCCTCGACCGTCACCTGATCGGGGAGGCAGCGGGCCAAATCAGCCGCCAGGCGGCCGCCAGCCCTCAGGGCCTGGAGCAGGCCGTAGAGCGCGGTGGCGTCGAGCTGCTCACCGGTCCATGCCGGCCTGGCCCCCGGCGGCGGGGCGACGGTTTGGCAGTACCGGCAGGCGCCGGTCAGGTCGGGCTGCCACGGTGCCCCGCAATGCTGGCATTCGGCACTCACGGACGGGTCATCGTAGGCGTGGACCCGGAGCACTCCATCTCCTACAGTAGAACCACTATCGCTAGTCATCGGAGGGCGGACCAAATGCGCAAAGTCATCATGATCGCGGCCGGAATGGCACTGGCTGCGAGCAGTATCGCAGTCGGGGCGAGCGCCTACGCCAGCGGGTCGGCAAAGGGGATCACGGTCGACATCAGGGGCACCAACATCTTGAAGATCAACCGGGCGATCAGCACGACGTACCGGTTCCCGGACACCATCAAGGTCCATAAGGGCGAGTGGGTCACCTTCGTCAACAAGACGGTTGAGGCACATACCGTGACGCTCGTCGACGCCGCCGACCTGCCCACGACCGTCAATGGGGTGTTCAACTGCAGCCTCTGCAACAAGGTTAACGGCATCTACGGCACTGGTAACGGGCCTCCCCACGGCGTCCAGATCGACAACGGCAAGATCTCCGACGACTCCAGCCACGATGCCGATGTGACCGATCCCAACGTCCCGGCTGGTGCCCATTTGCCGTTCCCCGTGCTGGTCGAAGACTTCGACACGGCAGGGCACGGCAACACCGTCGGTGACTCGACGCTCGTGCCTTCGACGACCAACCACGTCGGCTTCTCGGCCCGCAGCATCTCGGTGACGGCCGCACCTGGCACGTACCACTACTACTGCACGTTCCACGCGTGGATGCAGGGCACGCTCATCGTTACCAGCTGAACCTCCCAAGAGACGACAAGACGAGGGATGGCGATGGGGCCGCGACGCGACCCCTCGCCACGCCTCGCCAACCTCTCGGGCGCGGAGCACTACGGTCGCCGCCGTGGGCCGTGACGTGCGCGAGGTACTAGAGCGGGTCACCACCGCGTTTCCCGGGGGCGGTGAGGACCGGCCAGGCCAGGTCGAGATGGCCAACGCGGTAGCCCACGCGATCACTGAGCGCCGGCACCTCGTGGTGCAGGCGGGCACCGGCACAGGAAAGAGCCTGACCTACCACGGTCTTAGCCCCGGCCATCCTGTCCGGGGCCAAGACCGTGGTAGCCACCGCCATGACGGCCGGCCGCGACCGAGGTGCGGAACGAGCGCCGGCTGAGCGCCTGACCGTCTGAGGCAGGAGGCGCAGCGTTGCCGACCATGACACGGCCAAGTGGATCTGGCGTGAGCTGAGCAAGAGGCGGTAGGCCGCGGGCCGGAGGCGGCTCTGGGCAGCAGCAACCGAGGGGGCTAGCCTGATCGGGCGCGGTGCTGGCACCGTGCGAAGGGGGCAACCGGGATGTCGGCAGGGGCTTTGCGGAGAGCGGCGCTCGGCGTCGCAGTGTTTGTTCTCAGCGCGCTGACGACAGCCGTGACGGCGTCGGCAGGGACCGGCTGGGTCATTCAACACACGCCAAGCCCATTCGATTCTTCGAGGGGCATCTCCGACGGGTTTCAAGCGGTGTCGTGCACTTCGCCAACGGCCTGCACCGCGGTCGGCTTCCGCGGGGGCGAGGGCTTGGCCGAGCGGTGGAACGGCAGCGCGTGGGCCGTTCAGCCCACGCCACCCAACAGTACCCGGCCCGGCACCCCTGGGTTTACCGGAGTGTCCTGCGTCTCGACCACCTGCACCGCCGTCGGCAACACCGGCGGCGGGACGATGGTTGAGCGTTGGGACGGGACCCGCTGGTCGCTCCAATGGACCCCGACCGCCCGCAAACCTCTCGCAACCCTGGCCGGGGTGTCCTGCACGTCGAACAACGCCTGTACCGCGGTCGGTGGTGTCGGTGGTGTCGGCGGTGCGGCCCTGGCCGAGCGGTGGAACGGGACCGACTGGACGGTTCAGAGCGTCCCTACCCCCAGCGGGAAGACGGACGCCTTCTTGCGGGGAGTGTCTTGCACGTCGTCCACGGCGTGCGTCGCCGCCGGGTATTCCGAGAACAGCACGGTGCAGAACTCGGCCAGGTCGTTGATCGAGCGTTGGAACGGCACCACCTGGACCATCCAGCCGATCCCCCAACCCGCTCACACCGTGGAGACCGAACTGTCGGGCGTGTCGTGCGGCTCGACAAGCGCCTGCACCGCGGTCGGGTCCAGCACAGCCAGCAGTTCCCCCCCCGGCGTCACCACCTTGGCCGAGCATTGGAACGGCACCGCCTGGACCATCCAGCCGACCCCCACCCAGAGTACGTTCGAGGGGCTTGCCGGGGTGTCGTGCTTCTCGACCGTTACCTGCATCGCCGTCGGGTATACCCCGAGCGCGAAGACGTTGACTGAGGTGTGGGACGGGTACAGCTGGACTATCCAGACCACCCCCAACCCCGTCGGGTATGGCTTTAGCCAACTGTTCGGGGCGTCGTGTACCTCGGCCACTGCCTGCACCACCGTTGGGAAATGGAACCACAACGGCCCCTGGACCTTCACCCTGGCCGAGCAACACTCCTGATCGTTTCACCCAACGAGGCTGCTCTCGGGAAGTACGGCGGTTCCGCACTACCCTCCAACGGCGACCCACTCGGACCGCTGTACCGTCCATGTCGTGGGCAGCGATGTGCGTGCAGTCTTGGACCGGGTCACGCGGGCCCTGCCCGGAGGGGGCGAGGACCGGCCTGGCCAGGTGGCGATGGCCGAGGCCGTCGCTCATGCGATTGAGCAGCGACGCCACCTCGTCGTCCAGGCGGGAACCGGGACCGGGAAGAGCCTTGCCTACCTCATCCCGCCTCTCCTCATGGGCGTTAAATGTGTGGTAGCCACCCCCATTACTTGGCCACGACCAGTCCCTCGACCTCCCCGACCTGGCCGCTTTCGGCCCGTACCACGTGATCGTGGCGGACCCGCCCTGGAGTACACCTCCTTGGCCCTGGCCATGACGGCCACTTTGCCGGCTACAAGTTGTTGATGCAGGTGTTGCCGTCGTTGTTGCTGTTCGAGCTGTCGGGGCACCAGGTGTTGCTCCACGTGACTCCCGTGAGGGTGGCGCCGGTAAGCGTCGCGCCGGTAAGAGTGGCGTTGGTCAGGTTTGCGTTGGTCAGGTTTACATCGGTGAGGTTGGCGTTTGGCAGGTAGGCGTAGGTGAGGTTGGCCGTCGGGCCGATGAGGTAGCCGGCGACAATCTGCCAGTTCGCGGGGAGCGCCGCCGGTGTCCCGACGATGCTCAGCGCGGCCAGGCCGGTCACGGTGGCGCCAGTGAAGGTGGCGCCAGTGATGGTGGCGCCGGTGATGTTGGCGTTCGTGAGGTTGGTGTTGGTGAGGTTGGCGTTGGTGAAATTGGCCTGTCCCGCCGCGTCGCCCGCGAGGTTTGCGTTGGTGAGAGTCGCCCCGCTGAAGTCGACATAGTAAAGAGGCGCGCCGGTGAGGTCAGCGCCGGTCAGGTTGGCGTTGGTGAAAGAGGCCGAGTGCAGGTTCGCGTTGGCGAGGCTGGCGCCGTTGAGGTTGGCGCCGTTGAGGGTGGCGGTGAAGAGGTCGACGCCGGCCAGGTTGGCGCCTGGAAGGTTCGCGTTGGTGAGGTTGGCCGCCGGGCCGATGAGGTAGCCGGCGATAATCTGCCAGTTCGCGGGGAGCGCTGTCGGCGCGCCGCTGACACCCCCTGAGATGACACCGTAAAGGGTGGCGGCGCCGAGATCGGCGTTCGTCAGAGTGGCGCCGGTAAGGGTGGCGTATTGGAGTCCGGCGCCCGCGGCGGCGCCGGTCAGGTTCGCGTTGGTGAGGTCGACCCCGGCGAGGGAGGCGCCGGTGAGCGTGGCGCCGGTGAGGTTGGCGTTGGTCAGGTTTTGGTTGATGAGTTGAGCGTTTGACAGGTTGGCGCCGGGGCCGACAAGGTAGCCGTAGTCCAACTGCCAGGTCGGTGGCAGCGCCGCCGGGGTCCCGCTGACACCCCCCGAGATGACGCCGGCAAGGGTGGCGCCCGTCAAGGTGGCGCCCGTGAGGTTCCCGCCGACGCGGGCGTTTGTCAGGTTGGCATTGGTGAAGTTCACCCCTGTCAAGTTCCCGCCGACGTAGGCGCCGGTCAGGTTGGCGTTGGTGAGGTCGGCCCCGGTGAGGTTGCCGCCGGTGAGGTTGGCGCCCGCGAGGTTGGCGCTGGCGAGGTTGGCGCCGGGGCCGAGGAGGTAGCCAGCGAGGTGGAACCAGGAGTTTGGCAGTGCCGCCGGGGTCCCGCTGATTAACCCCGAGATGACGCCCGAGAGGTTGGCGCTGACAAAGTCCGCGCCCTTGACCTTGGCGCCAGTGAGCGTGGCATCGGTGAGATTGGCGCGGCTCAGCGTGGCGTTGGTCAGGTTGGCGCCGGCGAAGTTGGCCTTGGCGAGGTTCGCACTCACGAGGATGGCCCCAGTCAGGATGGCACCAGTGAGGTTGGCGTGTTGGAGGTTTGCGAACCCGAGATTGGCGTTGTTGAGGTTGGCGTTCGTGAGGTTGGCCTGTGGGCCGATCAGGTAGCCGGACACCTCTGTCCAGTGGGCTGGCAGAACAGCCGGCGTCCCGGTGACACCACCGGAGACCACCCCGGCGAGCTTTGCGCTCGTGAAAATGGCGCTGGTCAGCGTGGCTGAGCTGAGCGTGGCCCCAACGAGGCTCGCCGAGGTGAGATTGGCTGAGGTGAGCGTGGCTGAGGTGAGGTTCGAGCCCGTGAGGTTGACGCCGCTCAGGTTGGCCCCCGTGAAATTGCAGCCAGTCAGGTTGCGCCTCGGGCCGGGCGTGCAACTCGCCGCCCACGCCGTGCTGGGAAGGAGCACCCCGAATGTCGAGGCCAGAAACGACACCGCCACCACGGCCGACAACTTCGAAAAGCCGCCACCGTTCCGACCCGCCAATGAGCGCATGGCCCAGAGTCTCACCGATTGAGTCCCGGCCACAATGGCGGCCGACCGTCCAGGTGGTCACGCCTCCCAGCGGCCCGGAGGGCGAGCAGGCACCCCAACACCGGGACACTGCCGCGCCGACCAAACTTGCCCGCCGTCAGAACTCCGCTAGCGCGCCCTTGTCTCGTCAAGCGGACAAGACGAGGGACGGCGATGGGGCCGCGACGCGACCCCTCGCCACGCCTCGCCAACCTCTCGAGCGTGGAGCACTACGGTCGCCGCCGTGGGCACTGACGTGCGGGAGGTACTAGAGCGGGTCACCAGTGCGCTTCCCGGTGGCGGTGAGGACCGGCCAGGCCAGGTCGAGATGGCCAACGCGGTAGCCCACGCAATCGCCGAGCGGCGTCACCTCGTCGTCGAGGCCGGCACCGGAACCGGAAAGAGCCTGGCCTACCTCGTCCCGGCCATCCTGTCCGGGGCCAAGACCGTGGTAGCCACAGCAACCAAGGCCTTGCAGGATCAGCTGGCCCGCAAGGACCTTCCCTTCCTCGCTCCCCTGCTGGCGGCCGATCTTGGCCGCCCTCTTTCGTACGTGGTGTTGAAAGGACGGTCCAACTACCTGTGCCGCCAGCGCGCCGCCGAGGTCGTGGGCGGCGGCGATCAGCTCCTCCTCGATGACGAGCCCGGCTTCGACGCGGCGGGCGCCGCGCTCGGCCCCCTGGGCCGCGAGATCCGCCGGCTGGTCGAGTGGGCCGATACGGCGTCGACCGGCGACCGGGCCGAGCTGCCGACCGAACCGAGCGCCCGCGCCTGGTCCACCCTCAGCGTGTCGGCGATGGAGTGCCCCGGGGCGGCCAACTGCCCGTCCGGCGACACGTGCTTCGCGGAGCGCGCTCGTCGCCAGGCCCTCGACGCCGACCTCGTCGTCGTGAACACCCATCTGTACGGCACCCACCTGGCCAACGGCGGCCATTCGCTGCCCCCTCACGACGTCGTGATCTTCGACGAAGCCCACCAACTCGAAGACGTCGCGTCGGCCAGCCTCGGGCTGGAGCTCGGGGCCGGCCGGTTTCGCGCGCTGGCGCGCAACGGCCGCCCCGTGGCCAAAGACCCCGCCGTCGTCGAATCGCTGGCCGACACCGGCGACCGCTTCGAGCGGGCCATCGGGCCATGGCGGGGGCAGCGTCTGCCAGCCGGCCTCGGCGCGGATCTGGCCGCCGCGGTGGCATTGGCTGCAACCCGCGTCAACGCGGCCGCGTCCGGTCTGCGCGCCGGCCCCGACGGCGGGCTGGCCGACGACCTGACCGGCCGACGCAGCCGCGCCATCCAGGCCGCCGGGCATCTCGCCGGCGACCTCGCGCTCATCGCCGACCTCCCCGACAGCCACGTGGCATGGGTGGAGGGGCCCGAGCACCAACCGGTGCTGCGGGTGGCCCCCATCGACCTGCGCGAGGCGTTGACCGATGCCCTGTGGCGAGAGGAGGCGGAGCGCCCCGCGACCGCCGTTCTCACGAGCGCCACCATCCCACTACGGCTGAGCGAACGCCTCGGGATGCCCGCGGCGAAGGTGGACGAGCTCGACGCGGGCAGCCCGTTCAACTACGCCGAGCAGGCGCTGCTCTACTGCGCCGCGCACCTGCCCGATCCTCGACAGCCCGGGTTCGCGGACGCGGCCCACGACGAGCTCGAGGCGCTGATCCGAGCCGCGGGGGGCCGGACGCTCGCGCTGTTCACGAGCTGGCGAGCGATGGAAGCGGCCGCGGAGGCGCTACGGCCCCGGCTGCCATATCGCATCTTGGCCCAGTCCGAGCTGCCCAAGCCCGCCCTCGTGTCGGCCTTCGCCGGCGAGGAGACGTCGTGCCTGTTTGCCACGATGGGCTTCTGGCAAGGTCTGGATGTGCCCGGGCCGGCGTTGTCCCTCGTCACCATCGACCGGGTGCCCTTTCCCCGCCCTGACAACCCGCTCCTCCAGGCTCGGCGCGATCGCCTGGGTCAGGAGGCGTTTCGACTGGTCGACTTACCGCGGGCCGCGACCCTGCTCGCACAGGGCGTGGGGCGGCTCATCCGGTCGGCCTCCGATCGCGGGGTGGTCGCCGTGCTGGACCCGCGCCTGGCCAAGGCCGGCTACCGCTGGGATCTGGTGCGCGCGCTGCCGCCTATGCGCCGGACCCGCCACCGCAGCGAGGTGGAGGACTTCCTCCGATCCCTGGCGGCCGCCGAGCCATGAGCACGACGCGGGACGATGCGATGAGGTGGGTCACCGCGTACGAACGCGCGTGGCGCACGGCCGGGACCAATGGCCTCGCCGACCTGTTCGCGGCGAACGCAACCTACGTGGTGTCGCCGTGGAAGCCGGCGATCAGCGGGCTGGACGCCATCCGCCGCTTCTGGGAGGCGGGCCGGCAGGGCGCCGACGAGGCGTTCGCGATGCGCGCCGAGCCCATCGCGACCGAGGGCGACACTGCTGTCATCCGAGTGTTTGTCGAATACCAGCGGCCCACAGGCCGGCCCTGGCGCGACCTCTGGATCATCGAGTTCGACGGTGACGGACGCTGCCGTCATTTCGAGGAATGGCCGTTCGCACCGGGACAGGACGACGGGCAGGGCTGACCTCAGCGAGCCGAGCTGACCTCAGCGAGTGCCGAGTCGAGCCGATCGATCACCGCATCGAGTAGATCGTCGGCAATGTTGAGCGCGGGCTCGATCCGCACCGCGCGCGCGTTGGCCGACGTGCCCGCCACCAGCACGCCGCGGCGGAACAACCCGGCCGCGACCGCGTAGCCGATCTCGTCGCTGGCGAAGTGCATGGCCAGGAGCAGCCCTTTCCCGGTCACTCCCGTCAGCACGTCCGGGTAGCGATCGGCGAGCGAAGCGACATCCTGGAGCACTCGCTGGCCCTTCTTGGCCGCCTGGGCCGGCAGGTCGTCTCGGACGGTCACGTTGACCGCCGCGATCCCCGCCGCGCACGCCAGCGGGTTGCCGCCAAACGTGTTGGAGTGGACGAACGGGTCGGCCTCCCAGACCCGCCACAACTCCGGCGTCGACAGCACCGCGCCCACGGGCAGGACGCCGCCGCCGAGTGACTTGCCGAGGGTCATGATGTCGGGCACGACGCCCCAGTGGTCGACAGCGAACATGGCGCCGGTGCGGCCGAGGCAGGTCTGGACCTCGTCGACGACCATGAGCACGTCGTAGTCACTGCACAGCGCGCGCACGTCGGCCAGGTAGCCGTCGGGAGGAACGATCGCGCCGGCCTCGCCCTGTATCGGCTCGACGACGACCGCGGCGGGCAGGTCGTCCGCCGCGGCCAAGCGGGTCAGCAGGTCTCGGAGCGCGCCGCTATCGCCGAACGAGACGTGCGCGCAGCGCAGCAGCGCCGGCTCAAACGGGGCCCGGTAACGATCCTTGCCCATCAGCGACAGCGCGCCGAGCGTCTTGCCGTGGAACGCGTTGCTGGTGGCAACGAAGTGGTGCCGGCCAGTCACCCACATGGCCAGCTTCATCGCGCCTTCCACCGCTTCGGTGCCCGAGTTGCAGAAAAACGCACGCGTCAGCCCCGCCGGCGCGATCGCAGCCAGGCAGGCCGCGAACAGCGGCCGGAGCGGGTCGAGCAGTTCCTGGGAATGGAGGGGGTTGCGGTGCAACTGGGCCTCGACGGCGGCGACCACCTCCGGGTGGCGCATCCCCAGGTTGTAGATGCCATAACCGCCCAAGAGGTCGATGAACTCACGGCCCGTGGCGTCGCGGAGGATCGACCCCTCCCCTTCCCACTCGACCGCGGCCTCGTCACCGGCCTCGGTCACCGACTTCCGTGCCTCGAGGAAGCCGGGATTGATGTGCCGGGCAAAGCCGGCGACGGTTTGTTGGACGAAGCGGCGGTGATCAAGCGGGCGCGACGGATGCATGACCACGGCCATGGCTTCTTGGATCACGCGGTCATCTTGCATACAAGAATTTTACCGGACGGACGGTGGGTGACCGGCGGTCGCCGGGCGGGCACCGGTCGAGCCGGTCGACGGGCGGGAACAACGCCGGTCGCCGGTCCATTGGGCGTGTTTTCCCGCGCTTTTGACAGGTGTGCTTTTGACAGGTTTTTACGCCCAATGCGTAGAAACCACGCCCAATGTCCCTCGGCAGGCACGGCCGCGCGCTGCCGCCCGGCAAGCCCCCCGCCCCTCGCCCCGCTAACCTGACCGCTCGGTCAAGTCTGAGCGTGTGGAGGGTGCGCCGTGGCTGAGCAGATCTCTCTGGAAGACTTCGAGGCGGAGGCCCTCGACTTCCTCGAAGCCAACGCCGAACCGCGGGTGGAGGAGAAACGGGGCTGGGGCGAAGGCTCGGACCGGACGGGCCTCTTCGCCGAGAAGACCCGCGCCGAGGAGCTCGCCGAGCTAGCCGAGGCGAAGGCGTGGAAGGCCAAGGTGTTCGATGCCGGCTTCGGCTGGATCACCGGCCCCGCGCGGTACGGCGGCCGCGAGCTGGCGGCGGCCCACGACCGCAGATGGCAGGTGCTGGAAAACGGCTACCGGGTGCCGAGCGGAGCGCAGTTCGGGATCGGGCTCGGCATGGTGGCCCCGACGATCCTCGCCCACGCCACCGACGACGTGAAAGAGCGGTATCTGCGAGCTCTCTACCGGGGCGACCTCGTCGCCTGCCAGCTGTTCAGCGAGCCGGGAGCCGGCTCCGACCTGGCCAGCCTCCAGACCCAGGCCATCCGCGACGGTGATGAGTGGCTCGTCACCGGCCAGAAGGTCTGGACGTCGGGGGCGCAGTTCAGCGACATCGGCGAGGTCATCTGCCGCACTGACCTGGATGCTCCGAAGCACAAGGGACTGACGGGATTCGTCATCGACATGCATGCGCCCGGCGTCGAGGTGCGGCCACTGCGGCAGATGACGGGCGGCGCGTCGTTCAACGAGGTGTTCTTCACCGAAGTGCGCGTCCCGGACGATCATCGCCTGGGCGACGTCAACCAGGGTTGGACCGTGGCACTCACGACGCTGATGAACGAGCGGGCCTCGATCGGCGGCGGTGGCGGTGGTGGCGGGATGCTTGGCGCCCAGCGGCTCATCGACATGGTTCGACATTTCGGGAAGGACAGGGACCCGCTTTTGCGGCAGGGCCTGGCAGACATCTACATCCACTCCGAGGTCGCCCGGCTCAACAACCTGCGGGTGATGGAGTCCCTCAAGGCCGGCCAGCTGCCGCCGCCGGTGATGTCGACGGCCAAGCTGTCATTGACCATGAACATGCAGCGGGTCGCGGAGTTCGCCGCGACCGTGCTCGGCCCCCGCGTCACCGCCGATACCGGTGAGTGGGGGACTTACTCCTGGACCGAGCTCATCTGCGGGGTGCCCGGGATGCGCGTCGCCGGAGGGACCGACGAGGTGATGCGCAACATCATCGGTGAGCGGGTCCTTGGGCTACCGAAAGAGCCGCCGGTCGCGGCTCGCTAAAGGGGGTCGTACGGGACCTCTGGGTGCGGAAACACGCACATGGAGGTTTCTGCACCCAGACCTGCGGCAGCAGCGGCTGCGGCCGCCGGCGCCGCCGGCGTCAGGCTTCGGCGGACTCCGTGGCCCCGTCGTCCCACAGCGTGCCCTGGTCGGGGTCCCCGGGTGGCCGGACCCGGGGGATGCCCCACACCAGATGGTCCATGAAGACCCAGGACCGTCGGTGGATCGCCGTCGGCCCCCACGCCTGGAGGGCCATCTTGTGCCGGGGGCACGGGTAGCCCTTGTTGAGGTCAAAGTCGTAGCCCGGATAGTGGACTGACTCGCCCCGCATGTACCGGTCCCGTGTCACCTTGGCGAGGATGGACGCGGCCGAGATCGACAGGCAGGTGGCGTCCCCCTTGACGATCCGCCGCGAACAGCCGAGCCCGACGAAGTCCCAGTTCCCGTCGATCAGCACCTGGTCGGGGATGAGCCCCAGCCCGTCGATGGCCCTGCTGGCGGCCAGCTTCTGCGCGGCGGACATGCCGAGGTGGTCACACTCCTCTTGGCTGGCGGCGCCGACCGCCCACGATGAGCACCACCCGGCGATGCGGTCGAAGAGCCGTTCCCGCTCGGCCTCAGTCAGCATCTTCGAGTCGCGCACCCGGTAGACGCGGCGGTCTCGAGGCAGGACGGCCGCACCAACCATGATCGGCCCGGCCCACGAACCCCTGCCCACCTCGTCCACACCGACGACCACCTCATGGCCGGTCGCCCACAGGTCCCGCTCGACGGTCAGGGTGGGGGCCGTCGTGCGGACCGGCCGCACCCTACGGGTGGAGCGGGCACGGCGGACGGCGGCCATCGCCGCACCCTATCTTGAGGCGAGCACCACAGCCGGGACGCCAACCACGACCTCACCGACCCGGTGGAAGCCGGCCGCGGCTAGCGCCGCCTCCTGATCGGGAGCGACCGATGCCAGCAGCCCTCCCGACGTCTGCGGGTCATAGCAGAGCGCCTCCACGGCGGGAGCCACATCCGGTGCGACCGTGACCCGGCCCTCCAGATAGGCCCGGTTGCGGGCATCTCCGCCCGTACGGGTGCCGGCGTCGGCCGCCTCGCGGGCCCCTGCGTAGAACTGCAAGCGTTCGCTCGCGAAGCGCAAGCACGCGCCTGATCGTTCGGCCATCTCCCACCCGTGCCCCAGCAGACCGAATCCGGTCACGTCGGTGACCGCATGAGGACCGCCGGCCACCCTGGCGAGCGTCTCCGCCGCAGCCCGGTTGAGCATGCGCATCGTGGCGATGGCCGCGGACCGGTCCTGCGCCGACCCGCCGGCCAGCACGATGCCCGAGCCCAGGGGCTTGGAGAGCATCAGCACATCACCCGGCCGGGCGCCCGCCTTGGTCCAGACCTTCCCGGGGTGGACGAGCCCCTGCACGGCGAGCCCGAAGATCGGCTCGTCGGAGCGGATGGTGTGGCCGCCGGCGATCGACCCGCCCGCTTCGGCCACCACCTCGGCGGCGGCCCCGAGGATGGCGGCGATGGCCTCGACCGGCAGGCGCTCCGGGAAGGCGGCCACGTTGAGGGCGACGATCACCCGGCCCCCCATGGCATAGATGTCCGAGCAGGCGTTGGCTGCGGCGATGGCACCGAAATCGGCCGGATCATCGACCAATGGCGGGAAAAAATCGGTGGTCGAGACGAGCGCCAGGTCCTCTGACAACTGGTAGACGGCCGCGTCGTCGAACGGGGCGAGCCCCACCAGCAGCTGGGGATCGGCGTCGGTGACCAGCTGGCGGACGAGCGCGGTCAAGGGCGAGGCCCCCCATTTGGCGGCGCAACCGCCGCAAGAGGTCCATTCGGTCAACCGGATCGGGGCGACGTCAACCACAACACGATCGTAACCAGGGCGTAACCGCTTCCCACTTGCCGATGGCGGAATCCGGGCGCAGTATGGAGGCTGGTTCTATCTTCCCCGCCCCCCCGGGAGGACCGATAACAGATGAGCGACATGCTGGCTGCCCACTCCATAACGATGCTGAAGCCTGGCACGCGCGTGGAAGTGCGGCGGCGATTCGATCAGTCGTGGACCCACGGTTTCGAGATAGCCGAGGTCCTCAACAGCACGTACCGCCTCCGGCGGATCTCGGACGGCGCCATCCTGCCGTACGAGTTCGTCGTCGCGGACGTCCGGGCCGAGCACAAAAAGCAAGGCCTCTGGTGGTACTAGCGCGCTAAAGCGCTCAGGAAGTCCTCAACCGGCATCGCCGTCAGCGTCATCGTCTTGAGCGTGCCGCGCGCACCAAGCTTGACGGCCAGTTTGGCCATGGTCAGCTCGTCCGGCGCTTCCAGGATGTTGCAGAAGTCGTAGGGCCCGAGCAGTGCGTACTGATGGAGGACGCGCACGCCCATGTTTTCGACCTCGGCGGTGACCTCCTTCAAACGGTCGGGGTGCTCGGCCAGGGTCGCCGCACCTTCCGGTCCCAGCGTCGAAAGCATGATGTAGGTCGGCATGGGCGCAAGCTAACGCGCCGGGCCCCCCGATCGTTCGACCCGGTCGATGTTGGCGCGCTCGTCGTCGTCGACGTCGGTCGCGAGAAAGGCCTCGAGCATCTCCCGGGCGACGACCTCTGAGGTCAAGCGCAAACCGAACGCGAGGACGTTGGCGTCGTTCCAGCGCCGGGCGCCACGAGCCGTCTCTGCATCCGTGCAGAGCGCGGCGCGGACCCCCGGCACTTTGTTCGCCGCGATTGAGACGCCGGTGCCTGTCCAGCAACAGACCAGGCCCCGGTCGACCCTGCCACTGGCCACGGCCTCCCCAACCAGGCGGCCCGCCTCGGGCCACACCTCGGGGTTGGCGACGATGGTGACCTCGTGGCCGAGCTCGCCGACCAGGCGCGACACGGTGTCGGTCAGCGCGGTCCGCTCATCGGTGCCGAACGCCACCCGCATGATGACCCCTTTCCTCGCTCTCCAAACCCAGTCACGAACTCACACCCCCAGCCCGTCGAGGAGCGCGTCCACGCGGCGCCACGCCTCAGCGGCCCACTCGTCGTCGTCGACCGCATCGGCCGCCAACTGGGCCTCGAGCTCCGCAAGTGCGGGCCGATGCTGCGCAGCAAGCCCCGCGAAGCGCTCCCACGCGATCGGCTCCCCGAGCGGCCGGCCGACGAAGAGCGGGACGAACAGCGACGAGCAGGTCGAGCCGGCGCTGCAGTGGACCGCGGACCGTTCGCTTGGAGCCAACTCGGCCACGATTGCCGCGGTGGTCACCTCCACACCGGGCACGTGCATGCAGATGCTGTAGCCCTCACAGCCCTCGTGGCTGCGCAGGAGCTCCTGCACCGCGGCCACGTTGAGGCCTGCGCGATCGAGCGCGGCGCGGCTGACCACCAGGCGCGGATCGACCAGCCGCTCGACGGGCTGGCGAGGATGGCGGTGCGCGGCGTCGAATGCCGGGATGGTCGTCCGGTTGGAGATGGCCCGGGTGGTCGCCACGGCCTCAAACGCGCAGGCGGTCCCCGACGTCTCGATCACATACGCCTCGCGGCGGTCGGCGACGAGGAACGACGACCAGTACGGCCGGTCCACCCCTTCGTGGCCGGAGCCACCCTGCCCGTACTCGTCGATCATCGCGACGATGACGCCCATAGCGTCCTCGGCCGTGGCGGCCCGCTCGAGCGCGAGGCGGACGAGGTCCATGCCGATCAGCGCCGGCCTCGCGCCCCGGGGATCCGCGGTGGTGTAGATCGTGGCATTGCCGGCGGCGACCCCCGCTTCGTTGACGCCGTGCTCGGCACCCCAACACCACGCCGGCCGGGAACCGAGCCATCCAACGGTGTCCTCCCCGGCGGGGGCGACCGCGAGGTGGGTGGCTCGCACCGGGCCTCGGTCCCGGCGGGGTGGGTGCCACTCAAGGCGCTGGGCTTCGCCCGGCGGCCGGTCGGACGCCTTGGCGAACAGCGCGGTCCCGGTGGCGGTGGCGGTAGCGGAGGGCAAGGCGACCAGCAGGTCACACATCGCTCACGCCCCAACGGATGTCCATGCCGTGGGCGCTGCAGGTGGCCAGCAGGTCGTCGCGGCCACCGGGCCACGAGGTGAGGCGGACTTCGAAGGTCCGGTACGCGGGTTCCATCCGGAGCAGGTAGAGGGGGGCCTCCGCGGTCGCCCGCACCCCGGCCTCTTGCAGGGTGGTGAGGATGCTGTCCCGGGCCGCGTCGGTCAGGTACTGCCAGAACACCGAGTGGAACACGACGGTAGCCATTCCCGGCACGGGATCGGCCAACTCGGCCTGCACCCAGTCAGCCGCGTCGGCCTGGTTGACGGTCACGGGAACAGCCGCGGCTACTTCGAGCGCACCGCGCAAGAGGGCGAGCCGGCGCGACTGGTCGGGCCAAACGAAGGACAGCAGGGTGAGCCGGCCCTCTTCGGCGGACAGGTCGACCGGCGCCGCGTCACATCCCCGCCGCTCCGCGACGACCACCGGACCGTTGGCGGGCATCGCCGGCAGCGGCCCGATGAAGCAGCCGTCGAGCTGGACCGGAGAGTCGGAACGTCCCCATTCCCAGCCGGGACCGCGATAGTGGTAATGGTCGAAGCGGAGGTTGAGCCCGCCGCTAGCGCCGAGCTCGAGCACCCGCAATGGCAGGCCGGTCTCGTCGGTGACCTCGAGGAAGCCGCCGAGCAGCGCCGCACTGCGCCCCACCTCATTGGTCTGGACGCCGCGGTTCGTCAGGTCGCGCACAGACTCGAACTGTTCTCGGATTGTGCCCAGGACTGCGCGCCAGGAAGCCGTTGGATCTCCGTCACCGCCGGTCGACGGCAGGTGTGCGGCCAGGTCGGGGGCACGACCCTCGAGGGCGAGGCGGTGCAAGCCACCGAAGAGCCGGAGGGCGAGTGCCGACGGTCCCGGGTCGGCCTCGTGGCCGGCGAGCACGTCCCGGATGACTCCGCCCGCTTCGACATCGGTCGCTGCTCGCTCCATGAGGTCGGCGTACAGCGGCGAGCCCAGCTCCGCGCACGCCCGCCCCTGCGTGCGCAGCCGACGGGCCAGGACAGCGCGCGCTTCGGGTTCGGACATCATGCGAACGACTCCGCGGGGACGGGGGCGAGCAGCGCCTCCCCGTTGGGCTCCTCGCTGAACCACGCGGGATCGAGCCCCGGTGCGCTCAGCCGCACCGGCGCGGCGCGTTCCCAGCCGCGTAACTCCCACATGAGCGCGGGGCGCTCACCGTGCCAGCGGACCGCGAACGAGAGCCGGCCGTAGGCCGTCGGCGCGTCATGGACTTCCAGACCCTGGCCGAGCCAGGAGCTGGGCAGCATCGAGCACAGCAGCAGCCCCGGGGCCGGTGCCACGACCGCGGCGGAGAGCGTCGACGCACACGACGGCGCCTCACGGACCAACAGGTTGCGGACCATGGCCAGGAAGTCCGCCGCGGCCCGCCCGTGATGGCCGTCGCCGGTGCTCCCCCCACCGAGCTGCGGATGGATCGCCTCGGGCCAGCACGACGTGGGCGATGCCATGCGGACCAACCATTCCAACCGGTCGAGGCCGCGGCGATCACCGGCGGCAAGCTCGACCATGGCGAGCTGCAGGGTGAGGTACGTACCGAGTCCCGTCTGGCTGATGCCGTCGAAGAAGGCCTCGTCACTGCAGAACCGCGACCGGATCAGCTCGGCGGTGGCGGCGATGGCGGGCGAGGTGGCCGAGAGCAAGCCGAGCGGTTGGCAGGCGGCAAGACAACCGATGGCCGCCGAATCGAGTCTGCGGCGCGGACCGGCCGGCATCGCCAGCGTGCCGAGCTGTTCGGCCACGAGGGCGAGGGAACGGTCAAGGTCCGCGGCCATCCCGCCGGCCCAGCCGCGGGCCTCTGCCGCCTTCTCGGGCTGGCCCACGGCGGCTAGGAGCTCGGCCCCATCCAGGAGACCCCGAAGGCCCCACAACGAATCCCGGTAGTAGTAGTCAAACGGACCCAGGTGCTCCGCCGAGATGCTGGCCGGGAGCAAGCCGGTCAGTGTGGGATCTGTGCGGCGCCGCCCCGAACGCCGCTTCCGCTCAACCCACCGGACGCCTCGGACAACCGATCGGTCGAGGCGATGGAGCCACTCAGAGTCGCGGGTCAGACGCCAGTGCTCGGCCATCGCGTAGAGGGCGCAACCGTTGGCGTCCCACTCGTCGCGCCGGCTGCTGAACAACCCGTCACGCCGCTGGCGTTCCGGATACGACCGCAGCACCTCGGCGACCTCGTCGTGGTAGCCGTACCAGTCGAGAGCACGTAGCAGGTACGCCGCGTCGCGGAAACAAAACCGGTCGTACGTGTCGCTGTACAGGCCCGCATGGACCTCGGCTCCCGTGTGGAACAACAACAGGAGACGGCGGTTGGCCGCCACCCGCTCGGCGAGGGGGCCCAGAGGCAACTCGAGCGTCATGCCGCGCTCGGTCTGCGCCTTCCAGCCCCGAGCCGCCTCCTCGCCCGCCGGCACCGACACCGGCACCGACACCGGCACCGACACCGATGCGGGCGGCGCCGCCCGCCCCCGGGCCAGGCCGCGGCGGCGCGTACGCCGCTCGGAGACGAGCGGCAACGCCACCCGCAGGGTCGTGGAGTGCGGCAAGGGGAACACGAAGGCGGCCTGGGCCAGGCCCACCTGGCAACGCAGCGGGCTGGGCAGGCAGTCGCCGGCCCGCCCGCTCACGACGACCTCGGCGCTGTCGCCGTCCGCGTAGGTGCCACCCGCCATGACCGCCGGCTTCCTCGGCAGGTACAACGCGGGGCGCCCATCGACGGTGACGGTCCGGTCGTGCAGGGCGATGTCCTGCACGAACGCGAAGCCCTCCGGGTTGACGGGGCGAACGGCGAAGGCGACGGCCACCGGCACGGGGCTGCGATTGGTCACCTCGACCACCGCGAACTCCTCCTCGCCGCGGACGGCGTAGACGCGCTGCACCGCGTCACCACTCGGGATACGCATGGTCGTCTCCACGACGGGCGTGCTCTCAACCAGACCCTGGCGCACCGCTGTCTCCCGGGACGGGAAACGCCACCGGTCGTCCGCACCGATCCACCAGTCGAGAGACCAGCCGCCGAACCACGGTGTCACCAGACCGCGCGGATCGACGATCGCCCGCCGCGGTGACGCGACCGTGCCCACCGCGGTCCAGTTCCGGCTGGTCATGTTCGTGAGCAAGCGGAGTTGTCCCCGAGGGACGAAAGCCGGCGACCGGGGGTCCAATTGCCGTTGCATCCAATACGGGAGTACCCACCCGTCGCCCAGTTGCACCCCAATCGGGAGCAATTCGCCCGGCGCAGCCCGGCGCAGCCGCCAGGAACGGACGCCCACCGCTACGCGGCGAACCGGGCAGCCGTCGTTGCCATGGCCTCACCCTAGACTCCTCGTCAGTGTCACTCTCACCGCGACCGGCCGCGGTGCTCGTGCCGGTGAAGGCCTTTGCCCACGCCAAGGTTCGGCTGGCGCCCGCGCTCGACGAGGCTGCTCGCGCCGAGCTGTCCCGCCGCATGGCCGAGCGGGTATTGGCCGCGGCCCGGCCACTCCCCGTCGCGGTGGTGTGCGACGACCCCGAGGTGGCGCGCTGGGCCGCCGAGCACGGAGCGACCGTCATCTCCGAGCCGGGTCGCGGGCTCAACGGTGCGGTGACCATCGGCGTCGAGCAGCTGGCCGAAGCCGGCTACGCCCAGGTGATCGTGGCCCACGCCGACCTGCCCCTGGCCAGGTCGTTCGCGTGGCTCGCCGACCTGGATGGGATCACTTTGGTGCCCGACCGCCACGATGACGGTACCAACGTGGTGTGCCTGCCCGCGACCTGCGGATTCGAGTTCTCCTACGGAACTGGGTCCTTTGCGCGCCATGTGGCGGCGGCGGTACGGCTTGGCCTCGCACCGCGAGTGCTGCGCGAACCGTCCCTCGGTTGGGACGTCGATGTACCCGCTGACCTCACCGGCCTGACTGCACCGTTGACGAAGCCATGACGGTCTCGGTCGACCTTCCTGTCCCCCGCCGCGCCCTCGCTATCGGCGCCCACCCGGACGACATCGAGTTCGGCGCCGGATCCACGTTGGCGAAGTGGGCCGCCGAAGGTTGCCGGATCTTCCACCTCATCTGCACCGACGGCGCCAAAGGGTCATGGGACCCCGACGAAGACACTGCCCGCCTGGTCGCGCTGCGCCAAGACGAACAGCGCGCCGCGTCGCGAGCACTCGGGGGTGACGGCGACGTGATCTTTCTCGGCTGGCCCGATGGTGAGCTGGAGAGCGGTCTCCGGCAACGATGGGAAGTGGCCTACTGGCTTCGCAAGCTACGGCCCGACGTCGTGCTCGGCCACGACCCATGGCGCAGGTACCGGCTGCATCCGGATCATCGCAACGCCGGATTCCTCGCCACCGACGGCATCGTGGCCGCTCGCGATCCCCATTTCTTCCCCGAGCAGGGCGAACCACCGCACCGTCCCGAGACACTGCTGCTGTGGGAGGCCGAAGAACCGGATCACGTCGAATCGGCAGTTGATCGCACGATCGCGGCCAAGATCGAGGCACTCCTCGCCCATCGCAGTCAGTTCCGCTCGACGATGCGGATCGAGGACCCCGACGCCGGCGCCGAGATCGATGCGTTTCGCGCTCGCGTCCTGTCTCGTTTGGCCGATCACGGCGCCCGAGCCGGCCTAGCGTCCGGCGAGGGCTTCAAGATCATGCGTGACCTCTAGCCGGAAGGTAAACGGCGGCAGCAGCAGCAGCTCGGTACGACCCAGCCGCTCGGTACGACCCATGTACGCGAGAACGGGGGCCCAGAGGGCCCCCGTCTCGCGCCATGAGGTGTTTAAAGTTACTTCTTGACCGCTTTGCGGGCCGTGGTGGCCTTCCGGACGGTCTTGCGCGCGGTCCGCTTCGCCGGAGCCCGCTTCGCGGTTGCCCGCTTGGCCGGAGCCCGCTTGGCCGGAGCCCGCTTCGCGGTTGCCCGCTTGGCCGGTGCCCGCTTCTTCGCGGCCTTCTTGGCCGGAGCCCGCTTCGCCGCGGCCTTCTTGGCCGGAGCCCGCTTCGCCGCGGCCTTCTTGGCCGGAGCCCGCTTCTTGGTTGCCTTCTTCGCAGTTGACTTCCGGGCCGTCGTCTTCCTGGCCGCTACCTTGCGGACAGTGGTCTTACGGGGCGCGGAGGCCTTGCGGACCGTGGTCTTCTTGGCCGCCGCTTTGCGGACGGTCTTCTTTGCAGCAGTTGCTTTCTTGGCCGCAGGGGCCGCCTTCTTGACAGGGGGCATCAGGTGAGTCTCCTTACCTCTTCTTTGCGGATTTGGCTGACTTTTTGGCTGGTGCTGCCTTCTTCGATGTTGCTTTTTTGGCTGGTCCTGCCTTCTTGGCAGTCGCTGCCTTCTTGGCAGCGGCCCTGGGGTTGAGCGCCTGTTTGAAGGCAGAGGCAGGTGCGAACCCCACGCCCTTCGATGCAGCGATCTTCACCGGCGCACCCGTCTGTGGGTTACGACCGATGCGAGCGGCACGGGACCTGGGTGTGAACGTGCCGAAGCCGAAGAGCGTGACCTTGTTGCCCCCCTTCGTCTCGGCAATCACCGCGTCGATCATGGCCGTCACGGCGGCCTCGGCACTTTTCTTGTCGAGGCTCGCCGCACTGGCTACTTCATCAACGAGTTCGGATTTGTTCACCGCCACCTCCTGGCGTATGGGGAAGTTCCATGCAAGCAAAGACGGTTTGGAGGCCCAGGTCAAGCATTCCCCCTTGACGGACAAGGCTTTCTCTTTTTCGCTGGACGAGAAACCCTTTATTTGCAAGGCTTTTTGGCATGCAACCCCTAATCGACGGTTTCTACTCAGTTGTCGTCGTAGACGCTTTCGAGGACACCAATCGCGACGGTGTGCATCTCGAATTGGCCATCACCCAAGGTCAGGCGAAGGGTGAGGTGGTGAGCCTGCACGCGTCATCAACGACGCGATCAGCCATCGATCTGCTCGGGCTTCCGGCAACTCTCGAAGTACGCGAAGGTCAGCCGCGCGTCATCTTTGATGTGATGTGAGAGACTGATTCGCACGGGAGCTCGCATGGGCTGAGAGGGCGCAAAGGGCGCCGACCGTTGACCTGATCCGGATAATGCCGGCGAAGGGAGTGCTCGATGGCAATGACCGACGACATGAGGCAAAAGGTCTACGCGGCAGCGCGGGCGGCGACCGACGACATCCAGGTGCCGTTCATCGAAGTGCACCAGTCGGGGGATAACTCCCCGATCCGGATATACGACACCAGCGGGCCCGGCTCTGATCCGCGAACCGGGCTGCCGCCGCTGCGCGAGCCATGGATCCTGGCCCGGGAGGATGTCGAAACGTACGGCGGACGCCGCGTCGACCCACGCGACGATGGCCGCGCCGCGGTGCGTTTAGGCCCATCTACCAGCGTTTTTGCCGGCGAGCGGCGCCCGCTGCTCCGGGCCAGGCCCGGCCGCCGAGTGACCCAGCTGCACTATGCGCGGCGGGGCGAGATCACCCCCGAGATGGAGTTCATCGCCATCCGCGAAGGCGTCGATGCCGCCACCGTGCGGGCCGAAGTTGCCTCAGGACGGGCCATCATCCCGGCCAACATCAACCATCCCGAATCTGAGCCGATGATCATCGGTCGCCACTTCCTCGTGAAGGTCAACGCCAACATCGGCAACTCGGCGGTGACGTCCTCGGTCGAGGACGAGGTCGAGAAGCTCACGTGGGCGACCAGATGGGGCGCCGACACGGTGATGGATCTCTCTACGGGGCGCGACATTCACACAACGCGCGAGTGGATCATCCGCAACTCGCCGGTCCCGATCGGGACTGTGCCCATCTATCAGGCGCTCGAGAAGGTCGATGGCCAGGCTGAAGAGCTCACCTGGGAGCTCTACCGGGACACCATCGTCGAGCAGTGCGAGCAGGGTGTGGACTACGTCACCGTCCACGCCGGGGTGCGGTTGCCATTCGTTCCCCTCACCGCTCAGCGCGTCACCGGGATCGTGAGTCGGGGCGGGTCGATCCTGGCCGCGTGGTGCCTCGCCCACCACACCGAAAACTTCCTCTACACGAACTTCGAAGAGCTCTGTGAGCTGCTGAGCGCCTACGACGTGGCGTTCTCTCTCGGTGACGGTCTGCGGCCGGGATCGATCGCAGATGCCAATGATGAGGCCCAACTGGCCGAGTTGCGCACGCTGGGTGAGCTAACGGAGATCGCGTGGCAACACGATGTGCAGGTCATGATCGAGGGGCCCGGCCACGTCCCCATGCACAAGATCAAGGAAAACGTCGACCTGCAGATGGCGTGGTGCCACGAGGCTCCCTTCTACACGCTCGGTCCGCTGACCACCGACATCGCCCCCGGTTACGACCACATCACCTCGGCGATCGGCGCAGCCATGATCGGGATGTACGGGACGGCAATGCTCTGCTACGTCACGCCGAAGGAGCACTTAGGCCTCCCGAACCGCGACGACGTGAAAGCCGGGGTGATCGCGTACAAGATCGCCGCCCACGCNNGCCAAAGGCCACCCCGGCGCCCAGACCAGGGACGACGCGCTGTCAAAAGCACGGTTTGAGTTCCGATGGGACGACCAGTTCAACCTGTCTCTCGACCCGGAAACGGCACGCGCCTATCACGACGAGACCCTCCCGGCGGGGGCGGCCAAGACTGCCCACTTCTGCTCCATGTGCGGNNATGTGCGGTCCGAAGTTCTGCTCCATGCGCATCACCCAGGACATTCGCGCCTACGCTGAGGCACACGGCGTGTCCGGAGAAGAAGCGATCGTGCTCGGCATGAAGGAGAAGTCGGCCGAGTTCGTCGCCGCAGGGGGCGACGTGTACCAACCCGCCCCCGACTAGGAACGTCGGGACGCGACCGCTCACCAACCGCACCCGACGACCACGCTCAACTTCCGCCGTGCCTCTACGCTTGGGTCGTGAACTGCGCGTCGTGCGGGACCCCAGCCCCGGACTCCGCCCGGTTCTGCGCGTCCTGCGGGCGGCCCCTGCACGCCAGGGCCGACGAGCGGCGCATTGTGACCGTGGTCTTCGCGGACATCGTCGGGTTCACGGGACTGGCCGAGTCGGCTGACCCCGAGCAGGTCAAAAACCTGCTCGACCGCTGTTTTGCCCGCCTGGCCCGCGACGTCACGGCCTACGGGGGAAGGGTCGACAAGATCATGGGCGACGCCATGGTGGCCCTCTTCGGCGCACCTACGGCCCATGAGGACGACGCCGAGCGGGCGGTGCGGGCCGCCCTGCAGATGCAGCAGAGCCTGTACGAGGAGCTGGGACCCGAGCGCCCGAGCTTGCGCGTCGGCGTCAACACCGGGGAGGTCCTGGTCGGTGCCCCCCATGCCGGTGGCGACGCGACGGTCCTCGGCGACGTGGTCAACGTGGCCAG